>CAIMOX010000054.1 GCA_903843225.1 uncultured Actinomycetes bacterium | reverse complement strand
TTTTGAAGTACTCGGTCGATACGAGCCTTCTCAACATTGAGGATCTTTCCGCGAATAGGAAGTACTGCTTGATAGCGAGAATCGCGGCCACCCTTGGTAGAGCCACCAGCAGAGTCACCTTCAACGATATAGAGCTCGCATTTCTCTGGATCAGTCCATTGGCAATCAGCGAGCTTGCCTGGCATGCCGCGTCCTTCGAGTAAACCTTTGCGACTGCGAGAGAGGTCGCGGGCCTTACGAGCAGCGGTTCGCGCTGCTGCGGCATCAATTGATTTACGAACAACCTCTTTACCTTCAGTGGGGTTCTTCTCAAACCATTGTGTGAGGACATCATTCATTGATTTCTGGACGAAAGATTTTGCTTCAGTGTTACCAAGTTTTGTCTTTGTCTGACCTTCAAATTGTGGTTCGCTGATTTTAATTGAGATGATCGCAGTTAATCCTTCACGGACATCTTCACCAGTAAGGCGATCTTCCTTCTTGCGAATGAATCCCCACTCTTCGCCAAATTTATTAACGATCGATGTAAGTGCGGTACGGAATCCCTCTTCGTGAGTTCCGCCCTCGTGAGTATTAATGGTGTTGGCGAAGGTATAGACAGATTCAGTAAATGTTGAGTTCCACTGCATCGCAATCTCCAGCGACATCTTCTGTTTTGTATCTTCGGCATGGATATCAATGATGGATTTGTGGTGCTCGCCCTTTGTTTGATTGAGATGTTTAACAAAATCGATAATGCCACCTTGGTAGTGGTAGCGAACTGATATTGGATTACCTGTCTCATCAACATGGCCTGGGCGCTCATCAGTGAGAACCAAGATGAGTCCTTTGTTAAGGAATGCCATCTCACGAAAACGTGCAGAGAGTGTTTCGAATGAGAAATCTGTTGTCTCAAAGATTTCAGCAGATGGCCAGAAAGTTACTTGGGTACCAAGGCCAGTTGTTGCTTCACCTTTGCGCACCGGCGCTTGTGGAACTCCGAGTTTGTACTCTTGGTACCAATAAAAACCATCGCGTTGAACAACAACTTCTAAATCAGTGGAGAGCGCGTTCACAACAGAGATACCTACGCCGTGTAATCCACCAGAGACGGAGTAGCCACCATCGCCGAACTTTCCACCGGCGTGGAGAACGGTAAGAACAATCTCAAGAGCTGGGCGTTTTTCGATCGGGTGGAGATCGACTGGGATTCCGCGGCCGTTATCAATGACGCGGATTCCGCCGGTGGCGGTCATAGTCACTTGGATCTCGGTGCAGTAGCCGGCTAGGGCTTCATCGACAGAGTTATCTACGACCTCATAGACGAGGTGGTGCAGGCCCCGCTCACCGGTCGAGCCGATATACATGCCGGGGCGCTTACGAACGGCATCTAGGCCCTCCAGGACGGTAATCGCACTGGCGTCGTAATCGGTGGTTGTCACCCGAACTCCTCACAATTACATCGGCTCAGAATGGATCCTGGGCCCGATTTCCCTCGTACAACCGGTAATCCTAGTCATAAAGTGGCGGGCAAGATAGCCGAAAACAAGGCTTGGGGGTGGATCTGGGGGTTAAATAAAGAGAAGTTGTGGGTGAGTAGTAGACCTGGGGTGAAAATTAGTTGTAGGTGTCGCGGGGGCCGCGGGCGCCTTTGATCGTCCGAAGACCCTTCTTCCATGAGGGAGCACCTGGTCCAATGATGGTGAGCTCTTCAACCAGGGCTCCTGGAGCTGAGGTGGAGATCGTCTTCAGTAAGGCGCTCTTCATAGTGGTGAGTTGAACCGCCCAAGCGGTTGAGGTTGTTTGAATCAAGAGCGCGCCATCAACTAACGAGAGTGGGGTGCAATGGCTCGCGATATCGCTACCAACAACACTCGCCCATTCAGTAAAGAGTGAGCCTTCAGCAATACCTTGTTGCCATTCACGCTTCACAACAATCTCATCAAGGATTGAGTTGAGTTTGAGTGGATCATCCACGCGCTCTCTCGATTCGCTCGCTTGGGTCGTTCGACTTTTGCGAATCTGATTTCGCCAAGCGCGATACATGTCTCGGGCTAAATCACGAGGTGGGTTGGTGCTCATATCGTCTTCACCTCATAACACCTTCACTGATCCAGATTTTACAGTGAAGAGTTTTCCGGTGAGCTCAGGGGGTAGATCTGATTGAACCGCGACGGTAATGAAGGTTTGCTCGGCGCTATTTGCGAGTGCAATCAAACGATGGCGACGTTCTTCATCGAGCTCTGAGAAGACATCATCCAAAATCAGTATTGGTTGGAGACCATCGTCTTGAAGAAGTTGATAGCTTGCTAACTTCAATGAAAGCGCAATTGACCACGATTCACCATGGGATGCATAACCTTTAACAAAGTGATCAGCAAGCATAAGCAGGAGATCATCACGGTGTGGTCCAACCAGTGTGAGACCACGGTCGATCTCTTGGTTGCGCACCTCTTTAAATCTTTCGAGTATCAGTGCGGTATTTTCACTTGGTAGTGTTGAAGAGTTCTCGATACTTGATTTATAAGTAATGCAGGCAGTCTTCTCTGGTGAGATCTCTCGATACACATCAGTGAAGATCGGCATAAGTTCATTGAGGGTAGCGAGGCGGGCAGCGATAATCTCACCACCAAAGGTGGCAACTTGTTGATCCCAGGACTCTAATGAGCCAAGTGATGATCGTGATTTCAGAAGTGAGTTACGTTGTCTAATTGCTCTTTCATAATCAGCAATGACACCAGCCATCCGGGGGGATCGCAAGATGAGGAGTTGATCGATAAAACGGCGGCGCTCTGATGGGTCACCGCGGACTAAATCAAGATCTTCAGGGGAGAAGTAGATCGCCTGCAGAATTCCATACAACTCGCGCTGGCTACGAACTGGGTTCTGGTTGATGCGCGCTCGGTTCGCCTTTTCGGCATTAACCTCTAATTCGATGAGAATCTCGCGTTCGCCATTATCGATCTTGGCGCGGATATATGCCGAACTATTTCCGAGTTGGACTAGTGGTTGATCGCTGCTGGTTCGATGAGATGAGAGAAACCCTAAATAGAGAATTGATTCTACGATATTGGTTTTGCCCTCACCGTTTCGACCAATAAAGATCGTGATGCCTTTATTGAGTGGTAGCTCTAGCTCTGAGTAGGAACGAAAGTTCTTGAGCGAGAGGTGATTGAGGTGCATGGTTTAAGCGGACTAATTAAGAGCTATAGCGCATAGGCATAAGTAAGTACTTATAAGACTCATCTTTCGCGCCACTCGCTTCATGTTTTCCAACTAAGACCGCAGGTTTAGATGCGCCAGTAAAATCAATCTCAACAAATGGTGTTCCAAGCGCCTGAAGACCATCGGTGAGATATTGTGGGTTGAAGGCGATTGCAATTGGTTCTCCGTTGTATTCAATCTGGAGCTCTTCGGTTGCTTGTGCTTCTTCGCCGGCGCCGGCTTCAAGGCGCAAGATTCCATTTCCAAAATCAAGGCGTAGTGGGACTGTCTTATCGGTAACTAAAGCAACACGGCGTACTGAATCTAGGAAGTCAACAACACTGATGGTTGCTTGAGCAACTGATTCGGTTGGGAGAAGGTGTCTAAATGGTGGGAAGGTGCCATCGAGGGTTCGAGATGTCATTGTCTTTAACTCAGAGAGAAAACCAACTAACCGTTCACTTGATCCGGTTGGTGATAAAGCGAGTGTTACTTGGGAGTGGGTGGCAGTAAGTGATTTCGCGGCATCAGATAGCGTGCGAGCGCGTAGAAGGGTTGTCGCTTCAATCTCTGGGTTCTTCGCCTGCCATGAGAGTTCGCGAACCGCTAATCGGTAACGGTCTGTTGCCGCGAGTGTGATCTGGTTTTTATTAATCTCAACATGAACACCTGTGAGTGTTGGGAGGGAGTCGTCTTTTCCTGCCGCGATCGCAACTTGGTTAACGGCTGCCGCAAAGACATCGCTGGCAATTAAACCGGCGGTCTCTGGAAGATCAGGGAGGTTTGGGTACTCAAGAGTGGAGAGAGTAGGAAGTGTGAACTTCGCTGCGCCTGCAGTAACTAGTACGCGGGTGCCTTCTAAGGTGAAAGTGATTGGTTTTGCAGGGAGTGATCGTGAGATCTCAGCTAAGAGGCGGCCTGGAACTAAAACCTTTCCTTTGTTGGAGATATCTGCTTTGAGGATCGCTTTGGTTGAGGTCTCTAAATCTGAACCAGTGAGGGTGATGGAGGTATCGACATCGATCATGATCCCAAGGAGCTCGGGTTTGATGGGGCGAGATGAGAGGCTACGGGCGACCCAGTTGACGGCATCGACCAGTTCTTCTCTTTCAACAACAAACTTCATTCCGTCCTCCATTACATTGGTGAGAGCCTTTCACAGGTTCTCTCTATCCTCAATCGAAATCTCTTTAATATAGGTATTCGTAATAACCAACGCCCTTTCCTGTGGAGAAAAGGTATATATGCAGGTCGCCTAGGGTGTCGGCCCTCCACCGCTTGTGGGAAAAGGTGTGGAAAGGCCCCCTTTTCAAAAAAGGGAAACTTTTAAACCCCCCAAGAGAGCTTTTTACCCCCACCCAAAAGCGGTTTATCCACAGTTATCCACAAGTTACCCACAAGAAACTGGGGGTAACTCCCTTGTTCACGCTATTTAGTTTTTAGTCTGTTGCTTGATCCGGTTGGTCAACTCTGTCACCTGGTTATAGATCGATCGGCGCTCAGCCATTAATTGGCGGATCTTCCGGTCGGCGTGCATCACTGTGGTGTGGTCGCGGCCGCCAAAACTTTGACCGATTTTAGGGAGGCTGAGCTCTGTGAGTTCACGGCAGAGGTACATCGCAATCTGCCGAGCATTCACTAAAACCCGGCTTCGGTTGCTGCCACAGAGGTCATCGATTGAGAGGCTGAAGTAGGTGGCGGTCTGAGCCATGATGGTTCCGGCGGTGATCTCTGGCCCGGCCTGGTCTGGGATTAAATCCTTCAGAACAATTTCAGCCAAACCTAAATCGACAGGCTGGCGATTCAAGGATGCAAAAGCAGTGACGCGAATCAACGCACCCTCAAGCTCACGAATATTGGATGAGATCTTCGAACCAATATATTCAAGAACATCATCAGGAGCATTGAGTTTATCTTGCGCCGCTTTTTTACGAAGGATCGCAATACGAGTCTCAAGCTCTGGTGGTTGAATATCTGTAATAAGACCCCACTCAAATCGTGAACGAAGGCGATCTTCCAAAGTTGTTAACTGCTTTGGTGGGCGGTCACTCGAGATCACAATCTGCTTATTAGCATTGTAAAGAGTGTTGAAGGTGTGGAAGAACTCTTCTTGAGTCGCCTCTTTATTCTCTAAGAACTGAATATCATCAACAAGCAAGATATCTAAATCACGATAACGCTGCTTGAAAACAGCTGCCTTATCATCACGTATCGAGTTAATGAAATCATTAGTGAACTCTTCAGATGAAACATAACGCACACGAACTGCGCCATATAACTCTTTTGCATAGGCACCAATCGCGTGAAGTAAGTGTGTTTTACCTAGACCAGACTCACCATAAATAAAGAGCGGGTTGTAAGCCTTTGCAGGCGCCTCAGCAACCGCAACCGCAGCGGCGTGAGCAAAACGATTTGACGCACCAATAACAAATGTCTCGAAGATGTAGCGCGGATTTAATTGAGCAGGCTCTTGAGAACTTTTAGAATCCGCACCACGTCCAGTTCCTTGGCGGTGTACTTCAAGAGCAGGAGTTGTGGGATCAACCTCGAGTCGATCCTCTGTTGGAACTTCTAATGATTCATTTACTTGAACTGCGATCGTAATATTCTGATTGAGTTTGGTCGACAAGATTTCATTGAGTGCGACTTTGATCTTGACTTCTAAATAATCTTTTGTAAATTGATTAGGGGCTTCTAATAAAAAGGTCGCACCATTGTCGAGCTGTAACAACCCAAGGGCTTGTGTTGTGCCGAGGAATCCACGGTTCTGAGGTGCTTGGGAGCTGAGCTCATTAATAACTTCACGCCAGACAGCGGTGATGTCGAGAGCAGCGTCGCTCGCTGCTGGGCTATCTAGTAAGGACATCAGCTTCACAATCTGGCTCAACTGCGTTGAGCCCATTCAATTCAATGAGACCGGGGTAGGTCTAAAGAGATCTAAAGAGGGGTGGGCACCATGAGGGTTTTCCCCAGAGATATCCACAACCTGTGGTCTAAACCCAAGGTTGAGACTCCCCTGAGAGAGCCACCCTGTGGATAGAGGGAGAAAGTATGGGGTCAGCCCGAAAAAAGCAACTTCTTTTCCACAGAAATCTCTTCTCCTTACCAAAACCCCCCAGTGAGGAGGGGTGCGGTTTGACCCCTATCCACAGGGCTCTGTACCCTCATCCTCTACCCCGCTGTGGCCCGGTCCAGAGCATTAGTAAGAATCCGCTCACCGGAGAAAATAGGAGTTCATCATGACAAAGCGCACCTTCCAACCTAATAACCGTAAGCGCGCCAAGAAGCACGGCTTCCGCGCTCGCATGGCAACACGTGGCGGACGCGCAGTCCTCGCATCACGTCGCGCCAAGGGCCGCACCCGCATCTCTGCGTAACCCCTTACAGAGGCCACGACCGTGCTGCCAGCACTCAACCGTCTTCGCTCCAGTAAAGATTTCGCTCGTGTAACAAAAACTGGTTACCGCGCAACCACCGCATCACTTGTGCTCTATCTCAAGGTTGATGCGCAGCTTCAAACAGAACCTCAGATCGGACTTATTGTCTCAAAAGTTGTTGGCGGATCAGTTACCCGTCACCGAATTGCCCGCCAACTTCGACATGCAGCCCACGAATACCTTCACGAAATCCCACCACACTCACACCTTGTTGTGCGGGTAATTAAAAGCGAAGGAAATTATCGCGAAGAGTTGCGCGAAGGAATAACAAAAATTTCCAAGAAGGAGGCGAAGAAGTGAAGTACCTCTTTATTGGCCTCATCCGCGCATATCAAAAACTTATCTCACCATTTTTTGCACCTCGCTGTAAGTACTACCCAAGCTGCTCGCAATACTCCATCGATGCGATCCGAGCTTACGGATCAATCCGAGGTATAACCATGACTGCTTGGCGATTGGTTCGTTGTAATCCGTTCTCTCACGGCGGCGTTGATTACGCTGTTAAATCAAAAGACCTACCCCTTACAGCAATAACACACACACTGAAGGCGAGCGCTTAATGTCAACGATCCTCAACCCAATATATTTCGCTGTTTCTTGGGTCATTGTCACCCTTCACAATATGCTTGGTTATCTTGTTGGAAAGAGCTCACACGAATCACTCAAATGGTCACTATCCATTATCGGGCTTGTGATTTTAATTCGTATTATTTTGATTCCACTCTTTGTTAAGCAGATCAAATCACAGCGCGCACTGACTGCTCTACAGCCAAAAATGAAAGAGATTCAAAAGAAGTACAAAGACGATCGCCAGAAGCAATCAGAAGAGATGATGAAGCTTTACAAAGAGCATAAGACAAACCCACTCTCATCGTGTTTCCCAATCATCGCACAAGCACCAATCTTCTTCTCTCTCTTCACTGTGCTCAACGGTATTGCGCATAACCACCCACATGGTGTCTTTAAGGGTGGAAATGGTCTCGGTACTACAGCATTTCTCTCGGCACAAAAAGCAAAATTCTTTGGTGCGAGTTTGTCCGATACTTTCCTGAACACTCACATCACATCTACAAAGCTTGTCACTATTGGACTTATCGTCTTTATGTCAGCAACAACATTCACCACCCAACGTCAGTTGATGGTGAAGGGAATGCCAAAGACAGATGGTGCTAGTGACATGATGCAATCACAACAAAAAATTATGTTGTATGTCTTCCCTTTAATTTTCGCAGTATCTGGTGTGAACTTCCCGGTTGGTGTTTTGATTTATTGGGGCACAACAAACTTATGGACCTTTGGTCAGCAGTACTACGTGATCAAGCGCAATCCCACACCAGGATCACCGGCCTACATCGAACTCATGGCGAAGCGTGCTGCTAAAGGCATCCCTAACCCAGAGGCGATCACCGGCACTGCAACTGGAACGACTCTTGAGAACCCAGGAAGCCAAGCACCCACCGAGAAGCCGGCTCAACGTCAGCAGCCGAAGAAGCGGAAGCCGAAGAAGTAAGAGTCTAATTACTACCAAACCCCCACAAATAGTTTTAAAGCAGACAATCTGCTCAAAAGAGAGGCATAACCATGAGTGAAGTAGATGTAAAAGATGAGGCCACAGAGGCTAATAAAGAAGGCGTTAAAAAGAGCCAGGTAGAGCGCCTTGAAGAGGAGGGCGATGCTGCCGCTG
>CAIMOX010000053.1 GCA_903843225.1 uncultured Actinomycetes bacterium | reverse complement strand
CTCGTAAACGGCCTTATCCAACCAGGTGCTCATGTCACAGGTATTCGCCCTGAAGATCTCACACTCTCTATGCAAGCATTTGAAGGTTCACACCCCGGGGTTGTTGAACTCATTATTCCTCGTGGCCACTTCTACGAAGTTGTTGTGAAGCGCTCCGATGCAACCTTTAGAATCTTCGCAAGCGAAAATATCCCTGCTGTTGGTGCAAATGTTCACGTAGGCATTAAGAAATCTCTGCGCTACCTCAATGGGAAACTAGTAGCATAATTAGATGACAATTGTCGCAACAGCTCATAGAGGTGATAGTTCGGTTCACCGTGAGAACACAGTTGCCGCAATCTCATCTGCAATTGCTCGTGGTGCGCAGATCATTGAAATTGATATCCGCCAGAGTAAAGATGGACATGTCATCGTCTTACACGATCCAACGCTCGAGCGACTTTGGGGGCATCCTGCTAAAGCGTCAGAGTTAACGCTCGCGCAGATCTCAGAGCTCGGCTTTGCTGAAACCCGAATCCCTACTCTTGCAGACGTTATTGAACTTTTCGTAGGCTCAAACTCTGCAATCTTGATCGATATGGATTCAGACGCGAATGCTCTCGCGGCCCTTGGTGTAGTGAAAGCCTCAAAACTGCCTGCCGAGCAAGTGATTTGGTGCGGTGATCTCGATGGGATGCGGGTTATTCGTAGTGGCTCATCCGCTGCGCGAATCTGGCTGCCGTGGAATGAGCAGAGACTTGTTGATTCAGCTCTGATAGAAGAATTAAAGCCAGAATCAGTAAATTCACAGTACTCATTTTGGAACCGCGAAAAAGTCGAATCAGTTCATAAGCTTGGCATCAAGACATCAGCATGGACTATCGATGATGCGCCAACAATGCGTTGGGCGAAGGCGATTGGAATTGATTCAATCACCACAAACCAACTCGCAAAGTTGCAGGCAGTTATTACGGATCAGAGCGAAGTAGATCCCCTTGATATACCGCGCGCTTCAGAACTTAGCCAATCAATTGCGCATTGGGCAGTAAAAATCTGTCAGTGGATGGAACCAGGCAAAGTCTTAACAAAGGTCAATCCTGCAGATTTAGTTACTGAAGTCGATCTACTCATTGAATCTCATGCGCGCGAGATGATCCTTGCAAATTTCCCGACTCACAATATTGTCGGTGAAGAATTTGGTGGCGAGTTTGATGCTGCACGTCCGACTTGGTATATCGATCCGGTGGATGGAACAACCAACTTCGCAAACCGCACACCGTGGAGCTCACTCTCACTCTCACTTGCGCTCGGTCGTGATCCACTAGTTGCCGTAACGATTGATCCGTGGCGCGATAAAGTATTTAGCGCTGTCAAAGGCAGAGGCGCGTTTGTAAACGGAGAGCCACTGAAGACGCCTTTTGCAGAACCCACTTCAACTCCACTTGCAGGGAAAGTTGTTCTCACCGAATTAGCTGGCTCTCGTCCATGGCGCGGCTTCACAAAGTTCCTTGACAGCATGCATGAAAATTTCTGCACACTTCGCATTATGGGAGCCGGAACACTCACCCTCACAGCGGTCTCTGCTAATTATGGAATCGGTGCGGTCATTCATAAATTCAGCCCGATCGATCACCTTGCGGCGGCCTTGATTGCCCGCGAAGCAGGATCTGTAATCGTCAACGAAGCTGGCGAAGATGACATATTCCCCCAAAAGGGCGGCGTCATGATTGTTCAGCCGATAGCCCGTGAGGCGCTCTATAAGGTCTGGTCGGAGTCGCTCGCAGAGGCTTGATTCGGGAAGAATCGATCCTGAAGATAGGATTGAGCCATGAGCCTGCTCGCAGACCGTTACGCATCGGCCGCGATGCGCGCGATCTTCAGCCCAGAGCAAAAAATCATCGCAGAGCGCAAGCTCTGGATCGCTGTCATGAAGGCCCAATCACACCTTGGCCATGCGATTGATGCACAAGTAATTGCAGATTATGAAGCAGCTATTTCAAAAGTTAATCTTGCATCGATTGATGCACGTGAGAAGCAGACTCGTCACGATGTAAAGGCTCGCATCGAAGAGTTCAATGTACTCGCAGGTCATGAAGCAATCCATGCCGGAATGACATCACGTGATCTCACTGAAAATATTGAAGCGATGCAAGTTCGCGATGGACTTCTTTTAATTCGCGACCGCACCGTTGCTGCACTCTCTCTCCTTGGAATCCGCGCTACCGAATATATCGATCAACCAATCGCTGGTCGCTCCCACAATGTGCCGGCTCAAATCACAACCCTCGGTAAGCGCTTTGCATCAGCTGCTGAAGAGCTTCTCTTTGCATATGAGCGCCTTGAGAATTTAATCTCTCGTTATCCCATCCGCGGAATCAAGGGACCAGTTGGGACAGCGCAGGATTCAGTAGATCTCCTAGGATCTTCGACATCGCATGCAGAGCTAGAGCGAGAAGTCGCTGGATATCTTGGTTTTGAGCGAGTCCTAGATTCAACCGGTCAGATCTACCCACGCTCTTTCGATTTTGATGTTGTCACAACACTTGTCCAGATCGCAGCAGCGCCATCATCACTTGCAACATCGATTCGTTTAATGGCTGGCGCCGAACTCGTCACTGAAGGTTTTAAAGCCGGACAAGTTGGCTCATCTGCGATGCCACACAAGATGAATACGAGATCTTGTGAGCGCGTAAATGGTCTGGCGGTAGTACTTCGTGGCTATGCCTCAATGGTTGGCGAGTTATCGGGTGATCAATGGAACGAAGGCGATGTCTCATGCAGCGTCGTACGACGAGTCGCACTCCCTGATGCCTTTTACGCAATCGATGGTCTCATCGAAACATTTTTGACTGTATTGCAAGAGTTTGGCGCCTTCCCTGATGTGATCGCTGCCGAACTCACTCGTTACCTGCCATTCCTTGCAACCACCAAGATCTTGATGGCGAGCGTTAAAGCCGGGGTCGGACGCGAAGAGGCTCACGAAACCATTAAAGAACATGCAGTTGCAGCCGCGCTTGGAATCCGCGCCGGTAAGCCAAATACGATGCTCGATGCGATCGCAGCCGATAGCCGTATTCCACTGAATAAATCAGAGCTTGAAGCACTTCTTGCAAAGCCACTTGAGTTCACCGGCGATGCACATGCTCAAACCCTGCGAGTAGTTGGTCGCATTGACGCGATCACAACCGCACATGCTGCCGCGGCGCAGTACCGACCTGGCTCTATTCGATAATGCTAGAGATTGCGGGTTGGAACCACCTGCGCTCCGGCAAGGTACGAGATCTCTATTCAAACGATTCAGGAAACCTATTGATCGTTGCCTCTGATCGAATCTCTGCCTTTGATCATATTTTGCCAACGCAGATTCCGGGCAAGGGTGCTCTCCTGACCCAGCTCTCACTCTTCTGGTTCAACTTCTTACACGATATTGTTCCCAACCACATTCTTTCGACTGACGTGCCAGAAGCAGTTGCAGGACGTGCAGTCATTGTGAAGCCACTAAAAATGTTTGCAATCGAATGTGTTGCACGTGGATATTTGACTGGCAGCGGCTGGGTTGAATATCAGAAGAACCAATCCGTCTGTGGAATTCTCTTACCGTCGGGACTTAAAGATGGCGATAAGTTACCTGAGCCGATCTTTACACCAGCCACGAAGGCTGAAATGGGCGACCATGATGAGAATATTGATTTTATTCAAGCAACCGAGATCGTTGGGTATGCGGCAGCCGAGCGCCTGCGCGAATTAACGCTCGAGCTCTACACCCGAGCACATGATTACGCCGCAACGCGCGGCATCATCCTTGCCGATACCAAGTTTGAATTTGGGATCAATGCAGAGGGTAATATCTGCCTAGGCGATGAGGCCTTGACTCCGGACTCTTCACGTTTCTGGGATTCAGGTACACGGGCATCTTTCGATAAACAATTTGTTCGTGATTGGTTACTGAACTCAGGATGGGATCGCGAAAGCACCCCACCCGAACTCCCCGCAGATGTTGTTGCAAAGACGCAAGAGCGTTACAACTCAGCTTTCACGCTGCTTACTGGAAAGGCGCTGTAAATGGGAAAGATCATCGTCGAAGTTATGTTGAAGCCAGAGATCCTCGATCCGCAAGGACAGGCAGTTGGCAACGCCCTCCCACGCCTTGGTTTCACCTTCGCGCAATCAGTCCGTCAAGGTAAGCGTTTTGAGAT
>CAIMOX010000052.1 GCA_903843225.1 uncultured Actinomycetes bacterium | reverse complement strand
TTTTGAATCGATCGGTGAGACTGTTGTGCTCACACGCGAACCTGGTGGAACCGATCTTGGAAGCAAGATCCGCAAAATTCTTTTAGATAATGAGACTGGGCATATCTCACCGCGCAGTGAAGCCTTGCTCTATGCAGCAGACCGTGCGCACCATGTCTATTCGATTATTAAGCCGGCCTTAGATGCTGGATCCGTCGTGATCACTGATCGTTACGTTGACTCATCGATTGCGTATCAAGGTGCGGGTCGAATCTTGGCACCGGCTGAAGTCGCACGGATATCTCGGTGGGCGACCGAGTCATTGGTACCGACTCTGACATTTATCTTGGATGTATCAGCTGATATTGGTATCAAGCGCGCTGGATCAAACCTTGATCGACTTGAGTCAGAGCCATTGGCATTTCATGAGCGGGTACGTGGTGAGTTCTTAAACCTCGCAAATATCGACCCCGAGCGTTATGCAGTGATTGATGCGACCCAGTCGATTGAAGATATTGCAGCTCAGATTCAAGAGCGGGTGTCGACTCTGCCGCTACTAAAAATTAATGCAGCAAAGAAGTAGTTTTTTCCCCCTTCGTTTAGTATTGATTTTTTGGCTCTCCGTGGCCGGCGATGACTTCTGACTGATCACTAAGAGTGATGGTCACTACTACTCCAATAAAATATAGTGTGGTTAAATTCCTGAGAGCCCTAGTGGCTGCAACTCTTTTAGTTATAGGTGTTGCCTCTCCGGCTGCGAGTTCTGACCAGTCCACGCCACTCCACTTATTTGGCGTTTGCCAAACAAGTTCATCGACTGATTGCATTGAGTCAATTACTGCGACCATGCCCAACGGAGAGAAAATTGCTGCAGTCCATGTAATGGATGCTTACTCAGACTTGACGCCAGTGTGGCAGTTACCTGGGGCAAAGTTCCAAGACGGAGGGGATAAATTTATTGGCCGGCTGGCTCTACTGAAAGATGGTGAAGCTCTCTGCTGGTATCAAACCAATAACTGTTCGTATCATGCTGGTTATGTGGATTTGTGGTTCTTTCCTTATGACGTTCGGAACACGAAAGCAATTCACTTCAGTCACGATGCGACGGACTTGCAGTGTGGAACCGTCTCAAACCCTGTAACTTGCACAGACTGGGTAAATTTTGGTTTGAACATAAGGTGGGACACGATATTTCGCATTAAAAATTTCCGTGCAGGCATGTTGAGCGGCTCATCAAAGGGCGCGCAGATCATGGATCTTTCTCCAACTCTCCCCGTGGCTGAATCGCATCGCTTTGAGGTGATTGGGACTAATTTCATGCGAGATGGAAATGTTATATCTGAAGTTCGTAATTCTGAACCATCGAATCGAATGTATGCCGATGGTCAAGTAGACAATTTTTCCAACTGGATCTGGGATTCAAATAATGACGCCATTCTCTCCAGATTTCCAGCACGCTGCATGCCTGATGAACTTCCCGGTCCGATATCGCACTTTATGTTTAATTCATACCAAATAGGAAATCCCATCTGGGACCAAGGGACAAAAACACTCAGTGTGAATGTAGGCTCCCCACATTTCAGTGCCAATGGATCCCTGGCTTCAGGTTATTATGAGATGTATTTCCCGAATGCTGTGGCAAAATGTTTATGGGGATTGAGCGATAACGGAGTCGTAACAGCTAATGTGATGATTACAGATTCTGATGGAACTCCAAATATTGCAACCATCTCTCAAAACCAAGACCAAGATGGCCTAACTGTAATTGCGAGCAATTTCCATTTTTCGAGCCCCACAATAAAAGTAAAGCTATCGCAGGAGTCATCGAACGCAATTCCAATTCCCTCACCTAGCCCAACACCCTCTGCAACCGTCACACCATTAATTACCCCATCGGCTCAGCCGGCTATTCCAATCGTCAAGAAAATGACTATTACTTGTATAAAAGGCAAAGTTTTGAAGAGTGTGACTGGAATTAAACCCGTATGCCCTGCGGGATATAAGAAGAAGTGACGTTTTCCCGCATTGTCCTAGCCCCGAGATAGACTTTAGGCATGTCGGTCTTTAGCGCACTTATCGATCAAGGTGAGACGGTCGCGGTATTAGAGCGCGCGGTCGGTGCATCGCGAGATAGCACTGATGAATCACAAGATATGACCCATGCCTGGCTCTTCACTGGTCCCCCAGGATCTGGGCGATCTAATGCGGCGCTGGCATTTGCATCGGCCTTGGTCTGCCGTGCTGGTGGCTGTGGGGATTGTGTTGATTGCCGGACTGCTCTATCTGGATCCCACGCTGATGTTGAGCTGATCCAGACTGAAGGCTTATCGATCAAGATTGATGAGATCCGTGAGCTCATTACGCGGGCGGCGTGGACCCCATCGGTGGCGACCTACCGCGTCGTGGTGATGGAAGATGCCGATCGGCTCACTGAATCCGCGGCGAACGCCTTACTGAAGGCGATTGAAGAGCCATCTACTCGGACGATCTGGTTGTTATGCGCACCGACGGTGAGTGATGTGCTCCCGACGATTCGCTCTCGTACCCGCAATCTGACTCTTCGTACGCCATCGGCTTCTGCGGTCTCACTCTTGTTGCAGGGCGAGGGGATCTCGACCAACCTTGCAAACTTTGCAGCATCGGCATCGCAAGGACATATTGGTAGGGCGAGGTATTTGGCACGTGATCAAGCTGCGCGCGATATTCGAAACGACATTTTGAAGCTACCGACCACGATCGTTGATTTAGCGTCAGCATTTGCAGCGGCTGCGAAGTTAGTGGATGCGGCGAAGAGCCAGGCAGAAAGTGATGCCGAGAAGAAGAATGATGCCGAACTTGTCGCACTCAAAGAGGCGTGGGGACAACAAGGCACCAAGATTGTCGCAGGTGGTGCCAAAGCGGTCAAAGAGTTAGAGAAAGAACAGAAATCACGTCAGACCCGAATGGTCCGTGATTACTTAGATCGTGCGCTCTTAGATATTGCGACGCTGTATCGAGATATCTTGATGGTCCAGTCAGGGGCATCTGGTGGGGCGGCGGAGTTAATCAATACCGATATCCCTGATGTTATTAATGGACTGGTCGCTAAGAGCACGGCAGAGCAGACACTGGCTAAACTTGAAACCATCATGAAGACCCGGGCCCAGCTTTTACATAATGCGGCGCCGCTGCTTGTGATTGAAGCGATGATGGTCCAACTCAGGTGAAACTTCGTCTTAAGTTACTGCCGATCTATCTTCTGATTGTTGCGATGGCCGGTGCGATTGTTTTCAATTATGTACACACCATGCCGCGGGTAATTAGTACTGCACATTTCAATTCTCTCGCTGATTATCAGAGTCAGAAGTTAGCGTGGGCATCGTGCGATAAGGGCGTGCAGTGCGCGACGATGCAGGTCCCGGTCGACTACGCGCATATCGAGCCAGATCAATCATTTGCGATCTTTATCTTGCGCCACCCGGCATCAGTGAAATCTGGACGGCTTGGATCACTTGTCGTAAACCCGGGTGGACCTGGTGGATCGGGTGTTGATTACGCCTATAACTGGGATTCCATTATTTCGACCGCTGTCTCAGATAAGTACGACATCGTCGGCTTTGATGAGCGTGGAATCGGCCAATCACAACCGATTCGCTGCCTCACAGATGCGCAAGAAGATGCCTATCTATCAGCTGATGGCAAGGTCAATGGCCAGAAAGGTCTTGATACTGCGATCGCTGCGGCGAAGGATTTTGCGGATAAGTGCGCTGCTGCAGCCGGTAGTCGATTAGGTCATTACGGCACAATCGATAGCGCGCGCGATATGGAACTTTTGCGTGGCTTGCTCGGAGACTCTCATCTGAACTTTATGGGTAAGTCTTACGGAACATACCTTGGGACTTTGTATGCTGATCTCTATCCATCGCATGTTGGCCGAATGATTCTTGATGGTGCGATCGATCCAAAAGAATCAGTTGCGAATCAAAATATTTATCAGGCTAAGGGATTTGATTTAGCGCTGAAGAGTTACTTGGCGGCGAACCCTTCGATAACATCTAAGCAGATCACAGATCTTTTAGACCGGGTGCATGTAAAACCAATTGTGGTGGGTAAGCGCGCGCTGACTCAGGCGCTGGCGATTACTGGAATCGCATCTGGACTCTATGACAATGAGAGTGGCTGGCCACAACTAACATCTGCACTTAATGAGATCTTTAAAAAGAATAATGGAACGAAACTTCTTGCGATGGCCGATAATTACAACTATCGCGATAGCAACGGTCACTTCACAAGCAACCAAGAAGATCTTCAGCAGATTATTTCCTGTTTAGATTTCTCTGATCCGCGCACGGTTGCGCAGATTGAATCAGATCAGGCGGCGTTCGCTGCAGCTGCGCCAATCTTCGGTCCATATCTTGGGTACGCCGGGTTGTCGTGTAAGTATTGGCATGCACCACCACTAGTCACAACAGATTTCACCGCGCTCACTTCAGTTACGCCAGTCCTGGTGATCGGTGTGACGCGCGATCCGGCGACGCCATATCAATGGGCAGTTGCGTTGCACCAATATTTTGCGAAGTCTCAGCTTCTGACCTTTGATGGCGATGGCCATACTGGCCATAATCGTGGGTCGGCGTGTATTGATTCGAAGGTCGACTCCTATCTCTTGACCGGGGCGGTGCCAGCCATGGCGGTTACCTGTAAGGCCGGTCAATAAGGCCTTTTTAGGCGTGAAAATCCCGGCTTAGCGGCTGTGGAGAGCCCCGCTTTTGGTAAAGAGCACACCTTGGGATGGTGCATTATTTCCCCATGCGCCTAGACCACGTCTCATACGTTGCCAGCCACGACCAGATCTCTGATGTCGTACAGCGAATCGGTGCCCAGCTTGGGACCGCCTTTG
>CAIMOX010000051.1 GCA_903843225.1 uncultured Actinomycetes bacterium | reverse complement strand
GAGAAGTACATGACACCGGCAGAAATTTCGAAAGGCGGTTCCAACTAATGGCACGCACTCTCAAATTACGTATCTGGCGTGGTGACGATAAGACTGGCGGACTACAAGATGTCTCAGTCGAAGCGAACCCTGGTGAAGTAGTGCTCGATATTATCCATCGCGTTCAAGCAACACAGATGGGTGACTTGGCTGTTCGCTGGAACTGCAAAGCCGGTAAGTGTGGATCTTGCTCAATGGAGATCAACGGTCGACCTCGTCTTGCTTGCATGACTCAGGTTGCCTCATATGGTGAAGAAGAGACGATCACCATCACACCACTTCGCGCATTCCCTGTAATTAAAGATCTCGTTACCGATGTCTCCTTCAACTACAAGAAGGCGATGGAGATCCCTTCAGTCGAGATGCCTGCTGGAATGAAGCCGGGCGAACCACGTATGCAGCAGATCGATGTCGAGCGCTCACAAGAGTTCCGTAAGTGCATCGAATGTTTCCTCTGCCAAGATACTTGTCACGTTATTCGCGATCACGAAGAGAATAAGAAGTCCTTTGCCGGACCTCGCTTCTTTATCCGCATCGCTGAACTCGATATGCACCCGCTTGATATGCTCCGTAATCGCAAGAAGAGCGCGCAGGAAGAGCATGGCCTTGGAATGTGTAACATCACCAAGTGCTGTACTGAAGTTTGCCCAGAACATATTCGAATCACAGATAACGCGATCATCCCTATGAAGGAGCGTGTCGTCGATGAGAAGTACGACCCAGTACGCTGGCTCGGAAGCAAGATTCGTAAGCGTGAAGGCATTCTTTAAACCCTAATTTGCAGTAATCCAGTACCCTCTTAGGTATGAAGCTATTAGTTAGGTGGGCAGCTCAGGCACTCGCAGTCTGGGCTTCAACAGCGCTTATTCCTGGGATCAAAGTTCATGGTGGGGCTTGGAGCTACTTCTGGGTCGCATTGGTCTTCTCTTTGATCAACGTGACAATCGGTACTCTCCTAAAATTCCTTACCTTTCCAGCGGTCATTCTCTCGGCTGGTCTCTTTATCGTGGTCATCAACGCTGCAATGCTTGAGCTGACTGCACGCTGGTCTACCACTTTAACGATCAAAAATTTCTGGTCAGCCTTCTTCGCCGCGATCATTATCTCTTTGATTTCAGCACTTCTCAATCGCAGCGTAAGAAGAGTGAGTAAGAACTGAAAACAATTCTCGTCGTCTCACTTGGCGGCATTGCAGGTTCGCTCTCACGATGGGTGATCTCCCTACCCTTCCCGCAATCTGGATTCCCATGGGGGACTCTTCTTGTTAATTACATCGGTTCAGTTTTCCTACTGACAGTTTTGCTCTACTCCAAGCACCACGTCTCTGCTAAGTGGTGGTGGCGGCCAGCACTTGGTTCAGGATTTTGTGGCGGCTTCACTACGTATTCAGCTTTTGCACTCAAGATGGATCAATACTTCGAGACTGGCCGCACGACTACTGCAGTGATTTACGCTGTTACTTCGATTATTGGCACATACATCTTGGTCTTCATAACACACGAACTCCTTGAGAGAAAGTTACTCAAATGAATAAGGAGATCCTTATTGCACTTGGTGCCGGAGTAGGTGCACCAGCTAGATACCTCGTTGATGTCGCCGTGAAGAAGTGGCACCGATCAATGATTCCTATTGAGACGCTCGCTATCAACACCGTTGGATCATTCGTATTTGGTCTGACAGCTCATCAAAGACCGACAATCGTCTATATTGCCGGAATCGGCTTTGCTGGCGCTTTCACAACCTGGTCTTCCTTTGCGATCGAGGCTCATCACCTCATTAAAACAAAGTACCAAGTGAAGGCATACCTCTACTTAGCGCTCACCTTGGTGATGGGCATCGGCGCCGCAGCGCTGGGAAATATTCTTTAATTCCAGTCGTGCCTTAAGCGAGTGATCGCATCCAGGCTTCAACATCATCAGCTTGGCTAGGGATTCCTTTACTCAAGACTTCACACCCGGTCTCGGTAATCAGCACATCATCTTCGATACGGACGCCGATTCCACGCAAGTGCTCGGGTGCGAGCAGATCATCGGGATGGAAGTAGAGCCCTGGTTCTACAGTAAGAATCATTCCGGCTTTAAGGACTCCTTCACGATATTGGCTTTCACGAGCCGCACCGCAATCATGTACATCGAGACCGAGCATGTGGCTTACACCGTGAATGGTCCAACGGCGATGCAAACCAACATCTGGCTTCATAGATTCTTCAGCAGAAATTGGGAGGATACCGAGAGCTGCAAGACCTTCGGCAAGAACTTGATGACAGGCGCGATTGATATCGGAGAACTTCGTGCCGGGCTTACACACAGCAAAACCTGCTTGTTGAGATTTCCATACAAGGTCATAGATATCGCGCTGTGCCTTTGTAAATTTTCCATTAACCGGGAGCGTGCGAGTGATATCGGCGGTGTATAGCGAATCAAGTTCGACCCCTGCATCAAGCAGAATGAGATCGCCGTTGCGAACATCACCATCATTGCGTACCCAATGTAGAACACAGGCGTGTGATCCACTAGCAACGATTGAATCGTAGCCAAGTTCGTTACCCTCAAGACGCGCACAGCCAAAGAATGCACCTTCGATAATTCGCTCACCACGTGTAGTTGCTACCGCTGCATCAAAAGTTTTAATCATGTCGCTAAAACCGCGGCCAGTTGCATCGACGGCCAGTTGCATCTCATTAACCTCGTAAGCATCCTTGATGAGGCGCATCTCAGAGAGAAATACTTCGAGTTCAGCTTCCCGTTTCTTGTGCCTAGAAAGAGCCTTATCTACGAGCTCATCTTCCCCGCGGATACAGAGAGCATCGCGATCATCAGCGAGAAATTTTTTGAGTGAATCTATGTGCTTGGTCTTAACGCCATATTT
>CAIMOX010000050.1 GCA_903843225.1 uncultured Actinomycetes bacterium | reverse complement strand
ACTAGTCCATGCGCTGCAATAACGGTTTTATCGACCGCTACGCCATCACTTGAGCCAGCATCTATAGTAAAAGTTTGGGAGAAGGCAGAGGATGACCCGTGCCCGATAACGCGAGCCGAAACAACTTTGTAACCACCTCGCCCAGCGAGATCTAATACACCTTTGAGTTGAGTGAGTTGGCTCTGGATATCTTTATTAACTAAAACCTGAGTTTTGAGCTTTGCATTCTCGCTCTCAAGCGAAGCAATTTGATTTTTCTGGTTTGGAAAATCTTTAATGTCGCTAAAGAAACGTCCGACGGGTGAAAAGATATCTGAGACACCTTTTTGAACTGGCGCAAGGAAACTCTGCGTTGCAGATCTCCAGCCCTTCGTCACTTTGACCCCACGCAGGTCTAGGGTGATGAAGAAGAGCGAGGTGACAAGCAAAATGACGAGAAGCAACCGTGAACGGTTACCTCCGCCGCGCGCCAAGAACGTCCCTAATTAACGGCGTGGCTCAGAGATCAAGACCTTTTCCAAGGCTTCGAACTCTTCAACACACTTGCCGGAACCCTCTGCGACAGCCTGTAGTGGGCGTTCGCAGATATGAATAGGCATGCCAGTCTCGTGGCGTAGTCGCTCATCCAATCCGCGGAGAAGTGCCCCGCCACCGGTAAGAACGATTCCGCGATCCATAAGATCAGAGGCAAGCTCAGGTGGGCACTTATCGAGGGTGCTCTTTACAGCGTTAACAATCTGATTCACTGGCTCTTCAAGCGCCTTACGAATATCTTCAGCCGAGACGAGGATTGTCTTTGGAAGTCCGGTTGCGAGATCGCGTCCGCGAATTTCAGCATCTGGCTCACCAGGGAGTTTGTAAGCAGAACCAATCGCCATCTTGATCTCTTCAGCAGTGCGCTCACCGAGAAGTAGCGAGTATTCACGCTTAACCCAATCGATAATCGCTTGATCTAACTCATCTCCGCCAACGCGGATAGAGAGCGCGGTAACGATGCCACCGAGTGAAATGACTGCTACTTCAGTGGTTCCGCCACCGATATCAACAACCATGTTTCCTGTTGGCTCGTGAATCGGAAGTCCGGCACCGATAGCTGCTGCCATTGGCTCTTCAATGATGTAGACCTTACGAGCACCCGCTGCATAACCAGCATCCTTTACAGCACGCTGCTCAACACCAGTGATACCTGATGGAACACAGACAACGATACGGGGCTTTGCAAGGTAACGACGACGGTGCACCTTCTGGATGAAGTAACGGAGCATTCGCTCAGTAGTATCGAAATCTGCGATCACACCATCTTTGAGTGGACGAATCGCAATAATGTTTCCAGGTGTACGACCGATCATGCGCTTTGCTTCAATGCCGACGGCAAGGATTGCACCTGTATCTTGATTTACCGCAACAACAGAAGGCTCATTTAGCACAATACCGCGACCACGAACGTAGACAAGGGTATTTGCGGTACCAAGATCGACAGCCATGTCACGCCCAATGAAGGACATGCGGCTGGTCTTCTGTGGCTTGCGCTCCTTTAGGAGATCTTCTTCGGTGATTACCTTGTTATTCATGCGAGTCCCTTCACATCTGATGCAAACCAAATACCGATTTCACGTGTTGCAGATTCGAGTGAATCAGAACCATGAACGATATTTTGGACAACCTTTGTGCCTTGATCGCGAGCTAAGTCACCGCGAATTGTTCCTGGCTCTGCAACTGTTGGATCAGTCGCACCAGCAAGTTTTCTAAATCCTTCAATGACTCGGTTTCCTTCTGCGATGATCGCAACGACTGGACCCGACATCATGAATTCAACGAGTGGTTCGTAGAAAGGCTTTCCTTCATGCTCTGCATAATGCGCGGCAAGGATTGAGCGATCTGCTTGAACCATCTTCAGTGCAGCGACGTTGTAGCCCTTGCTTTCGACACGGCGAATTACCTCACCGATTAAATTACGTCGGACGCCATCAGGCTTCACCAGAATCAGGGTTCTCTCTACGCTCACCATTCGAGTCTACTTTGTAATCCCCCGAAGGCTTAAATTGGGTCGCTAGGAAGCGGTATCGGGGTCTGCCTCGGAAGCCGCGATCAGTGATGCCCTTATAGCCTCACCCTTTCGCCCGATGAGAAATGCAGCTACCCAGAGCCCGGCGAAGAGGGCTCCCATGAAGTACATCAATGGAATTACTACCCCATATCCGATCAATGCGAGTTGGAGCACAGAACCGATATACCAGCCCCTCATAGTTTTCATAAGACCAGCGGTGAGCAGGCAGAGAATTGCGATCGCTCCACCAATCCAGAGTGAAACTGCACCATGGTGATCCATTGCAAGTAGAAGTGCAAAACCCATGAGGAAGAACTCCATCGTAATGACGGCAGATCCTAAAACTCTCATGCGCTGGTGATCTTTCGCATGATGGAGCGAGTCTCACCGGCAGTAACAACAGATCCGGTGACTACGACCGCGGATACACCCTCACTGACCTGATTTACCAGTGTGCATTGTTCTACTGCGTATGTGATCGCCGAACGAAGATCATCTTCTCTAAAGACTCGTTCTGACCCAAATACTTTTACCGCTTCTTCATAGAGTGCATCAACCGGTAAAGCACGGGAAGAACTGTTCTGCGTGACAACGAGACGATCAATAACGGGCTCAAGCTCAAGGAGCACTCCATGGACATCCTTCTCACCTAAGATCGCAAGCACACCAAAGATAGATTCGAAATCGAACTCGGCGCGAAGAGTTTTAGCTAGCGCGCTTGCTCCGTGAGGGTTATGCGCTGCATCAACGATCACCGTAGGGTCACGATGAAGAACTTCGATACGCCCTGGTGATTCAACGTGAGCAAAAGCTTGTCGCACGAGATCATCATCAAGTTTGACGCCAGAGAATGCCTCGACTGCTGCGAGCGCTACCGCTGCATTACTTGCTTGATGTGCTCCATAAAGTGGTAAGAAGATATCTGAATACTCACCATAGATACCGTTAATAGCCAGAAGTTGACCACCGACTGCTAAGTCACGACGCCCAACAGAGAACTCAACACCTTCGCGATGGGGAATCGCTGATTCTGCAAGGATCTTTGCAGTTAATACTGTTGCAGCCTCAACTGGCTGTGCTGCGAGAACAACATGCGCCTCATGCTTAATAATTCCAGATTTTGTGAGGGCGATCTCTTCGATCGTCTCACCCAAATATTCAGTGTGATCGAGCCCTATAGGAGTAATAACTGCGACTTGGCTCTGCACAACGTTGGTCGCATCCCATTCGCCACCCATACCCGCTTCAATGATGCCGATATCAACTGGGAATTCTGCAAAGGCAACAAATGCGAGCGCTGTGATCGCTTCGAAGAAAGAGATGGGATGTGGCTGCTTAGAGTCCACAAGATCTAAGTAGAGCGCGATGTCGTTATATGCCGCGATCATTCCCTCGGCTGAAATGGGTTCGCCATTGATTGAAATACGCTCAGTAAAGGATTCAAGGTGCGGGCTAGTAAAACGACCAGTGCGATATCCCAATGTGTACATCAATGAGTCGATCATCCGTGAAGTTGTTGTCTTGCCATTGGTGCCAGCGATATGAATTGTCGGGAAGGTTAACTGCGGATCGCCCAATGCGAAGCAGAGCGCAGCAATACGATCAAGTGATGGTTCTAAACGAGTCTCGGGCCAGCGCTTAAGGAGTGCAGCCTCAATGAGATCAAGTGCTTGTAGATCTTCTGGAGTACTCATTATTCGACCGGTAAGGCGGCAAGGGCTGCGGTCATGCGTTCGATATCTGCAGTTGTTGCAGCGAGGCGCTCGCGAATTTCGGTGACGACATCAAGTGGCGCTTTTGCCATGAAGCCATCATTGTCGAGCTTTACCTTTGCAGTTGCTCGATCCTTCTCAGCTTGCGCAAGATCTTTCGTGAGGCGAGCACGTTCAGCCTTCACATCAATCGCCCCCGATAGATCGAACTCAACGGTGACTGAACCAATTTCGATTTTAGAGGTGAAGTTTTCCTCACCGCTATCGCACCGAACAATATGTCTGATCGCTGCTTCTTGGGTTGCGAGCGCGCCGAGGTTCGAGAAACGAGCAAGGATCTTGGCAGAGCCCTTGATTCCCTGATCATTACGGAATCTGCGAATCTCGGTGATGATCTCTTGAATCGCTGTGATGTTCTTCTTCGCAGCATCACTATTGTGATCTAGGGCTGGGGTTGGCCATGAGGCGATCACGAGGCTCTCTTCGCCTGTGAGGTTGCACCATAAAGCTTCGGTAATAAATGGCATCGCTGGGTGCATGAGGCGCAGCAAGTTATCGAGGACATATCCAAGCACTCTCGCCGAATGTGCTGCAGCTTCGCCACCAGTAGCAAAAGATGATTTTGAGAGCTCGAGGTACCAGTCGCAAAGGTCATCCCATGCGAAGTGATAGATCAACTCCATCGCCTTTGAGAACTCATATTTTTCAAGAAGCGCATCGACTTCAACTAAGGTCTCATTGAAGCGGGTCAATACCCACTTGTTTGTATCATCGAGTGAATCAAAGGCTGGGAGCGGACCTTCGACCGTTGCACCATTCATCATCGCAAAACGGGATGCATTCCATAGTTTTGTTGCAAAGTTACGAGCGCCAGCGATCCACTCTTCTGCCAGTGCTTGATCGGTACCTGGGTTCGCCCCGCGGGCAAGTGTGAATCGCAGCGCATCTGAACCATACTTATCCATGAATTCGATCGGATCAACCGTGTTGCCGCGAGATTTCGACATCTTCTTACCAAAGCGATCGCGAACAAGTCCATGCAGCGCAATTGTGTTAAATGGTTGTACGCCATCCATCGCGAAGAGACCGAAAAGCATCATGCGTGCGACCCAGAAGAAGAGAATGTCGTAGCCGGTGACCAGAACACTTGTTGGGTAGAACTTCTTTAATTCATCGGTTTCGACCGGCCAACCAAGAGTTGAGAATGGCCAGAGTGCAGAAGAGAACCAGGTATCAAGAACATCCGGATCTTGCGTGTAGCCAGCTGGTGGTTCTTCATCAGGACCGCAGACAACGACTTCATCATTTGATCCGTAATAGACCGGAATGCGATGGCCCCACCAGAGTTGGCGAGAGATGCACCAGTCGTGCATGTTGTCGACCCATTCGAAGTAACGAGGTTCAAGTTCGGCTGGCTCGATCTTTACGCGACCATCACGAACTGCATCACCTGCCGCCTTCGCAAGTGGACCTACCTTCACAAACCATTGCTTTGAGAGGCGTGGTTCTACCGTTGTATCGCAACGTGAACAGTGACCAACCGAGTGCATATATGGGCGCTTCTCAGAAGGAACGCGGCCCATCTCTTTAAGCTTGGCAACAACCGCAACACGGGCATCAAAACGATCCATGCCATCAAATTCTGTACCGGTGCCACGCATGATGCCGTGTTCATCCATGATGACGATGAATGGGACGTTGTGACGAACACCCATCTCAAAGTCATTAGGGTCATGTGCGGCAGTGACCTTAACCGCGCCGGTCCCGAATTCTGGATCGACAAGTTCATCAGCGATGATTGGAATCATTCGATTCACAAGTGGCAACCAGACTTCCTTGCCAATCATGTGTTGGTAACGAGGATCATCAGGGTGGACTGCAACTGCGCCGTCACCGAGCATCGTCTCAGGGCGAGTCGTTGCGACCGTAATCTGCATATCGCCCTCGCCATATGTCACTTGTACAAACTCACCAGCATCATCTTGGTGCTCTACTTCAATATCTGAGAGGGCTGTAAGACAACGAGGACACCAGTTGATGATGCGTTCTGCGCGATAGATAAGTCCAGCATCGTAAAGACGCTTAAAGATTGTCAGTACAGATTTGGAGAGACCTTCATCCATTGTGAAGCGCTCGCGCGACCAATCAACGCAATCACCAAGTCGCTTCATCTGAGCGAGGATCGCTCCGCCAGATTCGGCCTTCCACTCCCACACCTTTTTGACGAATGCTTCGCGACCGAGATCGTGACGTGAAAGTCCCTGTGCTGCGAGTTGTTTCTCAACGACATTCTGAGTCGCAATACCTGCATGGTCCATTCCTGGTAACCAGAGAGCTTCGAAGCCCTTCATACGCTTCATGCGCGTCAAAATATCTTGGAGCGTGTGATCGAGTGCGTGGCCGATATGGAGAACGCCGGTCACGTTTGGAGGTGGAATAACAATCGCAAAAGGTGGTTTATCTGAGGTGGGATTTGCTGTGAAGTAACCAGCATCGAGCCACTTTTGATAGAGCGGGGCCTCGATCTCAGCTGGATTGAAGCTGGCTGCTAATTCAGGGCGGTCGGTCATAAGAGAAGGAAGTCTACGGCACTAAATGGGGTACTTACTTATGCGCTCTTCTCTTCGGTCGACTTCTGGAGAGCCTTCTCGCTCTTGCTCCGCTTTGGTCCGGATCCGCGCAAAATATAGGTTGGGGCCGCTTCCTTCGATACCGACTCTGGCGTCACGACTACGCGCTCGACATCTTTGCGAGATGGGACTTCATACATCACCGCGAGCAGCGTCTCTTCCATGATGGCACGTAATCCACGAGCACCTGTTCCGCGCTTGATTGCAAGATCTGCAATTCGCTCAAGCGCATCTGGGGTGAATTCAAGTTCGATGCCATCAAGATCAAAGAGCTTCTCATATTGCTTGATGAGAGCGTTCTTTGGTTCAGTAAGAATCTCAATAAGAGCTGGGCGATCAAGGTGCTCAACTGATGTGAGGATTGGGAGTCGACCAATGAACTCTGGAATCATTCCAAATTTAATGAGGTCTTCTGGCATGACTTCGCCAAAGTAATCCTTCTTCTCATCATCAGCAGATGCCTTGAGTGTGGCGTTAAATCCAACACCAGCTTTGCCCTTGCGGCCTTCGATGAGTTTTTCAAGTCCAGCGAATGCGCCACCCACGATGAAGAGGATATTTGTTGTATCAATCTGTAGGAACTCTTGATGAGGATGCTTACGTCCACCTTGAGGCGGAACTGAAGCGGTGGTTCCTTCAAGAATCTTGAGCAGTGCTTGCTGAACGCCTTCACCTGATACGTCACGGGTGATGGATGGGTTCTCTGCTTTACGTGCGACCTTATCGATCTCATCGATATAGATAATGCCAGTCTCAGCCTTCTTCACATCAAAGTCAGCGGCTTGGATCAGCTTAAGGAGAATGTTCTCAACATCTTCGCCGACATAACCGGCTTCAGTCAGCGCTGTTGCATCTGCAATCGCAAAGGGAACATTGAGCATACGAGAAAGTGTTTGGGCGAGAAGAGTCTTACCGCAACCGGTTGGACCCAAGATCAAGATATTCGACTTAGCGAGTTCCACGCCATCTTCCTTCTTGATTCCACCTGATTGGACGCGCTTGTAATGGTTGTAGACCGCAACGGAGAGTGACTTCTTTGCGCGATCTTGGCCAACAACATATTGATCTAAGAATTCGTAGATCTCTTGTGGCTTAGGGACTTCAGTGAGACCGAGAGCAGTGTTCTCTTGGAGTTCTTCAATAATGATCTCATTACAAAGATCGATACATTCATCACAGATGTATACGCCAGGACCGGCGATGAGCTTCTTGACCTGCTTCTGTGTCTTTCCGCAGAAAGAGCACTTGAGAAGGTCTCCGGATTCACCGATACGCGTTGTCATGTGAAAATCCTAGAACCTTTGCTGATTTCGCGCGTGAAAAAGGCCCGCTTTGTGGGCGGACCTTTGTTCGCTTATAGGCGAATTTTCTTTACTGCTTCACAATCTTTCGTGATGCAAGTACTTGATCGATGATGCCGTATTCAACAGCTTCGGCAGCGGTAAGAATCTTGTCTCGCTCAATATCCTTCGAGACTTCTTCAACGCTCTTCTTCGTGTGCTTGGCGAGCATTACTTCGAGGAGTGCACGCATACGCATGATCTCTGCTGCCTGGATCTCAATATCTGATGCCTGGCCGCCACCTTCGGAGTATGGCTGGTGGATCAAGACTCGAGCATGTTCGAGCGCCATACGCTTTCCTGGTGCACCGCCCGCAAGCAAGATCGCAGCTGCAGATGCAGCCTGACCTAGGCAGACAGTCATGATGTCAGGGCGAACAAATTGCATCGTGTCGTAGATCGCGGTCAACGCAGTGAACGAGCCACCGGGTGAGTTGATGTACATCATGATGTCGCGATCTGGATCCATTGACTCAAGTGTCAAGAGCTGAGCCATGACATCGTTTGCAACGGTGTCATCAATTCCTTGACCCAAGAAGATAATGCGCTCTTCAAAGAGCTTTGTGTATGGATCGAGGCGCTTGTAGCCGTAAGAGGTCTTCTCTTCAATCGTTGGCAGGATGTAGCGAGAGGTGATCTCGTTTACACGGTCCATTGAGAAATTTGCAGAGTTGTTCATGCGGTTCCACCACTTCCTGCTACCTGTGCTGCTGAAGTTACGACATGGTCGACTAGACCATACTTTTGGGCTTCATCAGAGGTGAACCAACGGTCGCGATCTGAATCTAGAGTGATCTGTTCGAAGGTCTGGCCTGAGTGATGTGCAATTAATTCAGCCATGCGACGCTTGGTGAACATGGTCTGCTCAGCCTGAATCTTGATCTCAGTCGCTGTGCCACCGATACCGCTGAGTGGTTGGTGCATGAGGATGCGTGAGTTTGGAAGCGCATAACGCTTGCCAGGTGCGCCAGCGGTAAGAAGGAATTGACCCATGGATGCAGCGAGTCCCATTGAGACAGTTGCAACATCGTTCTTGATGTATTGCATGGTGTCGTAGATCGACATACCAGCAGTTACTGAACCACCAGGTGAGTTGATGTACAGATAAATATCTTTGACTGGATCTTCAGCGGCAAGCAAGAGCATTTGTGCTGCGATTGCATTAGCCATGTTGTCTTCGACCTGACCGACCATGAAGATGATACGTTCACGAAGAAGGCGCTGATAGACCTGATCGTCTAGGTAGCCGCCGCTGGCAGCAGCTCCACGCGCGATAATTGGGTTCACAAGTGACCTCTCTCTATTTCTCTGTTATGACAGTAACAATCTTTGGGAAGAAATGCTTCCGGAATTTGGAAGAAATAGGCTCGAGCTTGTTCGCCCAGAGAGATTTCTGACCAGCGTTGGCCAGAGTAAATGTCGGTACTACTCGGCAGCGGCTTGTTTTGGTGCAAGTGCCTCAAGATCGACGACCTTGCCCGACTTCGTCTTCACGGTCACGCGACCGAGGACTCCAGCCAGACCCTTAGCGCGGGCGACTTCAGAGACCATCGAGTTGATCTGACCTGCGTCAGAGATCTCCTTGATGAATTGATCTGGGGTCATGCCATAACGCTGTGAAGCGCGGACCAAATATTCGGTGAGTTCGTTCTCGTTAACAGCAACCTGCTCAGCATCAACGATCGTATCGAAGAGGATCTCTTGCTTGATCGCCTGGATGGTCTGCTCAGTGACTTCTGCGCGGTGCGCAGCATCTTCGAGACGGCCTTCCTTTGCGAGGTGATCGTTAACTTCATCATCAATGATGTTCTGTGGCAGTGGGATAGTGATATCTGCAAAGAGCTTCTCTACCAAGAGATCGCGAGCATGTGAGCCCTGCTCAAGTGTCTTAATGCGCTCAAGGCGCTTGGTGACATCTGCGCGAAGTTCTGCGAGAGTTTCGAACTCTGATGCAAGCTTTGCAAAGTCATCATTGAGCTCAGGTAGATCGCGATTCTTAACAGCCTTCACTGT
>CAIMOX010000049.1 GCA_903843225.1 uncultured Actinomycetes bacterium | reverse complement strand
TGCCCACATCATGCATTACGCATCCAGATTGCATGAACAGCTAGACCACTGGAAGGCGCGTCTCGCAAGCGAATAGGAGTGACTGCGTGTGCATAGTCTTCAATATCTAGAGGAGCTTCTTGTGATCAGGGTGGGCAAGGATGAGCCACCAAGAATCAAATAATGCTTCGCATGTAAGGGGCATTTTCCTTTTGGTGGCAGATTTTAATCAATCCATGTAGAAAAGTTAGCTTGGCAGTAGGAGTTAGATCCTCTGCAAGATTAAAGATTAAAAAAATTACGGAGTTCATATGCCATTTGTCAGAATCGATTTGAGTAACAAGCAACCTGAGGGATTAGCCCAGCAAGTTGGTGATATCGTTTATGGAGTGATGAGGCAACACATCAATGTTCCTGAAGACGATAAATTTCAAGTCATCACAAGACACGACTCAAGTGAATTGGTGATTCCTAAAAGTTATCTGGGGATTGAATACTCGGATGGCATCATCTTTATTCAGGTGACGTTGAATGAGGGAAGAACAACAGAGATGAAGAAAAAGTTCTACAAAGCCATTTGTGATGAGGTGGTTGAGAAGCTTAAAGTAAGGCCTCAAGACGTCATAATCAATTTGGTTGAAGTAAATAAAGAAAACTGGTCTTTTGGTAATGGTGAAATGCAGTACGCACCCAAGAATTAGATTTACTCAATATGAGTCTAAGACGCTGTAGGCCACTCAATTCAAAAAACCACCTTCGGGTGGTTTTTTCATGTGCGCCCAGCATGGGCGCACTCCTACGGGTGCAAGTCCCGTCGCAAGTTGATCACGACGAGCGAAGCGAAGCGCAACTGCATAAGGGCGACCGAGTGTGGGAAGGAAGCGTGGAGCATAAACTGTGAGCCGATGAACAAAAACCGGATATGAGGCACTGCCAAGCAGGGCGACTGGGCATGTAACCAAGAAGCTCTCGTGATCAAAGCGAGGTGGTGTATATCCGGCGGTTGTGCAGTGAAGGAGTGCGTTCTTACCTGGGGAGATCTCACTTTATGCCTGAAAGGGTGACGGTGTCGAGCCGGAGTGAGAAGTCAGCCGAGGTCGTAGTAGTTGGAGTAGGAGGCCGATGAGGCGCAACTGAAACAGCGAAGGACCGAACGAGGAGAAGTGTTCGAGGACGTGAGTATGTCAAAGGTCATGCATCAGATGTCAATGAAAATTGAGCGGGCAGACGTAGCAAAGGGTGAAGCCCTGCGCGACCCTGTCAGCGATGAAACCTGCGGCCCGACTCAGGACCCCGAGAACACAGGGTCAGGACTTTTACTCGAAGTCTTGGCAAGAGAGAACCTACTGAGAGCGATGAAACGGGTCAAAGCCAACAAGGGAGTGGCAGGCATCGATGGAATGGACATTGACCAAACCATTGAGTACCTGAAGCTTCACTGGGAGGAGATCCGATCAAAGCTCTTGACAGGGACGTACCGGCCCAGTCCGGTGCGACGGGTAACGATTCCTAAACCGGATGGTGGCGAGCGCGAGCTCGGTATCCCAACGGTGGTGGATCGGTTGATCCAACAAGCGCTGCTTCAAGTGCTTCAACCCCTGATAGATCCCACATTCAGTGAGCACAGCCACGGCTTTAGGCCCAACAGGCGAGCGCACGATGCCGTCTTGGCGGCGCAGTCGTTCGTGCAGTTGGGCAAGAGAATCGTGGTTGATGTGGACTTGGAGAAGTTCTTTGACCGCGTGAACCATGACATCTTGATCGACCGGTTGAGTAAACGCGTGAACGACGTCGGCGTGATCCGGCTCGTGAGGGCATATCTCAACAGTGGGATCATGGTGAATGGGGTGGTCATGGATCGGGAGGAAGGCACGCCGCAGGGCGGGCCCTTGAGCCCGCTTCTCGCCAACATCATGCTCGATGAGGTGGACAAGGAACTGGAAAAGCGGGGCTACAGCTTTGCACGCTATGCGGATGACTGCAATGTTTACGTAAGCAGTCGGAAGTCTGGCGAGCGGGTGATGGCGTTGCTCAAGCGACGATATGCAAAGCTACGGCTCAAGATCAATGAATCGAAGAGCGCGGTGGCAAGCGTATTCGGACGCAAGTTCCTTGGCTACAGTCTATGGGTGGCTAAGGGCGGTGCTGTCAAACGCCGAGTGGCCGACAAGGCCATCAAGGCCTACAAGCAAAGGGTCAGGAAACTGACTCGGGGCATGGGGGGCAAGAGCATGGCCGAGGTGGTTGAGAAACTCAAACTCTATGTGAATGGGTGGAAGGCCTACTTCAAACTGGCGGACACACCACGAGTCTGGCTCGCGCTAGATGAGTGGATGCGTCACCGGTTGAGGGCCATACAGCTTAAGCAATGGAGAAGAGGCAGCACAATGTACCGAGAATTACTGAAACTAGGCGCATCGGAGGGTGTTGCTAGAAAGGTGGCGGGAAATTCAAGGTGCTGGTGGAGAAACAGTGACGGGCACATCAAAATGGTATTGACAATC
>CAIMOX010000048.1 GCA_903843225.1 uncultured Actinomycetes bacterium | reverse complement strand
TGTGATGAGAATGTCTATGGAGACAACTCTGAGGCTTCCTGGCCGCGTTGAAATCTCTCGAAGCGAGCACGAAGCGATCCTTAAGGCAATTGAGAATCGAGAGGGCGAACTTGCAGCATCGCTCACAAGAGCGCACATCACAGGTGCACGCCAAACTGCAATTGCAGATGCGAAGCAGAAATCTCGCAAGTGAATCCGCAAGTACTTTGTATCGGTGTAATAACAGTTGACACAATTGCTCTTGTTGAAAAATACCCATTGGAAGATGAGAGAGTCATTGCGCAAGAAATAGTCCGAGCGGGAGGTGGTCCGGCAGCAGTCGCATCTGTCGCATTAGCTCGCTTAGGTGTTCGTAGTGCCATCGCTGGCACTATCGGCGAGGATGCGGATGGAGACTTTGTCCTTGAAATATTTAAACGAGAAGGTGTGAATACTGAAGGAATTGCTCGGACTTCTACCTCAACAGCCGGATCGGTGATTGTCGCATCACGTGAACATAACTCCCGAGCGATCAATACTCGCCAACCAATTCACCAGGCTCCGCTGAACGATCGCGCTAAAGCGATAGCTTCAAAAGCTGATTGGGTTCATGTAGATCACGTGGGAGTACACCAACTCAAAGGCGCTGGAATTGTCCGCGGATCGGGACCCAAGATCTCATTCGATGCGGGATACGACGTTGAGAACTTTGATGTCACAACAGTGGACCTCTTCGCCCCCAATGATAAATCTCTGTTAAGCCGCCATCCTGGAAAGAGCTTTGAAGAAGCCCTCACGATTGATGCAGAAAAGGGCGCATCATTAGTGGTCGCTACTCAAGGAAGCGTTGGAAGCGCTGGCTACTCAGCACAAACTGGTTTAGTTAAAGCCCCAAGTTTTAAGATCGAAATCGTGAGCACCTTAGGTGCTGGTGATGTCTTTCACGGTGCACTTCTTGCACAACTTATTCAAGGGTTTGCCTTACAAGAAGCCATTCGCAGAGCAAATGCAGTGGCAGCCCTTTCTTGCCGAGGCCTTGATGGCCAATCTGCAATACCAACTACATCCGAGCTCAATACCTACTTATCTGGAGTGAAATGAAGAGAGATCTATCCCGCTTAGCAAGGCAATCTGGTGCACTTGCAATGGTCGCAGTTGATCAACGCGAAGCACTTCGTGGAATGTTTGCTAAGCACCAATCAACTCCAGTGCCAGACTCTCAACTTACTCAGTTCAAAGTAGATGTCGCACGTGAGCTTTCTCCTTATGGCTCTGGACTGTTAGTTGATCAAGAATTTGGATTAGATGCGATTGTTGATGCAAAGGTGATGAGTTCCAATTGTGGATTGATCGCTGCAGCAGATCTTCTGATCGGGCCAGCTGGTGGTGCAGCGACAGATACTGCAGTTGATCCTGACGTTGATCCAGTTCGGATGAAAGCTATCGGCTCTGCAGGTCTAAAGTTTTTGGTTCTCTGGCGCAATGATGAATCTCCAGAGTCCCGCATGAAGCTTGTCAACGAATTCAATGCTCTCTGTGACGCGGTTGATCTGCCATCGATTATTGAAGTGATCGTGAAAGCTCCGAATGATTCTTCTAAGAGCTGGGATCGCGAAGCTGAATTAATCACGGCAGCACGTGAGGCTCGTTCTTGGGGCGCTGATCTCTATAAGGCAGAGGTTCCCTTCCACGGCGAAGGCGATCTTGGGGCGATCACTCGTGCATCTGCAGCGATCACGGAAGCTATCCAAGGGCCATGGGTTGTTCTCTCCAATGGTGTTAAAGCAGAGTTCTTTGCAGATGCCGTGATGGCATGCGCACAAGGTGGAGCAAGTGGATTCTTAGCTGGCCGCGCAGTGTGGGCAGATATCGTGGGTGCTTCAGATATTAATAAAGCATTGCGCGAGGTTTCAGTACCTCGCCTTGAAAAGCTTGGTGCAATCGTTGATCAATATGCACGGCCTTTTAGCCAAGCGTATTAAAAGAGCCTATTAACCAAGGATCTCTGAGAGCAATACAGGCCGGCCCTCTGCGATGCTGAGTTGAGCAGCGATTCCAGTAGCGACACTTGTGACTCCATCAGTCAAAGTAACTTCCGCAGGGGATGCATCTAGAACGGCTTTGTGGAATTTAAGATGCTCGATATAGGAAGCACCGTAATGAGCGCCAAGATATTTCACATTGCGATCATGGACGATTCGCTCTTGGCTTCCACCTTTGCCACCAGAACCCCATTGCGATGCATTGCCCCAATCAGAGCGTTTGCTGTAGCGAACGATGTGAGATGGCAAGAATGATTCGAGTTTTCCTTCATCGCCAACTACTGTGAAGATCTCTTTATCGTGCGAGCCTTCACCAAACATACATAAATCGAGCATCGCACGTTTTCCTGATGCATATTCGAGGATGACGAAGGCGCTATCCAACATATCTGCTCGCTTGCCATCATAAACTTCATCGAGGAAGTTAACGCTCTGGCCACCGGTTGCATAGACCTTTGTTGCATGCTCGCCTATGACAAGATCCATCAAATTGAAATAGTGGCAGCATTTTTCAACGAGAGTTCCACCAGTGCGAGCAGTGAAGCGATTCCAGTTATCTACCTTGGGATAGAAAGGTTCGCGATGTTCGCGGATAGAAACATGGTGGACATTCCCGACTTCTCCGGCTTTAGTACGCTGAACGACTTCATTGATAGGTGGCATAAATCGATATTCGAGCCCCATCCAGGTAAGAGCCTTGCGAGCATTTCCGAGATCGAGAATCTCTTTGCAATCTGCGGCTGTTGTAGCAAGTGGTTTCTCGACAAAGACTGCGAGATCGGTTCGGAGCGCATCACGAAGCACTTCAATATGTGTGTCATTCGGAGTTGCGATGATGACGGCATCGATGAGGCCAGAGCTGAGCATCGAGTTATGGTCGGTAAAAACTTTCGCTTCTGGTGCGAGGGCCAAGGCCGCCTGCTGAGAGGGCACATGAGGGTCACAGATCGCCGTAACGGCGACGCCATCCATGACTTTGAGGTTCTGAATATGCTCGCGCCCCATGCTGCCTGCACCGATAATTCCGTACCTCAGAAGCTTGCTCATAGGCCACAGGTTAGACCACATAGGGCAAAAGGGCTAGACATTTGACCTTATTCGCGCTTAGATTGCTCCCAAGAGGTCAGACCACTACCGATTTCACGCAGAGCAAGCCACGATATAAAAGAGAGGCGAGTGTAGATATGGCAATAACACCACCGCAGTTCCTGCTTCATCACGATGGCGACAATGTCGCAGTAGCGATGACAGATCTGGAGCCCGGCACCCTTCATGGGCGTTCAGTAAAAGAGGGGACCGAGAGCACCGCAGTGCTCAACCATGCGATTCCTCTCGGACATAAATTCGCGTTGGCAGATCTTGCCGATGGCGACCCGATTATTAAATACGGCATCAAAGTTGGACTTGCATCAGCTGCAATTAAAAAGGGCGATTACATTCACACACACAACATGAGGAGTTATCGATGGGAAGCAAGTCGCGCTTAATGGGATATCGCCGTGAAAACGGCACTATGGGTATCCGCAATCACGTCATCATCTTGCCACTCGATGATCTTTCAAATGCAGCTGCAGAAGCTGTAGCAAAGGTTATTCCTGGGACACTTGCGCTGCCACATGCTTTTGGCCGCTTGCAGTTTGGCGCCGATCTTCAACTCACTTTTGACACACTCATTGGCACAGGCATGAATGCAAACGTCGCTGCAGTTGTTGTTATTGGTATCGAACCAAAGTGGACACAACGCGTTGCAGATGGAATCGCTAAGACTGGTAAGCCAGTTGCAGCATTCTCTATCGAAGGCAAGGGCGATCTTCAGGTTATCCAAGAAGCTAGCCGAGTTGCAGCAATGTTCTTACAAGATGCATCAGGACTAGTCCGTGAAGAAGCTGAAATTGGCGACATGATTATGTCGATCAAGTGCGGCGAATCCGATACAACTTCTGGTCTCGGTTCATGCCCAACTACATCACAAGCAGTGGATCGCTGGGTTGAAGCCGGTGGAACTGTCTTCTTCGGTGAGACTTCAGAGCTCACTGGTGGAGAGCACCTCATTGCAGAGCGTTGCATTGATGCAGCCACTCGTGACTTATTTCAAGAGACATATGACAACTACATCAAGGTCATTGAATCAACTGGCGCAAACCTCCTTGGCTCTCAGCCAACTCAAGGCAATATCGCCGGTGGTTTAACAACCATTGAAGAGAAGGCGCTCGGAAATATCGCTAAGACTGGATCAGTCCCAGTTATCGGTGTTTTAAAGCCAGCTGAAGCTCCAGATCCCAAGAAAAAGGGTCTTTACTTCATGGATTCTTCATCTGCAGCAGCAGAGTGCGTAACTCTGATGGCAGCAGGCGGAGCGGTCATTCACTTGTTCCCAACAGGACAGGGCAATGTCATCGGAAATCCAATCATTCCTGTTTTGAAGTTGACTGCAAATATCAAGACTGCAAAATCAATGACAGAGCATATGGATCTCGATGTCTCAGGTCTGCTTCGTTATGAGTATGACTTGACCAAGGCAGGGGACATGATGATGGATGTCATCTACAAGACTGTTAATGGTCGCCTCTGTACTGCTGAAGTCATGGGTCACCGTGAATTCACATTCACTAAGTTATACATAAGCGCTTAAGCACTACATGATTCTGATCTCTGAAGATGTCTGGGGTCCTGCCTTTGCAGAGCTTGCTACTAAGCATCCTGTAACGCAGGATCCCGATCTTTGGAATACGGTCGACGATCTTAAGAAGGAACTTGCGACCGCGACCGCGCTCGTTGTACGTAATCGAACTCAAGTAACTGCAGAGCTCCTCGATGCTGCGCCACTTTTGAAAGTCATTGCGCGTGCAGGAGTTGGCTTAGATAATATTGATATTAAGGCAGCAGATTCTCGCGGCATTGTTGTTGTTGCTGGCCTTGGCGCCAACGCAACAAGTGTTGGTGAGTTAACTGTTGGCTTAGCCCTCTCACTTCTACGAAATATTCCAGACTCTGCAGCACAGACTCGTGCTGGTTCATGGAATCGCGCACCTGGACTTGAACTCACAGGACGTACGTGGGGATTGCTCGGCTGTGGTGCTACGGCAATCGCAACAGCTCGCTTACTCCAAGGATTTAATATCTCATTTCTCGCCTACGATCCTTTTGTAAAAGAAGATGATCCACGGATCGCAGGGCTTAACATCACACTTGGATCGATTGATGACCTTGTAAAGAGTTCTGGAATTATCAGTATTCATATGCCATCAACTCCAGAAACGAATGGGTTAGTGAATTCGCAACTCATCGCAAAGATGAAAGACGGGGTCTTTATTATCAATGTGGGTCGCGGTGAAGTAATCAATGAGGCAGACCTCATCGTTGCCCTGAAGAGCGGAAAGGTTGCTGGGGCTGGACTTGATGTGCGTGCTACCGAGCCGCCCACCACAGGGGAGCTAGAGACTCTCTCCAACGTACTTCTCACTCCACATATTGCAGGCATCACCAAGGAGAGCCAGGCAAAGATCAACTCTATTTTGACCACTAATATTGAACTCGTTCTCGCATCGACACCTGCTGTCAATGCAGTCGGCGCGCATAAAGAGTCCTCGCGCTGATGGCAAAGGTAAATCTTGGGTCAGAGTTGGATCGCGCTACCTCACTCCTCAGGAGAGCTGGGCTCTCAGAAGATCATGCGGTCACAAGTGCTAGAGCGATCCTTGCGAGTGATCGTTGGGGGATCGGAAGCCATGGCCTGATGCGCTTACCGTTCTACCTAGAGCGACTTTTAGCTGGTGGAATAAATGCGAAGGCCACATTAAAGATAGTTACTGATATGCCAAGTCTTGTTGTCATGAATGGCGAGAATGGAATGGGTCATTGGCAGTTGCAAGCCGCGGCGAATTTAGCTGCAGACCGTGCTTTAGTGAATGGAATTGCTGCAGTCGGAGTTGGCGCATCTTCACACTGCGGAGCACTAGGTATCTATACCGCTCCCATCACTAGTAAAGGTTTAGTTGGAATTATCTTTAGTAACGGCCCTGCTGTAATGCCGCCATGGGGTGGAAAGAAATCAGTTCTCTCAACATCACCTATCGCAGCAGGTATTCCAACGAATCCACCAACAATTATTGATATGGCCACATCGGCTGTCGCTCGCGGAAAGATTGCTGCAAAGGCACAAGCGAATGAAACTCTCGAACCTGGCTGGGCTTTCTCTGCTAATGGTGAACCAACAACTGATGCAAAGGTGGCGTTGGCTGGAATGCTTGCCCCACTTGGTGGAGCAAAGGGTTACGCCCTAGCAGTTCTTGTTGAATCTTTAACTGGAGCGCTTATCGGTCCAACTCTTGCTGCGAACATGCCAGATATGTTCACACTTGAAGATGCAGCTAAGCCACAAGGTATTTCACACTTTGTTATCGCAATAGATGCAAAGAAACTTACCGTTGATGGCACTCATGATCGTCTCGATACCTTTGTAGATTCCGTGAAAAGTGCTGGCGGGCGTATGCCTGGCGCCAACCGCACTGATCCTCAAAACATCAATCTCAGTGATGAAATCGCTTTGGCAGATACCGTTCTCCAACAATTAGCTGATTGGGATGCGAAACTAAGTTCATGAAGAAGCTTCCTGGCCTCGCTCTCATCGCAGGATTGGTTGTAATTGCATTTGGAATATGTCAGTGGCAATCTGCTATTAGTCCTTTAGCGCTCTCTGTTGCATTTGGTTTTCTTGTAGCAAATCTCTGGCAATGGCCAACATGGGCAAAAGAGGGCAGCACATTTGCCAGTAAGCGAGTCTTACGCACTGGCGTTGTTCTACTCGGTGCTCAAGTTTCGGTAACAGCTCTTCGGGCGATCGGTATCAAAGGATTCCTGGCGATCATCATTGTGGTTGCGCTCACGATCTTTGGAATCTTGGCGCTCTCAAAATTCTTTAATCTCAGTGATGATCTTGGCATGTTGATCGCATGTGGTTTTGCAATCTGTGGTGCAAGTGCAATTGCAGCAGTGCGCCCTCAGACCAAAGCGACCGAGGAAGAGACTTCGTACGCTATAGGACTCGTCTCTCTCTGCGGCACTCTTTCAATCTTTGTTCTCCCAGTAATTGGCCATGCAATTCATCTGACTGATCGCGCATTCGGATCATGGGCAGGCGCCGCGGTACACGATGTAGGTCAAGTTTTAGCAACTGCCTCTGTATTTGGCTCAGGATCAGTCTCATCAGCGATCGTCTTTAAACTCGCGAGAGTATGTCTACTTGCACCAATTATTGTGATCCTTTCTTTGCGCAATCAAAAACTATCGGGTGGGAAATCAGTTTCTGGGGCAAAGGTTCCGATCGCTCCCCTCTTTGTTGTCGGATTTATTCTGGTTGCGATCGCACACAATGCGATCCATGCTCCAGCTCGCTTTAATAGTGACCTTGCAACCTTGAGCAAAGTCCTGATCTCAGCTGGGCTAGTGGCACTTGGCTCCAATGTCCGATGGGCTGCGATCCGAAAGATTGGTCACAAACCGCTGGTTATGGGCCTCTTTGCCTGGGCTGTTGTTGCTGGAGTAGCGCTAGGCGCTGTAAAACTCACTGGGCTTTAATCTCTGTAAAGATTGAATATCAAGGAATACTGCTCCTATGCGCATCCTTGCAATTCAAAATGATGAGACAGATCCACCACATCTAGCTGCTAAGTGGCTACAAGAACAAGGTCACACCATCGAAATTCTTAAAGCCTTTGCCGGCGAAGCTGTTCCAACAACTGTCCCTGACGGAATTGGCGCACTCATGCCGATGGGTGGACACATGGGCGCACTTGATGACCACATTGCAGCCTGGCT
>CAIMOX010000047.1 GCA_903843225.1 uncultured Actinomycetes bacterium | reverse complement strand
TATTGCTGACCGGCGAGCAAGAGTCTTACGAGTCGTGTCTCATGATCCACATCGGGGGTCGGTGCGTGATCACCTATCTGGCCATGCAAGTGCGCCCATTCAGATCCGCTGAAGTTATCGTCAGTGTTTCCGAATTGGAATAGCTCTAACCCGGCTTCGGAATATGACATCGAGGTGCGAGTACGAACATCTTGGATCACTCCGAGCACGCCAATCACTGGTGTTGGGAGAATCGCTACCTTGCCAGTCTGGTTGTAGAACGAGACGTTTCCACCGGTAACAGGCAGTCCCATCTCAAGACAGATATCTGCAAGGCCTCGTACTGTTTCGGCAAATGTCCACATCACACCGGGATCTTCTGGGGATCCAAAGTTGAGACAGTTAGTGATGGCAAGTGGCTTGGCACCAGAGGTTGCAATATTTCGGCAGGACTCCAAAAGTGCAAGTTTTACGCCGTTATATGGATCTAAATAGCTCCAGCGACCATTCGCATCTGTTGAGATCGCGATACCAAGATTGGTCTGCTCATCGATGCGGACCATTCCCGAATCTTCAGGTTGGGCCAGAATTGAATTGCCCTGAACGTATTTATCGTATTGCTTGGTGACCCAGGATTTATCAGCCATATTTGGCGCAGCCATAAGCTGAAGGACTGCTGACTTAATCTGCTCTGGGGTTTCAATCTTTTCGAGTGTCACCGCGTTGAGTGAATCTAAATACTCTGGGCGAGACATTGGTCGTGTGAGAACCGGACCATCATGTGCAACGGTGCGAGGTGGAACATCAACGATGAGTTCGCCATTGAATGTTATGAGTAAACGATCCCCTGATGTCACTTCGCCAATAACAGTTGCAGTCACATCCCATTTCCGGCAGATCGCCATGAAGCGGGCAAGTTTGCTCGGTTCGATAATCGCACACATGCGCTCTTGTGACTCTGACATCAAGATCTCTTCAGGTGAAAGTGATGGATCGCGCAGCGGAACCTTCTCGAGCTGAACGCTCATTCCACCTGTACCAGCAGAGGCAAGCTCTGACGTTGCACATGAGATACCGGCAGCACCAAGATCTTGGATACCCACGACGAGATCTTCAGCGAAGATTTCTAGTGAGCATTCGATCAAAACTTTTTCAGCAAATGGATCACCAACCTGAACCGCTGGACGCTTTGTTGGTTTTGCGGTATTAAATGTTTCAGAGGCGAGAATAGATGCGCCACCGATTCCATCACCACCCGTCTTTGCACCGAAGAGCACAACAATGTTCCCGGTGCCGTGAGCTTGCGCGAGCTTGATATCTTCGTGGCGCATAACCCCGACGCAGAGCGCATTAACGAGTGGGTTTCCAGCGTAAGTCTCATCAAAGACGATCTCGCCACCGATATTTGGTAGGCCAAGGCAGTTGCCATAACCACCGATGCCAGCGACAACACCTGGCAATACGCGCTTTGTATCTGGGGCATCAGCCTTGCCGAATCGAAGTGGATCCATGACTGCGATGGGGCGAGCGCCCATCGTCAAAATATCGCGAACGATTCCACCGATACCGGTAGCAGCGCCTTGATATGGCTCAACAAATGAAGGGTGGTTATGCGATTCTGCTTTGAAGGTAACGGCATAGCCCTGACCGATATCGACAACGCCAGCGTTCTCACCAATACCGACAAGCAGTGCATCAGATTTTGGGGCCTTCTCGCCAAATTGCTTGAGGTGAACCTTTGAAGATTTATATGAGCAATGCTCTGACCACATCACTGAGTACATCGCGAGCTCTGATCCAGTCGGACGACGTCCGAGAATTACTTTGATCTTCTCGTACTCATCGGCCTTCAGGCCAAGTTGCTCAAAGGGAAGGTCGAACTCTGGAGTCGCGGCAGCATTACTGACAGTATCAAGTGCCATTACTTCACCATCGCATTGAGTACTGATGTAAAGAAGGTGAGGCCATCTTTACTTGGGCCAGTGAGTAGATCAATCGCGTGCTCAGGGTGCGGCATTAATCCAACGACATTGCCACGCTTGTTAGTGATGCCAGCAATACCCGCGCGAGATCCATTTGGATTTGTTCCGACGTAACGTGCAATCACGCGACCTTCGGATTCAAGTTCATGCAGAGTCGCATCATCACAGTTGAAGTTTCCTTCGGCATTCTTCATCGGGATAACGATCTCTTGGCCAGCTTCGAAGCCGTTAGTCCACATCGTCTTATTATTTTCAATCTTGATCGTTTGATCGGTGCATAAGAAGTGCATGTCAGCATTACGGGTCAGGGCTCCTGGCAGCAAGTGAGCTTCAGCAAGAACTTGGAAACCATTGCAGATGCCTAATACTGGGAATCCATGTTCAGCCGCAATAATGATGGACTTCATAATCGGTGCCTTCGCCGAGATGGCGCCACAACGAAGATAGTCGCCATACGAGAAGCCACCAGGAAGTACGACGGCATCTACATGCTTGAGATCATCAGATCCATGCCAGAGTGAGACCGCTTCGGCGCCGGCATATTCAACTGCGCGAGCTGCATCGCGATCATCAAGGGTTCCGGGAAAGGTAACGACGCCAACCCGCATTACTTTTCTACCTTTACAACGAAAGTCTCAATGACGGTATTTGCTAAGAACTCCTCAGCGGCCTTCTCAACATCGGCGAGCATGGCAGGGGTTGGTTCTCCTGCAACTTCAATCTCAAAACGCTTACCTTGACGGACTGATTGCGCGAAGGTGAAACCAAGGCGTGGGAGGGCGTTGCCAACTGCCTGTCCTTGCGGATCGAGGATCTCTGGCTTCAACATAACTTCGACGATGATCTTTCCCATTTACAGC
>CAIMOX010000046.1 GCA_903843225.1 uncultured Actinomycetes bacterium | reverse complement strand
TAGTAACCGAGTAGTAACGACTCTATTTTAGAGAAGGAATTTGAGGGAGATCTTGACCATTGTGGGCCTAAAAGGTAGGTTTTCTACAGTAAACAACTCCATACGGTCCCCTTTATGCATAACTCTTAATCACCGGGTCGGGGGTTCGAGTCCTCCGAAGAAAGGTGGGCGCCTCCTTTCATATGGCGATCTGCTGCTCAATGCAAAGCACTTTGGTGGCCCCTCGCATAGGAGCGTGTCAGTGGCTCCCGCTACCTTAGAAGTAGTGGGAGTACCACTCCTGCGAGAGGTGGTGGAATGTGACCATAAAACAACCCAGCTACATGTTTAGTGCGTGGGAAAACTACAAACAATGGGAAAGTACTTGTCCAGAATGTAATTGGACTGGCCTTCTCGCCCAAGCAGTTTCAGATTACGAGACCCCAATGGTCTCCTCGCTCCACTGTCCGAAATGTGACCGTAAGTTGGCGTTAATGAACAATCAAGCATCTCAGGAAGAGATCGTTGATCTTGCCGCACGTGGATCCCAACAGGCGATTCATCACCTCAAGAGACAGGAAGAGACGAAGGATCAGTGAGACTCACACGTAAAGATTCAATCCGAGTCCTCTTGATCCTCCTGGGTGGGACTGCAGTCAACATTTGGGGGCTGAATTGGATTCCCCTCCATAGTCTCCATCTCTCACCTTTTTGGGCGACTATTCTCTTTAGGGGATGCTCCTCTGCAGTTTCGCTCATCTTGATTCGGATCTTCTGCCCTGCGGCGCTACCGAGGTTTGGGTGGGGGCATAAACCGCGAAGGGTGTTGATTGCACTTGGGATTGTTCTCTTTCTTATGGGACCAGCCGTGTTTCATATTAACTATCACCACTTTAGTTTTACAGATGTAGCAATGAGCTTCATCTTTGCTCTCTTTATCGGAATTGATGAAGATTTCTTCAGCAGGGGTTTTATCTATGGTGGACTTGAAAGATATGGAATCTGGTTTGCGGCGATCATCTCGTCGATTCACTTCGGGTTACTGCATCTTGGGAACATCATCTGGGGTGGACAGTCAGCGGCCTATACGCTGGCTCAGGCAGTCAGTGCTGGGTCGTTTGGTTTCTTAGCGGTGGCGCTGATGATCTTTAGTGGCAGTATCTGGGTGCCGATCTTGATGCATGGGCTCGCTGACTTTCCGATGCAGTTTGAGACGGGTGCGCAGTACACGAAGATCGTTACGGGTGGGGCTGATTGGCTATATGTCGTGGTCCAGATGGTGATTTATGTTGCACTTGGATCATTTTTGATTGTGCTCTCACATCCAACAAAACGTGATTGGTTATTGCGTCAGTGGAAGCTCGTTAGTCAAATGAACTAGCTAAGGGCTTCGATCTTTGCGATTACTTCTTCATTACCGGGCTCATTCACCAGAACCAGCTCTAGATCCTTGCGAGCCTGCGCCTTCTTCCCCATATTTTCGTAGGTTAAGGCTCGCTCGCAATGGGCACGGTTGAGCATCTCTTGGGCGCGGTTCTTTTTGGCCAGGGCTTGCTTAAAGCATTCGAGTGATGCGTCGTACAACTGCTTCTCGCGAAAGGCGATGCCCCGAAGCACGAGCATGATCGCTGTGGCATCATCGATATTGGTGATGTCATCGGTGGTCTCAAAGACCGCGTCATAATCTTTTTGCGATAGCTCGATATCGGCGATTGAGATTCCAACGAGCTGATCGGGTTTCATCTCATGCAAGACGGTCAGAGCATCGTCGAACTTCTCATGGGCTTGTAAGACCTCGACCCAGATAAATCCAAATTGCTGGGTATTTAATATCTCTGTTGCTGAGATGCCATTGGTGATACGGGTGACCGGGCGGATTCCTCTGAAGTATTTGATGACGATTGGATCAGCGAAGGCGCGCTCGCGATCGGCCCAGAGACCTTGACCTATCTCAATGACTTTATCTTCGTACTTGTCATCGTTGACGATGTAGAGAAATCCCAAGATGTTGAGTGCGTAGTTGAGTTTGTCGTATTGCACACGGAGCTCTTTTGCTTTGGTGACGATCTCTTGTGGTGTCATTGGTTTATCGCCACCGTAGACATCGTTTAAGAATGCGTAGAAATCTTTCTCAGCTCTGCTAGAGAGGAATCCTGGGGTTGGTGTTGCACCGTCGAATTGATGAATATCTTGTTGGGCACTTGCTGGGCTCTTGGTAGCTCTTGCCGCTTTTGTACGTGGGTTTGCGCTCTCAGAATAGTAGAGACCTGTGCCAGGGATTCCGGCCGAAACAGTCCGACGTCCAGAAGAACTCATTGTGTAGTGGGCACCGCGTGGCCCGAGTGAGAGGCTCGTGGAGTTCTTATTGAAGTTGATGCGGACCCCCGGGAGGATCTTTACTGACTTACGGAAGCGAAGTGACATACTGTAATCATGGATGGTGGGTCTGACATTGGCAACGATCGAGAGGCGCGGTTTGATAACTCTGAGTAGTCACTCTTTGCAACGTGATTCTCTCTTGAAAATATTATTGAAAGTGATTTAATAAAGCCATGAGGGCCGGTTTTTAGGCCGACCCCCATGGTGTTCCTAGGCGGTGAACCAAGGACAAATGCAGTTGGAAGGCTTCTTGCAATAACAAGGAGCCCTTAACTTTGCAACACTTCAATTGAAAAAAAGCCCCCGAGATTACTCTCGAGGGCTTTCGGCATTCTGACGAGAGAAAAATATCATTGTTTACAGATCATTTGGCAATCCACAGAGTAATTTTATGGCGGTTCTAATTTAATCCAAAAATAATATCTTTCGGGCTATGCGGTTGTAGCTCAGGGAATAGAGCGGCATTCTGACGAAAATGCAGGACGTGAGTTTGAGTCTCACCAATCGCATATCAATGGACTGGCCTTCGCCTCGTCAGCGGGGGCCATTTCTATTTATTGAACTCCTGCTGAGCAAAGTCCAAGCCCTTTTCGATCAAGCGCTCGGCAGCGAGAGCGCCGCGGGCGATGAAGTCAGGGAGCTCTTTCTTCTCGGGCTGTGAGAATGGCTTTAAGACATAATCTGCTGGATCTTGTGGGCCTTGTGGTCGCCCGACTCCCATCCGCAATCGGAAGTAATCCGGACCTGCGAAATGTTTTGTGATGTCTTTGAGGCCGTTATGGCCGTTATCTCCGCCAGCGATCTTGATACGGATTGTGTTGAACGCGATATCTAATTCATCGTGCACCACGATGATATTTTCACCGGTGACTTTGTAGAAATCGGCGAGTGCTTTGAGTGGGGCGCCGGATTCATTCATGTAGAGCTTTGATTTTGCGAGTGTGACCGCAACCCCTGCGACGCGGATATCAGCAATCTCGCAACGGGATTTATGGGAAGATAATCGTGAGTTACTGCCGAGGTAATCAATCACCATGTGGCCGATATTGTGACGGGTTTGCGCGTACTGATCGCCGGGATTTCCTAAACCGAAAATGATCCAGCGATCAGAAGCGCTCATACTTGTGAAGAGGTGTTACTTAATTATTCAGCTTTTGGAGCTTCAGCGGCAGGTGCAGCTTCAGTTGCAGCAGCAACTGGCTCAGCAGCTGATGAACGCTCTGAAAGGTGCACAACAACCATTGCTGCATCTGAGACAAGAGTTGTTCCGTCAGGGAGCTTTACATCGCCAGCGGTCTTGCTTGTTCCAGCAGGCATGCCTGTGAGATCAAGAACCAAGAATGCAGGGATCGATGTTGCTTCTGCTTCTACTTCAATGGTGTTGTTAACGTGCTCGAGGATTCCATCCTTGTCGTATGCACCCTCTGTGTGAACAGGTACTTCAACAGTGACCTTCTCGCCCTTACGGACAACGAGGAGATCGACATGCTCAAAGATTCCGGTAAGTGGGTTCTTCGATACTGACTTGGGAAGAACGAGTTCGCTCTTGCCATCGAAGGAGAGGTTAAGAAGGACGTTTGACTGCTTGAGAGCGTTTCCGAGCTCGCGAGCTGGGAGAACGACGTGCTGTGGCACTGCCATGTGGCCGTAGATCACTGCTGGAACGAGACCAGCTACACGGTCGCGACGTGATGCGCCCTTACCAAAGTTGGTACGTGTGCTGCCGTTGATTGAAATTTCTGCCACTTGAGTTGCTCCTTTATTCGCGGTCAAAAGCACGCCTCAGGAG
>CAIMOX010000045.1 GCA_903843225.1 uncultured Actinomycetes bacterium | reverse complement strand
TCTGCACGCAAATCTGCTCTCTCGGTTAAGGGTCAGGAGTGGATCGAAGTACAAGGCGCTGTGCGACGCAGATTCTGGCAGGCGCCTGGCGGCCTAGCGAGCCGTTGGCAGGTTGAGGCGCTAACAATCACCAAGCTCTAGCTCTTACGCTCTCGTTTTGATCCCCGTTAGCGTCGTATCGGTGGTGGCAATTGGTACGGTACGTGCATGAATGAGAGCGCCAATCTTCACCATACCGCCCATGTTGAGTCCGAGTTGAGCCCATCTGGTTCGATCGATTCGATTCGCGATCGGATCGCAGCGGTGCAAGCCCAAGAGTTAGATCACCATGTCAACGAATATGACGCGATCCACGAACAACTACAGCGAGCTCTCACCGCTATTGACGGCATCTAAGGAGGGAGATGAAGACCCGTCTCGATGCTGAACTTGTTCGTCGCGGTCTCGCGCGTTCACGTGAGCATGCTGCTGATCTCATCGAATCTCGCTCAGTTTTAGTTACGGGTATCCCTGCGACAAAGCCGGCAACCCAGGTAGATGCCGAAACTTCACTCACCCTTGCAGGTGAACGCGATGATTACGTCTCTCGTGGCGGACATAAGTTAGCTGGCGCACTTGATGCCTTTCCTGAGATTGTGGTGGCGGGTCGCCGCGCGCTCGATGCTGGCGCATCAACTGGTGGCTTCACGGATGTTTTACTCAAGCGAGATGTAGCCGGAGTGGTCGCGGTGGATGTTGGTTATGGACAGATGGCGTGGGAGATTCGTCAAGATCCACGAGTAACGGTTCTTGATCGGACAAATGTTCGTCATTTAACGCAAGAACAAATTGGAGAACCAGTAGATCTCGTCGTTGCCGATTTAAGTTTTATTTCACTCTCTCTCGTCTTGCCTGCGCTCTCTGGGGTCACCCGATCCCATGCCGATTTTTTAGTTATGGTAAAACCTCAATTTGAAGTCGGGAGAGAACGCCTGGGAGCGGGTGGAGTCGTCCGCGATCCACAACTTCGTAAGAGTGCGGTGAAAGATGTAGCTGATGCTGCCTACGATATGGGTCTAGGGTGTTATGGAGTCGTCGCAAGTTCTCTACCTGGCCCGAGTGGAAACGTTGAATACTTCCTCTGGCTTAAGCGGGGAAGTAATGAGTTATCTGACGCGCAACTAGAAGCAGCAATTATCGAAGGGCCACAGTAAATGCTAGATCGCAAAGTTCTCTTGGTTCTACATCCAACAAAAGATGATGCGCTGCTCCTTGCAGCCGATTTAGCCCGTGAACTTCACCAGGCTGGAATCACAGTCCTTTCAAATACTCCGCATTCGATTGATCACGTGGACTCATGGTCAGATGTGAGTGATGTCGAGATCGCGGTTGTCCTCGGTGGCGATGGCACGATCTTGCGTGCGGCAGAGCTCGTGCAGGGTCACGACATCCCAATCCTTGGTATCAATATGGGCAACGTCGGGTTTCTTGCAGAAATTGATCGACCATCTATTTCGGCGATTGTTAAAGGGATTCTTGATCGTAGCTATAAGGGTGAGTCGCGATTGCTTCTCAAGCACTCTGTTGAGCGAGCGGGGAGCACAGTTCATACTGGCTGGGCGCTTAATGAGGTTACGGTGAGTCGAAATGATTCGCAGATGGTCGAGCTCTTCGTTCAAATTGATGGCCGTCCCCTCTCTCGCTGGGGTTGCGATGGCGTGATCGCAGCAACTCCGACCGGATCCACTGCCTACGCATATTCTGCGGGTGGTCCAGTGATGTGGCCGCAAGTTCATGCGATTCTTTTCTTACCTTTGGCAGCTCATGCGCTCTTCTCACGTCCGATGGTGATCTCGCCGGATTCAACAATCGCGATTGATATTGAATCAAAGAATTGCCAACTCTCTGCTGATGGCATGCGCACCTTCCCACTCGAACTACGTGATCGTGTCACAATTTCACGATCAGAGAATTCGGTGCGACTCGTCCAACTAGATGATGGTGGCTTCACAGATCGCCTCGTCGCTAAGTTCAAGTTGCCTATTGAAGGTTGGCGCGGTGAGTGAGAGTAAAACTCCTGCAGTAAACCAACTTGAGGAGATCTCAATCCGCTCCCTCGGCGTCATTGAGAGCGCACAGATTGAATTTGGATCAGGGCTCACAGTTTTAACTGGAGAGACGGGAGCTGGAAAGACGATGGTCCTTACCGCTCTAGGACTAGTCCTCGGCGGAAAGGGCGACTCCGATTTAGTGCGAACCGGTTCTGAGCGAACAGTCGTCTCCTCACGATTTTCTGTTACACCGCAAATCAGTGAAAATATTCTCGATCTCGGCGGCGATATCGAAGGCTCCGAACTCTTACTCACCCGAACTATTGGGGCTGAAGGAAAGTCCCGCATCGCAATTGGTGGCGCACTCTCGACGACATCTAAGGTTGCCGGTTTTGCCGATGAACTGATTGAGATTCACGGACAGTCCACCAACCTCAGATTGGCAAAGCCGGCTGTACAGCGAGAGCTCTTAGATGCCTTCGTCGGCGCCGAGAGCGAGCTCGTCTCATACCAACAATCTTTCGATGAGTATCGTTCTCTTGCAGAGCGAATTGCACTTTTGAAGAAGGAGAGCGCGCAGAAAGATGCGCAGATCGCCGAGTTGAAAGCTTTTATAGATGAATTTTCAAAGATCTTGCCAAAGAGCGGTGAGGATCGCGAGATTGAAGATGAGATTAACCGCCTTGGCAGCGTAGAAGAGCTCCATAACGTGATTACAACAGCTCTCAATCAGATTGAAGATGAAGAGCGCGGCATCATCTCCTCATTGAATCTTGCTCGCCGCACCCTTGAATCAATCAAAGGTAAAGACTCTGCCCTCGATCGGGCGATTGATAAATACTCAACAGTTCTCTTTGACCTCACGGATTCAACTGGAGATCTACTCTCATACCTTGGTCGACTTGAGGCCAACCCAGCGCGCTTTAATGCTCTGCAGCAACGTAAAGCTGGGATTAACAGCCTCATTAAAAAATATGGCGTGGGTTCAGATCGCCAAGCAGCCTTTGAAGAACTTATCACTCGCTTTGAATCATCGCAGGAACGAATTGCTGATTTACTCGGAGGAGATGAGCGCATCACTGAATTGGAAAGAGAACTAGGAACAATCTTTACGAATCTCAAGAAAGTGGCAAAGGCTCTCACTGCGAAGCGAAGTTCTGGGGCAGAGAAATTATCCAAGCTCACAACTGCCGAGATGCAGAAACTTTCAATGCCGAACTCTCAGCTGATCTGTGAGATCAATACCGCCTCTGGTGAAAAATTCTCTGAGTACTCGTCGACTGGGCTAGATGAGGTTGCCTTGCTATTTGCCGGACATTCTGGGGCCAACCCGCTTCCGCTATCGAAGGTGGCCAGTGGCGGCGAAACGTCCCGTGTCATGCTCGCGCTCTCAGTCGTCATCGCTGAGTCATCTCCTATGGGCACATATATCTTTGATGAAGTTGATGCTGGCGTCGGTGGCGCGGCTGCCGTGGAGGTTGGACGGCGTCTTAAGGCCCTCTCAAAGATCGCCCAGGTCATAGTGGTCACGCATCTGGCACAGGTAGCGGTCTGGGCAGATCACCACCTTCTGGTTCAGAAGGATCAGAGTGGCTCTGTGAGTTCTAGCGATGTCTTATTGCTCGATGACTCTGCCCGCAAGGTTGAGATTGCTCGGATGCTCTCGGGTCAGGCGCAATCGGAGACTGCTCAAGAACACGCAGCAGAGCTCTTAGAGTTGGTACGAAAATCAGCTCTCGCTTCGTGATAAGTTAGTGCTCCATGACCAGCCCTCATGTTACGAAACATCTCTTTGTCACCGGGGGCGTTGCCTCAAGTCTTGGAAAAGGCCTCACAGCTTCGAGCCTAGGACGCCTCCTTTCATCGCGCGGAGTCCGCGTCACGATGCAAAAGTTAGACCCTTACCTCAATGTCGATCCTGGAACGATGAATCCATTCCAACATGGTGAAGTTTTTGTGACCGATGATGGTGCCGAAACCGATTTAGATATCGGCCATTATGAGCGATTCCTTGATCGCAGTCTCGAGGGCTCAGCAAATGTGACCACCGGTCAGGTCTACTCCAATGTGATCGCGAAAGAGCGACGAGGTGGCTATCTCGGAGATACCGTCCAAGTGATCCCGCATATCACTAACGAAATTAAAGAACGTATTCGCTCGATGGCTGGTCCAGAAATTGATCTTGTGATCACTGAAGTGGGCGGCACGGTTGGTGATATTGAATCGCTTCCATTCTTAGAAGCTGCTCGCCAAATTCGACAAGATGTTGGTCGCGACAATGTCTTTTATCTTCATGTCTCACTTGTTCCATATATCGGACCATCAGGTGAACTAAAAACTAAGCCGACCCAGCACTCAGTTGCTGCGCTTCGATCCATTGGTATCGCTCCTGACGCTATCGTTATCCGCTCAGATCGCGAGATTCCAGATTCTGTGAAGCGCAAAATCTCCAATATGTGTGACGTTGATCCAGAGGCCGTTGTCGCTGCCGTTGACGCTCCATCTATCTACGATATTCCTAAGGTGATAAACTCTGAAGGCCTTGACTCGTATGTAGTCCGACGACTTGGCCTAAGTGCGACGGATATCGTGTGGGGGGAGTGGGACGACCTCCTGAAGAAGGTTCATCACCCCGAACACCACGTCACCGTTGCCCTTGTCGGAAAGTATGTTGATCTTCCCGATGCGTATCTCTCAGTAACAGAAGCGCTTCGTGCTGGGGGTTTTGCTAATAATGCAAAGATCCACATCAAGTGGATCCCATCAGATGATTGCGAAACTCCTGCTGGCGCTCAATCGAATTTGAGTGATGTCGATGCGATCTGTGTGCCAGGAGGTTTTGGCGTTCGCGGTATTGAAGGAAAGCTCGGCGCACTGACCTATGCCCGTGAGAATAAAATCCCAACTCTCGGACTCTGCCTAGGACTTCAGTGTATGGTGATCGAAGCCGCACGATCACTCGCCGGAATCCTTGATGCTAGCTCAGCGGAGTTCGATCCAGAGACGGCAAATCCTGTCATTGCAACGATGGCCTCTCAAGAAGCGATCGTTGCAGGTGATGGAGATATGGGCGCAACAATGCGTCTTGGACTTTATCCAGCAGTCCTCGAGCCTGGCTCAATCGTGGCGCGCGTCTATGGCTCTGAGCTTATTCAAGAGCGCCATCGCCATCGCTACGAAGTGAATAACTCCTATCGCGAAGTTATCGGAAATACTGGTCTGAAATTTTCTGGGCTTTCTCCTGACAAACACCTCGTTGAATTTGTCGAACTCCCAGAGTCAATTCACCCGTTCTATGTTGGAACTCAAGCTCACCCAGAGTTCCTCTCGCGTCCCACGCGTCCACATCCACTTTTCGCAGGTTTGATTGCGGCTGCTATTACGAATGGTCTGAAGAAGGGCCATGAAAAGCACTGATGCGTTGGTACGAGAGTACATTTCGCATCTGCGGGTCGAAAAGGGTTTAACGAAGAACACGACATCGGCCTACGAACGTGATTTAGCAAGGTTTGCGCTCTTCTTAGAGGATCTCTCCATCACAGCAGATGCCCTGACCCCTTTATTGATGGATGAGTTTGTCGCGACTTTGCGTGGAAAAGGTGGGGGATCGGTCCTCGCTGAAAGCTCAATCTCGCGAGCGGTCGTAGCTATTCGCAACTTTTACATCTTTGCAGCAAAAGAAGAGGGCTTCCTCAATCCAATCAAGGAGTTCAATCCGCCGAAAATCCCTAAGCGCCTTCCTAAGGCCTTGTCAGTTGAAGATATTGAGTTGCTCCTACTCCATGCAAATCGGGAGGGCGATCCCTTATCTCTTCGAGATGTTGCCTTGATAGAACTC
>CAIMOX010000044.1 GCA_903843225.1 uncultured Actinomycetes bacterium | reverse complement strand
ATTGATTAAATCTGTGATCTCTCGAACTGCATCTGAGAACGCCTCCGGCTCAGCATCTGCCGGTAGGGTGATGTAGATCGACATGGCGAAATCCTACTTAAATAGTTCGAGCTTTTCAGCCAGTGAGCCATCGACCATCGCGTGGATCGTTGTCCCGTTCTCGGAATACTCTTCACTCATAATCTCACCACGCTCATGGATCGCCGAGACGAGATCTCCGCGGTTGAAGGGAATCGTTGCGCGCACTTCAATGCGCGGTCGCGGAAGTGATGTCTCGATCGCTTTAAGGAGGGTATCTAGACCAAATCCAGTACGAGCAGAGAAGGCAAAGCTATTGGGCTCGGTGCGCAGGATCTGCATCATGACTTCAGGAGCTGCGATATCAGCCTTATTAATCGCGATAATCTCAGGGATTTCTCCCCCGCCGACATCATTGATTACGTGGCGAACTGCGCGAATCTGTTCCATCGGATCTGGGTGCGAGCCATCGACGACATGGACGATGAGATCAGCGCCCGCTACTTCTTCTAGCGTTGACTTAAATGCCTCAACGAGCTGATGCGGCAGGTGGCGAACAAACCCGACGGTATCCGAGAGCGTAAAGATGCGACCATCGGGAGTTCGAGTCTGGCGCGTAGTTGGATCGAGCGTTGCAAAGAGTGCGTTCTCGACAAGCACGCCAGCATTTGTTAAGCGATTCATCAGCGAGGACTTACCGGCGTTGGTATAGCCAGCGATCGCTACTGATGGAATATTGTGACGATCTCGTTCTTGTCGCTTCGTATCGCGAGCAACCTTCATCTCTTTAATATCTTTACGAAGTTTTGCCATCTTGTCATTGATACGTCGACGATCAGTTTCGATCTTCGTCTCACCAGGTCCGCGACCACCGATGCCACCTGCTTGGCGCGAAAGTGAATCACCCCAACCACGAAGTCGTGGCAGGAGGTAGGTCATCTGAGCGAGTTCTACTTGGGCTTTACCTTCACGTGACTTCGCATGCTGCGCAAAGATATCCAGGATAAGTGCGGTGCGATCAATGACCTTGACCTTTACCTTCGATTCAAGCGAGCGCAGTTGTGCCGGTGATAGTTCACCATCGCAGACAACGGTGTCGGCGCCAGTCGCAACGACTGCGTTACGCAGCTCGACAACTTTTCCGGAGCCGATATAGGTCGATGGATCAGCGCGATCTCGGCGTTGGATAAGTCCATCCATTACTTGAGAACCGGCGGTCTCAGCGAGCGCGCCGAGTTCTTTGAGTGAGTTTTCGGCATCTTGTGCAGTGCCTTCAGTCCAGACGCCGACCAGAACAACCTTCTCTAATCGAAGTTGTCGGTACTCAGCATCAGAGACATCCTGCATTTCAGTAGAGAGGCCATGAACACGACGAAGTGCTTGGCGATCTTGCAGATCTTGTTGTTGGCTCTCATTGAACTCCGCGAGACTCTCATTAGCATCAAACTCTGCTGCTACTTGAGCAGATTCACGAAGGAGTTGATCAATATCGATATCGAGTGGTTCTTGATCGCGGGCCATTAGAGGTACTTACTAATGTCGTGATCGGCAATCAGTACAGCAGGTCCAGTGAGCGTTGCATTGCTATGGGGATCGATATCAACGGTCAAGCGTCCCCCGGGTGGATTGATGACCCAATGAATCGGAAGTGATTTCTTCAGCTTGAGGGTGGTCGCGAGTGCGACTGCACAGATTCCGGTTCCGCAGCTCTGAGTCTCACCTGATCCACGCTCATGCACGCGCATCGCAAGCTCGCCGTTCTCAAGGATCTTCACAAATTCAACGTTCACACCTTCTGGGTACTCATCAGCTGGTTCAACGATCGGTGGGCTCTTGAGATCCCCCGCATCAGCGAGCTCATCGACAAAGACAACCGCATGAGGATTACCAACGTTGATGTTGTACCCCTGCCAACTTCGATCTCCAACTGTCACGGTGATCTCGCCGTAAACTTCAGAGACGCCGCCCATATTGACGGCAATATCATCAACTGCTGGGACTGCGAGGTACTTCATGCCAGCGCGGGTATTAATCGCAAAGATTCCTTCACCTTGATGACCGCGCTCAACTAAGTAGCGAGCCATCACACGAATTCCGTTGCCACACATTTCGGCGAGAGTTCCATCGCTATTGCGGTAATCCATAAACCACTTGCCATCGCGCTTAATGATGCGGATAGTTCCATCTGCGCCGATACCGGTCTGGCGATCACAAATTCGGATTATTTGCTCTGGCGTTAACTCTTGCGCATCTTCTGGGTCAAAGAGCAGCACAAAGTCATTCTTCGTGCCATGCCCATAGGTTGCGATCATCTTTGAATAATAGACGCTAAGGCTGCATCCGTCCGCGCGGGGGTTGTGGAGTGCGCTGAGAGCCAGGTGATGCGCTCATCTCGACTAAACCAGGTCTCTTGGCGACGCACATATTGGCGAGTGGCGCGCTTGGTATCTTCGCGAGCTTCTTCCTCGCTGATGGAGCCATGCTTCATCGCAATAATCTGGGCGTAGCCGATAGCAGCTTGAGCGGTCTTCGCCTCGAGGATCCCGTGATTGATGAGCTCTTCAACCTCATCGACAAAGCCAAGCTCCCACATACGATCGACTCTGGCGTTGATGCGATCACCGAGTGCTTCGCGATCCATTGCTAGCCCAATCTGGATCGCATCGGGATAGCGAGTCGAGTCTTTGCGTGGCAGATTCGTTGTGTAAGGCTGACCAGTAATCTCAATGACTTCGAGTGCCCGGATAACTCTTCTGACATTCTCAAATGGAATCGCAAGGGCCGCCACTGGATCAAGGGTTGCAAGGCGTGCATGGATCGCCTCGTTACCAATCTCTTCTGCCTCATCGGTAATCCGCTGGCGGATAATCGGATCAGTATCTGGAAAATTGAGATCATCGAGGATCGATTTAATATAGAGACCAGTTCCGCCAACAATGATCGCTGGGATATTTGCAGCGCGGAGTCGGTCGACTTCAGCTCGGGCGATCTCTTGATACTTAGCGACTGTCATATCGAGATTGACCGGGTGGATATCTAAGAGGTGATGTGGGATCCCTGCGCGCTCTTCATGAGTGAGCTTTGCAGTTCCGATATCCATGCCCTGATAGACCTGCATGGAGTCGGCATTAATAATCTCTGCGCCAAGTTTCTGCGCAAGCGCGATTGCGAGATCGCTCTTTCCAGTAGCGGTAGCACCACAGATAACAATTAAGGGGCTAGAGCTGCTCATCGCCCAATCGTAGTTGATTCATAATCCGAGCCATCATCTGGTGGCCAAAACCCTTACGCGCAAGAAGAGATGAGATGCGGCGATAGGCAACATCTGGAGCAAGGTGTGAGCTAGCGCGGTACTTCTTCTCGGCGAGAGCGAAGGCAAGCTCATACTCCTCTTCACTATCAATCCCTGCGAGCGCTTCTTCGATGATATCTGCGGCGACACCTTTTTGACGAAGCTCTGAAGAGATCACGCGCTTACTTAACTTCTTCTGACGCTGACGAGATTCTGCCCAGATCTTTGCAAATTCAAGATCATTGAGCAGCCCTTGGAGCTCGAGAGTATCGAGGATGCCAGAGGCGATCTCTTCTTCGGCGCCACGCTTGATCAGATGGTCGTGGAGCTCAGCCCTACTCCGAGCACGTGGAGCGAGCGCAAAGAGCGCGCAATCCATCGCCTCGGAGTAGGTAAGAGCTCCAGCAGAGGCCTCTGCCTGGTGAGAGCGGTCGTATTTCAAGGTTTAGAACTCAACCTCAGCTGTTGCCTCATCAACGGCAGCGACGAGCGCTGGATCGATCGCAACTGGTACATAGTGATCGCGGATCTGCTGCTCAATATCGTTAGCGAGATCTGGATTATCCAAGAGGAAGGCGCGAGCATTCTCTTTACCTTGGCCGAGTTGATCCGGACCGTAGGTATACCAAGCGCCAGCCTTCTTCACGACACCGACTTCAACGCCGAGATCGATGAGCGATCCTTCGCGTGAGATACCGGTTCCGTAGATGATGTCGAACTCTGCCTGCTTAAATGGTGGAGCCATCTTGTTCTTGACGACCTTGACGCGCGTACGGTTACCGACTGCATCTTGACCATCTTTAAGGGTTTCGATTCTGCGGACATCGAGACGGATAGAGGCGTAGAACTTGAGCGCCTTACCACCAGTGGTTGTCTCAGGAGTTCCGAAGAAGACACCGATCTTGTCACGGAGCTGGTTGATGAAGATCGCAGTGGTATTTGATTGGTGCAGTGCACCGGTGATCTTACGAAGTGCTTGTGACATCAAACGAGCTTGGAGACCCATATGTGAATCACCCATCTCGCCTTCGATTTCAGCGCGAGGAACAAGTGCTGCAACGGAGTCAACGACGATAATGTCGAGGGCGCCGGAGCGGACCAACATATCCATGATCTCAAGCGCTTGCTCACCGGTATCTGGCTGCGAGACGAGCAGTGCATCGATATCAACGCCGAGCTTGCGGGCATACTCTGGATCCAGTGCATGCTCTGCATCGATAAATGCTGCGATACCGCCAGCCTTCTGTGCATTAGCGATCGCATGGAGTGCGACAGTTGTCTTACCTGAGGATTCAGGTCCATAAATTTCTACGATACGCCCACGTGGCAATCCGCCGATTCCGAGTGCGATATCGAGTGCGATCGAACCAGTTGGAATGACTTCCATTGGGATTGCGCCTCGTTCGCCCATCTTCATGATGGACCCCTTACCGAATTGACGCTCGATCTGGGCGAGGGCTGTATCAAGGGCTTTACCGCGTTCGGATAATTGCTTATCCGTCTTGCTTTCAGATTTATCTGAAGCCATTTTTATACCTTTCTTACTACTCAAACCTTCACTCATTAAAGTCTTTCAGGCTCTAATAGGTGTGGCGTCTATACGGTCCCGAAGGTACGGAAGACCACTGACGGCGACGCTTGATGCGACGCGGAACTGTGGAACCGCTCGGGCTGGGCATAAGTAGTCTACCGAACATCTGTTCGAATATCACTCCATGGGTGGTCTAGACACGCCCAGATGGCGCCCGGAAATGAGGGCGATTGAGAAGGCTACTGAAGTGGCGGGCTAGCGAAGCTTTGCAGGCATCTCTGGGTTATGGGCGATTACTCCGCGCCAGATATCGCCGGGCTCAAGACCGGCAGCGAGGGCTTCATTGACGGTCCGGCCGCCAAGCTCTGAGTGAACGGTATCTCTGGAGTACGTGTCAGGATCGGCGAAGGCTTCGTTGATACGGTTTCGTAATTCAGTGATGCGCATGAGATGGCGCCTTAGAGCAGGCTTGCTAAACGATCAGCTTGAATCTGTGATTGTGCTGCAGTGAGCGGTGAGGTCACTTGTGCGATGAGCCAGCGAAGAAGAAGCCCAACTGAGTTTTCATCATCACCGAAAACTTCAGCCGCGGCGCGATGAATCGCAATCCATCGTGGATGGCCAGTAATAGTGGTGAGTGCGATGACCTGATCGCGGTCAGTCTCTACCATCTTGGCGAGTGCGAGGTCTTCAGAGATATTACGAGAGAGCTGGAAGAGCGCATCCGCTTTACTTTTTGCCGTACGCGCGACTTCGATTAAGCGCTCGACTTCGCTAGCAAGGAGCGCATTCATCAGTTCTTCACGATCGGCGAAGTGGTTATAAATCGTTGCGCGTGAGACCTCTGCGCGTTCAGCAATATCGTTCATCAAAGATTCATAACTACCAACTTGAGCGATAACCTCTTTTGCGCCAGCGAGGATCGCGATTTGAGAGCGTTGGTAGGTTGCCATTTGTGGAGCGTACTTCACGGGTGAACCGTTATGCAGCGTCGCCCACCACAGTAAGAGCTGGTGTTTCGTGGCTCTTTACTTGAGTCACGACATCAAGAAGAAGAGTAGAGAGATCGAGATCGAGTGCGAAACAGATCGCGTTGATCAACTCTGATGAGGCTTCTTTCTGACCGCGTTCTACTTCGGAGAGATAGCCAAGGGATACTCGTGCGCTCTTTGCAACATCGCGCAGGGTGCGACCTTGGGCCACGCGCGCAGAGCGAAGCGTGTTGCCGAGGTAGGAGCGTAAAAGTGTCACGAGATAAGGATACGCGAAAGGCAGGCTAAAGCACTCTCAATTGTGGCTCCGCGGATGGCGTTGCGCTCGCCTGTGAGTCCGAGCTCGATCGTGATCGTCTCTCTCTTCGATGCGATTGCCACCCAGACAGTTCCGGCCTTTTGGCCGTAGGCCTTGCCCGGTCCAGCTACGCCAGTCGTTGAGATCGCAAAATCTGAACCAAATTGCTTCCGGACTGATTCAGCCATTTCACGGGCAACAACTTCAGAGACTGCCGTTGATTTGGTCAGGGTGCGCTTTGGAATTCCAAGAAATTTTGTCTTACTT
>CAIMOX010000043.1 GCA_903843225.1 uncultured Actinomycetes bacterium | reverse complement strand
TCTTCTCATTCTTGATGTTCTCTCTCCCAATCTTCTGGGTAGCGGTCTTACTCAAGCAATTCTTGGCAATCAAGTTCAATGACTTCTTGGCTAATGGCCATATACCGATTGGCTGGGCGCTCGTACTCTCTATCGCGACCGCCTTCTTCTGGGCAGGTATCGTCGGTAGTAAGCGAAAGACTTTCTACCGCGTTCTTGCCATCGCTTTCATCGCAAACTTTGCCCTCCTTGAGTTCTTCTCCATTACAAAGTGGTTTGCAACCCCAAAGCTTGGACCAGTTGTGGTCTTCATCTTTGCACTGGCAATCGCATACGGCGTCACCGCCATCTCGGTTGGTCTCGAGGATAAGAAGGCGCTGCGCGCCACTCAAACAATGGCTGTGGTCACGCTCGTTATGTACTACCCGGTGAACTACCTCTTTAAGCACTATTCAAGTTTCTGGCTCTTGGTTGGACTCTTCGCAGCAACGCTCGGAACGGCATGGATTAGCGGAACCTTCTGGGCAAAGATCGATCGTCGTCCGGTAATCCGCACTGCGATGATCTCTGGTGGGTTGATGGGCGTAATCGTCATTATCGATCGCCTTATGCAGAGTTGGACTCCCTATCTTCAGATGGATGGAGTTAATGGCCGACCAATCCCAACTGTCGGTCAGAACGATCCGCTACTCAGTAACCCTGATTTCTGGACCAACTTTTTAGATCGCGCTGTTCACTTGTTCTTGCCGACTATCGCTCTGACGTTGATCTCATTTGCTGGTTATATTCGCTACTCGCGCGGAACACTTCTCGAGGTGCTTAATCAGGATTACATCCGCACAGCCCGAGCAAAAGGACTTTCTGAGCGCACTGTCATTATGCGTCACGCTTTCCGCAACACCATGATTCCTCTGACGACAATTATCGTCGTGGATCTTGCTGGAATTATTGGTGGAGCGATCATTACCGAACGAGTCTTTGGTTGGTCGGGAATGGGAACGCTCTTTAACAATGCGATCCAAGGTCTTGATCTCAATCTCCTGATGGGCGTCTTCTTCTGCACCGCATCGCTTTCTGTATTAGCTAACTTAGTGGCCGATCTTCTTTACTCAGCCCTTGATCCACGTATTCGCGTAGGGAGCAAATAATGGCCTTCGGACGTAAGAAAAATACTGCAGAGATCTCGCAGACTGATGGCGGCGAGAATGCCATCGCGAATAAAGAGGTCGAGGGATTAAGTCAGCGTCAGATCGTTCTGCGCCGTTTTGTCCGCCACCGTGCCGCGATGATCTCGCTCTTTGTGCTGATCTCCGTGATTGTCTTCGTCTTTACTGCCAGTGAGTTCCATATCGGTCCAATTGGCTGGAACGGCTGGTGGCATTACACAACAACCGATACACCTAATCTGATCAATTGTAAGAATGGTGCAGTTGGTTGCCCGACCCTCACAATTACTCCAGGTGCGGGCTTTGGACTCGGCAAGCATCCATTTGGTCAAGACGATATTGGCCACGACTACTTCGCACTTGTGATGCGTGGAGCTCAACGATCCCTCTTGGTGACCTTCATTATCGGAATCGTCGCCGGAACTCTCGGAACGGTCGTTGGTGCACTCGCTGGCTTCTACCGCGGGACTGTTGATAACGTCTTAATGCGCTTCGTAGATTTTCTCATCACCATCCCATCAATCATCATCGGATCGGTTATCGGTTATCACTTTGGAAACCTAGGTGCGACCTTCTTGGCGCTCTACTTAGGTCTCTTTACTTGGACCGGGTTATCACGTCTGGTTCGAGGTGAGTTCTTGACCTTACGTGAGCGTGACTTTGTTGATGCGGCTCGTGTAGCTGGTGCTTCAAATCGCCGAATCATCTTTAAGCACATTCTTCCTAATGCGGTCGGAGTCATCATCGTCTCCGTAACGCTCTTGATGTCCGCTGCAATCCTGCTTGAGACAGC
>CAIMOX010000042.1 GCA_903843225.1 uncultured Actinomycetes bacterium | reverse complement strand
CTTGGTCATCCCAACGAACATGAACCTTTGCAATGTGACGCATTAACGAGTGAGCTTTCGGTAGGTAACGCGATGTGGACGCGCTGCTTCGGCTCCGAGTCGCTTGATCTTGTTCTCTTCGTATGACTCGAAGTTTCCTTCGAACCAGAACCATTGTGAGTCACCTTCGTAAGCCAAGATATGTGTTGCGATGCGATCCAAGAACCAGCGATCGTGCGAGATGACTACGGCGCAACCCGGGAACTCAAGAAGAGCATTTTCGAGTGAGCCAAGAGTTTCAACATCGAGATCGTTTGTTGGCTCATCGAGGAGCAAGAGGTTTCCACCTTGCTTGAGTGTGAGTGCAAGATTCAAACGATTTCGCTCACCACCAGAGAGAACTCCCGCTGGCTTCTGCTGATCTGGACCCTTGAAACCAAAGGCAGAGACATAAGCACGTGAAGGCATTTCCACGTTGCCGACCTTCATGAAATCAAGGCCATCAGAAACAACTTCCCAGAGGCTCTTTGTTGGATCGATACCAGCACGGCTCTGATCGACGTAAGCGATCTTTACCGTCTCACCGATCTTTACAGAGCCACTATCTGGTTGTTCTAGACCCAAGATCGTCTTAAAGAGCGTTGTCTTACCTGCACCGTTAGGTCCGATTACACCGACGATTCCGTTGCGCGGAAGTGTGAAGGAGAGATCATCGATCAAGAGGCGATCGCCGAAGCCCTTCTTCAAATGTTCGACCTCGACAACAACATTGCCAAGACGTGGGCCAGGTGGAATCTGAATCTCTTCGAAATCTAACTTGCGAGTCTTATCTGCTTCAGCTGCCATCTCTTCATAGCGAGCAAGACGTGCCTTTGACTTGGTCTGGCGTCCCTTGGAGTTCATGCGAACCCACTCGAGCTCTTCCGCTAATCGCTTTGCGCGCTTTGCATCTTTCTGACCTTCGATCTTTAATCGAGTCGCCTTTGTTTCAAGATAGGTCGAGTAGTTACCTTCATATGGGTAGGCGCGACCGCGATCGAGCTCCAAAATCCATTCTGCAACGTTGTCCAAGAAGTATCTATCGTGCGTGATCGCTACGACAGTGCCTGGGTATTTAGAGAGGTGCTGTTCAAGCCACAAGACTGATTCAGCATCTAAATGGTTAGTTGGCTCATCAAGGAGCAAGAGATCTGGTGCTTCGAGCAATAACTTACAGAGCGCGACGCGGCGCTTCTCGCCACCCGATAAGAGGCTGACATCAGCATCAGGTGGTGGGCAACGAAGTGCATCCATCGCTTGCTCAAGTTGTGAATCTAGGTCCCAAGCATTGCGATGATCGAGCTGCTCTTGAAGCGTGCCCATCTCGGCAAGGAGCTTGTCGTAATCAGCATCAGGGTTTGCCATCTCTTCTGAGATCGCATTGAAGCGGTTCATGAGTGCCATTGTTTCGGCGACGCCCATCTGAACATTTTCAAGGACGTTCTTCGTCTCATCAAGGTGTGGCTCTTGCAAGAGAATGCCCACTGTGTAGCCCGGAGAGAGGAATGCTTCGCCATTAGAGGCGGTCTGAAGACCAGCCATGATCTGAAGGACTGTGGACTTACCGGCGCCATTGGGACCGACTACACCGATCTTTGCACCTGGGTAGAAGGCAAGTGTGACGTCATCGAGGATGACCTTCTCGCCATGCGCTTTACGCGCCTTCTTCATCGTATAAATGAACTCAGCCATAGTGCGGAACTCTATCGGGTTCTCTGCAAGTAGAATTAATCCTGCAGTTCAGGTGCCCGTAGCTCAGTCGGATAGAGCAACCGCCTTCTAAGCGGTAGGCCGCTGGTTCGATTCCAGCCGGGCGCACCACTCTTTCTTATCGTTCTTTCGGCCTTAGTCCATTTCTTAGGATCAAGTATCCAGGCATGAAAAAACCCCGCCTTCCCTCGAATGGCGGGGTTTTCTCGTTTAACAGGTTAAGTAGAGGTCTACTTAATTATGCACCGATCTTTGCAGTCAATCCAAGGATTGCCTTACCAAGAGCTGATGTCTTAGCGATAGGAATCATTGGGAATGTCTTTGCAGTGTCATAGCAGTTGAATGCTGTGAACTCGATCTGCTTCTTGACTGCTGCCGCTGTTGCTGCGCTTGAGTACTTGCTGAAAGCAAGTGCATAAGTTGCAGCTGTTAGTGGGTAAGCAGCAGGAGCAACTGATGCGTAGTTCCAAGTGATGATACCTGTTGCGGCATCAAGCTTTGAATCTTCGAACTGTGCGCCAGCGCCGTTAACATCTGGAAGAACAGAGTTTCCAGCGTTGTTCAAGATTGAAGCTGTTGCGAGGTTTGCCTTTGGAGCAACGTAGCTTGCTTCAACGTATGTGATTGAGTACTTGGTCTTATCAGCAAGATCTGCCACTGACGCTGATGAAGCAGCGTTCTGGAAGTGTGATGGATCTGTTGTGACGTCGAATGGGTTAGCGGCTGCGAATGAGTCGTTACCGTTCTTAGCCCAGATTGATCCTGGTGTTCCGTGCATTGCTGAAGTGAAGTTGTTTGTTGTGCCTGAAGTTCCGCCACGGTAAACAACTGTGATGCGCTGTGCTGGGAATGTGAAAGGAGCTCCAACAGTCTTGTAAGCAAGAATTACTGGCTGGCCCTTAGCATCCTTGTACTGTGATCCATCTGCCTTGAGGCGATAGACAGGAGTCTTTGCAAGCTTGTTGTTATCTGCAGCGATTTCTGGATCGTTCCACATAGTGACCTTGCCACCGAAGATGTCAGAGATTGTCTTGATCGACAACTGGATGTGACGCTTTGTGTTGAGGTTGTAAGCAATGGCGATTGGCCATACAGCTGCTGGGATGTGAAGAAGACCAGTTGGTGGTGTTGCGTCGACTGAATCTGAGTATGCGAGATCCTTTGTTGCTGGTGAGGCGTTGATTGCTGTCTTTCCAGCACCTGAACCGCCGCCTGCATATGAGAATGTATCGCCTGATGAAGTCTGGTATGCAGCCTTACATGTATCCATGAATGACAGAACTGCAGTTGAACCAGCGCCTGTGATATCTGTTGCAAATGCTGATGGAGCAATTGCAAGGACTGCAACTACTGAGACAGCAACTGCCTTAATGGTGCGTGAAAGCTTCATGTGTAACCTTTCAATAAAGGACTGAGGTAGATCTGGATAGATCCGGACGTGAGAGAACTGTAAGAAATGCAGGAAACTTGGCGCCGACTCTGACTGAACGAGCCGTGAACCAAAGATGAACAGAAAGTAAACAGCCTCCCGCTTGGCCCGGTTGGGTTACGAGAGGCTGAGAGAGGAATTACTCCTTAGCCGAAACGGCCCGAAACGTAGTTCTCAGTACGCTCATCCTTTGGGCGAGAGAAGATTTCGTTGGTAGGTCCGACTTCAACCATGTGACCAGGTCCACCCTCTGCGAGGAAGAATGCCGTGTAGTCAGAGACGCGTGCGGCCTGCTGCATATTGTGGGTAACGATGACGATTGTCATTGTCTTTGAAAGTTGTGCGATCGTATCTTCGATACGAAGAGTTGACCCTGGATCAAGAGCAGAACAGGGCTCATCCATCAACAAGACCTTTGGCTTTAGCGCCAAGGAGCGAGCAATACAAAGGCGTTGTTGTTGTCCACCCGAGAGTCCGCCAGCATGAGCACCGAGGCGATCCTTCACCTCCGTCCAAAGACCTGCACGCACGAGACATTCCTCGAGGAGATCATCTTTATTACCCTCGTGCTTAATCTGAGCGAGTTTGAGACCAGCAAGAACGTTTTCGCCAATTGTCATCGAAGGAAATGGATTTGGCTTCTGGAAGACCATACCGATTTGCAGCCGAATCTTTGTGACATCGATACCTGGCTCGTAGATATCTCTTCCATCAAGGAGTACTTGTCCAGCCATCGCAGCCGAAGGGATGAATTCGTGCATACGGTTGAGTGTGCGAATGAATGTTGACTTTCCGCAACCAGATGGACCGATGAGCGCGGTAACGGTGCCAGCAGAGAAATCTAGTGAGACATCTTCAAGAGCGAGGTGCTTACCGAACCACGCGTGAACTCCGCGGGCCTCTAAGCCGACTCCGAGTGGTGCTGATCCACCCATGTTTTGCTTTGCACGTTTAGCTGCGACGTCGCCGAGGGATTTTGTAGCTGGGCTCTGGGTGCTCATGTCATCTCCGTCATTCTGATTTTCGTTATTTGAGTTATCCATGACTTACTTCGCCTTCATTTTCTTGTTTCCAAGGGTACGAGCCAGAGTAAAGAGAATCAATACCACGGCAAGGAGCACAAGGATTGCAGTCCACGCTCTCTGAACAGAGTCAGAGGTGCCAGCAGTCAAACCAGCCCAGATGTAGGTTGGAATTGTTCCACTGCCGCCCTTAAACGGATTCTTATTAATACTGTCGAATACTCCAACGGTGAAGAGCAGAGGAGCGGTTTCGCCAGCTACACGAGCAACACCAAGAACTGTTGCAGTGATCAATCCGCTACGAGCTGCAGGAAGCACTACTAAGGCTACGGTCTTCCACTGCGTAGCTCCCATGGCGAGGCCCGCTTCACGCAGATCTCGTGGCACCAAATTAAGAACTTCTTCAGCGGTACGAGTAACCGTTGGCACCATCAAAATTGTGAGTGCAAGTCCACCGAGAAAAGCAGAGTTACGAAGCGGCGTGTTCAAAATAATCGCAGCATAAATAAAAAGACCAGCGACGACTGAAGGTACGCCAGACATCGCTTGAACTAAGAAGCGGATTAACCCAGCAGCGCGACCTTTAATCTCAGTGAGATAAATCGCCGTCAAAATTCCCATAGGAACCGAAATAACGATTGCGATGAGAATCAAATAGAGAGTTCCGATAATCGAGTGGAGCATTCCTCCATGCGAAAATGGATCAGTGAAACTGGTAGTGCGCATCGTCTGCGAGAACAAAGATAGGTGAAGTCCCTTGACGCCGCGTGAAATTGTGGCCCACAGAATTGACGCGACCGCCATCATGACGATTACAGCGCCAAAGAGGGTGATCTTTGCGGCAAGACCATCACGAACACCTTTTGTGCCGAAGCGACGAGCAATCAAAATGCTATCAAGCACAAACCAGACGACAAAGAAGACAAAGAAGTAGGCGAGCTTGCCTTTAAGTGGAGTAACCGCAACAAGGAGAGCTGTAAGAAGTACCGCTGAAAGTAGTGATGCGCCGGTCATTGCTCGGTCTGCCTTTGATGCGGCCCACGGACGAATCGGTTGAATAGTTGTCATTTTATCGTCCTGACTTTACTGCGCGATTTACAACAAAATCAGCAGCAAAGTTCACGAGCAAGGTGAGTACGAAGAGAACTAGACCTGCCGCAAGCAGCGCTGATACTTCAGCCTTACCAGCTTCACCCCATTGACCAATGATCATTGAAGCGACATTTCCGCCCTGAGTAAAGAGAATATGCCAATTTGGGCGGAAGACAATATTTAATACTGAATAGACAGCCACGGTCTCACCGAACGCGCGACCAAGTCCAAGCATTGCACCGCCGACAATTCCACTTGAACCAAAAGGCAGAACGACTGCCTTGATCATTCCCCACTTTGATGCGCCAAGCGCATATGCTGCTTGAACACGATCAAGTGGAGTCTGTGAGAAAACTTCACGAGAAACTGATGTCACAATCGGAACAATCATTACTGCAAGAACGATTCCTGCAATAAATGGAGAGCGCGTAAAAGATGGTTGTGGTACCGATAAGAACGGAATCCAGCCAAGATACTTATTAATAAGTTTCGCCCAATATTCGGCCATCGGTCCAAGGATAAAGAAACCCCAAAGTCCATAAAGGATTGATGGGAAGGCGGCCATGAGATCAACGACAGAGACAAGGAATGTACGAATTCTTTCTGGCGCGTAAAAGGTGAGGAAGAGAGCCGTGAGCACACTCAATGGAACCGCGATAAATAACGCAACAAGCGCGATCAAAACCGTTCCGAGCAGCATTGCAGAAAGACCAAAGTGACCGACATCTTTTCCATTCGCATCTTGGGTAACAGACCATCCGGCCGTCGTAAAGAAGTGAAGCCCTTGTTCCTTAAATGTTGAGAATCCCTTTATTAATAAGAATAGGCCTATCAAGGTAAGAATAATGAGAGCAGAAAAGCTAAATGTTGTAACTACTGCTCGAAAAAGACGATCAGAAGCACGATGTTTAGTCGTTAACTTGCGGGGATCAGGGGTCTCGGCAGTTGGCGCGGGCATAAGAGATGAACTCACCTGCGGATCTTCCCCCCAATCCCCCACCAGTAAGCGTGTAATTGGTGAACAGAAGGTGAACGAGAGGTGAAGTTCCCGCTGTGGCACTTTCCATCTCAACCGCTACCCTTGCCCACATATGAGTAACGACGCCCCGAATTTAATCTGGATCGACTGCGAGATGACTGGCCTTGACCTTGAAAAGGACGCCCTCGTCGAGATCGCCGTCCTCGTCACCGACTCCCAACTCAACGTCCTGGGCGAGGGAATCGACCTCGTGATCCGCACCAGCCAAGAACGCCTTGATGGCATGAATGACTTTGTCCGCCAGATGCATACCGACTCTGGCCTGATAACCGAGATCCCCTACGGTGTGGAGCTCGAAGATGCCGAAGTCCAGATCCTGGCCTACCTCAATAAATATGCCCCGGGGGCCGGCAAATCCCCGCTCGCCGGAAACTCAGTCTCAGTCGACCGCGGCTTCATCAACCGTGACCTCCCCGAGCTCGCCGCCTACCTCCATTATCGGACCGTTGATGTCAGCACGATCAAAGAGTTGGCACGCCGCTGGTACCCGAAGAGCTACTTCGCTGCTCCAAAGAAGACTGGAAATCATCGGGCGCTGGGTGATATTCGCGATTCAATCGATGAACTCGACTTCTACCGAAGCCAGATTTTCCTCCCCGCGTAAACCCATTACACTTAGCCTCTGCAATACACCATGGTGGTCGTAGCTCAGCTGGTAGAGCACTCGGTTGTGGTCCGAGATGTCGCGGGTTCGAGCCCCGTCGATCACCCCAATTTTCCCCAAGACATTTCCCATAAGAGATAAGCAACGGAGCCGAACTTTATGAAGCCAATGATCTTCGATGTCGTTGTTGAGATCCCTGCAGGTAGTCGCAACAAGTACGAGATTAACCATGACACTGGCGAGGTTCGCCTCGATCGCATGCTCTTCACTGCGACCCGATTCCCACACGATTACGGATTTGTGAAGAACACCCTCTCCCTCGATGGCGATCCACTCGATGCGCTCATCCTTCTCGACGAGCCAACCTTTCCTGGTTGCGTCGTCTCATGTCGCGTAGTCGGAATGTTCCGAATGACCGATGAAAAGGGCGGAGATGACAAGCTGCTCTGTGTTGCTTCTGGAGATATTCGCAAGAATGGAATCCAGGATCTCGCCGATGTTCCGGTCTATGAACTCGATGAAATCAAGCACTTCTTTGAGGTCTATAAGACGCTAGAACCAGATAAGAAGGTCATCGGTGGCGACTGGGTCGGGCATGATGCAGCCGAAAGAGAGATCAATGACTCGTATGCCCGCTTCAACGATCAGCACTAATGACGGTAATTCACGCGTAATTTAGGCCCGCTTTTTGCTCTCTTGTAGGTTTTACCCCGGGGGCTGACGCTGATAGGGTCTGCTCTTGCACCAAAGAAGTACAACTCAATAGCTCCAGATAACACGCGTTGTTAGCTCAGTTGGTAGAGCAGGTGACTCTTAATCACCGGGTCGGCGGTTCGAGTCCGTCACAACGCACTTAGATTGAGCGCGAAACTGCGCTCGCTGTTGTGATTCGAATCCACCGAGTAGTAACCGAGTAGTAACGACTGTGTCGTCACAAAACGGAATAAATG
>CAIMOX010000041.1 GCA_903843225.1 uncultured Actinomycetes bacterium | reverse complement strand
CGCCGCCGAATGATCGACCAGATGTTTTCTGGCAGGCAGATCTCGATAGCGCAGCTCACCAACTTGCGAAGATTATTATCGAGGTAAAACCTCAAGTACTTGTTACCTACGATGAGATCGGCGGTTATGGCCACCCCGATCACATCAAGGCTCATCTTGTTGCTATGCGCGCCGCCGAACTTGCCGCACCACAATGGGATATTCAGAAGATTTACTGGAACACAATGCCACGATCAGTCGTTCAAAAGGGTATTGATGCGATGAAGGCTGCCGGCTCTGATTTCATGGGCGCTGATAGCGCCGACGAACTACCTTTTGCCAAGCCCGACGAGCTTGTGACAACTCATATAGATGGCTCTGCCTTTGTAGACCAGAAGATGAAAGCGATGTCATCGCACCCGACTCAAATTGCACTGGATGGACCGTTCTTTGCGCTATCAAATAATGTTGGACTCAATGTCTGGGGCAACGAGTACTACACACTAGTAAAAGGTGAGAAGAGTGCTCCCTTTACCGATGAGGGCTGGGAGAGCGATCTCTTTGCCGGTGTTACGGAATAACCTCGTAACTTTGCCCGGCTGGCGAATCTACAATGGCAATTTTCAGCAATAATAATTGATCGCGAAGTTCATCACTTCGGGCATAATTCTTCGCAGCGCGAGCTGCTGCTCGTTCTTCAAGTAAGGCTGCTTGTTCGCTGGTGAGTTCACCCTTCACCTCAACGCGATCGAGATCGAGTGCAAAGACTGAGTCGATAGCTCGGAAGATATGTGCCTTTTCTCCCAGTGAAATTGAATCATCACGTTCGATGCGACGAAGTTCAATCGCAACATCGACAGTCCCGAGATCGTTCATTAATAGGGTGGTGAGCGAAGCAATAACACTCTCACTCTGGATCGAAGGAGTACTAACGCCCCACTCACTTAACTTCTTACGCCAGCGCTTGATTGTGGCATCGGCTGCGTGCAACGAATCCCAGGTGAGATCGATCTGGCTACGGTAGCGATTTTCAATGAAGCAGAGGCGAAGTGAGAGCGGATCAAGGCCAGCAGCGACAATATCGTGGACCAGAACCACATTGCCTGCGCTCTTAGACATCTTGCGTCCTTCGAAGAGTAAATGTTCGCCATGTACCCATTGCGCAACAATCTCTTCACCAGATACTGAATTTGATTGAGCCCGTTCATTTTCATGGTGTGGGAAGCGCAAATCTATACCTCCAAGATGCAGATCTACAGCGCCGCCGAGATAGGAGATCGACATTGCCGAGCACTCAATATGCCAACCAGGAAAGCCCATTCCCCAAGGAGAGTCCCAGACCATTTGCGTGCGATTTCCGGCCGCCTTCCAGAGCGCCCAATCCGCATGGAACCGCTTGGCACCCTCTTCGGAATATTCGTACTTATGCCCAGGAAGAAGTTGGGATAATTTATTTCCGCTGACCTCTCCATAGCTTGGGAAAGATTGGGCATCGAAATAGACCGAGCCATCGCTGCCAAGATAAGCGCTACCTTGGTCCATGAGAGTTTGGATGAGATCAAGCATCATCTGTATTGATTCACTCGCCCGCGGATAATGCTTGGCAGGTGTGATGCCAAGAAGTGCGAGATCGTTGTGAAACTTGGATTCATAGTCGCGTGCGATCTCGAATGGATCGATCTTTGTCGCGGCTGATTCGGCTAATAACTTATCCTCGTGAAGATCTTCTGACATATGGCCAACATCAGTGATGTTCTGAACTAACTCACTTCGTACTCCTGATAGCGCCAGAGTTCGGACGATGAGATCCCCTAAGAGAAATGTTCGAAGGTTGCCGACATGAGCATCGCGATAGACGGTAGGCCCGCAGCTATAAATACGAAGGTATTCACCGTTACTTGCTGTGACAGGTTTGAGTGAGCGACTACGAGTATCAAAGAGCGTGAGTGAAGTCGTGAGGGGAGTCGTCATGGAGTTGGAACAACTTTCCAGGTGAAGATCCGGCTTGGATCGAATCTCACAAGTCTCCCATCCTTCTTACGAATATCCATTGGAGTCTCAAGGTAGCCCAAGAGGTCGCGAAAACCGCCCTCGGGGTCGAAGAGGCGAATACTCAGCCTGGCGCCGAGCTCGGCTTCGCCGGGGAGATCAGGCGGGATGCGAGCGCTCATGAGGCAATTCTCCACCTTCGTGCAATAAGATTCTTGTTATACCCGAAGCTAAAAAGTAGCCCGAGTTTATGAGCGTAAAGGAGCCACGCGTGACCTACGTAATTGCCGAGCCTTGTATCGATGTGAAGGACAAGTCCTGCATTGAGGAGTGCCCAGTTGATTGCATCTACGAGGGATCTCGCATGCTCTACATCCAGCCAGATGAGTGCGTGGACTGCGGGGCTTGTGAGCCAGTCTGCCCAGTTGAGGCGATCTACTATGAAGATGACATTCCTTCGCAGTGGAAGGAATTCGGCGCAGTCGCAGGCGAGTTCTTCGTTGAAATTGGCTCACCAGGAGGCGCAAGCAAGGTCGGTCCAACAAATACTGATCCAGCAAAGATTGCCTCGCATCCAGCAAAGGCAGAGTAACTCTGAAGCTTCCAGATTTTCCTTGGGATGCGCTCGCTCCAATCGGTGCGATAGCGCGATCTCACCCTGAAAGTTTTATCGATCTTTCGCAAGGCACTCCTGTTGACCCCACTCCTGACTTTATTCAAAGTGCATTTATCGCTGCAGCAAATTCCCCGAGTTATCCAGTAACGTCAGGAGCACCTGAACTTCGTAGCGCCATCAAGAGCTGGGCTACCCAGAACCTTGGCATCACCGGTGACTTTGATGTTATTCCCACCATTGGGTCTAAGGAGCTCGTTGCATGGCTGCCAACTATTCTCGGCTCATCACATGTCATCTATCCTGAGATTGCATACCCAACCTATCTCGTTGGCGCAATCATGGGGCGGGCTACGCATGAAGCCGTCGGAATTGATGCTACTTATTGGCCAAAGGCGAATCTAGCCTGGATTAATTCACCTTCCAATCCAACAGGACGAGTGCTGACTGTTGATGAACTGCGTGCCGTCATTGAGTACTCACGTCGCACAGATACGGTAATCGCTAGCGATGAGTGCTACATCAGCTTTCCGGCCTCAACCGCCACTGGCGCAACGAAACCACTCTCAATCTTTGACGTCGCGGCTGGCGATAACACCAACCTACTTGCGGTGCACTCCTTATCCAAGCGATCAAACCTTGCTGGTTATCGCGCCGCCTTTGTTGTTGGCGATAGCGCGCTCATCGCAAAGATTCTTGAAGTGCGTAAACATGCCGGCATGATGGTGCCGTTGCCAGTGCAACGTGCGATGATCGCGGCGCTCTCAGATGAAGAGCACGTAGTCGCGCAGGCAGATCGTTATCGCGCCCGCAGAGCTGTGCTTCAGAGCGCACTTGAAGCTCAGGGATTTCGGATCGACGATACCGAGGCCGGTCTCTACCTTTGGGCCACCCGTGATGAATCGGATTGGGAGACGGTCACCTGGTTCGCTCACTTGGGCATCTTGGCAACCCCTGGACATTTTTATGGTGAAGCCGGAAATCGCCATGTTCGAATCGCACTCACCGCAACCGATCAGCAGATCACCACTGCCGCTGCGCGAATCACAGCTGCGCTCCGAAAGTAGTCGGCCATGGTGAAATCGGCGATTCTTTTAGTAGGCGGCATGGGAACGCGCATGCACCCTCTGACCCTAGATACTCCAAAACCGATGTTGCCATTACTTGGTAAACCCATAACCGAGCATCAAATTATGAAGGCGAAGGAGGCTGGCATTACTGAGATCGTTCTTGCAACCTCGTACCTCGCCGATGTTTTTACTCCGTACTTCGGAAACGGTGAAAAATTTGGAATAAATATTTCTTACGCGGTCGAAGAGGTAGCGCTTGGTACAGGTGGCGCAATTGCAAATGCGGCGAAGTATTTAAAGGGCGATGGCCCCGTAATGATTTTTAATGGCGACGTTCTGAGCAACCACTCTTTACAAGAACAAATCTCTTTTCACGAGACACATAACGCCGACGTCACGCTTTATCTCACAGAAGTCGAAGATGCTCGGGCCTTCGGAGTCGTTGAGATGATTGGTGACAAAATTTCAACATTCAACGAGAAGATGGAAACTCCTCCGACAAAGATTATCAACGCTGGTTGCTACATCTTCAATCGCGAGGTCATCAATGAGATCCCGCGTGACGTCGTAGTGAGTGTGGAGCGCGAAACCTTTCCATCACTTCTTGCGCGCGGCGCTGATGTCATGGGTTTTGTTGATCGTTCATATTGGTTAGATATTGGAAGCCCCAAAGCGCTCTTGAAGGCGACAAAGGATTTGATTGAGGCGACTGGATACCCGGCGATGCAGGCGAAAGGCTCAAGGGTTGACCCTGGGGCAGAGGTAGCTCACGGCTCCTATATTGGCCAGCGCAGCGTCATCGACTCAGGGGCTGTTCTCCATAACTGCGTGATTGGAGAGGGGGCAACCATTGGCGCCGGCGCACAGTTGACTCGAACATTTGTGGCATCAGGCCAGAAAATTGCCGCAAATACCGTTGCTGAGGATGAATTCTTTGGATTTTCACCCGAAAATGGCTAAATAAGGGATTCTCCCGCTTGACTCCGAGGGGTTACACGCGTGTAATTCTCCTAGTTGCCCCACTTTCCCAAACCGAGCGGGGCGCCAAGATATCTAGGAGCTGTACTTATGTCAGAACACCAGAACACTCAGGCACTTTCAATCCTTCCGACCCCTGATAACTCCGTCGAGTTATCGTGGCAAGAGCGCGCACTCTGCGCCCAGACAGATCCAGAAGCTTTCTTTCCAGAAAAGGGTGGCTCAACTCGCGAAGCAAAGCGCGTCTGCCTCTCATGTGATGTCCGTTCTGAATGCCTTGATTATGCCCTCGCTCACGATGAGCGTTTTGGCATCTGGGGCGGCCTCTCAGAGCGTGAACGTCGTCGCCTCAAGCGACGTAGCGCTTAAGCTGGTTTAAGAGGAGCCGCGTAATGGCGGATACATTCTTTGTTACGGCCGTAATCGTCACGCACGATGGTGCCGCTTGGTTACCGAAGGTTATTACCTCACTCAGTACCCAATCACGACGAGTTGATCGCATTGTTGCGATTGATACCGGCTCACTCGATAGTTCACTCAAACTTCTTAAATCAGCTGGCATTACCACCTTCCCCGAAGATCGCGAGATGGGTTATGGCGATGCAATTGAACATGCGCTCGCTCTTACACCCGCCTCTGGTGAGAACGAATGGCTCTGGTTCATTCATGATGACTGCGCACCAGATCGCAATGCTCTCAAACTATTATTAGAAGCGGTTGAAGACCGTCCCCAAGTTGCAATCGCGGGACCAAAGATTCGCGATTGGTTTGATCGAGATCGACTCCTTGAAGTCGGTGTATCAATCGCCGGTAACGGTTCACGTTGGACTGGGCTTGAAGTCGGTGAACAAGATCAAGGTCAATACGATTCAATCTCCGATGTCATGTCAGTAAGTACTGCAGCGATGTTAGTGAAGCGCAGTATCTTTGAAGAGCTTGGTGGATTAGATATTAATCTTGCGCTCTTCCGTGATGATGTTGATCTCGGCTGGCGAGCACATGTTGCAGGTTATAAGGCGATCTGCGTGGAGGCTGCGGTTGCGTATCACGCAGAAGCGTCAGCAAATGAACTTCGGGCGGTAGACGTCTCTGAGGCATTTCTCCATCGCCCCCTCTTGCTCGATCGCAGAAACGCCGCGTATGTGCTTCTCGTTAACTCTTCGCTCTGGATGTTGCCGTGGGTTGCCCTACAGTTATTTACCACCAGTATCGCCCGTGCCGTAATCAACCTCCTAGCAAAGCTGCCGGGCTACGCGGGTGATGAGATCGCGGCTGTCGGGCTTTTACTTGCCCACCCAGCAGAACTCTTTCAGGCGCGACGGGCCCGCAAGAAGAAGCGTTTGCTTTCACCCAGAGTCATCTCACATTTTATTCCTTCGACGTGGAGTCAACTTCAACTCGTCTTAGATCGAGTCGGTACATTGATTTCGCGCGCAATAATCCCGGCGCAGGATCTCCCGGATCTTGTTCAATCGTCGTATTCAGATATCGGTACGGTATCGCCGGAATTTGACGAGGCTGATCTGACGCCACCGCCATCACACTCGATGTGGAAGTCACTCTTCAAGAAACCACAGTTCATCATTGCGGCAGTTATCGCACTGATTTCTATCTTCGCATCACGAAATAGGTTTGGTTCGATATCAGGTGGCGCATTAGCCCTAGCCCCACATAGCGGAATGGATCTCCTTCATAGTTATGCCAGCGCCTGGCATTTAGTTGGCCTTGGATCTTCAGCGTCAGCGCCACCTTGGATGGCACTCGTAGGTATCTCCTCGCTCCTCACCTTAGGTAACGCTGCGTTACTTATCACTTTAATATTTCTCTTCGCCCCAGCGATCTCCTATCTTGCGATCTACCGGGTACTTATGCGTCAAGGAATCCGACGTAACTATGGATTAATTGGAGCAGGTATTTATGCTGCCTCACCAGCCTTATGGGCATCTATAAATCAGGGCCGTCTCGGAACCCTGCTCGTAATTCAGTTACTTCCCACACTGCTCGCACTTGAGCCTTTTGCTCGTGAGCGAGAGAGTTCATCGTGGCGACGAATATTTTCAATCTCACTCCTTGCCGCAGTTGTTGGTTCATTCTCACCAACGCTCCTCGGAATCTGGCTAATCGGTCAGCTCGCACTATTGGCGATCAGACTCTTTGACGAGCGACATCAAGTCAACGATTTGGGGTTGAGAAGTTATTTGCGATCAGAACGGCTCGATACTGTTAAACGTCGCTTCGCACTATTGATCACGCCGTGGCTTCTTACATTCCCGTGGTCACTATCGCTGCTCTTTCACCCGACTCAATTCTTACTTGAGCCTGGGATTCCCACTTCAGCAGGCAGCCGTTTAGCAGTTGCGCTCTTTAATCCAGGCGGGATTTCAGCGCCTCCAATCTGGATCGTTGCACCCTTTGCCTTACTTCTTATTCTCACCTTTGTAGTCTCTTCATTGCGCTCCATTGGTCTCGCTTCTGCTCTCGCCTTAAGCACAGCGCTAGCCATGAGTCAGATTGTGATACCGGGCCATGGCAGCCGCACCCAGGTCTGGTCTGGGCCATTGATCGTCCTTGCAATGGTAATTCTGCTTTCGCCAACGCTTAAATTTGTGCAAGAGTTCTTGCCAACTTTGCAAGAGCGTAGGTTGGGCTTACAGCATATAGGTCTAGCCGGCATCTCATTGGTGACGGTGGCAAGTGTGATTGCAATCCCAATCTGGGCCGTTACTGGTGGTTCGCACTCACTTGTGAGCGCCAATAGAACTTCTCATATCCCTGCCTTTGTCAGTGCGCTAGCTCAAACGCCGGCTCGCCCTAAGACTCTTGTTATGCAGTCAACGGATGCACAGACGTCATACTTCATTACTCGCGGTGCGGATATTTACCTAGGTGATGCGGATACATCTACAGAAATCCCAGATTCAATCACTCAAACCATGAACCAACTTATCGGCGGAAGCGGAATAACAACGGCTCGAATCCTGGGCCAGTATGGAATTAGTTATCTCTACCTAGAAAATCCTGCACCACCAACAGTCGTTAGAGTCATTGATGGCGTTGGAGGATTCTCACGAATGTCATCTACATCGGCGGGGATTGTCTGGAAAGTTGTTGGAAGCAATCCGCGAGTACTCTTCGTCGATTCATCTGGTGCTCATCAGGCAATTAACTCTGGAGATATCACCGCGCTGGACAAAGTAAGCGGTCCTGGCACCATAGCAATCGCTGAAAAATATGACTTGAGTTGGCGTCTTTCACTTGACGGCACACCCATTCGATCCGCGCGTTCGACAAGCGGTTTGCCAATTTTTGTGATCCCCCAAGCTGGCGAGATCTCGCTTTCATATGACGGTGCGATCCACGGAATTCTCCTCGCCTTTGAATTAGCAGCTCTCGGTGTGGCAATCGTGATGTCGTTGCCCGCCGGCCGTCGCCGTCGTGATCGTGTAGTGCAGGATCTCTCATGAAGAATATGAAGAATATGCGGCGTAATTTTGACCCGAGAATGATCTTCGCACTCCTAGCAATCGTCGCAGGTTTTTTGATCTCCTACCTTGCCCCCGCGACCGAAAAAGGTGCATTGGTAAGAACGGGTAATCCCGCTGAAGTGTGTCCATTTATATCGACCGCAGGAAGCACTTTGGCATATCTACCTACCTCAAAAATTGGAATCCGCTCCGTTAATGGCAAGAGTACGAGTTTTACTCCCTCAACCAATTCAACTGTTGGGCTCACGAAATCGGCGTTACTTGTTGATAGCAACCCAGGTAACTCCTTGAGTTATTCTGCGTTACCGTCATCAGGCATCGCTTTAGTTAATTGTGCGCCTGGTGACCCTGACCAATGGTTTATTGGTGGGTCAGGAGGATTGACGAGTAAAGGCGTATTGGACCTTGTAAATTCTGGGTTAAGTGATTCCGTTGTAGAAGTTGATGCATATACCTCAAAGGCAGCGGTCCCACCGATCTCGGTTAAGGTAAAAGCGAACTCATCTGCGACGGTGTCGCTGGATGCGTTAACACCTGGTGAGGAATCCGTGGCACTTCATCTCATTACTCGTACTGGACGCATTGCAGCCTATGTCTTAGACCTACGGGCTAAGGGGCTGCGCTCACTAGGTATGGATTATGTGAAGCCGAGCGATGCTCCTCACAACGAACTCTTTATTGCTGGGCTCTACCCGCATAACGGCGAGAAGAGTGGCATCGCTACTTCGCTGCGACTTCTCAATCCTGGTTCGCTCGATGCGACAGTGCGGGTCCAAGCGATCTCTACGGATGGAAGTTTTATTCCAGTGGGCTTCGATGGACTTACTGTGAAACATGGCCTTGTTACAACGCTTCCGCTCACTAATCTCACTCAGAGCTCACTCTTTGGTCTTCAGATTGAGTCAGACCAACCGATTCTCGCTGGAGCGCTCACCACAACGAGTTCCGGAGATTTTGCCTGGGCTGCGCCATCTGGATTGTTAACAACTTTCACGGCCAACTTTGGCGGGCTAACCCCAAGCGTCGCCTTCATTGGGGGCACCATCAATGTTCACATCACCGGGCAGTTTGTATCGGGTAAGAGTTTCAATCTAACGGTCCAAGGATCTGAGATCGCGCTCTGGGCGCCGAAGAGTGGCGTTAAAACGGTTCACTTCACCGCGATAGGCGGAAGAAAAATCTACGCAGGTGCGGTAATCAACTCTGGTGGCCTGAGTTATATTCCGTTGACAAGTGGCGTTGTAAATGCGAACACGGCCCTTCCATTCAACGATGTTCACACTCTGACCCACTAGATTTTCATCCATGAGAAGTGGTTCGGTCGTTCGTCGGGGTACTCGGGGGTGCTCGCGCGCAAGTTGTCGCAAGCCGGCCCTGCGAACTTTGACCTACATCTACTCCGACTCAACTGCCTTAATTGGACCGTTAGCTACATTTGCCGAACCACATGCTTACGATTTATGCCTCGAACATTGTGAGAAACTCACCGTGCCAAATGGTTGGACAGTCATCACAGCACAGACCGAGCAGGGCGAGGCTGGCCCAAATAGCGATGACATTATGGCTATCGCCGACGCTGTTCGTGAGATAGGCGCTGCCCGCCATCACGCGCCACCTGAGGTAGCGCTCCCCACTCAACAAGAGATCGGCCGACGCGGCCACCTGCGCGCCTTGCCGTCCCAGTAGTCCCAGTAGTCCCAGTAGGCCCCTCAAGGCTGCTTCAAGCGGGATTTCCTATAGATTGAGTTCATGTTTACTGCAGAAGAACTCGACTCAATCATCAAGGCCTATGACATTCGTGGCCTCGTCGATACTGAAGTCACACCTGACTTTGTCTTCTCACTAGGGTGCGCATACGCAAAGTTTTTGGAAGAAGAGCGTGAACCTTCAACCGTACTAATCGGTGAAGATATGCGTCCGAGTTCACCGTCGCTGGCCTCTGCCTTCGCAGATGGAATTACGTCACAAGGTTTTGATGTCATCCGAATCGGACTCGCCTCTACTGACATGCTCTACTTTGCTGCCGGAAAGCTCAACCTTCCTGGTGCGATGTTCACGGCTAGCCACAACCCCGCTGAATACAACGGAATTAAGCTCTGTAAAAGTGGCGCTCGCCCTATCGGTAAAGAATCTGGCTTAGTTCGCATCCGCGATCTCATTCTCAATGGCGTCCCAATGGCACTTCGCTCACCTGGTAAATCTACCGATCAGCCGATGCTCGGCGATTACGTTGATTTCTTACTCTCACTCTTCGATGGAAAGAAAATCAAAGCTGCTAGAAAACTCAAGGTAGTGATTGACGCTGGAAACGGTATGGCTGGATTTACTGCCCCGGCAGTGATGGAGCGACTCAATGTTGAACTGACTCCGATCTACTTCGAACTCGATGGCACATTCCCAAACCACGAAGCTAATCCACTCGACCCCAAAAATATGAAGGACCTTCAGAAGAAGGTAAACGCGGTCAAGGCTGATATTGGTCTGGCATTTGATGGTGATGCTGATCGATGCTTCATCGTTGATGAACGAGGTGAGCTTGTTAATCCTTCAACCCTCACTGCGCTGATTGCAGTTCGTGAGTTAGAGCGGAAGCCAGGGTCAACAATTATTTATAACCTCATTAGCTCTAAAGCCGTCCCAGAAATTATCGAAGAGCATGGCGGCAAGCCAGTCCGCTCTCGAGTTGGACATTCTTATATTAAGAAACTGATGGCTGAGAGTGGCGCAGTCTTCGGAGGCGAACACTCTGGCCACTTCTACTTTGGTGATTTCTGGTGTGCTGATTCTGGGATGCTCGCGGCGCTCTTCGCTCTCTCCGAGCTTGGCGGAAGCGACCTCCCATTATCGCAATTACTCGCGCCGTATGACCGCTACATCGCTAGTGGTGAAATCAATACCAAGGTCGCAGATACCCAAAAATCTCTCGAAGATATCAAGGCCAAGTATCAGAGCGAGTACCCCGTTGATGATCTTGATGGCTATACGGTCACTGGCCCGGATTGGTGGTTTAACGTCCGCGGATCAAACACCGAGCCGCTCCTGCGACTCAACGTGGAAGCTGATAGTCGAGAAACGATGGAGCGCGTAAGGGATCAGGTTCTAGCCCTCATCAGGTAACCTTTGCCTATCTAGTGAGGCCTCACGAAGAAGTCTTTTCACGCTTACACACGTACTCGTTTGAGTCATGAACAACTATTAGGAGCACAGCCGTGACCGTAGAAACAACAACACTTCGTAGTGAGATCGCAAACCCAGCTCTGGCAGCTGAAGGCAAGAAGCGCATTGAATGGGCTGGACGCAGCATGCCTGTACTTGCTCAGATCAAGGATCGATTCGCCAAAGAGAAGCCATTTGCTGGCACCCGCATCGCCGCATGTATGCACGTGACCACCGAGACTGCGAACTTAATGATCGCACTCAAAGCTGGCGGAGCCGAGATCGCACTCTGCGCATCAAACCCGCTCTCAACACAAGATGACACTGCAGCAGCACTTGTCCATGAATATGGCATCAGCGTCTTCGCTCGCAACGCTGTTGATCGCGATGGCTACTACTCGCACCTCAATGCTGCACTTGATATCAAGCCTGACTTTGTCTTTGATGATGGTTGCGACCTCGTCAATACTCTTCACACAACTCGTACCGAGCTCATCGCCGGCGTACAGGGTGGTTGCGAAGAGACAACAACCGGAGTCATTCGTCTAGCTCAGATGGCTAAAGATGGCGCGCTCAAGTTTCCAATGATCGCTGTTAACGATACTGATACAAAGCATATGTTCGATAACCGCTTCGGTACCGGCCAATCGACCTGGGATGCAATCTTCCGTGCAACAAACTCCTTGATCGCAGGATCAACCGTTGTTGTATGTGGTTTTGGATACTGCGGTAAGGGTGTTGCAGAACGTGCCAAGGGTATGGGCGCTGACGTTATTATCACCGAAATTGATCCAACAAAGGCGCTCGATGCCTTAATGCAGGGATACCGCGTGATGCCAAGTGTTGAAGCTGCCAAGATCGGTGACTTCTTCATCACCGTGACAGGAAACCGCGACGTACTTCGCGACGAGCATTTTGCAGTCATGAAAGATGGCGCGATCCTCGCTAACTCTGGCCACTTCGATATCGAAATTGACGTTGCCTGGCTTGAAACCCATGCCAAGCAGAAGAATTCAAAGATTCGCCACCAGACAGATGAGTACGTGCTCGCTGATGGCCGCCGTATCTTGCTTGTAGCCGAAGGTCGCCTTGTGAATCTTGGCGCGGCTGAAGGTCATCCGGCATCAGTAATGGATATGTCGTTCTCTGATCAGGCCCTCACGGCTGAGTGGTTACTCAAGGCTGCGAAAGGCCTTGGCGCTGGACTACACGAAGTTCCAACTGTCATTGATAAGGAAGTTGCGAGCCTTAAGCTAGCAAGCATGGGCGCAGTCATTGATGTTCTGACGCCTGCTCAAGAGCTCTACCTCAACTCTTGGGAGCACGGCTCCTAATGACTCTCATCATGGTTGTTGATGACGATCAAGATCTTGCTGAGATGTTGGGTATTGTGCTCAACGGAGCTGGATATGAAGTCGATCTCATCAACCATGGAGATCAAGCACTTGATAGCTTTCGTGCAAACAAGCCCGATCTGGTACTTCTTGATGTAATGCTGCCCGGAATTGATGGCGTAGAAATTTGTCGTCAAATCCGGGCAGAGTCGATGGTTCCGATAGTGATGCTTACCGCGAAGAGTGATTCACATGACGTTGTCATGGGTCTTGAAGCCGGTGCTGATGATTACATGGTTAAACCCTTTAAGAGTTCAGAACTCGTCGCGCGACTAAAGGTTCGCTTACGTCGCAGTTCTCGTGATGGCGCTAATTCGCTCTATCTTGGAGACATCGTGATCGATCAGGTAGCGCACACACTCAACCGCGATGGCCGGACAATTCCACTTACGAGAATTGAATTCGATTTATTGGTTGCCCTAGCAAAAGAGCCGGGTCGAGTCTTCACACGTGAAGCGCTCCTTGCTGAAGTCTGGGGTTATCAGAATGCAACAGATACGCGCCTGGTCAATGTACATGTTCAGCGCTTACGTTCGAAGGTAGAGCGCGACCCCGAAAATCCAGAGCTGATCCAAACTGTCCGCGGAGTTGGATATAAGGCTGGCTCTCTAGGGTCATGAGTGCGAAGTGAAGAGCTTTATCCGGCGTTGGCGTAGATCAATCCTGCTTCAGGTCACCGGGTCCTTAGTCGTCATTTCGGTTATCGTGATTGCTGTCGCCGGTAGCTTTTTGTACGCAAAAATCAGCAATGGCGTGTATCGCGAGAAGGACAATGCCGCGGTCTCAGAGGCACAATCGCTCAGCGACTACACACAGGCCCAGCTCGACGCAACGCGTTACCGCACTGATATCTCACTATCGAAGGTAATTAGTGGAATTTTTAAGGCAAGTGAGGTGAGTCCAACAACATCAGTTCGAGAAACAATCATGCTTGCAACACCACCAACTGCCAAAATTTCAAAAATATACCAAGGTAGTTCGAATAAGGTTTTACTCAGTACGATTCCAGCGTCATTTCGAGCACAAGTTCGGAAGAATTTCTTCTCGCAATCCCTCCGTGTGAAAATTAAATATGCCGATCGACCTGGAGTTGCGATCGATGCCATCGCAGTCGGCCGAGTTGTGGGGATACCTACCAATTCAATTTATGAGATTTACTATCTCTTCCCATTAACCCAGCAACATCAACTTGTCTCACTCATTCGCGGGTGGATGTTCGGTACAGGATTTGTTCTCATTCTGATGATTGGCCTCATCACTTGGTATGTCATTCGAAAAGTTGTTTTGCCCGTACGAGAAGTAGCTGAAATTGCCGAGAAACTTACTGAGGGGGATCTAGGTAGACGGCTTGCTATCAGAGGCGAGAATGAGATGGGGCGCTTGGCAGTCTCCTTCAATGAGATGGCGCTCTCAATGCAACAGCAGATCTCTCGTTTAGAGAACCTCTCTCGCTTACAGCAACGATTTGTCTCCGATGTATCGCACGAGCTACGTACTCCGCTGACAACAATTCGAATGGCTTCCCAAATACTTTATGACTCTCGTGGATCACTCGATGCAGCAGCAGCTCGAAGTGCAGAACTCCTCATCTCTCAAACTGAGCGATTTGAGACCTTGCTTACCGACTTGCTCGAAGTGAGTCGATTTGATGCAAGAGCGGCAATTCTTGAGACAAAGGATGTGGATCTCAAACCAATAGTGCTTCGGGTGATCGATACTCTGCAGGCAACTGAAGTCCCTGGTTTTGTATTTGAAGCGCCAGATAATGAGTACCGCGCACTAGTTGATGATCGCAGAATTGAGCGAATCGTACGAAATCTCATCTCAAATGCGATCGACCATAGCGAAGGCCTAGGAGTAGTGATCACTATGGCTCAGAGTGAGAATGAGCTAGCAATTGGCGTAAGAGATTTTGGTATCGGATTTGCTGATCGAGATGCAGAACGACTCTTTGACCGATTCTGGCGTGCTGACCCATCGCGTTCTCGGGTTCGGGGCGGTACTGGATTGGGCCTTGCAATCGCACTTGATGATGCAAAACTTCATCAAGGAACGCTAGAAGCGTGGGGTCGACCTGCGCACGGAGCGAACTTTGTCGTAACTCTCCCTAAGAGCCCTGGTATCCCAATCGGGAGCACTTTGATTGATGTTGTACCCAGTGATCAACAATCCACAATCATTTCAGATGCGGAGTATGACGAGATTTAATCTGCGGTAAATAGAGGCAGTGATCATCGATGAAATTCTTTCACTGCTTTATCCCACCTCATGCATCCAGTGCGGCCAGAGCGGCCCGACCATCTGCCCACGTTGTGAACTTGAGTTACAGTCATCTCGGTCAGTGTTCAGAGTCGGTGGAGTTCGGTTGTACTCAGCTCTGGAATACAACGAGGCAGCGGCACACCTGATCCTTTCCGCAAAGGAGAATAACGACCGATCGGCGGCTAAATATCTAGCAAGTTTGATGGCGATGAGATTTGGACGTTTGCATCGTGAGAATCCACATGACAAGTACCTTTTTCTTCCAGTCCCTTCTTCTCGCAGTGCCGATTATCGACGCGGCTTTGCTCATACCGTCGTGCTCTCAAAGCTTGTATCTAAGGAGATTCTTCGAGAGTATGGAGTCGTCGTAGAGGTGGCGCCACTTGTGGTACCCGCTCGAAGGGTTGCCGATCAGAGCAGATTAAGCGCAAAGGATCGAGCGATCAATCTAGATCACGCCTTTCAGGTGAAAAAGAGTGCTGATCAATCACTACAAAGCCAGGGCTCAGAGGTGGGAATAATCGTGGTCGATGATCTTGTTACCACCGGAAGCACTATCTCAGAGGCGATTCGGGCGCTGCGGGGAGCTCATTATGAGCCAGTAGCCCTGCTCACTGCCTGTGTGGCAGGCCGATTTTTAACGAATAAGATAGCCCGGTATTAGCCAGCGAGAGACCGGCAAGAGTCGTCTGATGAAAGAGGGACTGTGGCACTTCTAGATAAGATCTTACGCGCAGGCGAAGGCCGCGCCATTCGAAACCTCGAAAAGATCGCTGCGGAAGTAAATGCCTGGGAGCCAGCCATCTCTGCGATGAGCGATCTCGACCTTCAAATTCTCACCGCGAACTTCAAAGTTCGATTAGCTGCCGGAGATGACCTCGATGGTCTACTACCTGAAGCTTTTGCAGTGGTCCGCGAAGCAGCGAAGCGCACCCTTGGCCAACGTCATTACGATGTTCAGATTATGGGTGGAGCAGCGCTCCATCTCGGAAATATCGCAGAGATGCGCACTGGTGAGGGTAAGACTCTCGTCTCAACTCTCCCTGCCTACCTCAACGCACTCACTGGCAAAGGTGTTCATATCGTCACAACGAATGATTATCTTGCAGAGCGCGATAGCGAGTGGATGGGTCGAATCCATAGATTCTTAGGACTCAAAGTTGGCGTGATTCTCTCCAACATGACTCCCGCAGAACGCCGCGAAGCATATGCAGCAGATATTACATATGGCACAAACAATGAATTTGGTTTTGATTACCTCCGCGACAATATGGCGTGGTCACTCGAAGATTGCGTCCAACGCAAACATAACTTTGCGATCGTTGATGAGGTTGACTCGATTCTGATCGATGAGGCTCGTACTCCACTTATTATCTCTGGTCCAGCTGATAAGCCAACAAAGTGGTACGTAGAATTTGCAACCATCGCCGAGAAGCTCACCCGCGATCTTCACTACGAAATTGATGAGAAGAAGCGCAATCTTTCGATCACTGAAGAAGGCGTCACGAAGGTGGAAGAGATCCTTGGGATCGGCAATCTTTATATCGCCGAGAACACGCCAATGATTGGGTATTTGAATAATGCCGTCCGCGCGAAGGAGCTCTTCAAGCGCGATAAGGATTATGTCGTCATGAACGGTGAGCTCCTGATCGTCGATGAGCACACTGGCCGCGTTCTCTCAGGTCGCCGCTACTCTGAAGGGCTTCATCAAGCACTTGAAGCGAAGGAACGTATTGAAATTAAGGATGAGAACCAGACCCTCGCCACAATCACCCTTCAAAACTACTTCCGCTTATATGAAAAGCTCTCTGGTATGACCGGTACGGCCATGACTGAAGCTGCTGAATTCATGCAGATCTACACCTTGGGAGTTATTCCAATCCCAACCAATAAGACCAGCCAGCGCGCTGATCAGCCTGACCTGATCTACAAGACTGAGATCGGCAAGTTCGCTGCAGTGACTGCTGATATCGTCGAGAAGCACCGCAAGGGACAGCCAGTTCTTATCGGCACCGTCTCTGTCGAAAAATCTGAAGAGCTCTCCACCTTCCTCACCAAGAACGGTGTAAAGCACGAAGTCTTGAATGCGAAGCAGCACGAACGCGAAGCATCGATTATCGCTCGCGCAGGAGTCAAGAACGCAGTGACTGTTGCAACAAATATGGCGGGCCGCGGAACTGACATCATGCTCGGTGGAAACCCTGAGTTTATGGCAGATTTCGAGATTCAACGTCGTGGTATCAGTCCGGTAGATCAACCAGCAGAGTATGAAGCTGCCTGGGGCGCCGAGATTGCTAAGCAGAAAGAGGCGGTAAAGAAGGAGCACGAAGAAGTAACCGCTCTTGGTGGACTTTATGTATTAGGAACCGAACGACATGAATCACGTCGTATCGATAACCAGCTTCGTGGACGTTCTGGTCGTCAGGGTGATCCTGGTGAGTCACGTTTCTATCTCTCACTGCAAGATGATCTTATGCGTCGATTCAACTCTGGTTTGGTAGAGCGAGTCATGAGTGCATCAGGACTCCCTGATGATCAACCGCTTGAATCAAAGATGGTCTCTAACGCGATTCGGTCAGCACAGACCCAAGTTGAATCGCTCAACTTTGAGATGCGTAAAAATGTCTTGAAGTATGACGATGTCATGAACCGTCAGCGCGAAGTTATCTATGCAGAGCGCCGCGAAGTTCTTGAAGGTGCAGATATCTCAAGCCAGGTCCAAACCTTCATGGTTGATACCATCTCGGCCTACGTCAGATCAGCAACCAGTGGTGGATTTCCGGAAAATTGGGATCTTGATACCCTCTGGCAGGCTCTCACTCTGCTTTATCCAATCTCCTTTACCGTCGCCGATGCAGCTGCTGAAGTCGGTGGCATCGCAGGGCTTGATAGCGACTTCCTTCTCCAGAAGGTTTTAGATGATGCGAGCGCTGCCTATAAGAAGCGTGAAGAGACGCTAGGTGAAGAAGTTGTTCGAGAGCTTGAGCGCAAAGTCTTGCTCTCAGTACTTGATCGCAAATGGCGTGAGCACTTATACGAGATGGATTACCTCCAAGAGGGAATCGGACTTCGTGCCATGGCGCAGCGTGATCCACTGGTTGAATACCAGAAGGAGGGCTACGAACTCTTCTCCGCCATGATGGATGCCATCAAGGAAGAGCTTGTTGCACTCTTATTTAACGTTGAAGTTGAAGTCTCACAGAACGATGCCAACGTTGAAGTTACTCCTAAGGGGATCGGTACTCCTGAAAAGCAGGAAGTCCCTAACCTGATCTACAGCGCAGCTGATGAGAGTGGGGAAGCCCAGATATCTGGTGGAACTTCTAAGAATGGACCCTGTCCTTGTGGTTCGGGGAAGAAGTACAAGCGCTGCCACGGCGCTTAATTAATCTAGATAGATTAACCTCGCTCTTAAATGAGAGCGAGTTGGGTGCATAGCCAGCGCTTATCAACACCTTCAAAGCGCAAGACGAGTGAACGTACTCGATCGTCATAGCGAAGTGTGACGGTCACCTCTGCAACTCCTTCAATCGGTTGAGAGATGTAAATATTCCGAATCTTTGGAAGCGCAGATCGGATCCGAATCGATGCGATTATAAGCTCGTAAACTTTCTGGTGGCTCCAGCGTGCTAACTGCATCGCTGCCCTCTTACCGCTCCAGACCTCAATCACACTGACGACATAGCGAGAGACCCACTGCTCGATATCGGGAAGATCTGAAAGTGGTGAAGGTTTTGGTTGAATATCGGGCTCGAGATCTTCACCTTCAAAGGTCACGGGAGTCGGAACGAGATAGAGCTTTGAGGATCGCGGAGTAACCGGTGCAAGATCTGCAAGGGCTGCCGGGTAGCCAAAGAGTTGTAGGGCGCCCTGCTCGAGATTGTTAGCTGGGCCGGCATACGGGAATTCGAGCTTCTTCGGTATCTTCGGTGTGTAGCTGGGCTCTTGATCTGGCTGTTGATTGGGTTTCATTGCGGAAGGCTCTAATGATGCAGCCATCCACACCTCATCCTTTCGGATGATTTATTAGCTTCCCGTTGCGGCTTTCATACCCCCATGTTTCAACTCTCACATTTCTTCGCACAAAATTCCAGGCGGATTATCGCCATCACAGCGATCGCGGTCTCGCTGATTGCAGCCCTGGGTTTGGCAACCGCCTCCCAAAGTTCGACACAAATTTGGGTAGCGACACATCAATTAGCTCCAGGATCGGTACTTCACTCTGCAGATATCACCCGAGTGAGTGCAGATCTAGGACCGGCGACAAAGCAGTACTACAGCGGTACTGCAACATTGATTGGTAATACGGTTACTCGTCCAGTGGGGCCGTCAGAGTTCATTCCGCTTAATGCACTGGCTCAGGTCGGCACGGTTTCAGATTTTCGCCAGCTTCCACTGGGTGTTGCGCGCAGCGATCTACCAGCAGACCTGTCGCCAGGGGAGCGAGTGGATCTTTATTCGATTCCTAAGGATGCTGGACAAGCACCGACAATGGTTGCTAGCGGAATCCATATTCAGAGCGTTGATAGTAAATCCCGAGATCTTGGAGGAGCAGTCACTGTGCTCTTCTTATTGCACGAAAAGGAGATTATGGCTGTGATTGATTCACTCACGACAGGGAGAATAGTGGTGGTAAGAAATGCGCTCTGAGATTCCACAGCTTGAGGTAGTCACTGCAATTGCTGATGCTGACTTTGAGGATTTTGTCGCACAGTTGCTCTTCTCACAAGGGTGGTCGATTATTTATCGTGCCTTTGATGCCGAGGCTATGCAAAGCTTCTTAGCGGAGAGAAATGGGCTGCGTACAGTTATTATTTATAAAGCCGATCTTCCCGGATTCAGCTCAACACTCATGATGGATTACGAAGAAGATCCCTTTACCTTTATCTCCCTTGATGGCTCTGAGGCTGCTGCACATGCGGTGATGCAGAAGATTCGTACTCAATTAAGGCTGCCAATGGTTCAGGTTGGGCAGATAAATGATGATGGCGCTAGCGCCAAAGGCAGTATGCGCTTGCGGTCTAACGAATCCTTTCGTCAGCCACTACTCCCAAGGGTGCTCACCGTGACTGGTAGCGCAGGCGCACCAGGCAGAACTCGACTTGCGCTGGCACTTGGTGATGAACTCGCCGCTCTTCGGGGGAAAGGAATCGGAATGATCGATGCTGATTTTCGATCACGTACCTTGAGTCGGCGATTGGCCAAGAGTTCAGGTAAGAGTCGACTCTCATTGTTACCACTGGAGTCGATGGAGAAACCAACGAGGCTGCCAGAGCTCACTCCGGATGAGACGGCGATCGTGGACCTAGGGACGCTCCCATCATTGGGTGAAGCGGTTCATGATCGCCGCTGGCACGGGAGCTTGGTGGCATCAATACTGGAGGCGACGACCCATCTCCTCTATGTTGTCAGATCGACCGAGGAGAGCCTTGATGAGCTAGCCCAATTCCTTAAGGAGTTCCCGCTCCTACTTCGCAAGATTCCGATTACCTATATCTGTGTCTTGGTCGGCAACTCACGCGAACTTCGCGAATCGGAGGCGCGCTTTTTGACACTCACAACCGCCGAGAATCGCTTTCTGATTCGTGAGAGCCGACTCCAACCGACTTCTGGTCTTCGCTCAATACTTGGCCCTGTTTCATCAGCTGGTGCAGCGAAACCGGGTAAGGGCGAGATTGGTAAGATTGCGCAATCCCTCCTTGAGGGGTCTACTCCCAGATAGTGAGGTTCTGTGTCTTCACGCTATGCACTCGAGTCAACAGCGCTGACTGCTGAGGATCAAGAACGCCTGAGTGAATTAACCGCGGAGTGGCAACTCCTCTCAGATTTATCTTTCGCTGATTTAATCTTGTGGGTACCCAAGCGCAAGGATTACCAGAGTTGGCCAACCGGCCACGTTGCGATCGCACACATTCGCCCGACAACGGCAGCGACCGTCTTTACCCAGGATCTCATCGGCGATGAGATCAATTGGGGCGATAACCCTCGAATTGATCAGGCGCTCTCCCAAGGAGAGATTCTGCGCGACACTGAGCCAGAACAGGTCGGTGAGTTACTGATCAAAGAGGAGACAATCCCCGTCCTCTTCAAAGGTCATGTCATAGCGGTTATCTCGCGTCACCGCGATGCTGTACAGATGCGCTCGAAATCCCGCCTTGAGATTAATTATCGAGAGATCGCTCATAAGTTTTATCGTATGGTTGCCGAGAGCACATTCCCAATTGCCGGAAATATTTATCGAAGTGAATCTGCACCTCGTGTTGGTGATGGATTACTCCGATTAGATGCAAATGGTGTAGTCATGTATGCCAGCCCCAATGCCCGCTCCGCAATTAGTCGAGCTGGTTGGGCGGGCGAGCTTGAGAATCAGCACCTTGGCGAACTCTTCTCGCAGATTGATAATGGTGAAGTTCCGACCGAAGAGCCATGGTCGCTAGTGGTGAGTGGCAAAGAGTTGCGACGCGATGATTTTGATAATGGCAAGGCGATCCTTGATCTCCTGGTGATTCCCTTGCTCGCAGGGGATGATCGAATCGGCGCGATTCTCTTGCTCCATGACGTGACTGAGCTACGCCGACAGGACCGAGCATTGATCACCAAGGATGCAACTATTCGAGAGATCCATCACCGCGTCAAAAATAACCTGCAGACCGTTTCGGCTCTTCTCCGACTTCAATCCCGCCGAGTAGAAGATCCGGAAGCTGCGGCAGCGCTCGCCGAAGCGGTGCGCAGAGTTGCATCAATTGCGATCGTGCACGAGACGCTTAGTGGGAGTTCAGCTGAAGTTGTTCTCTTTGATGAGGTCTATGACCGAATCGTCCACAACGCTATTGAGCTCAGCTCTCGCCCCATCAAACTTTCCAAGAGCGGCGACTTCGGAAACTTTGACTCAAAGATTGCTACTCCGCTCGCTCTTGTGATCACCGAACTTATCCATAACTCCTTAGAGCATGGCCTCGAATCTGCTGGCGACTCCCTAAGTGTGAGCGTCACTCGAGGAGATAACAGTTGCCTGGTAGTTGTCAGCGATAATGGTGTTGGTCTACCTGAAGGATTTGATCTCGATGGCTCCTCTAACCTTGGGCTACAGATTGTTCGAACACTGACTGAAAACGAGCTCAAGGGCAGTATCAAACTCACTCGTGTTGGAGATGCAACGCAAGCTGCACTCACCTTCCCACTCTGAAAGGCATAAGTATCATGTCCGGCAATCACATCAAGTTTTCAGCAGATGGCAAGGGCGGCTCTGGCTATATCGCGCTCCCCGAGTCAGGATCTGGCAAAGCAGTCATTGTTATTCAAGAGTGGTGGGGGCTGGTCGGCCACACTCACTGATCAGATCACTGCAACTGTTGGTTTCTACCCTGGATCATCATGGGAGCGCCATGCACCAGTGTGGAGTCACTACTCAGGGAAAGAGTGCCTGATTCATTGCGCAGAAGGTGATGGCACATCG
>CAIMOX010000040.1 GCA_903843225.1 uncultured Actinomycetes bacterium | reverse complement strand
ATGCCAGCGTTAGTTCTCGTCGGAGCCCAATGGGGCGATGAAGGCAAGGGTAAAGCGACCGATTTGCTTGGTGATCAAGTTGATTATGTCGTCCGTTACCAAGGCGGTAATAACGCTGGCCACACCGTAGTTATTGGTGACCAAAAGTACGCGCTTCACCTATTACCTTCAGGAATCTTGAGTCCCAATGTTGTGCCTGTCATTGGTAACGGTGTCGTGATTGATCCAGCAGTTCTTCTAGAAGAGATCAAGGGATTGAATGAGCGGGGGATCGATACCTCGAAGCTGAAGATCTCAACCAACGCGCATCTCATTACTCCTTATCACCGCACAATCGATAAAGTTTCAGAGCGCTTCTTAGGTAATAACAAGATCGGAACAACTGGTCGTGGAATCGGGCCTGCCTACGCTGACAAAATTAATCGAATTGGTATCCGCGTTCAGGATCTCTTTGATCCATCAATCCTCGAACAGAAGATCTCTGGTGCGCTTCGCGATAAGAACCAAGTTCTGATCAAAGTATTTAATCGCAAGGGTATTGAGATCAAGGAAGTCCTTGAAGAGTATTTGGGATATGCCGAAATTCTTCGCCCATATGTCACAGATACAGTGCTCTTATTAGATAACGCTCTTAAAGCAAATAAGGTCGTACTTCTTGAAGGCTCTCAAGGAACCCTCCTCGACGTTGATCACGGAACATATCCATTTGTAACTTCATCAAACCCAACTGCCGGTGGTGCATCGACTGGTTCTGGAATCGGGCCGACCAAGATCACTCGCTCAATCGGAATCTTGAAGGCATATACAACTCGTGTTGGATCAGGTCCTTTCCCTACCGAACTTTTTGATGAAGATGGCGAAAAGCTTCGCGCAATCGGTGGCGAGGTCGGCGTAACTACTGGCCGCAATCGACGTTGTGGTTGGTTTGATGCACCGATCGCTCGTTATGCAGTTCGTGTCAACGGACTCACAGATTTCTTCCTCACAAAGCTCGATGTCCTCAGCGATTGGGATCAGATCCCAGTCTGTGTCGCTTATGAAGTCGATGGCGTTCGAGTTGAAGAGCTTCCTGCATCACAATCTGATTTCCATCACGCGAAGCCGATCTACGAATACCTACCGGGCTGGAAGAGTGATATCTCGGCAGCGCGCACACTCGATGATCTGCCAGCAAATGCCCGCGCATATGTGAAGTTCTTAGAGGAGATCTCTGGCGCACCAATGTCTGCAATTGGCGTTGGCCCAGGTCGCGATCAGACCATCTCAGTACGGTCCCTCATTTGAAGGTTCTTCTGATTGGTTCGGGTGGGCGTGAACATGCACTTGCCGTTGCGTTAAACGCTGATCCAGTTTTAGAAGAGCTCCACGTCGCTCCAGGCAATTCAGGTATTGCAGCGATTGCACTCTGCCACGCAATTGATACTGATGATAACGCCGCCGTAATTGCGCTGGCTGAATCACTCGGTATTGAACTTGTCGTAATAGGCCCAGAAAAACCATTGGTACAAGGGTTAGCGGACGACCTTCGTAAAGCTGGCTTCCCGGTTTTTGGTCCTTCTCAGGTAGCGGCACAGATTGAGGGCTCAAAAGATTTTGCAAAGAAGGTGATGAGTGATGCGGGCGTACCAACCGCTCATAGTTTTACTTGCACCTCGCGCGAAGAGATCGAACACGCACTTGATGCTTTTGGCGCTCCATATGTTGTAAAGCACGATGGCCTAGCTGCCGGTAAAGGTGTTGTAGTGACGAGTGATCGCGATGAAGCACTTGCCCATGCACTTCTAAGTCCACGGGTTGTGATCGAAGAGTTCCTTGATGGACCAGAAGTTTCACTCTTTGGCATCTCTGATGGAAAAAATATTCTTGCTATGCAACCGGCTCAAGATTTCAAACGCGCCTTTGATGGCGACCTCGGCCCGAACACTGGCGGAATGGGTGCATACTCACCACTGCCGTGGGCGCCAGATGAGATTATGGAAGAGACGCTCGAGCAAGTCTTGAAACCAACGATCGCAGAAATGGCGGCGCGAGGAACGCCCTTTGTTGGATTGCTCTATGCCGGTCTCGCACTTACTAATAATGGAATCCGCGTTATTGAATTTAATGCTCGCTTTGGTGATCCAGAGACACAAGTATTACTGCCACGACTTAAAACACCACTCGCTTCTCTCTTACTTAAAGCCGCGACCCGCGATTTGAAAGATCACCCACCGCTTGAATGGTCGGCCGATAGCGCCGTCACGGTTGTCTTGGCATCAGAGGGTTATCCAACATCGCCAGTGGTCGGTGAGCCGATCATGGGCATAAATCCAGTTGATGGTACCTACGTCTTTCACGCAGGGACAACCCTCGATAATGGGATCTTGAAGTCAGCTGGTGGTCGAGTCTTGGCGGTAACCGGGCTTGGATCTGATCTGACCGATGCTCGCGATAAGGCCTATCGAGTGATCTCTGGAATCACCCTGCACGGCAGCCATTACCGCAGCGATATCGCCTTAAATGCCTCGATTGCCGAAAAGGGTAATTAACCCTTAACCAATTAGAAGTCTTAATGTTTTGTTCATACCGATTCAAACTTGAGTTCGGTCAATAAACAATCTGTTGCTCGATTGTGCGTGCGTAGGTCATTTACCTATCAACGAACCGAATTTTTCTATGGAGGACCACCTTGATCAAATTGACAATGAAAAAGTCTCTCTCACTTGCACTCGCCGTTGTGGCTGCAATTGGTTTGACTGTTCCTGCATCACATGCAGCCAGCTCAACCATCCAGCTCTACATCTCTGCTGATACAAATATTCAGGACCTTTGGGTCAAGACACTTGTCCCAGCATTCAAGCTTGCTTATCCAGGATATGACGTAAACGTCACATTCGATCTTCACGGAGATCATGATGCACAAGAGACTGCAAAGATCACTGCAGCATCAGTTCTTCACAAAGATCCAGGCGTCGATCTTATCGACGGTGGCTTCACAACAACTCTTGGCGCTGCTGGACTTCTCTACCGTCCAACACCAGGACTTATGCCTAACATTAAAGATCTAAACAAGACTGTTCTTGCTGCTGGTAAGGGTGGAATTCCATACCGTGCTTCATCAGTTCTCCTTGCTTACAACTCAACAACTGTCCCAACACCTCCTGCGACTCTTGATGATCTTCTTGGGTGGATCAAGGCTCACCCAGGTAAGTTCACATACAACGTTCCAAGCGGTGGCGGAAGCGGATACGCATTCGCACAAACTGTTATAGATAAGTATCTTTCAAGTGCTGATCGTGCAACTCTCGTTGCACAGGCTGCTCCAGAACTAGAAGCTAAGTGGGCACAGGGTCTTGAAACTCTTCGCCAGCTTAATAAGTACACATATGGACAGAACGGTACCTACCCAGCAAACAATGCTGAGACTCTTAAGGACCTTGCAACTGGTCTTGTAGATATGGGAACAGTCTGGTCTGATCAATTCTCATCAGCACTCAAGGCTGGCACTATGCCTGCAAATATCAAGGTAACAGCAATCAAAAACCCAGCATTGACTGGTGGAGCTTCATACCTCGGTATTCCAAATAGCTCAACAAACAAGACAGGCGCACGCCTTCTTGCTAACTGGGTACTTTCACCAGTTGCTCAGAACTTGATCGTCGGCGGAACTCTAAATGGATTCCCTGTCATCCCTCTGAACAAGCTCGATCCAAAGCTAGTAACAGCATTTGCTGGCGTGGATATCTTGAACCTTCGTGCTGGATACCTAAGTGCGAATGCCAACGATCTCAAGAGCATGTGGGCTTCAACAGTCCCTGGCAAGTAAGTCAGATATCGCAATTAATTCGTGATATCGCTTCGCCGTAAAAAGAATAAGGAAGGGTCCCTCACCTCACAAGGTGGGGGACCTTCTCTCCTTGGACTTGGCCTCTCTCTTCCACCACTTTTAATAGTCCTGGTCTTTGTCGGGCTGCCAATTCTTATTGGCCTGACATTTAGCCTTGGCTTTACGACTGGGCCGAACCGCGTTATTGCAATTATCGGCCAGCAGATTCATAAGAAGAATCATTGGTGGGGAACGCTAAGCGCCTATAACGATGTTATTCATGACTCACGTTTTCTTGGTGATTTAGGCCTGACAATTTTTGTCACAGTTCTCTCCACGACACTTGTGTTGCTGCTCGCACTTTCGATCGCGCTCTATCAGCGCTTGATCGGTGGTAGAAAAGCTGCAGTTCTTGTCACGCTCTCTATCGTTCCTCTCTTTGTTCCAGTTGTTATATCTGCTTGGGCGATCCATACCTTTTATGGTGGCGATGGATTTATGAAGACATTCTTCACTCATTTTGGAATTGATTTCCCAACGTTGACTTCGACCCCATCAGCCATTGTTATTGGCACTGTGTGGACATCTCTTCCCTTTGCGATTCTCATGATTAGCTCTGGTCTGCAAGCAATTCCAGATGCGCTGATTGAGTCAGCGAAAGATTGTGGTGCCTCGGTATTTCGTGTGATCGCCAATATTCTTGTTCCCCTTGCAAAGACTCCGATCATTATTGCCGCTTCATTCACCTCGATCGGAATTTTGGGATCATTCACAATCCCACTCTTCTTGGGGCCAAATCAGCCAACGATGCTTGGCGTTGAAATCTCTAATTTCTTTGGTGCTTACAATCGACCACAGCAATCACTCGTGATGGCATTTATTGTCTTCGCAATTGCCTCGGGTATTGCAGTCTTATACGTTCGATCCAATATTAAAAGTGCTAGAGAGAGCGGTCGCCTCTAATGGCTAAATTCTTCAAATCAATCAACCTCAGCCGTATTGGTATCAATCTCTTTATTGCCCTGCTCGCAGTATTTATTCTTGGGCCGCTCGTCTGGCTCGGAGCTCATGCCTTCGCTGCGGATTGGCGCTATCCAAATCTCTATCCAAGCGGCCTAACTATGCGTTGGTGGTCAAAGGTTTTCCTTGATTCAGCGCTTGCAACCGCGATTAAAAATTCGTTAATCATTAGTCCCATTGTTGTCATCATTTCAATGTTTATCTGTCTGCCAGCTGCCTACGCAGCAGGCAGAATGAATTTCTTTGGGCGTAAGGTATTTATGATCACCCTCTTCTCTGCAAACTCGTTTCCAAAGATTGGACTCTTTGCAGCGATTGCGACTCTCTACTACGCACTGAACTTAATGGGGACATTCGTTGGCGTAGTCATTATTCAACTCCTTGGAACCATTATCTATATGACGTGGATTCCAGCTGCAGCTTTTGCTGCCGTGCCGAAGAACCTTGAAGAAGTTGCCCGTGATGCAGGGGCAAGCAAGTTCACTGTTTTCCGCACAATCACACTTCGCTTAGCTATGCCGGGAATTCTCGTCGCAATTGTTATGTCATTCCTCGCTTCATTCGATGAAGCTCAAGGTACATACCTTGTTGGCGCACCAGGTATCTTTACAATGCCAACTGAGATGTACTCACTTGTTCAGAACTACCCAATTCAAGTTGCAGCGGTATTCTCAATCTTGCTTGCAATCCCATCAGTCTTGCTCTTAGGTCTTGCTAGAAAACACATCATGGGCGGGCAACTCGCAGAAGGATTCCAACTCAAATGACACAAGAGGGAAATGACATGGGACTAGAACTCAAGGGATTGAAGAAGATCCTGGGTGGCCGCGTAATTATTGACGACCTCCATTTGAGCGTTGCTCCTGGAGAGATGATCTCTCTACTCGGACCATCTGGTTGCGGCAAGACCACCACCTTGCGCATGATCGCTGGTTTCTTAACTGTCGATGCCGGTCAGATCTTTGTCGCGGGTGAAGATGTCACAGCCCTTGGTCCAGATAAGCGCCCCAGTGCAATGGTCTTCCAGAACTATGCGCTCTGGCCCCATATGAGCGTTTCCAAGAATGTCGCCTATCCATTGAAGATTAAGGGGCTTTCTAAGCCAGAGATTGCAGAGAAAGTTGATGCTGCTCTCGCACTTGTTAACCTGCTACATCATAAAGATTCTCGTCCAGGACAGATCTCTGGCGGAGAACAGCAACGTGTAGCTCTCGCGCGCGCATTGGTGCAAGAGCCAAATATTCTCTTGCTCGATGAGCCTCTCAGTAACTTGGATGCAAAGCTTCGCGAGAAGGTACGTGAAGATATTCGCCAACTGCAACGTCGCCTTGGTATAACAACTGTGATTGTGACCCACGATCAAGAGGAAGCTCTCTCAATCTCTGACCGAGTTGCCGTTATGAATAATGGAAGAATCGAACAGTTCTCAACTCCACATGAGCTCTATAACGCTCCTGCTACTGAATATGTTGCAACATTTATTGGTTCACTCAATCGCTTTGAAGGCGATCTCGTAAACGGCCTTATCCAACCAGGTGCTCATGTCACAGGTATTCGCCCTGAAGATCTCACACTCTCTATGCAAGCATTTGAAGGTTCACACCCCGGGGTTGTTGAACTCATTATTCCTCGTGGCCACTTCTACGAAGTT
>CAIMOX010000039.1 GCA_903843225.1 uncultured Actinomycetes bacterium | reverse complement strand
GCAGGTAGATCTGGATGCTCTACGAGTGAGCGGTAGCGATTGAATGCAGCATCGGAGATTTCGTCCATGGTGGAGTTCCACTTTGCGAGATCTGCGGGGGATTGCCGCGGTGCACGGTTTAGCACGGTTGCTTCAAGAGCGGCGGCCATTGAGAGTTCGACGTTTTCACGGGCAAGAGCGGGGAGTGAATATTTATCGGAGATGACTTCACCTTGCTCTGTCATCTTGATCTGACCATCGATGGATCCCCATGGCAGAGCGATGAGAGCGTCATAGGTAGGACCGCCACCGCGACCCACTGAACCGCCGCGACCGTGGAAGAGACGAAGTGTCACGCCGTGTTTGATTGCGATATCGCGGAGTTTGCGTTGGGCTTTATGGATCTCCCACTGCGATGTTGCAATACCCGCATCTTTATTCGAGTCTGAGTAGCCAAGCATCACTTCTTGGACATCACCGCGAAGTCTTACAAGATCTCTGTAGCTTGGGGTTGAGAGCAAAGCATCGAGGATGGTGTCTGCTGCGCGAAGTTCTGCGACGGTCTCGAGCAGTGGGGCAAAGCCGACTTTGGCGAATTTCTCTTCTTTGAGTGAGATGAGCCCTGCGATATCAGCGAGGATCACTGCGGCGAGGACATCTTCATGGCTCTTGGTCATCGAGATGATGTAGGTCTCGATGACTTCTGGTCCGAATTTTTCGATGAGCTCGTTGATCGCAACGAAGGTATCGACTGTCTTGCGGGGTAGTGGCTCAAGGTTGTGGATCGATGGTCGTGATGGGTTGATCAATTCTTTTTTGATCAATGTGCTTTTATCGCTGTATTCGTTGCCGAATAGTTGGGATAGCGCCTCGTGGTGAGCATCAGAGTGCTCACGAACATCCATGGTTGCATGAGTGATACCAAAGCTTGCGACGGTGCGGATGATTCGCTCAAGTAAGCCTGTGGCAATGAGTTCGCCTTTATGGGCAAGGAGTGAGGTGCGCATCAGCATGAGATCTGCGATGAGCTCTTCAGTACTGTCATAGTCACGGCCCGGTATGTGCTCGGTACTGCTTGCATGCCGGCGTTGGGTAAGAACTAGGCGGTGACGAATGGCGGTCGCTTTGAGGCGATATGGCTCTTCGACATTCTGACGGCGGTAGCGATCTTCGATCTCAGGTAAGAGCTCTAGATCTTTCGCGACCGATGCTGTGAGTTCATCACTTGCGCCGGCGATACGGCTAGATACTGAGAGTGTCTGACGGAGTTGATCCATCGATGCGATCATCGTGCGAACAAAGTGGCCGGTCTGGAGCAAGATCGCGGCTTTGGTGACTTCAGGTGTGATGTGAGGATTGCCATCGCGATCGCCACCGATCCACGTACCAAAGCTGAGTGGACGAGATGTTGGATCGACGGTTACGCCGATTCTCTCTAGCTCGTGGGCGAAATCATCTAATACTTCTGGCACGGTGTTAGTGAAGAGATCATCTAAGTAATAGAGCGCATTGGTTGCTTCATCGAGTGGCTCTGGGCGACCAAGACGTAACTCATCGGTCTGCCAGAGAAGATCAACTGTTTCAGCGAGGCGACGATCGCGAGTCGCGGTCGGTGCTTCGTCGAGGAGATCTGCAACAGTGCCGAGCTTGCTCAGGACTGAACGTCGTGACGCTTCAGTTGGGTGGGCGGTAAATACTGGGCGGACTGAGAAATCGTTGATCCATTGCTGAACATCAGCGAAGGTAAATTCTTTAGTCTCAGATTCTCTTTCGATGATGCGATCGACGGCGCGAGATAACCATGAGCCACCACTGGATCGCTCTGCGGCGAGCTCTCGTGCGCGGTGGACCTGCTCTGCAACATTTGCGAGGTGGAAGTAAGTGCTAAAGGCGCGTACTAACTGAATCTCTTGGGCATCACTTAAATCAGCGAGCGCTTGGGCGCCGGTACCTTCGCGGACAGCCTTGCGAACGGTTTCAACGAGTTCGAGAAGTTCGGGCCCTTCTTGGCGGACCAGGCTCTGACCCAAGAGGTCGCCAAGCCTACGAACATCGCTGCGCAGTACGAGATCATCAGTTGCCACGCCCTAATCCTTCCATGTTTAATGGGGCACTCCACCCCCCATTCTTTGAGTGCGGGGGTATGAGTGCGTTCTGATGAGTGCCAATGAGCGCTACCGAGGTCATGGGAGGGAGTTCGAGTGTCATTACTACCTGCTTTCTCACATATTGAACTCCCGGCGATCACAGGCGACTCCTATATCTCGATTCCATCGACTCAAGGGCTCTTGGTCTCGATCGCATCGACCACTAAGCCAATCGTGGTTGTGACGGCATCATCGCGCAGGGCTGATGAACTCATGGAAGAGATTCGTACCTATATCGGCCATGACATGGTCGAGAACTTCCCGCCGTGGGAGACGCTGCCCCATGAGCGTTTGAGCCCAAAGAGTGACACAGTTGCTGCGCGCTTTAAAGCGTTGCATAAGTTGGCATCAGATAATCCACCACGAGTATTGGTGACATCGATTCGTGGCTTGATTCAACCCATCATGGCGAATCTGCTTGAGGCTAGCTTGCCGGTATTAGAACTTGATGGCGCAGTCTCGATGTCGGGGCTCATCTCATCGCTGGCATTTCTTGGATATGTGCGGACTGACTTGGTCGAAAGGCGCGGAGACTTTGCAGTGCGCGGTGGCATTATCGATCTCTTCCCGCCAGATCTTGAACACCCAATCCGCATAGATTTCTTTGGCGATGATATTGAAGAGATCGCATATTTCACGGTCGCAGATCAGCGCACCTTTGAACCAGTAGTAGGTGCGGTCACGATCTACCCATGTCGTGAGTTGATACTGACAGATGATGTGAAAGATCGTGCACGGTATCTAGCGGCAGAGTTTCCGGCGCTCACTGAGATCTGCCACAAAATTTCTGAAGGCATCAGTGTCGATGGCATGGAGTCCTTAATCGCAATCCTTAATACCGAGATCGAATCGTTGATCCACTTTATGCCAAAGGGCTATGAAGTGATTTTGATCGATGAACCACGTATCGCATCACGCGCAGTCGATCTGATCGAGACCAATAAAGAGTTCTTGGATGCTTCGTGGTCGAACGCTGCTGTGGGTGGCAAGGCACCGATCGATATCGCTGGTGGGCTTGAATCTGGTGGGTACTTCCACCTCGATGCGCTGCGGGCGATCGCTCGCGAGAGCGGCATCTCATGGCGATCCATGAACTTATATGCCTCAGATGTCGAGGATGAAGCAACACCATTCATGGCGCTACCGGTATATCGCAATGATTTAGATCATCTCGAGAGTGATCTACGGAAGTGGCTATCTGATGGCTATCTCATCATCTTTAGCGCAGCAGGTCCTGGAATCGTCGAGCGATTCAATAACTTATTTATTGAGGCTGATCTGCCAACTCGAATGTCGAAGAGTATTGATAGCGCGCTTACCCGCGATGTCATCCATCTGACCACTACCCCGATCGAGCATGGATTTATTGCAGATTTTGCAAAGACGGTCTTGATCACCGAGAAAGATATCTCTGGTCAGCGCAGCTCAAATAAGGATCAAGCCCGGATGCCATCACGGCGTAAGAAGGCGGTCGATCCGATAGAACTCAAGCCTGGTGACTACGTGGTGCATGAGCAGCATGGTGTTGGTCGCTATGTC
>CAIMOX010000038.1 GCA_903843225.1 uncultured Actinomycetes bacterium | reverse complement strand
TCTGCCAGTAGCCGGGTTGCTCGACATCTTGGATTCCTATGCATTCATCCGCACTACTGGATATCTTGCTGGACCAAACGATGTTTATGTCTCTTTGCAACAAGCTCGTCGCTATGGGCTACGTAAGGGCGATGTCATTACTGGTCAGGTTCGCCAAGCCCGTGAAGGAGAGCGCAAAGAGAAGTTCAATGCACTTGTAAAGCTTGATACTGTAAATGGCGCAGATCCAGAAGAGTCTCGTAACCGCGTCGATTTCGCAAAACTTGTGCCGCTCTATCCGCAGGAACGTCTGCGCCTTGAGACTGAGCCAGGAATTCTGACAACGCGAGTCATCGATTTGATTTCCCCAATTGGTAAAGGCCAACGTGGTCTTATTGTTTCGCCACCAAAGGCTGGTAAGACGATGGTCCTTCAGGCGATTGCTAATGCGATCACAACAAACAATCCAGAGTGTCACCTCATGGTTGTGCTCGTTGATGAGCGTCCAGAAGAAGTAACCGATATGCAGCGCAGCGTTAAAGGCGAAGTAATCGCTTCAACCTTCGATCGCCCAGCAGATGATCACACCTCAGTCGCCGAGCTCGCGATCGAGCGCGCGAAACGGTTAGTCGAACTTGGCCATGATGTTGTTGTGCTCTTGGATTCGATCACACGTCTAGGGCGCGCGTACAACATTTCAGCGCCAGCATCTGGTCGCATCCTCTCTGGTGGTGTTGATTCAGCAGCGCTCTACCCACCAAAGAAGTTCTTCGGAGCAGCCCGTAATATTGAAAACGGTGGATCACTCACGATCCTTGCAACTGCGCTCGTTGAGACTGGTTCAAAGATGGATGAAGTTATTTTCGAAGAGTTCAAGGGCACCGGAAATATGGAGCTCAAGCTCGATCGTAAATTTGCTGATAAGCGCATCTTCCCGGCAGTTGATGTCGATGCCTCCGGAACCCGTAAGGAAGAGATCCTCATGGGAACTGAAGAGCTCAGCATCGTCTGGAAACTTCGTCGAGTCCTCCATGCGCTAGATAGCCAGCAGGCGCTCGAGCTTCTGCTCGACAAGATGAAGGGCACCAAGTCGAACGTCGAATTCTTGATGCAGATCCAGAAGACGACCGGCGATGGGGATGGAAAGTATGCCTGATTTTTGAGATGGGGCCGAGCCTGAGTAGAATCGGCCCATCAGTTCAAGCAGGACCCGTACAACTGGTTCACCGGATCGGCGCTCGATAGGGCGTGGAATTGGACCCAGTCACTTCCATATAAAGGATTAACCATGAAACCAGAGATCCACCCAGAATATGTAGAGACAACTGTTACATGCGGTTGCGGTGAAGTCTTCACCACCAAGTCAACAAAGACGACTGGTTCTATCTATGTCGAAGTTTGTTCAGTCTGCCACCCGTTCTACACCGGAAAGCAACGTATCCTCGATACTGGCGGCCGTGTAGCAGCATTCGAAAAGCGTTTCGGTAAGAAGTAGCTCTCTTTCAAGACCCCACTTCGCACCCTTTCGGGTGCGTGGGGTCTTTTTTATTTCCCTCACGCGCATCAATTGAAAGTAAGGAGTAAGCGATGTCTGAACGATTCGGAAGTATCCCGGCTCTCCTTGCTGAATATGAAAACCTGGAGAAGGAGCTAGCTGACCCATCGATCCATGGAGATCAAGGTAAGGCTCGCCAACTTGGTAAGCGATATGCCCAACTTGGTCCAGTTATCGGTGGTTATCGCGCCTACAAATCTGCAGAGGATGATCTCGCTGCCGCGAAGGAGCTTGCTGAAGTTGAGCCAGCCTTTGCTGAAGAAATCCCGGCGCTGCAAGCAACTCTTGATGCTGCAGGGGAGAAGATGGAAGAGCTCTTACTTCCACGTGATCCTAATGATGATCGCGATGTAATCCTTGAAATTAAAGCTGGCGTCGGCGGCGATGAGTCAGCGCTCTTTGCGGGCGATCTCCTGCGTATGTACCAACGTTATGCAGAGAAGCACAATTGGAAGACTGAGATTATTGATTACGCCGAATCTGAGATGGGCGGCTATAAAGAAATTGCAATGGCTGTGAAATCCAAGGGCGTCGCTGAGCCTGGGCAGTCTCCTTATGCAAAACTTAAATTTGAAGGTGGCGTCCACCGCGTACAGCGCGTGCCAGAGACCGAATCTCAAGGAAGAATTCACACATCCGCTGCTGGCGTATTAATCCTTGCTGAAGCTGATGAGGTAGATGTTGAAATTCGTCAGCAGGATCTACGTATCGATGTCTATCGCTCTTCTGGCCCAGGCGGTCAATCGGTGAATACCACCGACTCAGCCGTACGTATTACCCACATTCCAACGGGCGTTGTGGTCTCGTGTCAGAACGAGAAATCACAGCTCCAGAACAAGGAGTCGGCTCTACGTATCTTGCGTGCTCGCCTTCTCGCTCACGCCCAGGAGCAGGCCGATGCCGAAGCGATGGCGCAGCGTAAATCTCAGGTGAAATCTGTGGATCGCTCTGAACGTATTCGCACATACAACTTCCCAGAGAATCGCCTCTCTGATCACCGCGTGAACTTCAAGGCGTCAAATCTTGATGCGGTACTCAATGGTGAACTCGATCCGGTAATTGATGCACTCCTTGATGCAGATAAGGCTGAGCGACTAGCAACTGCAGGCGAATAATGTTGGATCCAATTCGAACCCTTCTTGCAACTGGCAAGAAGAACCTTGCCTCGGCAGGTATCTCTCAGGTCGATGCCGAACTCTTACTCGCACATTTTTTACAGCTCTCTCGCATGGATCTACATGCGCGAAATTTCGATATTAATCCAGTTGAGTTAGTGCGCATATCGAAAGCTTTTACCGATGCGATCGAAACACGAATCGAAGGACGTCCGACTCAATATATTATCGGTGAGGCTCCATTCCGATACCTGATGCTTGATGTCGGTGAAGGCGTACTGATTCCGCGGCCAGAGACGGAATCACTTGTTGAGCTAGCTCTCACAGAGTGCGAAAAGCGAACCGGACCACTCACAATCGTTGATCTCGGTTCTGGCACTGGCGCAATCGCGCTCTCCCTTGCGAGTGAACTTGCAGGCAAGCGAGAGGTAACGATCTATGCTGTCGAGAGTGAGCCGGCAGCGATGATCTGGCTTGAACGTAATTGCGCAAAGCTAGATCTGCCGGTCGCGATCGTTCACTCCAGCGCTCAGGATGCACTAGTGGGCTTAGAGGCAGATATCGTGATTGCTAATCCACCGTATATCCCTGACGGCCAGGTTTTACCCGATGATGTACAGCGCGAACCACGTAGCGCCCTCTTCGGGGGATCAGCGGATGGCATGAGTATCCCGCGTGAGTTTATTGCGGCAGCTACGCGCCTGCTAAAACCTGGAGGGTTCTTCGCGTGTGAGCATCACGAATCTCAAGGAGATCTCTTTGCAGGGGAGTTGCGTGAAAGCTATACAGAGATAGCACTTCAGAACGATTTAACGGATCGACCACGGTTTACAACCGCTTATAAAACGCCAAGTAATTGAGCGTAACGGCGCCCAAGCAAGATGCGAAGATTGTGCGGGCGTGAACCCTCACGTGAGCAATCAAGTTTTATCGCTAAGCGCTTAATCGCAGATTCAACGCCCTTCTCAGTAAGTGTCATGCGCTTTGCGATCTCAATATTGGTGTGACCGAGTGCAATGAGTAGCAGGAGTGAGACTTGAGATTTGGAGAGTCCACCAGAATGGAAGAATTTCTCGACCTGTTCTGTGGGCAAGGTTGCGAGCGCGTTGATCTTCACACCATTAACGCTCGTGATGAAGTGTTCAACAAACTCTTCGTAGGTAATGAAGAGAGTCTGCGCGGGGAAAGATTCGGGGGTGAGCCCGAGGAAGGTGAGTGTTGGAACTGCAGTGACAAGGAGCTGTTTAACTTCTGGCTTTGCCTCATAATCCTGATTGAGCTGCGCAACGATGCTTTCAAAATTGCGGGGAGTGAGGCGATAAAACGAAAACGCTTCTGAAGGCAAACCACGAAAGGAGTGCTCGAGGGCTATCGATTGAAGTGGATCGAAACCCATTGCAGTAGTCACGCCGTAGCTCACTGTTGACTCGCTAGCGAGCACCTGATTTTTCACTCACTAACAGTAGTGATGACCAGTCATTAACTCTAATTAAAGAGTGAGTGTGAGTTAGCGAACACTCCGTAGAACTGCTGTGACCTTTCCGAGGATCTCTGCGCCATCGCCCGGAATCGGTGCGTAATTCGCATTGGCAGGCAGGAGCCAGATATGGCCACCCTTCTTGGAGAAGGTCTTTACCGTTGCTTCGCCATCGATCATGGCGGCGACGATCTCGCCCTTCTCTGCGTTCTTCTGAGCTCGAATCACAACGTAGTCGCCATCGCAAATTGCGAGTTCGATCATCGAATCACCTTTGACCTTGAGCATGAAGAGTTCGCCTTGACCAACAAATTCTTCTGGAAGTGTGTAGAGATCTTCGACCTCTTGCTCGGCCAAGATAGGTGCGCCGGCAGCGATCGAACCGAGGAGAGGGATAGTTGTGCCCTTCGATGGAGCGATCTGATCATCAGGGGTCGAGACCTCAAGGGAGCGAGCGTTCGTCGCCTTGCGCTTGATAAAGCCCTTCTTCGTCAGCTCCTCGAGCTGGTACTTCACCGAAGCAGGGGAGGCGAGACCAGCTGCCTCGCCGATCTCACGCATGCTCGGTGGGAAGCCCTGCTTCTCAACAGCATCCTTGATGACCTTGAGAATCAGCTGCTGACGCTGGCTGAGGCCATGTGGGTCCATTGCTGATGTAATGGCTGGAGCTAATGCGACTACTGGGGCTAGCGCTGGTGTGGAGGGGGTCTTTTTAGCCATGGCATAAGGGTAGCCCGACTTTGGGAAATTGTCGAACATTTGTTCGCTTTTTTCTTGCATATGTCAGTGGGGTGGGGTATCTTTCTCATTAGAACAACTGTTCGAATCCCCTCGAAGAGTGTTGAAATGAAAGTTGGTACCTCAGATGGCTCAGACAGTAATCACACGACGCGGTCGCAATCTCCTCCGGACCGTTGCAGCTGGATCGCTATTAGTAGTGATTGGCGCTGGTTTTAGCGCCGTGGGTCATGCCTCTGAAAATAAGGTTGCATCCGCGCCAACCACATCCGGATATATCCGCGTCATTGTTGCTCCAGGTGAATCACTCTGGTCCGTCGCAGCTATGGTCGCGGGTAACCGCGATGTGAACTCTGTCGTCGACACAATCGTTGAGGTAAATGCTCTGGCATCGACCGATGTTGCAGTAGGTACTCGCCTCCTCGTTCCTACCAAGTAGCCTCACAAAGGGTCGCTTTGGGGTATTTTCTCCCTTTTGTCACCCATCGCTAGGGGATAAGTTGCTCGAGTTCACTTCGACACGCCGTTTCACCTTCCCGAAACTCTCAACCGGAGGTGTACGGTTGGCACAAGATGTAGGGGTCAACACGGTTTAATCACCCATAAGTTGTGGTTTTCCGCTAATCTCCTCCATCTGTCCCAGATTTCAACCAAGACACTAGCGAAACGAGTAGATGATGAATTGCCCCTTCTGCCGCCACGATGACTCTCGAGTCGTCGATTCACGGCCGGCTGAAGAAGGCGCCCTCATCCGTCGTCGTCGCGAGTGCACGGCATGTGGTCGTCGTTTCACCACATCTGAGACATCAGTACTTCTCATCATCAAGCGATCAGGGGCCACCGAGCCATTTAGTCGCGAGAAGGTGATCGCTGGCGTCCGTAAGGCATGCCAGGGTCGCCCGGTCAATGATGACGATCTAGCTCTACTTGCTCAGCGGGTCGAAGAATCCCTTCGCTCCGATGGACAGGCCGAGGTAGAGGCCCATGAAGTGGGAATGGCGATCCTCGCGCCACTCCGCGAATTAGATGAGGTGGCTTACCTCCGTTATGCCTCGGTATACCGTAACTTTGCCTCCCTCGAAGATTTTGAAGGCGAGATCGCACTTCTCCGCGCCGCTCCTTCATTTGCAACGCAAGCAACAGAAGCAACACCCGCATCAAACGTTTTACAAGATGTAAAGAAGACGCTCTCCCCGGCGAGTAATTAAGTAATTCACCGACCAATTTCGCCCATTCAGTCACCAGCATAAGGAGCAGTACGCATGTCTATCGTCAATAAGCCCGCCGCGGAGCGCAAGTCCCAAGTTAAGAAGTTGGGTAAGGGTTTAACTATTGAACGTCTCTTCACTACTGCTGGTGTGCATCCATACGATGCAGTGAAGTGGGAGCGCCGCGATGTCGTCCAGACCAACTGGAAGTCAGGCGAAGTTATCTTCGAGCAAAAGGGAACTGAGTATCCAGATTTCTGGTCAGTCAATGCTTCGACGATTGTGACAACAAAGTACTTCCGTGGTGCTGTCGGACATGACAACCGCGAAGTCTCGCTACGACAGGTTATCGACCGTGTAGTTCTCACCTATGTTGCTTCAGGTAAGTTGAATGGTTACTTCGCAACAGATGCAGATGCAGAGATCTTCGAACACGAACTCACATATATGCTCTTGCACCAGGTCTTCTCATTTAACTCACCAGTCTGGTTCAACGTTGGAACCAATGCGCCACAGCAAGTATCAGCATGCTTCATCTTGTCGGTAGATGACACCATGGATTCTATTCTTAATTGGTATCGCGAAGAAGGAATGATCTTCAAGGGCGGTTCAGGAGCTGGTCTTAACCTCTCACGTATTCGCTCTGCGAAAGAACTCTTGAAGTCAGGCGGAACCGCTTCAGGTCCGGTCTCATTCATGCGCGGTGCAGATGCATCAGCAGGAACCATCAAATCTGGTGGAGCTACACGTCGTGCAGCGAAGATGGTTGTCCTGGATGTTGATCATCCAGATATCGAAGAGTTCATCGAGACCAAGGTCCGCGAAGAGGACAAGATCCGCGCGCTCCGTGATGCAGGATTCGATATGGATCTAGGCGGCAAGGACATCATCTCTGTTCAGTACCAGAACGCAAACAACTCAGTTCGCGTCAGCGATCTCTTCATGCGCGCCTACGAGAATGGTGAGCAGTTCGGACTCGTCGGTCGCGCAAGCGGCGATGTCATCGAGAGCGTCGATGCTAAGCAGCTCTTCCGCAAGATGGCTGAAGCAGCATGGGCATGTGCTGATCCAGGAATTCAGTACGACGACACCATCAACGAGTGGCACACAAACCCAGAGACCGGTCGCATCAATGCGTCAAACCCTTGCTCTGAGTACATGTCACTTGATAACTCATCATGTAACTTGGCATCACTTAACCTCATGAAGTTCCTCAACGCTGATGGTTCATTCGAAGCGAAGAAGTTCGTCAAGGCGACAGAGATGATCATTACAGCGATGGATATCTCAATCTGCTTCGCAGATTTCCCAACAGAGCCAATCGGTGAGACAACACGTAACTACCGTCAGCTCGGAATCGGTTATGCGAACCTCGGTGCCCTCCTTATGGCATCAGGCCTTGCCTACGATTCAGATGGTGGACGTCAGCTCGCAGGTGCGATCACATCACTCTTGACTGGTACCGCTTACCGCCGCTCTGCAGAGCTTGCAGGAATTGTCGGAGCCTACGAAGGTTATGCACGTAACGCAGATGCACACACCAAGGTCATGAAGAAGCACACAAATGCTTCACACTCTGCACGTTCAGTATCAACACTCGATCGTGATGTCTGGACTGAAGCGAATAAGCAGTGGGATCTCGGCCTTGAGATCGGTGCAAAGAACGGCTGGCGTAACGCACAGGCATCTGTGCTCGCACCAACCGGAACCATCGGTTTGATGATGGATTGCGATACAACAGGTATCGAGCCAGATCTTGCGCTCGTGAAGTTCAAGAAGCTTGTCGGTGGCGGATCTATGCAGATCGTTAACCAGACAATCCCAATGGCACTTCGCAAGCTCGGCTACACCGAAGAGACCGTTGAAGCGATCGTTGAGTACATCGCTGCAAACGGAAATGTCATCGATGCTCCTGGTCTCAAGACCGAGCACTACGACATCTTCGACTGTGCAATGGGTATCCGCTCAATTAGCGCTATGGGCCACGTCCACATGATGGCTGCATGCCAGCCATTCTTATCAGGTGCAATCTCCAAGACAGTGAACCTCCCATCGGATGCCACTGTTGAAGAGATCGAAGAGGTTTATTACCAGGGTTGGAAGCTCGGCCTCAAGGCGCTCGCGGTCTACCGCGACAACTGTAAGGTCGGACAGCCACTTTCAGATGGCAAGGGCGATAACAAGGGCACCGACTCCAATGTCGCTGCAACAATATCTGCACCTGCACGTAAGCGTCTTCCAAAGTCACGTCCAGCAATGACCACATCATTCTCAGTCGGCGGCGCCGATGGTTACATGACCGCTGGCTCCTATGCAGATGGTGCACTTGCAGAGGTCTTCTTAAAGCTTGGTAAGCAGGGTTCAACACTCGCAGGAGTGATGGATGCCTTCTCTATCGCAGTATCGATCGGACTCCAGTACGGCGTTCCACTCGAGACCTTCGTCGAGAAGTTCACCAACCTCCGCTTCGAGCCAGCAGGTATGACAGATGATGCAGATATCCGCATGGCGCAATCCATGATGGATTACATCTTCCGTCGCCTCGCTCTCGATTACCTACCATTCGAAACTCGCTCAGCGATGGGTCTTCACACAGCGTCAGAGCGCGCTCGCGCACTCGAGACTGGTGAATACACACAGGATCTTGAGGCACCAGCACTCCCAAAAGCACCGGTTGCAGCTGCGGCGGCTCCTGCGGTTGCAAGTAAGCCAGCTTCAGTCACCATCGAAGCGAAGCCAGTTGATAACGCAGCCGGCGTAGGTTCATCGATGGAGCTCTTCGAGAAGATGACTGGCGTGAAGTCAGATGCACCTCTCTGCATGACCTGCGGAGTAAAGATGCGTATGGCTGGTTCATGCTACGTCTGCGAAGGTTGCGGTAACACCTCAGGTTGTTCATGATCTGAATCATTAACAAAAGCCCGCCACAGTTGTGGCGGGCTTTTCTTCTGGTCGAATAGGATCCTCACATGAGCACAGATACACGTATCAAGGAACTCACCACCACCTACATTGCAGCAACCGAGGCTTTCCTCTCAGCGGTAAGTCAGTTAAAGGCAGAAGACCTTGATACGGCACCGGCAGGGGAGTGGACACCACGCATGGTCGTTCATCACTTGGCGCACGCCGATGCTTACTGTCTCACCCGACTTATTCAAGTGCTCTCAGAGCCAGGTACCGAGATCCGCTCCTTCAGTGAGGATGCGCTCGCTTCCAGTGAAGTGCTGAGTTACCGCACTGCGCCGATCGAATCTGCAGTCGCACTCTTTACAGCAACTCGTGCTGAAGCTGCCAGGCTCTTGCAGAGCGCTACCGATAGTGATTTATCACGGAGCGCCATGCACTCTGAATACGGCGAGATCACTCTTGAAAGAATGATCGACCTCTTCACCAGCCACCCAGTTGGTCACATCCAACAGATCTTGGATGCAGTTAAAAATTAAGTGAGCGAATCTAACGAGAACTTTCAAAAGAAAGTTCGATCTGCCCTCAACGCTGCCGTTACCGCCATTGGTGGTGAACCGCGCGAAGGTCAGATCGAGATGGCAGAGGCGGTCGCCAACGCTCTTACTGATCGACATCACTTACTTGTTCAAGCAGGCACTGGCACCGGTAAATCACTTGCCTACTTAGTTCCAGCACTTGTCTATGGGAAGAAAGTGCTCGTTGCAACTGCAACCCTTTCGTTACAACGTCAACTCGTTGAGCGAGATCTCCCGAAGATCAAAGACGCTCTTGAGAAAGAGTTAAAGCGCGATCTCACCTTCGCCGTATATAAAGGTGTTGGCAACTATGTCTGCCTACAGAAGATGAATGGCGATGGTATCGATCCTGATGGTGAAGTACTTCTTGAAATCGGCACTCTTGAGAAAGATGCGAAGCGCTTACGTGCATGGGTGGAGACTCCTGGCGCATCGGGTGATCGCGATGATGCACCGGATGTAGATCGCAGAGTCTGGATCGCAAATAGCACCTCAGGACGTGAGTGTGTGGGGGCTGAGAATTGCGCCTTTGGTTCACGATGTTTTGCAGTGGCCGCTAAAGCGAAGGCACAGACTGCCGATGTCGTCGTCACAAATCACACCTTGCTTGCGATCGAGATCGTCGATTCACATCCGATCTTGCCGGAGCGCGATGCCATCATTCTCGATGAGGCTCACGAATTTATGGATCGCACGACACAGGCTGTCACTGAAGAACTCACCGTAGGCCGCGTTGAGCGAGCAGCGAAGATGGCTGCAAAGCATCTCCCAGGCAAGGCGTCGCTCGCCTTTGCAAAGGCAGCAGATTCATTTGCAGAAGCACTTACCGATTTTGCGACCGATGTTCGTAACGATCCTACGAAGGCGGGCAGAATGCCTGAGTTGCCATCAGCGCTTGAGGCTCCAACTCGCAAGGTCAAGGAATCAGCCGCTGCGGTAATCGCATTGATCAATGCTGACTCAGAAATTGTGGATCCCGATTCGCTGGCAGAGCGCGCTCGAGTCAAGGGTGCGACGCAAGAGATTCTGACTACAGCCACCAAACTTCTTAAACCTGGCAAGGGTCAAGTAATGTGGTTTGAGCCAAACTTTTCCACGCTTTACTTGGCACCACTGCAAGTCTCATCAGTACTACGTGAGAACTTATTGACGCGCACTCCAGTGATCGCAACCTCTGCGACGCTCTCAGTCGGCAACTCCTTTAGCTCTATCGCATCTTCCATTGGTTTTGAAGTCAGTAAGAACTCTTCAGAAGATGAAGAGTCTGAAGAGTTTGAAGCTGGTGAGATCGATCCAGCGAATGTGCAGATGCTCGATGTTGGATCACCATTCGATTTCGCTAATCAAGGAATGCTTTATCTTCCTAAACATATTCCAGAACCTGGCCGCGATGGTCCAAGTATTGAGGCGCTGACCGAACTCGGTGAGTTAGCGGAAGCAGCTGGTGGTCGCACTTTGGCGCTCTTTAGCTCGTGGCGCGGTGTCGAGATGGCCGATGAACATCTCCGAAAAGTCTTGAAAGAGTTGAATTTGCCGATCATTACTCAACGTCGCGGTGACTCAGTCGGACCGCTGGTTGATCGCTTTGCGAAGGATCCACGTTCGATTCTTCTTGGCACGATCTCACTCTGGCAAGGAATCGATGTCCCGGGACCTTCGTGCACATTGGTAGTTATCGACCGAATTCCATTCCCACGTCCTGATGAACCAGTAATGGCAGCTCGCGCCGCCGAAGCTGATGAGGCTGGCGGTAGTGGCTTTATGCAGGTCTCACTGCCAAGGGCTGCGCTACTTCTTGCTCAGGGAACAGGCCGTCTGATTCGATCGATCGATGACCGTGGAGTTGTGGCGATCTTGGATTCGAGAATCACAACAAAGCGTTATGGCTCAATCCTCTTGAACTCGATGCCACCATTTTGGCGTACATCCGATGCGAAGATCATCAAGGATTCGCTGAAGCGTTTAGATGCTCAGTTCACCGCGGAGGGTCAGTAAGGGTTAGATGGGCGGGTGATATCCTTCTCCCTTCGAGGGAATGGGGGCACCGTGAGAGCATCTCGTCTCGCCAAACTGCTCTGCCTCAGCCTTCTATTCGGCTCACTTTTCGCTCTCTCTTCAGGCACTATCAATGGCCTAGCCGCTCACGCCACCGAACCTTTCGCCTTCGTTACTCCGGGGGACGAATTTGTAACGACCGATCACTCAAACCAGACATTTGAAGTTCACGTCACTGGTGGAGTGCAAAAACCATCAGAGACAAGAACTGCCGAACAGTTGTCGGCTGAGCCAGGAAAGATCGCCACCACAATCACACCAATAACAATTATTCAGCCCGATGGACTTTGTGCCGTCTGGACGCCACATATTGGCGCTTATTACAACTGGGCTACCGTCGGTTTGCCCGCGACTCTCAATATCGGTTGTGATGGGGTAATTTTTGGAAGTGCTGATATATCGCCGGGCTCGTACTCCTTCTCCGTAATTGCTACTGATGCAGGCACCACTCCGGCGGTCATCACTAAAACGATTCACTGGAAACTTTTGCAGACACCAGGAACCTACCCGATCACCTCAAGTGTCGTCATAGATAACGATTTTTATCAGGCGGTTGGCTCATATTTAACGAATGTAACGGGGCAACCAACCTTTAGTTGCTCTACTGGCACCCCACTTGGAGTTAGCTGCACTGGACCCTATGGACTTCCCGTGGGCAGTTTTGCCCCTGGCGATCACGGAAGTTTCATTGTCACTGTTGCAAATGCGACCTGGGGATCGGTCGGCCACGATTTGATTATTAATTATGACGTTCCAACAAATGATTCCCAGCCGGTGACGTCTTCTGGTGGTGAAGGTAATCCTCAGCAGCAAAGTGTGGTGGGTACTAAAGATAAAAATTCTTCAGATTCTGTGCTGAGCAGCCCGGATGGAAATGTTCAGGCCGCTTCTGCACAGGCCGCAGCTGCACAGGCCGCAGCTGCACAACAAGCCAATGAAGTTGCTGCGAAGGCCGCAGAAGTGAAGCGAATCGCTCAAGTAGCTGAGGCGAATGAATCATTAGCGGTAGCGCTCAAGGACCCAGATCGTCGAGCTGATCTTCTTACCCCTGCTCTCTATCACACGCTCGGGGTCACCACAGTTACCAATACAAACCTCGTAGCTCTCAACGCTTTGCTAGCGAAGAAGGACACTGCATCGCTCTCTATTGATGAGATTAAGCAAGTGGTAGTTGTCGCAAACAAGGTTGTGGCGCTATCTACCATGACGGTGGCGGTACCTGCGCAGATTAGCTCCACCCTTAAAACCCTTGGCATAACTTCCGTATCCGCTCGAGATCTTAGAGATTTCGCTTCAAAGTTCACTGCGGTTTCTCCTGAACTTCGAAACACCCCAGATAAAATCGCAGATCTAGTCACGCAATTTAATGCAGAAGTCGAGGCTAAAAACTTAGCGATCAAAAATGAGCGTTTAGCGAAGAGTGCGGCAACCAAAGCCGCGGCGTTGGCTGCCATTCAAAAGGCCTTCGCAAAGAGCCCTCTCAAAAAACCTTAAATATTGAGTTCTTTGAGGATTTCCTGAAGAGCCGGCCAGGATTTAGCAAAACTTGGATGTAGGTTTTTGTTAACCACATCGGCGAATCTAACCCACTCGACTTGCAGCGCTTCATCGTTAACGTGATGAGCCTCAACATCCTCTGATGCCTTGCAGATGACGGTCCAGTAAGCCCAGTCGCCATGATCATCCACAAAGGTCTCGATCGGTCTGATCAACTCTTTTTCGATTCCACACTCTTCAAAGCCCTCACGAGCCGCGGCATCAAAGATCTCTTCATGGGAGTCGCGCGCTCCGCCCGGAATTCCCCAGGTATCACCGTTGTGGACCCATGGGGCGCGGTGCTGAAGAAGGATGGTTCCATCGCGCACTAAGAGCAAGCCAGCTGCGCCGTTAAGTCCCCAATGGCGGTTGCCGCACGAGCATTCAACCCAGCCATCACCATCTTTAAGCGCCATACATCAAATCTATCGCCTTATCCACAAGGCACATTACTGAGTCGGTAGGAAATTTCGAATACTTCTAATCTCGCGGCATGAAATCAAGGAACCTCATCGTGGCAGCAATAGTTGTTGGGATCTTCGGCATGACTCCTGGTGCAGTCGGTGCGCAGTGCACGGGGAGTGTCTGTATCGATGTCCATACCGATCCCTTGACGGGCAAGGTTATTATTGATGCAACCAAGATTATTCCTGGGTCTACTCCGGCACCGGTGGCAAAGCCCAAACCGGTGAAAAAGCCAGTACCGAAGGTAGCTCCAAAACCAACAGTGAAGCGCACTGTTAATCCAACGCCGAGACCATATGTGCGTCATGTTCCGTATGTGTATCACCCGCCGAAGCCAAAGCCGGCGAAGACTATTGCCCAGCCAGCGGTTGCGGCCGTGAATCTCGCTGATCAGATCTCACAATTACTTCCGCTTCGAAATATTTATGTGCAGCCCGCGCAAGGTGCGGTTGCTTCGATTCCTACCTACTTCTGGACCGATACAAACTCGATCTTCAACACCGCGACCACCATTCTTGGAGTCGGGGTAGGCGTAACACTCAATCCTTCATTTACCTGGAACTTCGGTGATGGATCTTTAATCACAGTGACAGAGCCTGGCGCACCGCTACCGGATAAGACTGTGGCACACACATATACACGAGCTGGTCGGTACACAGTCACCCTGACGGTTTCGTGGCTGGGCAGTTGGGTAGCAGGGGGATATTCATATCCAGTGGTAGGCGGTGCGATCGTGCAGAATTATTCGACGCTGGTGACAGTTCTCCCGGCACCAACAAAGTTTGGCAATTAACAGCTTTAACTCATCCACATCTTGCGAAACATGCAGAGTAGTGAGGAGAGGTGTCCGGGCAATCTGCGCTCATGACAACACTTACTAATCCACACGACTTATTAGCTGCAGTCCCATTCATGATTGGCTATCACCCGCACGATTCACTGGTGATCGTTGCGATTCGAGAGAACTCCATCGGGCTTGCAATGCGGATCGATTATCCAACTGAGCTAGTGCCTGCACTTATCGATATTTTGATTAAACACCTTTACCAAGAAGGCGCGGATTCTGCACTCGTCTCGGCGTATACAAGCGCTGAAAATCCAGGGGCAGAGCGAATACTTCAAGAAGTCACTGATCAAATATCGGGTGCCGGGATCGAAGTTCGTGAGGCGTTACTGGTTCAGGATGGTCGATGGCGTTCCACTCTCTGTCACGATCAGCAATGCTGCCCACCGGAGGGAAATCTCTTGCCGGACCCAGCGGATTCGCTTGTGACAGTCGAGAGAGTCGTGGAGGGGAGAGCTCTGCCATTCTCAAATCTTGATGAGATGAAATCCTCACTCCACAGCAAAGGGATTAATCCTGACCTCATTCGCGCTATTGCAGGAGTTCAGAAGATCGATTACAGCGACCCAGGCGCTTCGGCTTTGCAGGCATCGGGGGCGATGGCTCTCAACGATCTCGTTCAAGAGTTCTCACAGAAGGGGATGAGCTCTGATGTAGAACTTACCGCCCACGTATTAGTGCGCTTATGCGATCTTCATATCCGTGATTACGGATTAGGAATGGCAAATGATGAGAACCGAGAGAAGTTACTGGCGCTGTGGCGCTGGTTGGCGAGTATCGCTCCACACCCGCTAGCAGCCGCCCCCGCAACGTTATATGCCGAGCTGCTTTATGAGGTAGGTGATGGCGCGCTAGCGATGCGAGCGCTCGAACGTGCCTGTGAGGATGATCCTGAGTACTCATTGGCCAAACTCTTGCGTCGCGCCTTTGCGGCCGGGTGGCCGCCATCGAGATTTGTCGAGATGCGGGGTGAGTTACACCCCAAGATCTGTGAAGCGCTCTTCCCGGGCTGAGCCTGCTCGCGTAGTTTCACCATTAAGGTAGGCGCATGTCTACCGAAACCAATCCATTCTTTAGCCGCAGCACTCTCGAATACGAGCTGCCACCTTTTGCGTTGATCACAGATAAAGATTATCTACCAGCCTTTTACGCAGGGTGTGAAGAGCAGCTGCGCGAGATCGCCGCAATCGTGGCACAGCCTGAGGTAACTTTTGAGAACACCATCGTGGCGATGGAGAAGAGCGGTCAGATTCTTGGTCGCATGCTACGAGTTTTTTATAATATCTCCTCAAGTGATACTAGCCCCGCGCTCGATGCGATCGAAGAAGAGATCGCTCCAAAGCTTGCTGCACACCAAGATTCAATATCCCTCAACCCTGATCTCTTTGCACGAATCAAGAAGCTCAATGATGAGAAGGATTCACTTCACCTCAACGAAGAGGATGCCTGGTTACTTCATAAGTACTACAACGATTTCGTTCATGCTGGCGCAGATCTCTCTCCATCAGATCGCACAGCGCTCATGGCGCTTAATGAGGAGCTCTCCAAGCTCGAGGCGCAGTTCTCAAAGAAATTACTCGCCGATTCCAAGGAGTCAGCGGTAGTTGTTGATTCACGAGCAGAACTCGATGGACTGACGGATAATCAGATTGCTGCCTGTGAAGCGGCAGCTCGCGACCGAGGGCTCCAAGGAAAATACCTCATCACTGCGGTGAACTTCTCTGGGCACCCACTCCTGGCATCACTGACAAACCGCGCGCTGCGAGAGAAGATCATGGCGACCTCTCTGAAGAAGTCGGCAAAGGGCGATGAGAACGACACGAGATCGACTCTCGTTGCGATGGCAACTTTGCGCGCAAAGCGCGCTGCACTTTTTGGTTTTAAGAACCATGCCGAATATGTGACGAGCGCACAGACCGCTAAGAATCCGGGAAATATCCATGCGATGCTCCGTCCGATTGCAGCAAGTGCGAGAGCGAATGCAGAACTCGAAGCTGCTGAGCTTGAGACCCAGATGTCTGCGAGCTTGGCCGAAGGCGAAACGGCCCATATTGAGAGTTGGGATTGGGCGTTCTATACCGAGAAGGTTCGACAAGCTAAATACAACCTAGATAGCGCTGCAATGCGTGAATATTTCGAACTCGAGCGAGTGCTCCACGACGGCGTCTTCTTCGCTGCCAACAAATTATTTGGACTCACCTTTAAAGAACGGCCAGACCTCATCACCTATCACCCAGAGGCGCGTGCCTTTGAAGTCTTCAATGAGGACGGCTCAAAGCTCGGTCTCTTTATTGGTGACTTCTATACGCGCGATTCAAAACGCGGTGGCGCATGGATGAACAACCTGGTCGATCAGAACTTCCTCTTCGGTCAGTTGCCGGTAGTCTGCAATAACCTCAACATCTCTAAGCCACCGGCAGGTGAACCAACTCTTCTCACACTCGATGAGACAACAACGCTCTTCCACGAGTTCGGACATGCGCTGCATGGCTTGCTCTCTGATGTCACCTACATTCGTACCTCCGGAACCAGTGTTGAACGTGACTTCGTAGAATTCCCATCTCAAGTAAATGAGATGTGGATTCTTTGGCCAGAAGTATTGGATAACTACGCTCGTCACTACATCACTGGTGAGAAATTCCCGCAGGCCTGGCGCAGTAGCCTCGATGCAGCCGAGACCTTCAATCAAGGTTTCGAAACAACAAGTTATCTCGCAGCAGCAGTCCTCGACCTTGCTTGGCATGAGCTCGCAGCTGGTGAAGAAGTTGACGATGTGCTCGCCTTTGAAAAGGCAGCGCTGGAAAATTATGGCCTCCTCTATCCACCGGTTCCGACGAGATATCGCTCCACCTACTTCTCACATATCTTTGGCGGGGGATACTCAGCTGGGTATTACGGATATATGTGGTCCGAGGTGCTCGATGCAGATACCGTCGATTGGTTTAAGGAATCTGGTGGCTTGACCCGTGCGAACGGCGACCACTTCCGCCATCAATTGCTCTCACGTGGTGGTTCGATCGACAGCGCGCAGTTATTCCGTAATTTCAGGGGACGTGATGCTAAGAGTGAGCCCCTTATCAAGCGTCGTGGTCTCTAATATAAGATAGCGCCATGTCCTTCCCCAAGCAGAGTCCATCGGGTATGCCGGCGCATCGCTATGCGCCATTTATTCCGGTGGATCTCAAGGATCGGACCTGGCCCACGAAGCAGATCACGCGTGCTCCGCAATGGTGTTCAGTGGATCTGCGTGACGGAAACCAAGCGCTTATTGATCCCATGGATTCACAGCGCAAACTTGCGATGTTCACGCTGCTCGTCTCAATGGGCTACAAAGAGATCGAAGTTGGATTTCCATCGGCATCTCAAATGGACTTTGACTTTGTCCGCAAAATTATTGAAGAAGGTCTCATCCCAGATGATGTTGTGATTCAGGTTCTTACCCAAGCGCGCGAACCTCTTATCCGTCGGACCTACGAATCACTCAAGGGTGCGAAGCAAGCAGTCGTTCATCTCTATAACTCGACCTCAACGCTCCAACGCCGCGTCGTCTTTGGCCAAGATAAAGAGGGCATCAAGAAGATTGCAACTGATGCCGCACAACTCTGCATGGATCTTCGCTCAATGGTGCCAGAGACCAAGATCTTCTTCGAATATTCACCAGAGTCTTATACCGGGACAGAGTTAGAGTTTGCGCTCGAGATCTGTGATGCGGTCAACGATATTTTCAAACCAACGCCGGATCATAAAACGATCATTAACCTACCGGCTACCGTAGAGATGGCGACCCCCAATGTCTATGCTGACTCGATTGAGTGGATGCACCGCCATCTAAAGTATCGCGACAGCATCGTTCTCTCACTCCACCCACACAATGATCGCGGTACAGGTGTGGCAGCTGCTGAGCTTGGATATCTCGCTGGTGCAGATCGCATTGAAGGAACTCTCTTCGGCAATGGTGAGCGCACTGGAAATGTCTGCCTTGTGACTCTTGGGCTCAACCTCTTTAGTCATGGCATTGATCCGCATATTAATTTCTCTAATATTGAAGAGATTCGTCGCACCGTCGAATACTGCAACCAACTTCGCGTACCTGAGCGCCATCCATATGGGGGAGACCTCGTCTTCACCGCGTTTTCTGGCTCACATCAAGATGCTATTAAGAAGGGCTTTGATCATATGGCGGTTGATTCGGCCGCTGCTGGTGTGCATATTGATCAACACACCTGGGCCGTCCCATATCTACCGATTGACCCAAAGGATATTGGCCGATCCTACGAGGCTGTTATACGCGTTAATAGTCAATCAGGTAAGGGTGGCGTCGCCTACCTAATGAAGAACGAACATCACCTTGATCTACCTCGTCGACTTCAAATTGAATTTAGCCAGGTTGTTCAGGCGAAGACCGATAACGAGGGCGGCGAAGTTACTCCAGATGCGCTCTGGCAGATCTTTGAGGATGAGTACCTTCCTGCTGGCAAGAAGACATGGGGAAGATTCCGTCTGAAAGGTCTTTCGCAATCTTCACACCTTGATGAGGATGTGAAACTCACCGTTGAACTCGCAGATAGTGGCGAGATGAAGTCGCTCTCCGGTACCGGCAACGGACCAATCGCTGCCTTCGTTAGTGCAATCACTAGCTACACCGAGGGCACGATTCGAGTCCTAGATTATTACGAGCACGCCCTCTCGGCTGGCGGCGATGCCAAGGCCGCTGCTTACCTTGAGTGCGAGGTAGATGGAAAGACATTCTGGGGAGTCGGAATCGATCCATCGACCACCACGGCCGCGCTCAAAGCGGTGATTTCGGCGGTCAATCGCGGCCTTCGAGCCTAATCACGACTACCTTCTGAGGGTGGCGGTTTATCGAGATCAAGCAGTTGTGCTTCGCACCCAGAAATTGGGAGAGGCCGATCGCATCATCACACTCCTTACTCGCGAACATGGTCGAATAAAGGCTGTTGCAAAAGGCGTTCGTCGTACGAAATCACGATGGGGCGCAAGGCTCGAACCAACAAGTCATGTCGATCTTCAACTTTATTCTGGTAGATCCCTCGACACTGTGACACAGGCAGTAAGTATCGAGAACTTCGGTGATCGTCTGAGCGAGAATTACCAACATTGGACAGTTGCGAATGCAATTCTTGAATCGGCAGAGCGCTTCACACAGAACGAACACGAACCTGCGCTCCAGCAGTATCTGCTCCTCACAGGAGCCTTAAAAGCCCTCACTTATGAGAGTTATGACCCTTCACTGATTCTTGATGCATATCTCCTCCGTTCGCTCTCGGTCGCCGGATATGCACCATCGCTCTCTCAATGCTCGGTCTGTGACGCACCCGGTCCGCATAAATTCTTCTCATTCGTTGGTGGTGGTTCGGTCTGTACATCCTGCAAGCCATCGGCTGCACCGACGCCGGCGGAGCAATCGCTCGAACTCATGTCAGCGCTTCTCTCAGGAGATTGGGAGTTCGCGAATCAATCAGAGTTACGTTATCGGCGCGAAGCATCGGGTCTTATCGCTGCCTACCTGCAGTGGCACCTTGAACGAGGTTTACGCTCCCTCCCATTAGTTGAGAGGATGTGACTATGGCTCGCCTTCCTATTCGCCCTACACCTCACCCAACTGGTGCGACGCCCCCAAAGTTAAAGCCAGAACAGATTCCCGCTCACGTCGCGATTGTGATGGATGGCAATGGGCGCTGGGCCAAGCAACGGGGCCTTCCGCGCACAGCTGGACATGAAGCTGGTGAAGCGTCACTTCTCGATATCGTCCATGGTGCGATTGAGATCGGCGTGAAAGAGATTAGCGCGTATGCATTCTCAACTGAAAATTGGCGTCGCTCTCCTGAAGAGGTGAAATTTCTCATGGGATTTAATCGCGATGTCATTAGACGTCGTCGCGATGAGATGAATGATCTTGGCGTTCGCATTCGCTGGGTCGGAAAGGAGCAGCGACTCTGGAAGTCGGTGATTCAAGAGCTCCAAGAGGCAGAGGAGCTCACCGCTAAGAACCGCATCCTTACTCTCAATATGTGTGTGAACTATGGTGGTCGGGCCGAGATTGTCGATGCCACAACAGCGATCGCGCGCGAGATTGCCAAGAAGAAGCTCAAGCCTGAGCAGATCACCGAGAAGTTAGTCGCGAAACATCTTTACAACGCAGAGATGCGAGATGTCGATCTCTTTCTACGCTCTTCGGGCGAGCAACGAACATCCAACTTCTTACCGTGGCAATCGGTCTATGCCGAGATGGTCTTCATGGATGTCTTATGGCCAGATGTAGATCGCAGAACTCTTTGGGAAGCGATTGAGATTTACGCAGCGCGCGAACGCAGGTTCGGTAAAGCATAAAGAGCGATCCCAACAAGGAGCCCCCAGAATGGTGACCCAAGCTGCCATGGATGGACTCCACTGATTGTAATGAGGAGCGTTGCAAGGGCCGCTTCACGGCTAGCGGAATGGACTAGAGCTTCATGCATCGATGTGGCGAGGGCAGGAAAAAGTGCGAGCCCCGCGAGGGCAGCGAGGGCTGCAGCAGGTAAGGCGCCAAAAAATGTAACGATTGATGCACCACAGAGTCCAGCGGCGATATAGAAGAGGCCAGTAGTAAATCCTGCGGAGTATCTCGTTGTCCGATCGGGATCTGCATGCTCGCCAACAGCAATACTTGCGGTAATCGCTGATGTGTTTATTCCACTATTAAGAAAGCCAGCACTTGCCAAGGAGATAATGCCCGAGGAGATCAGCGATGCGCTATGCGCAGCCTTGTAACCATTACTTTTGAGAACTGCAAAACCTGGGGCAAATTGCGTCGCGAGAGTGAGTAGAAACATTGGTAGCGCTAGATTGATTACTGACCCAATGGTGAAATGTGGAGATATCCAGACCAGGTGGGTAAGGCCAAAGTGTGCCCCCTTATAGGAAATTCGATGGAGAAGTGCACTGACTAAGACTCCGACGATAAGAACGGGAATCACAGGTGCGCGTAATTTCAAGACTCGAGCAAGAAAATATGTAAGAACCATCGCCGCAACGATCCAGGGCTGCGAGGTAAAGTTCGTGAACACTCCGACTCCAAAGTTAAAGAGAATTCCGGCAAGCATCGCCATCACGATTTGATGGGGGATAGCCTTCATAATCCGAGGCATCAGGTCTGTTATGCCGACAATGATGAAGAGAAGGGCAACAATCATGTAAGAGGCGACAGCTTCTTGAGCACTGTGACTCTGAAGACTTGTCACTAAGAGAACGATCGCGGCTGTCGATGTCGATCCGATCATCGGCATTCGGTACCTGAGTGACAGGTAGAGCCCAAAGAGCCCAGAGGTAGCCCACGATGAGCAGATCCATGTGGCCGTTTGGCCTGTTGTGAAATTGCCAGAGTGAGCTGCTTGAAGCATGATCACAATCGGCCCGGTCGCCGCAACGACCACAACAAGTAGCCCTGAGATGAAAGAACCCAGGGTCATTGCGCGGGGAAGATCTCGAAGGTTTCGCCAGATTGCCGCAAACGGCGGCAACTTCGCCGTGCCACTGTAAAGATCGCTCGCCATCTGGTGATTCTAGGCGTAGTCAGGTCTTTGAATCTCTGAAATACAGGTAAAATTGTGATCCTTGCAGCCCGCAAGACCAGTACAAGCCGACAGCCAGCCGGAGGAGAAAATCATGGCCGCAGACCGTCTCGAAACAATTGTAAGCCTCGCAAAGCGTCGAGGTTTCGTCTACCCATCATCTGAAATTTACGGTGGGTTGCGCGCCTCATGGGATTACGGTCCACTCGGAGTTGAACTCAAGAACAATGTGAAGCGCCAATGGTGGCGTTCGATGGTTCAGGGACGTGAAGATGTTGTTGGACTCGATTCATGTGTGATCCTCGCTCGCGAAGTCTGGGAAGCATCAGGCCACGTGGAGACATTTACCGATCCGCTGACTGAGTGCACCGCCTGTCATAAGCGCTATCGCGCAGACCATCTTGAAGAATCATTTGAATCTAAGAATGGACGCCTCCCAACCTCGATGGAGGAAGTGAACTGTCCAAACTGTGGCAACAAAGGAAAGTTCACAGCGCCTAAGCAATTCTCAGGATTGCTCAAGACTTATCTTGGCGCAGTAGAAGATGAGAGCGGCCTCGCTTATCTCCGCCCTGAAACAGCGCAGGGAATCTTCATTAACTTTGATAACGTCGCGCAGACCTCACGCAAGAAGCCACCATTTGGTATTGGTCAGATCGGAAAATCTTTCCGTAATGAAATTACCCCAGGAAACTTCATCTTCCGCACCCGTGAATTTGAGCAGATGGAGATGGAATTCTTTGTCGTCCCCGGAACAGATGAAGAGTGGCATCAATATTGGATTGATACTCGTTTCGCTTGGTACACCAGCCTCGGCATCAACCCTGATCGCCTACGTCTATTTGAGCATCCTAAAGAGAAGCTCTCGCATTACTCAAAGCGAACGGTAGATATTGAGTACAAGTTTGAGTTCAATGGCACCGAATGGGGCGAGCTCGAAGGTATTGCTAGCCGCACCGACTTTGACTTGAAGGCGCACAGTGCGGCCTCTGGAAAAGATCTCTCGTGGTTTGATCAAGAGAAGAATGAGCGTTGGGTTCCCTATGTTATTGAGCCTGCAGCTGGCGTAGATCGCTGCACGCTTACCTTCATGATGGATGCCTTCACGGAAGACGAAGCCCCTAATGCGAAGGGCGAGATGGAGAAGCGTGCAGTAATGAAGCTTGATCACCGTCTTGCGCCGATCAAAGCTGCCGTCTTACCGCTCTCTCGCAACGCTGATCTCTCACCTAAGGCGCGCGATCTAGCAGCTGAACTTCGCCAGAATTGGGCAATCGATTTTGATGATGCCGGCGCTATCGGTCGTCGCTATCGTCGTCAGGATGAGATCGGTACTCCGTATTGCATCACGATCGATTTTGAAACTCTTGAAGATAATGCAGTAACAATCCGCGATCGAGACACCATGGCTCAGGAGCGCATAAGCATCGATCAGGTTCAAGCGTGGTTAGCTCCACGCTTGCTCGGGTGTTAACAAAACCTGCGCCACTTCGCCTTCCGATTTCTAACGGAGGGTTTGCTAATAGCGAGGTGGTGCTTGAAACACCTGTGGTCCTCGCACCGATGGCAGGAATTACCAACTCTGCATTTCGCACCTTATGTCGCGAGCAAGGAGCTGGACTATTCGTCTCAGAGATGGTGACTGCCCGCGCGCTGATCGAGCGCCACCCCGAAACAATGCGACTTATTACCCCGGGCGAGGGCGAGACACCTCGTTCTGTTCAGTTATACGCAGTTGATCCAGTTGTTGTTGGAAAAGCAGTAGAGATGTTGATGAAAGAGAATTTAGCGGACCACATCGATCTTAACTTTGGTTGCCCAGTGCCAAAGGTAACGAGACGTGGTGGGGGAGCCGCACTTCCTTACAAACGTAGGCTCTTTGAAAATATTGTGAAGGCATCAGTGGATGCGGCAAAGCCTTATGGCGTCCCAGTAACTGTGAAGATGCGGGTCGGTATTGATAGCGATCACCACACATATCTCGATGCTGCGACCGCAGCTGCACGCGCTGGTGTTGCGTGGGTTGCTCTTCACGCCCGTACTGCAGAGCAGATGTATGACGGCGAAGCTGATTGGTCGAAGATTGCGACGTTGGTTGATCATTTAAAGCCGACCGGAGTTCCGGTATTAGGTAATGGTGATATTTGGAGCGGTGCTGATGGCGCGCGAATGATCGCAGAGACTGGTTGCGCTGGTGTAGTTGTAGGAAGAGGTTGCCTAGGTCGCCCGTGGCTCTTCGCCGATCTCGTCAGATCCATGCATGGTGATAGTACGAAATCAGAGCCAACGCTTGGTGAAGTGCGCGAGATCATGATTCGACATGGAGAGCTCCTAGTTCAATTCTTTGAAGCGGAAGGCCGTGCCATGCGCGATCTTCGCAAACATATGGCCTGGTACCTCAAAGGCTTCACCATTCCTCGCGAGATTCGATCCTCTCTCGGGATGGTCTCATCGCTGGGTGAGCTCGAATATTTACTGGCACAACTTGATGATCAGCCCTATCCAACTTCGGTGTCAGAGGCTCCGCGCGGCCGTAAGTCTCATGGTCGCCCGCCTACGCTGCCAGATGGATGGCTCAAAGACCCAGATGAGATCCCCGCAATCACGATCGATGACTCGGTCTCTGGCGGATGATCTTTCTCTTTCGTCTCTTTCGTAGGCTCATCACTTTTGCACTTCTATTAGTGATCGTCATACCTGGATATTTCGCTTATTCAATTTGGAACGAAGGCCATAGGGCGCATCCAATAAAAAGTGATGCCATTGTGGTTCTTGGAGCGGCACAATTTAATGGTGTGCCGTCAGATGTTTTGCAAGCTCGAATTAATCGTGCGGGCGAGGTCTACCATGAAGGACTTGCACCACGAATTATTACCGTGGGTGGCAATGCCAAGGGCGATAACTTTACGGAAGGGTCAACGAGTCGCAGGTCGTTGATCACGTCAGGAATTGCTAAAAGTGTCATCTCTTCAATCCCCATCGGACGGGATACCTTGAGCAGCACAATTGCTTATGTAAACTTCCTACGAGCACACAAATACAGATCAATAATTATTGTGACCGATCCGTATCACTGTTACCGGGCAGAGGCCGAAGCGAAGGATCTTGGGCTGAGAGCTAGTTGTGCGCCGACGTTAATCGGTCCAGCCTCGCTTAAAAGCGCTGGTTGGCGCTATATCGCCCGCGAGACTGGCGCCTATCTGGCATATAAATCTGTTGGCCAGTTTGGTATCCACCTCACTGATCAGATCAAGAAGTAGAGTTAGCCCATCATGGTACTTCGATTAGCAACAGAGCACACTGGTTACACAGCGCACGACCGTGAGCGCTTCCTCGATGAACCCGCAAAGCGTGGAGGCCGAACCGAGTTCGCTCGTGATCGCGCTCGCATCATCCACTCATTCGCGCTCCGCCGTTTGGCTGCGAAGACACAGGTGGAAGTCCCGTGGGCCTCAGATTTTCCACGCACCAGACTTTCGCACTCATTGGAATGTGCGCAGGTTGGCCGCGAACTTGGTCAGGCACTGGGTGCCGATCCAGATCTGATGGAGGGCGCCTGTCTTGCTCATGATTTGGGCCATCCACCATTTGGGCATAATGGCGAAGATGCACTGAACGAAGTGTGCGCTAGTGCAGGTGGATTTGAAGGAAACGCTCAGTCGTTACGTATTTTGATTCGCCTTGAAGCAAAGACCATTGATGTGAACGGACACTCTGTAGGTCTCAATCTCACACGAGCATCACTTGATGCAGCAACGAAGTACCCGTGGCCACGCACCGGTGAGATTCGTAAATTTGGCGTTTATGACGATGATCTTGAGATCTTCTACTGGTTGCGCAAGGGCGCGCCAGTTGGAGCTCAGTCGATGGAAGCTCAGATCATGGATTGGTCTGATGATGTCGCGTACTCAGTGCACGATTTGGAAGATGCCATTGTCTCAGGTCAAGTGAAGCTTGAAGCCCTTGACGGCGATATCGCCAAACTCTTCACCATGGCAAAGAGTGGATATCTTGAGGATATTACTGAGGAAGAGTCTCGAGTCGCGCTCTCGAATTTGCAGAAGCTCTCTTGTTGGCCGGCTACCTATGACGGATCGCTCAGGAATTTAGCTCGGCTAAAAGATTTAGCCTCTCAACTTGTCGGTCGATTCGCGCTCGCTGCAGAGTCTGCAACCCGCGATCAATACGGTGACGGTGACCTCACTCGATACTCTGCAAATCTGGTAGTGCCTCGTGAGCAACGCGTAGAGGTTGCGATCATCAAGGCTATGGCTGGGCATTACGTTATCGGCGCCGAATCGTCACAGAAGCGATATGCCGAGCAGCAGATCGTTATTAAAGAACTTGTCGAGATGGTCTATGCCGGGGGAGAAGCAGCGCTCGAGAGCTTCTTTATCGATGATTGGCGTGCAGCTAACACAGATAGCCAGCGCCTTCGCGTGGCGATCGATCAGATTGCCTCACTGACCGACCCTGGGGCATACACGCTCCACTCCAAACTTCTCCCTCACCGAGCTTCCAATCTGAGCAAGCCCTGACACCGATAAGATCGAGCCATGGCCGGACGAATTAGGGATGAAGATGTTGCGTATGTGCGTGAGCACAGCCATATCGATGATGTGGTCGGCGATTTCGTTCAACTTAAAGGCGCTGGCGGGGGACAGAAGAAGGGTCTCTGTCCGTTCCATGATGAGAAATCTCCCTCCTTCCATGTAACTCCATCCAAGGGGTATTTTCATTGCTTCGGCTGCCAAACCGGCGGTGATGTCATTGCCTTCTTAATGAAACTAGAACATCTCACCTTTACCGAGACGGTGGAGCGATTAGCTGAGCGTATTGGCTATCAACTCACCTACGATTCAAGCGGTCCTTCAACTCCTGGGATCAACCGTTCTCGTCTTGTAGCGGCAAATACTGCGGCGGCAAAGTTCTATCAAGAAGAGCTCGGCAAGCCTGGTCCGGCACAACTCGGAAGAGAATTCCTTACCGGCCGCGGATTCTCGCGCGAAGCAGCCGAAACTTTTGGCGTGGGTTACGCACCGGATGAATGGGATGCTCTTTATAAGCACCTCACTGCTCTCGGCTATAGCGAGGTTGAATTAAATACCGCTGGACTCATCAAGGAAGGTTCACGCGGAAATTTCATTGATCGCTTCCGTAATCGTCTTATCTGGCCGGTAAAAGATATCTCGGGTGACGTTGTGGGCTTTGGAGCGCGCAAGCTCGCAGGTGATGATAAAGATCAAGGACCTAAGTATTTAAACACCTCTGAAACGCCTATCTACAAAAAGTCCCAATTACTCTATGGACTTGATATGGCGAAGAAAGAGATTGCTAAGAAGCGCCAAGTAGTTATTGTTGAAGGTTATACAGATGTGATGGCTGCCCACCTAGCCGGAGTAACAACAGCGGTCGCAACCTGCGGTACTGCATTTGGTGATGACCATATTCGAATTATTCGAAGACTCTTAATGGATGATGATGCCTTCCGGGGTGAAGTGATCTTCACCTTTGATGGCGATGCCGCCGGTCAGAAGGCTGCGCTTCGCGCCTTTGATGATGATCAGAAATTTGTGGCACAGACCTTCGTTGCAGTTGCTGCCAATGGCATGGATCCGTGTGATCTACGACAGAGTGGTGGAGATGAAGCAGTTCGCGACCTAGTTGCCCGCCGAGTTCCACTCTTTGAATTCGCGATGAAATCTGTCATTGCTGGTTATGACATCAAGACTCCGGAAGGACGTGTTGGTGCGCTTAATCAAGTTGCGCCTCTGATCGGGAAGATCAAGGATGCATCGCTGCGACCTGAATATGTTCGCTCAGTATCGGCTTGGCTCGGCATGGAGATCGATATTGTGAGTTCTGCCGTTAAGAAGAGCGGTTCACGCGGCACTGCACACAATCAGAGCCAGGGCGAATCTTCGGCGCAGTCGGTAAATTTGAAGGATCCGATCTTGATGCTCGAGCGTGAGGTCCTCAAAGTGAAGTTACAAGCACCAGAGCTTGCTTATCCATGGGCAGATCTCGAGATGAATGCATTTTCCTATGGCCCTTACGCAACGCTTCGTGCACGAATCGATGATGCTCCCGATATTTCGATTAACGATTTGTTGGAGCGCACGGAAGATGATGTGGTTCGTTCACTTATCACTGAACTCACGGTTGAACCGATTCGAACTGATGGTGAGATCTCAGAGCGCTATATCCAATCGATCTTTGCTCGTCTTCGTGAAGTCGCGATGAGTCGAGAGATCGTTGAAATTAAGTCAGATCTGCAGCGCCTCAATCCAGTGGAGAATGAGGTGGAGTACACAGCGACCTTTACACGCCTCGTGGGGCTCGAAGCTGCCCGGCGGGCCCAGAAAGAGTTGGCGATCGGGGAGGCCTTTTAGTATCATTCTGCTGTCCATTCCCCTGTAGCTCAGTTGGTAGAGCACTCGACTGTTAATCGAGATGTCACAGGATCGAGGCCTGTCGGGGGAGCAAGTTTTTCAAGCACTACCTGCATTACATTCTCAGGTAAATGGGGTTCAATTTCCCCATGGCAAAGGTAACCCCCGGAATAGCATCATGGCGTAATCAACCACTTGGTATCACCATCCTCCGACTTTGGTTGGGTGGAACCTGGGTTTATGGTGGTTGGGTTAAGGCCAGCGACGGCGCATTCTTGAGGAAATCTGGAGCTAACTCATTTAGTGGCCAACTTACGGGCTACATCGGTCACTCACCACTAACCTTCATCCTTCGACATATGCTCGAGCACGCAACGCTCGTCGCATGGTTTGTAATGCTCTCTGAATTTGCGATCGGCATCGCAATCCTGGCTGGTGTTGCAATGCAACTTGCGATCTTCGGCGGCTTCTCAGTCTCGATAATCTTGTGGCTCTCTGTTACCTATCACGTACGTCCATATTTCCTAGGAAGCGATCTCGCCTTTGCGGCCTCATGGCTCGCACTCTTCTTCTTATGGCAAGCTCATGTAAAGAGCGGAACACGTGCGCGTTCGGGTGCGCTAGGTGGACTTATTCCAAACTTGCGCGATCGTCGCGAAGTGATGGGCATCCTTGGGGTCGGAGCTGGGGCGATTATTGCTTCACTTGCTGGTGGAGCCTTCCGCCCTAAGCCGAAGAAGAGCGCCTTGATCGTTAAAGCGGCAGATTTCCCAGTTGGGTCAACGATGCCGTTCACTGCAAATGATGGCAACCCCGCAATCCTCTTTCGTACCAAGGCTGGCGTCTTCGCCTACAGCGCCGTCTGCACCCATCAGGGATGCACAGTTGCCTACGCTGCGCTCTCGCACTCAATGAACTGCCCATGCCATGGCGCTAAGTTCGATTCCACGAGTGGAGCAGTACTTGCTGGACCAGCGCAGACTCCCCTTCCAAAGATTTCTGTTGCCATCTCAGGAGCCAATATCGTTCAAATGTAATTCTGCACTTCTTTAGCTCCGAAAGGTGTACCTTCCGCTCATGGCTCAATTCACTTTAGAGATTGCTCTCCCAGATCGCCCCGGCTCACTTGGAGCTGTCGCCTCAGCTATCGGCTTCGCTGGTGGAGATATTAGAGGGCTTCAGGTATTAAAGAATGAAGACGGTCGTGGTTACGATCAGATAATTGTCGCGATTCCAGGATCAGATACAACAGATCTCGTCAATGTACTGACATCCATCGGCGGGGTTGAAGTCATCTCGATCAAGCCGCTATAAAGCGTACACCTACCTTTTACGCACTCACTTCTTACTTTCAAAGGTATCTGAAATCATTGCGGATAGATCTCTCATTGGGGACCATCCCAAAGTGCTGCGAGCCTTCTCGATGCTTGCGATGAGGATTGCAGGATCTCCGTCGCGTCGATCCACATTAACGCTCGGAATTTCATATCCAACAACTTTACTAGCGGTATCGATTACTTCTCGGACCGAATACCCAGTTCCGCTGCCAATATTAATAATCTCGTGACGGCCGGCGATCAGCTGATTTAATGCACGGATATGTGCATCTGCCAGATCATGGACGTGTACATAATCTCGAATACACGTGCCATCAGGCGTATCCCAATCAGTGCCGAAAATTTTTAATGGGCTATCTTTCGTTGCTTTTAAGAGATTCGGGATGAGGTGTGTCTCTGGATCGTGTTCTTCGCGTAGCCAACGAGTCGGGGTCTTGAGCGAGCCTGCGACATTGAAGTAGCGAAGGCTAATTGCGGCAAAGTTCTCTTCGGCTGCAAGATCAGTAAGGAGGTTATCTACTGCGAGCTTCGTCTCGCCATAGGGATTTCCAGGTTTAGCCTTAAGGGTTTCAAGAATGGGTTGTTCGTGCGTATCACCATATGTGGCTGCGGAGGAGGAGACAACTATGCGAGTAACGCCAGCCCCATCCATCTCATCAAAAAGAATCTGGCTGCCGTTGATATTGTTATTACGATAGAGATCAGGCTTCTCGACGGATTCTCCAACGAGCGACTTTGCTGCGAAGTGGATGACGGAGTCACATCCTTCTAGCGCTCGACGCACTATTTCGCCATCAAGAATTGTGCCCTCGATAAATCGAGCCTGCGCCGGAACAGAGTCACGATGCCCAGTGCTGCAATCATCGAGGACTGTGACCTCAAAACCTTGATCGAGCAGGAGCGCAGTCGTGATGCTTCCGATATAGCCGGCGCCGCCGGTGACAAGAACTCTGCTCATTGCGCCACTCTACTTCACAGCCTTAGTTACGAATCTGACCAATGCAGGTGTCGACGCTAGGAGCCTTACTTTTCGCTGGCTTAGGCGCGGCAGGCGATGCAGTAGGGGTAGGCGCTTCAATTACCTGGAATTGAATTGGAGCGCTACTAGGTGCATGAGTGCCCGATTGATCGGTGTACTGAATCAAGCCAAGGTAATTTCCGGCGACGAGACCATTGACTGAGAGCGTCCATCGACCAGTCGCAGAACGAACTGGGGTTTGCGCTCCAACCGGCATTAATGAATCAAGCGAGGCAAAGCGAACAGTACCTGTCACGACTGGTGTCCCATCTGGTCTTAGAACATCTACCGTCACGACCATAGGATCATTCGTTGTTCCAGAACTTTGGCTAGCGATCTGTATTGTTGTTGGTTCATTCTGAGGAAGAGAATCACTTGGTTCTGGCGCCCATGTTCCTTTTATTAAGGCAAGGAATTTTGACGGAGTACCTGCAAAGACATTGAGATCGACACGAGTTCCTGGGACGCCATACTTACCAGCGATTCCACACGATGTGTATTGCCAGAATTGCCATTGTGCTGTGCAGTTCGCATTACTCCATGGATGTGCAAAGCACCCAATACCTTTTATATTTGGTTGATTAACATTGACCGCTGGATCTAATGAATATCGCGCCATCCAAAGTGGGTACTGGCGTAAGGTCGGATCGAGAGCCATCGCGCCTTCTAGGAATGATGGGTACGAGTAGAAGATTGGTTTACGACTTGTCTTCGCTGCAACTGCGGCGAGCCAGCTCTTTGCCCATAACGATACGTTTTCGCGGGACATGTATTTAAGACATAAACCTGTCGGACTCACGCGCTGACAATTATTTTCTAAGTCGAGTGAAACCGGAAGATCTCGCTTGTTATACCCACCCATCTGACCGATTCGCCAAATTACCTTTCGAGCTTGAGCCTGTGCATCATTAACAATAAAAGCTGGGTCAGAGCTATCTGGTAGGTAGGCGTAGTAGTAGAAGCCGGTATAGAGCGAAGCGCGTTGGGCAGCTTTGCGATCTGGAATCAAGTATTTGAGTGCCATCGCGTCAGCGATCGTCTGAGCGTCGCCACCTTTAATCATGACAAATCGAACTCCTGCTGAGTACATCTGCTTAAAATCAATGGGAGCATCACCCGGATGCTGCCAATGACTAATATCAATTCCTGCGATGCGCCCACCTGGGCCGAGCGGCGTGAGCGCCCGCGATGTAGATCTGACTGGCATGAAGGCAAATGCGGTGGTCGTCATCAGAAGGAGCGTGCTGAACGCCGCCAGAAATGTTAGAGCGCGTCTCATTCTTCAGCGATTTCTAGGTTGGCTCCAGTTATTTCGTGGATCGCACTTTGTAGGAGTGCTATGTGCCGTGGATTGCGAGCCATGCTGAAATTGTGATCGCCACCAAGTTTTGTTACATCGACGAAACTCAAGGTCAAGGTCTGATGAGATAGGGCGACTAAGCGGGCATCGAAGAAGGCTAGCCAGGCGATTCGGTCTTGGTCTAAGAGGCGGTCGAGCACCTGGTTCCAGATCCCTTTGAGCGATTCTAAGGAAAGTTCCGTCTCAGAGCTCATAGATCCAAGAATATGCGAGGTTGAGATAGGCCTACGACCGCCTTGCCGATGATCTCGTGGTGAACGTGTGGAGAAATGTAGATAAAGTGCGGTTATGGAAAATGAGAGCAAATGTCCGTACCCAGGTGTCAATGTCACCAACGAGCCGATCTCTAATGCAGGGTGGTGGCCACATCAGCTCAACCTCAAAGTTCTACAACAAGGTTCGGAGTTGGTCGATCCGATGGATCCTGACTTTGATTACGCGGCAGAGTTTGCCAAGCTCGATTACGACGGGCTGAAGCGCGATCTCCTTACTCTCATGACAGATTCGCAAGAGTGGTGGCCCGCCGATTATGGACACTACGGTCCATTCTTTATTCGCATGGCATGGCATAGCGCCGGTACCTATCGCACATTTGACGGTCGCGGTGGAGGTGGTGCAGGAATGCAGCGCTTCGCTCCGATCAATAGCTGGCCTGATAATGGCAATCTCGATAAGGCACGTCGGCTGCTCTGGCCAATTAAGCAGAAGTACGGCAAATCTATTTCGTGGGCAGATCTCATGATCCTCACCGGCAACGTCGCTCTCGAGAGCATGGGCTTTAAGACCTTTGGTTTTGGTGGCGGTCGTGCCGATGTCTGGGAGCCAGATGAAACCTATTGGGGTAAAGAATCTCAGTGGCTCGGTGATGAGCGATATACCGGTGATCGCGTCTTAGAAAATCCACTCGGCGCGGTTCAGATGGGATTGATTTATGTCAATCCTGAAGGCCCGAATGGAAATCCAGATCCATCGCTCTCTGCAAAAGATATTCGCGAGACCTTTGCTCGCATGGCGATGAACGATGAAGAGACCGTCGCCTTAATCGCAGGCGGACATACCTTTGGTAAGACACATGGCGCTGCTGATCCAGCACACTATGTTGGTCGCGAACCCGAAGGTGCTCCCCTAGAAGAGATGGGCCTTGGCTGGAAGAACTCATTCCAGACCGGAAGTGGTCCAGATGCAATTACTAGTGGGCTCGAGGGTGCATGGAACTCAACTCCGCTTGCATGGGATAACAACTATCTCACCACACTCTTTGGATATGAGTGGGAGCAGACAAAGAGCCCAGCAGGAGCGAAACAGTGGATTCCAGTTGGTGGAGCCGCGGCAGATCTCGTGCCAGATCCCTTCGATCCAGCAAAGCGTCATGCACCTGTAATGCTCACAACCGATCTTGCACTTCGAGTTGATCCAGCTTATGAGAAGATCTCACGCGCCTTCTTAGCTGACCCAGATTACTTTGCTGATGCCTTTGGTCGCGCCTGGTTCAAACTTACTCACCGCGACATGGGTCCAATCGTTCGTTACCTCGGCGGAGAAGTTCCAGCTGAGCAGCTCATTTGGCAAGATCCGATCCCGGCCGCTCCAAAGAAAGTTATCGGTGCAAAGAGGATTGAGTCGCTGAAAAAGGAGATCCTCTCTTCTGCTCTCACGACTGCAGAACTCATCAACGTCGCATGGGCATCCGCGGCAAGCTTCCGCGGAACCGACAAGCGCGGTGGTGCAAATGGTGCACGTATTCGTCTTGAGCCACAGCGCAGCTGGGAAGTGAATAAGCCAGCAGAACTCGCGAAGGTTCTCAAGGTTCTCGAAGGAATCCAGAAGAAGTTCAATAAGAAGAGTTCACGAACAGTATCGCTTGCTGATCTCATCGTTCTTGGGGGAGTAGCTGCGCTAGAGAAGGCCGCGAAGAAGGCTGGCGTCTCGGTAAAAGTTCCTTTCACTCCGGGCCGCACTGATGCAACTCAAGCGCAGACAGATGTCCTCTCCTTTGCAGTCCTTGAACCAACTCATGATGGCTTCCGCAATTACCTCAATAAGGGTCACACTCAACCAGCGGAGCAGTTAATTCTCGAGCGCGCGGCGCTTCTGACACTCACTGCCCCTGAGATGACTGTCTTAGTCGGTGGAATGCGAGTGCTCAATGGTGCATTTACCGACAAGCCAGGTGCACTCACCAACGATTACTTCAAGAATATTCTTGATATGGCGAATACCTGGGCTGCTGCAGCCGGAACCGAACTCTTTGAGGCTCGCGATCGCAAGACCGGTGTCGTCACATGGAGTGCAACACGAGTTGATCTCGTCTTTGGTTCGCACTCACAGCTTCGTGCGCTTTCAGAGGTCTATGCAAGTAAGGATGCGCAGAAGAAGTTTGTTAAAGATTTTATTGCTGCATGGACCAAGGTGATGGAGCTAGATCGCTTCGATCTCGCATAATAAATCAGGATTAACCTGGATAAACCTGGATTAACTTGGATTAACTTGGATTAACTTGGATTAACTTGGATTAACTTGGATTAACTTGGATTAGGAGTGCCGTGAGCGAAGATCGTTCAGTATTTGATATTCCGGCACCTCCTTCTGTAAAGGCGATCTCCTACGGTGATCACCCAGATCAGTTCATTGAATTTTTCCCGTCTTCTAGTGTGAGCGCGAAGAAACTTGGCATCATTCACGGCGGATATTGGCGCCCGGAATATGATCTCTCCTATTTGCGCCCCTTTGCGGCACGATGTGCCGAAGAAGGTTTTGAAACTTATCTGATTGAGTACCGTAGAACTCTTGGTATTCCGGATAATTACATCGATGACATAAGAGCAGCAGTAGAGGTAATCGGAGAGTGTGCACTCGTGGGGCATTCAGCGGGCGGACATCTCGCCTTGCTCGCATCAAAGCTCCCATTAGTGAAGAGCGTTGTTGCACTCGCACCCGTGACGGATCTGGTACGCGGTGCAGAACTTAACTTAGACGATGGCGGGGTCCAGCTCTTTCTTGGAGAAGACGCTACTAATCGCCCCGATCTCGATCCAATGATGTTGGAAGAGCTGCATGCAAAGGTCACAGTCCTTCATGGCGTGAATGACATACGCGTGCCGGTCGAGTTTGCACAGCAATTTGCCAAAAAATTCCGGGATGTGGAGTACATCGAGATTGCGGATATTGGTCACTTTGAAGTGATTGATCCAAGGGTAGATTCGATTTTTCAGCTAGTGCTACGTGGGGCGGGTCGGGCTCGAACCGACGACGACGGAATTATGAGTTCCGGGCTCTAACCAACTGAGCTACCGCCCCAAGGGTTTTTTACAGATCCGCAGTCTATGCTACGAGGCACGATGAGAAAATTTTTGAGCGTATTCGTGGCTTTCGTTGCCTTAATTGGCGCGGATCTCTCTGCGTACGCGGCCCCGAATTACACCTTTCCAATCGCCGGCTGTACCTACACATATGCCCGCGCACATCACAATTATCCTGCGACCGATATTTTGACCCATATTGGGTGCAGCTTTGTAGCTCCAACCGCTGGCGTGATTGATGAAGTGAATCGTGTTGACCGCTTCTCATGGAAGACGAATAAAGGCGCAGATCGTGGCGGACTCTCTATCTCGATGATTGGCGACGATGGTGTTCGTTATTACGGCTCTCATCTTTCAGCGATTCCATCAAATATCGTCCCTGGCTTTCGAGTCGCACCAGGTGATCTCCTTGGTAAGACTGGAAATTCTGGTGATGCACGTGGAACGACCCCACATCTTCACTTTGGAATCAGTTGGCCAACGCCCTCTGCCACAAATATCTGGTGGGTGCGCCGCGGTGAGCTTTATCCATGGCCATTCTTAGATGCATGGAAGGCCGGAAAGGATCTCTCACCGGCGTCATCAGTTGCAAAGCTGAGAAAGAAGTTCGGTGAGATTCCGAAGCAGAGCGGGTACTAGTAATTTCTTACCGTGAAATTTTTATGAAAGAAGAGAATAAAAAAGTCCCACTCTTTCGAGTGGGACTTTTTAACTGTTAGCGATTATTACGCAGGGTTAACTGCATCAGCCTGAGGACCCTTAGGACCCTGTACGACTTCGAAAGTCACAGCCTGACCCTCTTCGAGAGACTTGTAACCATTGCCTTGGATAGCTGAGTAGTGAACGAAGACATCTTGTCCGCCACCATCAACAGCAATGAAACCAAAACCCTTTTCAGAGTTGAACCACTTAACTGAACCTGTTGCCATGTAACTTTTTTCCTTACGGTAAATGTGACTCTTAAGAATTCCTTAAGAACCGGTCTTCCTCTGTACAGATTTACCGGGGAAAGCACTGATTACTCAATAGCTAAAACGGGTACTGCCAAGCGTCGGACTAGTTATAAGTGTAACGCCAATCACCCAAAGTGGGAACCGGGAGATGGGCCCAATTGAGCGTGATCCACCGGTCAGTCAAGCGCGAAAGCGGGGCGCGGAGTAGATTGTTGGCATGAAACTTCCCTTGACCACCTCACGTCCACTTGGCCTCATCGTCGGTTCGATCTTTATCGCTGCGGGTCTGGGCTACGGCGGATCACTCATTGGATCGGGCTTAGCGGCAAAGGCTGGTAACGCAATTACAGTCACTGGCTCAGCTAAGACTTCAGCGACTGCAGATAACGTGGTCTGGAATCTCACCGTTTCAGAGAGCGGTCAATCTGCTGCCAGTGCAGTGAAGAAGGTTGAGAGTGGTTCAGCGGCTCTAGCGAAATATCTCGTCGATGGAACCCTTCCTTCATCCGGTATCGAGGTCGGCGGAATCTCTTCGTACCCAAATAACGAGTATGTCAACGGCAATGCCACAGGACGCGTCCTCTCATACAATGCATCGCAGACAACAATCGTGCGCAGCAAAGATGTCGAGCTTATTAAGAAGTTAACAAACGGAATCGGCACACTGTTGCAGACTGGTGTTAACGTTCAAAATAATGGACCGCAGTACCTCGTATCAACGCTCTCTTCACTTCGTCCTCAGCTTCTCGCTGATGCGATGAAGGATGCCAAGGCTCGCGCGCAGTCGATCACATCTGCTGTCGGAGGAAAAGTTGGATCTGTCATCTCAGTAACAAGCGGTCCGGTTCAAGTCACAACCCAGGATTCAACCGATGCTTCAGGTGGCGGTTATTACGATACGTCAACAATTCCGAAGACAGTCTCAGTCACTGTGAGCGTGAGCTTTAAAGTATCGAAGTAGTGAGAAGCTTTACTCGTAGGATTTAAAGATCAGCACGACGTTATGTCCGCCAAATCCGAATGAGTCATTGATTGCTGCGATCGGTCCTGCCGGAAGTGCTCGAGGCTGATCGCGAACGACATCCAACATCACAGCCTCATCAAGGTTCTCAATGTTGATCGTTGGGGGAGCCATCCGGTGATGCAGCGCCAAGATACAGAAGATAGATTCGATCGCGCCTGCGCCACCAAGTAAGTGCCCTGTCATGGATTTTGTCGCGGATACTGCGACATGTGAAATATCGTCACCGAGCGCTGCAGCGAGTGCGTGAGCTTCCGCGACATCACCAGCAGGTGTTGAAGTTGCATGTGCATTGAGGTGCACAACTTCTAAGAGATTAACTCCAGAATCTTCTAACGCGAACTTCACTGCACGAGCAACGCCGTCGCCCTCTGGATCTGGGGCAGCGATGTGATAGCCATCGGATGTGAGGCCTTGGCCAGCGAGTTCTGCATAAATCTTTGCACCGCGCTTTTGGGCGTGCTCAAGGGATTCAATGACGATAACGCCACCGCCCTCACCAAGAACAAAGCCATCGCGTTCTTTATCGTAAGGTCGTGAGGCCTTCTCGGGTGCATCGTTACGCGTAGAGAGAGCCTTCATGGATGCAAAGCCAGCCATTGGGAGGGCGTGGATTGCCGCTTCGACTCCACCAGTAACGACAATATCTGCGCGCCCAGTGCGAATCATCTCCATGGCGTAACCGATCGCTTCAGCACCTGATGCGCAGGCACTTACTGGCGTATGAACACCAGCCTTTGCTTGTAATTCGAGCCCAACATTTGCTGATGGACCATTTGGCATCAACATCGGAACCGTGTGTGGACTGACGCTACGAGCGCCCTTCGTCTTTAAAATGTCATATTGATCGAGGAGGGTGATGACTCCACCGATACCAGATGCGACGACAACTCCGAGTCTGGTCTTATCGACATCAGGAGAGCCAGCATCTTTCCATGCCTCGCGAGCGGCGATGAGCGCGAACTGCTCTGATCGATCTAGGCGGCGCATCTCTACGCGCTCCATCACCTCAGAAGGTTCGACCGCTACACGCGCAGCAAATTGCACAGAGGCATCGAGCGCCCACTCTTCAGTGAGAGAGCGAACGCCACTCTTACCTGCGAGAAGAGCCTCCCATGTGCTCGCAACATCTCCACCCAGCGGGGTGGTTGCTCCGAGCCCTGTGACAACTACGCGTGTTTTTGACATGAATTCCTCGTTTATGTGAGAAGAGTCAGAATTACTTACTTAGCAGCTGAGACGATGTAGTTCACCGCATCGGCAACAGTTGCCATCTTGGTGACCTCTTCATCAGGGATCTTCACGCCGAACTTCTCTTCAGCAGCAACGATTACTTCAACCATAGAGAGTGAATCAACTTCGAGATCTTCGTTGAAGCGCTTCTCCATCTCGATTGTTGTTGGATCAATTCCGGCTACTTCAACAACGATCTCTTTAATTCCTGCAAGTACTTCTGCTTGTGTTACTGACATTGTTCTTCTCTTTCCTTCTGTTGGGCGAGCTTTTGCTCACTTACTTTATTACTGCTTCTGACGTATTGAAACCTTTAAGACCATTTCGGTGGTAGTTCCACCACTTGAGCGGCAAATACCAGCCCAGCTCCAAAACCGATGAGCAAAGCGTTCTTGCCATGAAGTTCAGGATGTTCGGCTAGTAGTCGATCCATTGCGAGTGGAATCGATGCCGATGAGGTATTCCCTGTCGTACGGATATCTCGGGCAACTTCTACGGTATCAGGTAGGCCCATCGACTTTACCAGTGAGTCGATAATGCGCTCATTTGCCTGGTGGGGGATAAAAGCGGCCAGCTGATCGGGTGTAATCCCGGCGGCTTCAATCGCTTTGCGACCAACAGGCGCCATCTCATAGACCGCCCAACGAAATACTCGCTGTCCTTCTTGTGCAATATTTGGCCAACCGACATCAGAAACGTGTTTGCCGTTTTTGAATTCTAAGAAGGATGGTTCGAGCGTTATCGCATCGCGGTTGGATGCATCCGACCCCCAAATGGTTGGACCAATACCAACATTTTCAGATGGACCAATCACAACTGCACCAACGCCATCGGCGAAGATAAATGCGGTCGCGCGATCGGTGGGATCAGTGAAGTCAGAGAGTTTCTCGCCGCCAACGACAAGTACATAGCGAGCGGTACCACCGCGAATTAAATCGGCCGCCATGCCGACACCATAGGAAAAACCGGCACAGGCTGCTGAAATATCCCACGCAGCGGCGGTGTTTGCACCTAAACGCGCGGCCAACTCCGTAGCAGCGCTTGGTGCCTGATAAGGGTAAGAGATGGTGGCAAAGATGATGGAGTCGATCTGATCGACGGTAATGCCAGCGCGCTTGATCGCAATTATTGATGCCTCAACTGACATGTCAACCAGCGACTGATCAGCTGCGGCGCGATGGCGACTTTCAATACCGGTACGTTGCTGAATCCATTCATCGGTGGAGTCGATGAGATCCACGATCTCAGAGTTTGGCACAACTCTTTCGGGACGATAGGCACCGACTGAGAAAATGCGAGAGTTCTGCGGCGCCGGATTATTAATCAAGGTCATTTCTAGCCTCCAACTTTCACACCATGGCGCGCAACGAATTCACGAGCTGCATCGAGATCTTCTGGACTCTTGAGCGCGAAGGTTTCAATCTGTGGCTGTGCCCGTTTGATGAGTCCTACCAGCGTTCCGGCAGGTGGCATTTCGATTACTCCAGTGACACCTAGATCAGCCATCGTCTGCATGCAGAGATCCCAGCGAACCGGCCCGGCAATCTGCCCAACGATTCGGTCCAGGACGTCACGGCCATCGCTTACGACCGCGCCATCTTTATTAGAAAGTATCTGAATTGCTGGATCATGAACCGTTAGCTGTGAGGCAAGATCTGCCAGCACTGACACTGCAGGCGCCATAACTGATGTATGAAACGCGCCAGATACAGCGAGTGAACGAACACGTGACCCTTCTGGGGGATTCTCAGCAAGGGCGGCTAGTGCTGCGACTGAACCTGCAGCAACGATCTGACCAGCCCCATTCTCATTTGCTGGGGTTAATCCGAGGGAGAGCAAATGTGCGACGACTACTTCGCGATCTCCACCGAGCACGGCAGACATTCCAGTGTCAGAGAGTTGTGCGGCTTCTGCCATTTCGCGGCCACGAGCTGCAACAAGTGAGATGGCATCATCAGGATTTATGACTGAGGCGAAAGCGGCCGCGGTAATTTCACCGACCGAGTGCCCAGCTACAAGTGAGATAGCTGATGTATCTCCGGCAAAGAGTGCGCCAGCGCCAGTTAGGCCACCGAGTACGAGGAGCGGTTGAGCCTTAGCGGTATCGCGGATCTCGTCGGCATCAGCGTCAGCTCCTAGGTGGCGCAGGTCAAGACCAGCACGCTGGGACCAGCCTGCAACGAGCTCTGCTGAGAAAGAGCCTTGGGCGTCGAAGAATTCAAACCACGGTGTGAGAAACCCTGGGGTCTGGGAGCCCTGTCCGGGCGCGACGACTGCTAGCACGTGTGAAAGTTTAGAGATCGGTGGCTACTACTACCGAGTATTCCTGAGTTTATTGCTGTGAATTTGCCCCCCTCATGAACGAGGTGTGGCCCAGTGGTTACTTGGTTGCTAACTCGCGGATTACCTTGCAGAGCTCCCAGGCCATCAGGATGAGGGCAGCCGGGAGCAGGTCGACAGAGCGCTTCAAGAACCACGGTGTGCCATTTTTTATGAGCCAGATGATCTTCGCTTTGCGAGATTCGACATCCCTGGCGGAGATTTCTGGAAGTGCGAGATCCCAGCCGCGCACTTGCAGTGCGTAAGCCATTTCGCGGGCAAGGAGTTGATGTCCAAATGGACCTGGGTGCATGCGATCAATGTGCCAGTTCCGAAGGTCATGCACATTTGGAATATTTCTCGTCCGAATCAGTACGACATCAAGCTCGGCAGCAACGCGTTCGTAGACAGCATTTACTGCATCGACTCGGCGGCGCAAGACGCGCTTTAGTAGTCGGGGCAAGCGGAGGAGTTGATTGGGATCATGCAATTGGATCATGATTACTTCAGAGCCACGGATCATTAATTCATTACATGTTGCAACAAGATTTGCGTGAAGCAGCTCAGGATCAAAGCCATTACGGAGCATGTCGTTCCCACCGCAGATGACAGCACAGATATCCGGTTCAGATTCCAGCGCCTTCGTTAGCTGAACCTCACGGACTTCTGTTGATTTTGCACCGGGACGTGAGTAGTTGAAGTAAGAAGTAGGATCTTTAAAAACCTGAGAGAGGTAATGTCCCCAACCTCGCGGGTTACCGTACTCATCGAGATCGCCAGTACCGAAAGCTGCGCTATCGCCGATCACTGTAAATGTCAGTGAAGGGGTTATGACGCTCATGATGCGATCTTGAGCTTTCGCTTCGTTGAGGCATGTGGAGCTTGTTGTCCGATTCCCTCAATACCGTGGAGGGCCATCATCAATCCAACGGTCGAATCCCATGGGAGTCTGGCCGCCGCGTCACGAGCAATCGTACGAAGCCGTGGCCTGAAGGCGAGTGACTCAATCGCATCAGCAAATGCGAAGCGATTATCGCCAGCGATCGCACCAGCTGGATTCTTATGTGCATGACGCAGGAATTCACCAACGGCTGAGCTGCTCGATGCGACAACTGGAGTACCGCTAGCGAGAGATTCCAAGGCTGATAGGCAGAAAGTTTCGAGCGGGCCCGGTGCAAGTGAGATATCAGCCGATGCGAGAATCGCTGAAACCCGCTTGCGATCTGCAACGTACCCCAACATCTCGACTGGCAAACCCTCAGATAGTTCTCGCAACTTCGCCCACATTGGCCCATTGCCGATAATTACTAGGCGAGCATCGACGCCGCGCTTGAGAAGAATTTCAAGTGCTTGAATGCTTCGCTGCGGTTCTTTTTCTGGGGAGAGGCGGCCGCAATGCACAAGGAGTAGTTGTGCACCTTGTAAGAGATCTCGTCGCAGAGTGAGTGATCGATTCTCATTAGTGAAGGTTTCGAGATCCACGCCAAGCGGAATCTTGACAATATTATCGACTGCGATCTCGCGGAACTCTCTCGCGGCAAACTCGGTGGTGGCAACGACGTGATCAAAAGAGTGAGCAAGTCTTCGGTTATGCCAGTCAACCATTGATCGAAGCGGTAGCCATTTCGGTAAGAATCGTGAGGCTAAACCGCGGAGCGTCTCATGGCTAAAGACAACGGTGGGAATCTGATGGCGCTTTGCCCATAGTCCTATGCCGCGTAGTGTAAAGCGATCTGAAATCTCGATCGCATCAGGGTTTAGTGATTCAACAATCTTCTTGAGCTCACGGTTGTTTCGAATAATACGATACCCACCGCTGCCAGGAAGCATGATGCTTGGCAAAGTTATTTTGTAGCCATACTGGGTCATCTCGCTATGGTTAGTAACTCCAGGGACGATATAAATAAATTCGTGGCCATAACGCAGGTATCCGCGACCAAGTTCATGGAGCGTGGTCTTAATTCCACCCGAGTTTGGCCCGTAGAAGTTAGCAATGTGAACGATTCTCATGCGACACCAATCTCTGTGCGTGCGACACCCTCACGAATAACTGCCTCATAGTGAGTGATGAGCTGGCTATTGACCTTTGACCAGGTGCGCTCAACGACTGAGTTTCTGGCCATATGCTGCATCTCAATCCGATCATCGCGATCAATAAAGTGATTGACGGCTGCCATGAGTGATGCTGGACGATCGGTATGAAGGATGTAGCCAGTCGCCTGTGTAGTAACGAGGTCTGCTGGGCCACCTGTTGTTGGCACGATGCATGGCACGCCAGAGCTCAGCGCTTCTTGGACCGCTTGGCAGAAAGTTTCATTGGGGCCTGGATGGATGAAGAGATCAAAGCTTGCATAGTGTGCCGCTAAATCACTTCCACTCTGGAAGCCAGTAAAGGTTGCATGCGGTAATTCGCGAGCCAACTTGCTCTGTGCTGGACCCTCTCCAACGAGCACGAGTTGAATCCGTGGATCTTGATCAAGGACTGCGAGATCAGAGATGCGCTTCTCGTTAGCGAGGCGGCCAACATATCCGACGATCAATTTCTGATTCGCGCCCCAGCGACTGCGAAGCTCAAGGTTGCGCTGGAGTGGATTGAAGAGAGTGGTGTTGACTCCGCGACGCCACAAGTGAACATTCTCGACTCCTTGTGAGAGCAGCTCATCACAAGCTGAGCGAGATGGCGCGAGCGTACGATTGGTATTTGAGTGAATCTTTCCAACAATTTTACGCAGCGATCCGTGGGCGATCGCACCACCGTAATGCTTGGCGAATCCTGCTAAATCGGTTTGGTATACCGAAACTGTTGGGATACTCATGCGCTTGGCGACTCGGGCGGTGTAGCCACCGAGTGCAAAGGGCGAAGCAAGATGGAGCACATCGGGTGAGAAGCCATCGATCAGGTATTCAAGGCGCTTGGTCGGCATAGCGATCGGAAGCCCAATAGGGAGGAGTGATTGAACTGGGAGGGCTGGTACGCGCTTGATCTGGTGTCCGTGATATTGAGTTGGACCGCCAGCGCTCTCTGGTGCGATCACCATCGCCTGATGGCCTTCACTCTCCAGGTATTCGAGGACTCGAAGGACAGAGTTCGTTACCCCATTGATCTGGGGCAGGAAGCTCTCTGTGACGATCCCGACTCTCATAGGAGAAAGAGTGAGGGAGTGAGGAAGCCTCAATGAGGGGTTGAGGTTACGTGTCGTTGAAGGTCAGGTGAACGTAGGAGATCGCTTACTCATGAGTAACATAGGGCTATGAAGATCGCTGTATGTATCAAACAGGTCCCTGATTCATGGGCTCAGAAGACGATGGGCAGCGATGGTCGGCTCGATCGCGCTAGCGTTGATGCCGTTCTCAATGACCTCGATGAATACGCCATTGAGTCCGCTCTCAAACTCGTTGAAGCGAACTCACCTACCGGTGAAGCCGGTGAAGGGAGTGGGCACTCCATCACCGTGATCTCGATGGGACCAGAGCGAGCAACTGAGGCGCTACGTAAAGCGCTCTCTATGGGCGTTGATGATGCGATTCTTATTAGTGATGAAGCCTTGGCGGGATCTGATGCGCTCGCTACCTCAAAGGTACTCGCAACGGCGATCACCGCCGGTGGTTTTGATCTCGTTATTTGTGGCACTGAATCCACTGATGCACGCATGAGCGTTGTTCCTGCGATGCTCGCTGAGCGTCTCTCATTTGCACAGCTCACCTTCGCTGCATCAATCAGCCTGGAGGGCAGTACCGTAAAAATTTCTCGTCAGACCGAATTTGGCGTCGAGGAGATGAGCGCACAACTCCCGGCTGTCGTGAGTGTGGTGGAAAAGATTAATGAACCTCGCTACCCATCATTTAAGGGAATCATGGCATCAAAGAAGAAGCCACTTGTGATTAAGTCACTCGCTGAGGTTGATATTGCAGCCGCAGATGTGGGCAGCTCTGCCGCCTGGTCTTGCGTGAAGGACTCACTCCCTCGTCCGCCACGTGGTGCAGGAATCAAAGTTACTGATAACGGAGATGGTGGCTCGCAATTAGCTGCCTTCCTTGCAGAGAGGAAGTTGATATGAGCGAAGTAATTATTCTTGTTGATAGCGTCGCGGGAAAGGTCAGCAAAGCAACAGCAGAGCTCGCAACCTTTGGAAAGAAGGTTGGCAGCGTTACTGCAGTGATCTGTAGCAGTGATAGCGCAGCTCTTCTTCCGCAACTCTCTACTATGGCAATCGATAAGGTCATCACCTGCACTGGCGTTGACTTCGAGAAGCACTCAACTGGAGCTACTGCTGCAGCCCTTGCTGAAGTAGTGAATTCGATTAAACCTTCAGCAGTACTTATTGCTTCCACGGCGCGAGGTAAAGAGATCGCAGGCCGGTTAGCAGTGCGTTGCGAATCTGGAATCATCACCGATGCCATTGATCTTGACGCAGATCTCATCACAACTCAATCAGTATTTGGTGGCTCAACTACCGTGCATTCAAGTGTTACCCACGGAACACCGATTATTACGATTCGCGGGAACTCAATCGAGGCGATTGTCGGAAGCTCAACTCCTACGCACGAAGATTTCCCAGTGAGCTACGACGGTGCAGATAAGGCAGTTGTCTCATCGCTCGCGCCAGCAGTTAAAGGTGGTCGCCCTGAACTTACCGAAGCATCAATCATCGTCTCTGGTGGTAAGGGAACTGATGGCAACTTCGCACCAGTTGAGAGCCTCGCAGATGCGCTCGGCGCAGCAGTTGGCGCCTCACGTGCTGCAACCGATGCTGGTTGGTACCCACATTCATTCCAGGTCGGACAGACTGGCAAGACGGTGAGCCCACAGCTCTATATCGCAGCAGGTATCTCGGGAGCGATCCAACACCGCGCCGGCATGCAGACCTCGAAGACGATCGTTGCTGTGAACAAAGATGCTGATGCACCTATCTTCGATGTTGCAGATTTCGGCGTCATCGGCGATCTCTTTGCAGTATTGCCGCAGGTGACAGAAGCGGTCACTGCCAAGAAAGGCTGAATGCCTGAAGTAGATCTACACTAAGCCAATGGCTTCATACTTTGATCACGCTGCAACGACTCCCATGTCGTTACCTGCGATCGAAGCTTTCACAGAGCAGATCCAGCAGTTAGGAAATCCCTCAAGCCTTCATACGCAGGGAAGATCTGTCCGCAAGCGAGTAGAAGAAGCGCGCGAAGCTATTGCACGTGCAGCCGGCGCATCACCTTCAGAAGTGATCTTTACAGGTTCAGGGACCGAATCTAACAACCTTGCAATCAAGGGTTTTTATTGGAAGCGGCTGGGTGAAGATAAGAATCGAAACGTCATAGTGATCTCTGCCTTCGAACACCATGCAATTTTAGATCCGGTCGAATGGCTGGAAGAGCACGAGGGTGCACACGTTATTCAAATTCCGGTCACACGCGAAGGTGTTGTCGACCTCGAAGCGCTTAAAGATATCGTTGATAAAAATCGCGAACGTATTGCCGTCATTGCTGTCATGCACTCCAATAATGAAATCGGAACAATTCAGCCGATTATGGATGTTGTTGCGATCGCGGGAGATATCCCAGTGCATACCGATGCGGTGCAATCTTTTGGCAAAGTCGCCTTTGACTTTACCCAGCTCGGAGTTACCTCGGCGACGATTAGCGGCCATAAAGTCGGAGGACCACTCGGTGTTGCAGCTCTGCTGCTTCGTCGTGGAATTGATGTCACCCCGATCTTGCATGGTGGAGGACAAGAGCGCGATATTCGTAGCGGCACACTCAATGCGCCGGCGATCGTCTCATTCGCTGCCGCAGCCACCGATGGGCAGATTCATCGCGAAGCGAGATATATCTATCTCCGTGAATTGCGTCAGTATTTAATTGATTCACTCACTGCCGTGGTTCCAGATATCGTCGTCAACGGCGATATCGAGCCTGCGCTCCCCGGAATCGCAAACCTCACCTTCCCAGGGACTGAGAGCGACGGACTTCTCTTATTGCTCGATGCCGAAGGAATCGCATCTTCTACTGGTTCAGCGTGCAGTGCCGGGGTCCCGCGCCCAAGCCATGTTCTCCTGGCAATGGGGTTATCGGAGAGAGATGCTCGATCATCGCTACGCTTCTCATTAGGAGTAAGCAATACTCGAGCTGAAATCGATCAGCTCAGCTCTGTTATTTCCTCTGTTGTCGAGCGCGCGCGAGCAGCGCTATCCCGGCAGTAGAAACGAGAAAAGGCAACCATGAAAATCATTGCAGCAATGTCAGGCGGGGTTGATTCGGCGGTCGCCGCTGCCCGCGCGGTCGACGCTGGCGATGAAGTTATTGGTGTTCACCTTGCGCTCTCGAGTAATCCGCAGAAGTACCGCTCTGGCGCACGCGGTTGCTGCACCATTGAAGATTCGCATGATGCCAGGCGTGCTGCCGATGTCATTGGTATTCCGTTCTACATCTGGGATATGGCAGAAGAATTTCATGAAGGCGTAGTAGAGAATTTCTTAGAAGAGTATGCCGCTGGTCGAACTCCAAACCCATGCCTGCGTTGTAACGAGAAGATTAAATTTGCAGCTGTGCTTGATCGCGCCAAGGCGTTAGGTTTCGATGCAGTAGCCACCGGTCACTATGCCCAGATGAGGCAGACTCCACTCGGTCGGACGATGCACCGCGCCGAAGATCCACTCAAAGATCAGAGTTATGTTTTAGCGGTACTCAATAAATCGCAACTTGATGGCGCAATCTTTCCGCTGGGTGATACTCACAAGGAAGAAGTCAGGCGTGAAGCAAAACGTCGTGGACTCTATGTCGCAAATAAACCAGATAGCCACGATATTTGTTTTGTTCCATCGGGCAATAATGCTGGCTGGCTTCACGACCGATTAGGAACTGAGGCTGGGCCTATTGTTGATGAAGCTGGTACCAAACTTGGCGAGCATCAGGGTGCGTACACCTACACAATCGGACAACGACGTGGTTTAAATCTGACAGTTCCTGCCGCCGGGGGAGTGCCGCGCTACGTGTTAAAGATTGAGCCTCTTACCAACACAGTCGTTGTTGGATTGAAAGAGTCGCTAGCAGTCAGTGAGATTGAAGGCGAGAAGGCGATCTGGTGTGGCCCCGTGCCACAAGCTGGTCAGGAGCACCGTGGCTATGCGCAGATCCGCGCGCATGGTGAAGCGCTCGCATGTACATATTCGACCGACGGCATGCAGATCAGAGTTCTTTTAGATCAGCCGCTACTAGGTCTAGCCACAGGTCAGGGTCTTGTTATCTACGATGAAGATCGCGTGGTGGGATCGGCGACCGTGAGCGCAACGAAGTAAATGAGCGCAGCGATTAGGTCGAGAATGGCCGCTCTGACCGAAGAGATTCGAGATCACCAATTTAGATATTACGTACTGGACAAGCCCATTATCCCTGACGGGGAATTCGATACCTTGCTCGGTGAACTCAAGGAGCTCGAGAGCAAACATCCCGAATATAAAGCAGATGAGAGTCCAACTGAATTGGTCGGCGGCGGCTTTGCAACTCACTTCACACAGCACGATCACATCGAAAAGATGATGTCGCTCGACAATGTCTTTGGCGAAGAAGAACTTGAGAGCTGGTTTGATCGTATCGAGAAGAGTGAAAAAGTAGAGAGCTGGCTCTGCGAAGTAAAAGTTGATGGATTAGCGATCAATCTGCTTTACGAGAAGGGGCGATTGATTCGCGCGCTCACTCGCGGAAATGGAACGACGGGTGAAGATGTCACACTTAATATTCGCACCATCTCAGCAATACCACACGAGCTCACCGGTTCTGGTTACCCAGATATTCTCGAGGTTCGTGGTGAGGTCTTCTTCCCAATAACCGCCTTTAATGAATTTAATGATGGGTTGGAAGAAGAGGGTAAAGAACGTTTTGCGAATCCGCGTAATGCGGCCGCTGGTTCACTTCGACAGAAGGATCCGCGCGTTACCGCTAGCAGACCTCTATCGATGATTGTCCATGGAATTGGTTCAGCTCAGGGTCTTACTATTACCATGCAATCTCAAGGCTATGAATTATTAGCTTCATGGGGTCTCCCAACGAGTTCTCGATTTAAAGTTGCAAAGAACCGCAGGGAAGTTATTGATTTTATTGATTATTACGGGACTCACCGCCATGATGTTGAGCACGAGATTGATGGTGCAGTAGTAAAGGTAAACGAGATTGCAATTCAAAGTTCACTTGGTTTCACATCAAGAGCCCCAAAGTGGGCAATCGCTTTTAAATATCCACCAGAAGAAGTAACCACCAAACTTCTCGATATTAATGTCAGCGTTGGCCGGACTGGTCGTGTCACACCTTTTGCAATGATGGAACCTGTTATGGTTGCGGGATCAACGGTTACCTATGCAACGCTTCACAATGCCGAAGAGGTCGTGCGTAAGGGAATTTTGATTGGGGATACCGTCATCATCCGCAAAGCGGGCGATGTCATTCCAGAAGTACTTGGCCCAGTGATCGAGCGACGTTCTGGATCTGAGCGTGCATGGGTGATGCCTACTCACTGCCCAGATTGTCACTCTGAGCTAAGGGCGATCGCCAGCGGCGATGTAGATATAAGATGCCCCAATGCGCGCAGCTGCCCAGCTCAGCTACGTGAACGTTTGTATTACATCGGATCTCGTTCAGCGCTAGATATCGATGTCTTGGGCTATGAGGCCGCGGTAGCGCTCTTAAGCGATGGCCTTGTGGAAGATGAGGGCGATCTCTTTGCGCTCACTTCCAAGATGCTGGAGGGATCAACTTTCTTCACAAAGAAGGATGGATCTCTCGGCGCGAATGCGACGAAGTTCTTGGCCGCGCTCGAGCTCGCGAAATCTCGCCCACTTTGGCGCATCATCGTTGCTCTCTCAATTCGACATGTGGGACCAACTGCCGCTGGGGCACTGTCAAAGCACTTTGGTTCAATTGAAAAGATTGCGCAAGCATCACCGGAAGAACTTGCAGAGATTGACGGTGTTGGTGGCGTCATCGCAGAAGCGGTCGTTGAATGGTTTGCAATCGATTGGCATAAATCGATCATCGCTAAATGGGAAGCTGCCGGAGTCCACGTAATACAAGCTCCGCAAGAGAATACGACTCCACAGACTCTGGCTGGATTGACGATCGTTGTGACTGGCTCACTCGTTGATTTTACTCGTGATGGTGTCACGGAAGTGATTGCACTCCACGGTGGCAAGGCGTCATCTTCAGTCTCGAAGAAGACGGATTATGTCGTGGTTGGAGAAGCTGCTGGCTCGAAGGCAGATAAAGCGGCCGAACTTGGGGTCAAGATCCTCGACGAGGATGGTTTCAAGGCGCTCTTGCTCGGTAATCTTCGGTAGAGTTCTCGCATGTTCAGATCACTTCATATTCACGCTGAGGGCGTTGCTCGTCACCTTCCCGCTTCGCCAGTCTTCTTCGGACTCTTTGCCTTCGGGGTCTTGAGCTTCCTGCTCTTCCTCGTTCTTCGTTTAGACCGCGAGTAATCTCATCGCACATATAGGCATTCTTGGTGGCACCTTTGACCCGATTCATCTAGGACACCTTCGCATCCTCTCCGCAGTTGAGTCACGATTTGATTCACTCTTCGTCATTCCTTCGGGGCAGCCACGTCTTCGCACCGATAAGCCCGGCGCTAGTGGCGCTCATCGCGTGGAGATGTGTATCGCAGCTCTCGGCGATCTTCCCGACTCTTTGCAGGAGAAGGTCTCCGTTCTCGATCTTGAAGTAAATCGCACAGGCCCAACTTTCACGATCGACACCATCAATCAACTTCGCATGATCTACCCACGAGATACCTTCACATTGATTCTTGGTAGTGATGCAGCCGAGAAGATTGACCAGTGGTATCGATCAGATGCGCTCCTGAAGATTGTCGAAATTCTCGTCGTAAAGCGCCCTGGACAATCGAAATCAGCCTTTCCTGAGGTTGAGATTAAGGCGCTGGATATCAGCGCAACACAGGTCCGTGATGCAGTCGCGAAGCGATCAGATGTAGCCCCAATGCTCTCACCATCAGTTCGTACCTACATCAAAGAAAATGGCTTATATGGCAGCAAGTAAAGCAGTCAGTGATCTCGCACAATTAGCAGCAGATGCGATCTCTGAGAAGCTAGGTACCGATATCGTGGCACTTGATATGACCGAACAGATGATTCTCTCTGAGGTCTTTCTGATTGCGACAGCATCAACAGATCGCCAAGCTGAAGCGATTGCCGATGGTGTCTTTGAAGCGCTCGCGAAGACTGGTGAGAAGCCAATTCGTCGTGAGGGCAAGGGTCAGTGGATCTTGCTCGATTACTCAGATCTGGTCGTACACATCCAGACCCAAGAGCTTCGCAATTTTTATATGCTCGATCGTCTGTGGAACGACTGCCCTCGCCTGCCAATCGTGATCAATGAGACTCGCTAACGCTCGCGCAGATTATTTAGTATGAGTACTCAACGCATTGTGCTCTGGCGCCACGGTCAGACCGATTGGAATATCGAGAATCGCTTTCAAGGACATACAGATATTCCACTCAATGCGGTTGGCCACTTCCAAGCTGAACATGCAGCCAAGATTCTTCTGGGCATGAACCCCATCAAAATTGTTTCAAGTGACCTTATGCGCACTCAGCAGACTGCCGGTGCACTGGCTTCGTTAACCGGTCTTCCGGTTCACACAGATAGTGGTCTTCGTGAGACGAATGGCGGAATGTGGGAGGGCAGAACTGGCGCTGAGAATCGACGTGATGATGAGAAAAATTTTCTTGGTTGGTTGCACGGTGCAGATATTCCAGCAGGAACAAATGGTGAGCGTCGCTCTGAAGTCGCCAAACGAACTCGAAGAGTCATCGAACGTGAGATGGTCGATCAATCGGGGACGGTGATCTTTGTGACCCACGGGGGAGCAGCGCGCTGCATCCTTGGATCGATGCTTGGACTTCCCTTTGAAAGTTGGGGCGCTCTTGGTGGCCTCTCTAACGCATCCTGGTCAGTACTAGAGAAGAATTCGATCGCCAACTGGTCGCTCGCAGAACATAACGCCGGTTCGATCCCTGAGCCTGTCTTTGGCAACGAGAGCACTAGTTAGATAAGGTCGGCTCCTCGTCCTTAACGGGAGAAACGGGGCTGTGGCGCAGCTGGTAGCGCACCTGCATGGCATGCAGGGGGTCAGGGGTTCAAGTCCCCTCAGCTCCACTCTATGAACAGATACCGCGACTCTGGCTTTCAAATCCCGTCAGCCTGGACACATGTCAACATGGGCGACCAGAGCGGAAAACGTTTTCTCATCACTGGTGGCACAAGTGGTTTGGGTCTGGCCACCGCAACTGCACTCACTGAAAAAGGTGGAGAAGTAACTATTACCGCACGCGATATGAAGAAGGGTGCGAGAGCGCAAGAAGAGAGCGGAGCTGCTCACCTCATTGAATTAGACCTTGCAGACTTAGCTTCAGTGCGTGAATGCGCGGCGAAGATCACTACTACCTTTGATGTTGTCATTCTTAACGCTGGCGTAATGGCTATCCCATATCGCTTGTCAGCCGATGGTTTTGAGATGCAGCTTGGTACAAATCACCTTGGACATTTCGCCTTTGCCGGGCTTATTAAGAATCAGATCAAAGATCGTCTGATCTCCATTTCATCTCAAGCGCATCGACTCGGAACGTTTGGTGATCGTAGTAAAGAAGAGATTCGTAACCGCGCGCTCGGCAAAGGTAAGTACTCACCATGGACCGCTTATGGCGATAGTAAACTTGCGAACTTGTTATTTACCAATGAGATTGAGCGCCGAAGGCTCCATCAAAAGTGGAGCTTCATTGCAGTAGCAGCACACCCTGGTTGGGCAAATACCAACCTTCTCAAGATTGCACCGATGAAGGCCGGGAGAAGTTTCCAATCAAAGGCGATGATTGCGGCAAGTGCACTTCTCGCCCAAACGCCGCTTGAAGGTGCTTACCCAATCTTGGCTGCTGCGACCTACCCACAGATTCTTGGCGCTGCCTATCTTGGGCCGCGAGGTCTAGGGGAGATGCGTGGCACTCCAAAGTTCACTCACGGTAAGGCTCTTGCCTACGATCAAACGCTCGCCCGAAATCTTTGGGAAGTGAGCGAAGAGCTCACTGGCGTTACGTGGGAAGGTTAAGGTTGCGCCATGGCTGAACACGAGGCTTATGACATTCACGGGGTAGAGGCGAAGTGGCTTCCGGTGTGGGACAAGATTGAGCCCTTTAAATCAGGTCGAGCCGATGATGCACGCCCTAAGCGCTATGTCTTAGATATGTTTCCGTACCCATCAGGTGATTTACATATGGGCCATGCCGAGGCATATGCGATGGGTGATGTGATTGCTCGTTATTGGGTTCAAAAAGGTTTCAATGTAATGCATCCGATCGGTTGGGACTCCTTTGGGTTACCTGCCGAGAATGCCGCCATCAAGCGTGGTTCCGATCCGCGCGAGTGGACCTACGAGAATATTGCTGTTCAGAAGGCATCGATGCGTCGATACGCATGTTCATTCGATTGGGATCGAGTACTCCACACCAGTGATCCTGAGTATTACAAGTGGAATCAGTGGATTTTCCTGCAGCTCTATAAAAAGGGGCTGGCATATCGCAAGGATTCACCCGTTAACTGGTGCCCACATTGCCAGACAGTTCTCGCTAACGAGCAAGTCGTAGGAGGACTCTGCGAACGTTGTGATACCGCAGTCACTAAGAAGAAATTGAATCAGTGGTATTTCAAGATCACTGATTACGCAGATCGCTTACTCGACGATATGGATCAACTTGAGGGTAAGTGGCCTGAGAAAGTTCTCCAGATGCAGCGCAACTGGATCGGCCGCTCAATCGGTGCCGAAGTGATGTTTGAGATTGAAGGCGCAACCGAACCAATCACAATCTACACAACCCGTCCAGACACACTTCATGGCGCAACCTTTATGGTTGTTGCTGTCGATAGCGCACTCGCTGCCTCACTGGTTGAGGGGAGTGGAGTCGAATCTGCTTTCGCGCAATATCGAGACTCTGTGAAAGCCGCTTCTGATATCGATCGACTTGCCACAGACCGACCAAAGAGTGGAATTTTTCTCAATCGTTATGCCATCAATCCAGTCAACGGGGAGAAGCTACAAATCTGGGCTTCAGATTATGTCCTTGCTGATTACGGAACTGGCGCGATCATGGCTGTACCAGCGCACGATCAGCGCGATCTAGATTTCGCAAGGGCGATGAAGTTGCCTGTAAAGGTTGTCGTAGATACCGGTGAAACTGATCCGAATGAGAGTGGTATTGCAACGGTTGGTGAGGGCACCCTCGTTAATTCAGCCTCATTAAATGGACTCTCTAAAGAGGCCGCGATTGCAACCATTACTGAGGAATTGGCGAAGCAGAACCTTGGTTGCGCCGCTAAGAACTATCGCCTTCGCGATTGGCTGATCTCTCGCCAGCGCTTCTGGGGAACACCGATTCCGATCGTTCATTGCGATGCATGCGGTGAAGTTCCTGTCCCAGAGAGCGAACTTCCAGTTGAGCTACCAAGTGCTCAAGGTATCGACCTCAAACCAGCTGGCACATCGCCACTAGGAGCGGTGAGCGATTGGGTGAATATTGCTTGCCCACAGTGTGGCAAGCCAGCGAAGCGTGATGCTGACACGATGGATACCTTTGTAGATTCATCGTGGTACTTCTTGCGATACACCAACCCGAACGATCAAGCGCAAGCCTTCGATTCCGCGCTGGTTAAAGAGTGGGCACCAGTCGATCAATATGTTGGCGGAGTAACGCACGCAATCCTTCACCTGCTCTATTCACGCTTTTTCACAAAAGCACTCCATGACATGGGGCTACTCGATTTCACTGAGCCATTCACGCGCCTTCTCAACCAGGGGATGGTTCAGATGGATGGTTCTGCGATGTCGAAGAGCCGCGGCAATCTCGTTCGACTCTCTGAGCAACTCGATACTCATGGCGTCGATGCGGTGCGCGTCTCCTTAATTTTTGCTGGTCCGCCAGAAGATGACATTGATTGGGCAGATGTATCTCCATCAGGTTCACTGAAATTTCTTAACCGGGCTTGGCGCATCTCGAAAGATGTTGAGAGCAAGGTTGGCGTTGATTTCACCACTGGCGATCTCGCTCTTCGTAAAGCGATACATCGATCGTTGCGGGATATCTCTTTAGCTGTTGAGACCTACCGGTTCAATGTCGCTGTAGCTCGCACGATGGAGCTTGTGAATGCCACTCGAAAGGCGATCGACACCGGCTGTGGAGGTCTCGATCCAGCGGTACGCGAAGCGGCGCAGGCGATCGCAATCTCGCTCTCTCTCGTTGCACCATTCACAGCAGAGGAGATGTGGTCAGTTCTTGGTCACCAACCTTCTGTTGCTTTAGCTGGCTGGCCAGTGATCGACCCAGCGCTCTTAGAAGAGGAAGCGCTCGTTGCGATCTTGCAGGTTAATGGCAAGATCAAAGATCGGATCGAAGTACCACCAACAATCTCTGATGTCGATCTCGAGAAGTTGGCGATCGCTAATCCACAGGTAGCGGCGGCGCTCGCAGGGGCAACGATTCAGAAGATCATTACGCGCGCTCCAAAACTTGTTAACATCGTTATTTAATTAACACCAGCTCAACTCTGATCAGATCGCATCCTGTGAGCCGATATACCTTGCCGCCATGCTTACTTTGCCTCAATTTTCAGATACTGCGCGTCGCCTGCTCTACATTATTTTTGGCAGCACCCTAGCAATCGGTGCACTCTTCTTCTCGCTCGCTCAGGGAAATGCCTCACCATCACCGAAGCCTTCGATCACTATGGGAGCACTCACGCCAACTGCATCGGCATCACCTATAGCTTCAACAGTGGTCGTTGATGTTGCCGGAAAGGTGTTACATCCCAATATTTACACACTACCGACTGGCTCGCGAGCGGCCGATGCAATCGCAGCTGCCGGTGGTGCGCTCAAAGGGGTTTCGTTAACTGATATCAATCTTGCCCATGTGGTGGTGGATGGTGAGCAGATAGTAGTTGGCGCACCACCAGTAGTTATCAGTTCTTCCAAGGGCACCTCGGGACATGGGAAGAGCAGCACGATTGTCGTCAATATTAATTCTGCTACGGCTACTCAACTTCAGGTCTTAGCAGGCGTTGGTCCAGTGATGGCGGGAAAGATCATCGCCTATCGAAATACACATGGGAAGTTCACCTCAGTTGATGGCCTGGCCAAAGTCCCGGGATTTGGAAAATCAAAATTAGCAATCGTGAAATCGCAGTTAAGGATCTAGCCCTCCTAGTTATTGGAATTTCCTTATGGTTAGGAGCAGCAATCGCAAATCTCTTATTCTTTTAGCCATTGCGCTGCTAGTTGGTAGTGCAGATGCTTCACTTCGCCTAGTCGCCCTCTCTCACTCCCCGCTTCGAGGCGCTAAAACCATCAGTTTTCAGGCGACTGTTAAGAGCGATCCAGTGGTCGGAAGCCCCAAGGTGATCGGTTCTCATCTTCGTCAGGCGAGTACTACCTTCCTCGCCACATTGGATCAAGGGCTCATCGATGGAAAACCTTATGCGTTACATCTACCAGTCCGAATTTCGAGTACGAGGCAGGTCCACTTTCTACCAGGCTCGAAGATTCGTGGTGAAGGAACAATTTTCGCGACGAGCGAGAGGCGAGTGGCTGCGTTGATCTCAGCCCGCAAGACCTTAATTGAATTTTCGCCAACAGATCCCATAAATTCAATTGCCGGAAGGATTCGCTCTGCATTTCGTAGGAGCGCAATCGCTATTGGCGGGCAGAGTGGTGCGCTGATCCCGGGACTGGTGATCGGTGATACCTCATTGGAGAGCGCAAAATTTGTTACGGATATGCGCCGTGCTGGGCTGACACATCTCACCGCAGTGAGTGGAGAAAACTTTGCAATTATCGCCGCATTTCTACTCTGGCTTCTGCAGTTTCTGATCAGAGGATTGCGAATCCGATTAGTGATCACTGCAATTATTCTGGTCGCCTTTATATTCCTGGTACGGCCATCCCCATCAGTTCTGCGCGCCTCGGTCATGACAGCCGTGCTCTTGGTGGGGAAGGCTCGCGGGGAGCGAAGTTCCCCCTTGCCTGCATTAGGTCTTGCGATTGGATTCCTCATCCTTGCTGATCCCTTTCAGGCGATCGATCCAGGCTTTGCCCTCTCTGTGAGCGCGACGGCAGGAATCCTGCTTCTTGGCCCGACTCTCACGCAATATTTCTTGAGATATACAACGAAGAAAAAATTTGTCGAACTACTGGTGATCCCCATCGCTGCCACAATCTTCTGCACTCCTTTGATCATGGCGATCTCGGGCCAATTTAGCCTGGTGGCATTACCGGCGAACTTCTTGGTCGCTGAGGTTGTTGGTCCCGTGACAGTTATCGGCTTTATAGCAGCGCTGATATCGCCACTCTCACTCAGCCTGGCCCATATTTTAATGTTGGTCTGCAAACCCTTCTCAGCATGGGTGGTGTTAGTGGCTCATTACATGGGAGCTCTCCCCGTACTCCTAGTACCCAAGAGTTTCATTGGAGCAGCTATTGCCCTCACGGCACTGATGCTGATCGCCGCGAAGAAGTGGCGAACGATCGCGACTCTTCTTGCGGTCGCAATAGCCGTACATCTCTTAATGGCGTCGGGTTGGCCGGGGGAGAACTGGGTCATTGTGAACTGTGATGTTGGGCAAGGTGATGGGGCTGTCATCAATCTCGGAAACAACTCTGGAATCGTTATCGACGTTGGACCCGATTCCGCTGCAATGGATCGTTGCCTTAACCAACTTCACATTCATGAAATCCCGTTATTGATTCTGACTCATTATCACGCCGATCATGTCAACGGACTGGCAGGGGCGATGTCAGGCCGACACATTGGTTCGGTATGGGTGACAAATAATCCAGCACCGGTAATGGAGTTTGCGCAGACGATGCAGCTTTTGGCGAAGATCCCGCACGTTATCGTGCAGCAAGGCCAGTCACTCCAATTCCAATCCCCACGAGGTACGGTAAAAATTCTGGTCCTATGGCCAAGAGCAGAGATTGAAAAATTGCCGTCGCTTCCGGGAGATGGCTCGGGAATCAATAATTCGAGCATTGCTCTATTAATTTCAATCGGCGCCATTAATTTCTACACCTCAGGGGATACTGAGCCGCCGGCTCAGGAGGAGATCGTCAATAGTGGACTGCTCCACAGAGTAGATGTGATGAAGGTAAGCCACCACGGCTCCGCCTATCAATACCCACCGCTCTACGACGCGCTCCATCCTCGGATCGCTCTTATTAGCGTTGGAGCGGGCAACTCGTATGGTCATCCCTCACCTAGTACGATCACCGACCTCGAGAATCGCGGAATAAAGGTATTTCGAACTGATCTGGATGGAGCCATAGCTATCGATCAAGACCTTAGGATGCGCACACAGAAGAGAAAATGGTGGGATATCTCGTGGGGCTGACGTTGATCCAAGGTGGCGAGTCAATACTCGCTGATCGTGCGATCGCTGGCGTCATCGCCGAGCAACCTGGAGCCACCGTAACTGTCCTTGAGTGCAGCGAGATTGAACTCGGTGCGATTACCGATGCGCTCTCGCCCTCACTCTTTGGTGAAGACCGCATCATTGTCCTGCGTGAGATCCAAGATTTAGCTCAAGATCTACAAGATGAGATAACGCAATATCTTGAAAACCCCGATGATGGGGTCGAACTCGTCTTGTGGCACAAAGGTGGCGTAAAAGGAAAAGCGCTTCTCGATAAGGTGAAGAAGCTAAAACCCGAAATCATCGCTGTCGATCTCATCAAGAAAGATGGCGATAAGGCGCAATTTCTTCACGATGAATTTTCACGAGCGGGCCGCAAGATCACAGTCGATGCGGTCCAAGCTCTTGTTGATGCCTTAGGCACAGATCTTCGAGAAATGAGTGGTGCAGCATCACAACTTGCTGCTGACGTTGCGGCGGGCAAGACAATTGATGTCGATGATGTCGCAAAGTTTCACCAAGGTCGTGTCGAAACGACTGGCTACGATGTTGCGGATGCAACGCTAGATGGAAAGACCGATCTTGCTCTCATCACCTTACGTCGCGCGCTAGAGACTGGAGTTGATCCAGTACTTATCACCTCAGCGCTGGCCTCATCTATTCGCACACTCGCCAAGGTCTCTGGTGCCAGCAGGGGAGTGAAAGCTTTTGACCTCGCATCATCGCTTGCGCTCCCACCATGGCAGATTGATAAGGCGAGGCGCCAGCTTCAAGGGTGGAGTCCATTGACCCTCTCGCAGGCTGTGATCACCTTGGCTCAGACTGATGCCGATATCAAAGGCGCATCCGCTGACCCGATCTATGCCCTGGAGCGCTGCATCCTCGCGATCGCCCGGGCGCGCTCGGCCCGATAGACCAGATTTGCCAGTTTGAGCCTTTCCACCCTCGACTGATAGCCTTTCCCCTTCGAGGAACCCAGCCCACAAGGGCCTGGCTAAATTTTAGGAAAAGGTAATCTTCACGTGGCAAATATCAAGTCGCAGATCAAGCGTATTAAGACCAATGAGAAGGCTCACGCACGCAACAAGTCAGCTCGCTCAGGCCTGAAGACCGCTATCCGCCGCTTCAAGGATGCTGTTGCTGCCGGAGATGCCACACAGATCAAAGAAGAGCTCCGCGTTGCTTCAAAGAGCCTTGATATCGCCGTAACCAAGGGTGTCATCCATGCAAACGCTGCAGCGAACAAGAAGTCAGCGCTTGCTAAGCAGGCCAACAAAGTTTCTAGCGCCTCTAAGTAATTCAACGAATCGTTCTTAAGACTAGACTTTTACGGGCGGTAGGTATTCATGCCTGCAATTCCATTAGCTAAGGCGCCACAGCCTTCTCAGACTAACCCTGCGCAGATTCGCAATTTCTGCATCATTGCGCACATTGATCACGGTAAGTCGACCCTCGCTGATCGCATGCTCGGCATCACCGAAGTCGTTGAGCAACGCAATATGCGTGCCCAATATTTAGATCGCATGGATATTGAACGCGAGCGCGGCATCACCATCAAATCCCAGGCAGTTCGTCTGCCATGGCGATCTGGAATCGATGGCCAGGAATATATCCTGAATATGATCGATACTCCTGGACACGTTGACTTTACTTATGAAGTCTCTCGGTCGTTGGCGGCCTGTGAAGGCGCAGTGCTTCTGGTCGACTGTGCTCAGGGTATTGAAGCTCAGACGCTTGCCAACCTTTATCTTGCGATGGAGAACAACCTCACCATCATTCCCGTGCTGAACAAGATTGATCTACCGGCAGCTCAACCTGAAAAATTTGCACAAGAGTTAGCAAAACTTATTGGGTGCGAACCCGAAGATTGCCTTCGAGTATCAGGTAAGACTGGTGCCGGCGTAGAAGAGTTGTTAGATCAGATCGTTAAACAAATCCCAGCCCCCGTCGGTGATCCGCAAGCACCAGCGCGAGCACTCATCTTTGACTCGGTATACGACTCCTATCGTGGCGTGGTCACCTACGTCCGTGTGGTTGATGGCCACCTTTCTACGCGCGATCAAATTCAGATGTTCTCCACTGGGGTTCGCCACGAGATGCTAGAAGTAGGTGTTATCTCGCCTGAACCAGTACCTAGCAAGGGTCTTGGAGTAGGCGAAGTTGGCTATCTCATTACCGGTGTAAAAGATGTTCGCCAGTCACGCGTGGGTGATACCGTCACAAATTACCAACGTCCTACCGATAAGGCGCTTGCCGGCTATAAAGATCCGCGCCCGATGGTTTTCTCTGGACTCTTTCCACTCGATGGCGCCGAGTATCCAATGTTGCGCGAAGCTCTCGATAAGTTACAACTCAACGATGCGGCACTGGTTTACGAACCCGAGAACTCTGCGGCGCTAGGTTTTGGATTCCGTTGCGGCTTCCTCGGCCTGCTTCACATGGAAATTGTTCGTGAGCGGCTAGAGCGCGAAGCAGGGCTCGCTCTCATTTCAACAGCGCCAAATGTTGTGTACCGCGTCACCGATGACACTGGGAAAGAAATGATTGTCACCAATCCAAGTGAATTTCCTGATGGCAAAATTATGAAGGTTGAAGAGCCAATCGTTCGGGCTACTGTCCTTGCCCCATCGGAATTTATTGGCGCGATTATGGAGCTCTGTCAGCAACGCCGCGGAACACTGTTGGGCATGGATTACTTGTCCGAAGATCGCGTAGAAATTCGTTACACCCTTCCGCTCGCAGAAATTGTCTTTGACTTCTTCGATCAATTAAAGTCTCGAACACGTGGATATGCTTCGCTTGATTACGAACCAATTGGTGAAGCTGAGGGCGATCTCGTAAAGGTAGATATCTTGCTTCAGAGTGAGAAGGTCGATGCCTTCAGTGCGATTGTCCACCGCGAGAAAGCATATTCGTATGGCGTCATGATGACTACAAAGCTGCGCGAGCTGATCCCGCGTCAACAATTTGAAATTCCCATTCAAGCAGCGATCGGTTCACGAATTATTGCACGTGAATCAATTCGAGCAATCCGCAAGGATGTTCTTGCTAAATGTTATGGTGGTGATATTTCACGTAAGCGCAAACTCCTCGAGAAGCAGAAGGAGGGTAAGAAGCGCATGAAGATGGTGGGTCGGGTAGAAGTGCCACAAGAAGCCTTTATTGCTGCTCTCACCACTGATGATGAGAAGTCAAAGGAAGCGAAGAAGTAGCGATGGCTACATCTGCCGATAGTTCGGAGCTTTCTTTCTACATCCACATCCCATATTGCATTAAGCGCTGTGGCTACTGTGACTTCAACACCTACACGCCGTTGGAGCTCAAAGATGATGCGACCCTCGCTGACGTGTCGCAAGGCTATATCGACCTCCTTATTGAAGAGATCTCGATGGCTCGTGCTGCATCACACGCAACAATCGTGCCAACCATCTTCTTTGGTGGCGGAACTCCGAGCCTGATGGAGCCAGAAGATCTCGGACGCGTCATCGCGGCAATTGAAAAGAACTTTAGTTTGGCAGATGATGTTGAGATCACGATGGAGGCTAACCCAGACTCCCTGACTCGTGAGCGACTTGCGGGTTATAGAGCAACAGGGATCAACCGACTTTCGATCGGTATGCAGTCAGCAGCGACACATGTGCTGAAGGTTTTGGATCGCACTCACAATCCAGAGAACATTTCAAAGGTCGTTACGTGGGCGCATGAAGTTGGATTTGATCAGATTTCATTAGATCTGATCTACGGCACACCGGGGGAGACGCTCGCTGATTGGGAGCTGAGCTTGGATGCCGCTCTCGCTCTCGATATTACTCACGTCTCGGCCTATGCATTAATCATAGAGAACGGTACAAAACTCGCAGCGCAAGTAAAGCGTGGCGATGTTCTCATTCCTGATGATGATGAAACTGCAGATAAATACCTCCTCGCTGATAATAAATTGCGAGCTGCTGGCTTTGATTGGTATGAAGTAAGTAATTGGTCTAAATCTGATTCTCCGTGCCGCCATAATGTTGCGTATTGGCAAGGAAAGAACTGGTGGGGAGCAGGTCCTGGCGCCCATTCGCATATTGATGGCAGGCGTTGGTGGAATGTAAAACATCCCACTGTCTATCGTGAGCGCATCGAAAGATCAGCGTCACCAATGCAAGAGGAAGAGATTCTGAGTGAGGCCGAGCGCAATCGTGAAGAGATCATGTTGCTGATTCGACTGGCGACTGGACTGCCTCGCAGTGTTCTCGATTCTAGCCAGCAGCAGGTAGTGGGCTCATATCTTGGAAGTGGCGATGTGGAGCCGGCAGCCTGGTCGCAAGGAGCGTTAGTTCTGACACAGCAAGGGCGCCTGATCGCCGATCGCATCGTACGCGAATTAGTGGTCTAGTAGAGTTCGCGGATCATGCATGAGCGTCAATTAGAGATCTTACGAGCGATCGTGGACGAGTATGTCGCCACCCAAGAACCAGTTGGTTCAAAGGCGATTGCTGAACGCCATGGACTCGGCGTCTCACCCGCCACTATTCGTAATGACATGGCGATCCTCGAAGATGCTGGTCTCATTACCCAACCTCACACCAGCGCTGGTCGAATCCCAACAAACGGCGGTTACCGACTCTTCGTCGATCGCATCGCGCAGATCAAACCGCTCTCAAGTGGCGAGCGTCGAGCTATTGAAAATTTCATGTCAGGCGCGGTAGCCCCTGATGAGATCGCCCAGAGAGCAGTAAGGCTTTTGGCTCAGATCACCCAACAGGTAGCAATCGTTCAACTCCCCGATCAAGAACGAGTGGTCTTATCCGGAACAGCTAACTTGGCTCGTTCGCATCACGAAAGCGCAGCAGAGCTCTTTCCCATCTTGGAGGCGCTCGAAGAACAAGTTGTGCTCTTGAAGTTGCTCGCTGGAGCTGGAAGTTCCATAAATGTCACAATCGGATCAGAACAAGTGCTAGCCAATCTTCAGTCGACATCGGTAGTAAGCATGGGGGCAGGGCTAGGAGCGGTTGGAATTCTCGGACCGACTCGAATGGATTACTCCGGTTCGATGGGTGCCGTACATGCCGTTGCAAGATACATCAGTGAATTCTTTGATAGTGAGGGAAGATAGTGTCTGAGCATTATGAAGCACTGGGTGTGAACCGAGATGCCTCTGCCGACGATATAAAAAAGGCTTATCGCAAACTAGCAAGAGAGTTGCATCCGGATGTGAATTCAGATCCTGCCTCGGCTGAGCGATTCAAACTCGTCACGGTTGCTTATGAAGTACTGAGCGACCCGAAGAAGCGACAGAGCTATGACTCAGGTGGAGATCCGTTCTCTCAATTTGGTGGAGGTGGAGCTAATTTTGGCTTTGGCGACATCATGGATGCCTTCTTCGGCGGCGGAGGTAGTCGCGGTCCACGTAGTCGTATGCGTCGCGGCGAAGATGCGCTGATCCGCATAGAAGTTGATTTGGCAGAGGCATGTTTTGGAGTCGAGCGCGAGTTTGAAGTCGAGACTGCAGCGTCGTGTGGCAAGTGCGGAGGAAATGGCTGTGCTAATGGTGCAAAGCCAACAACCTGCGATATTTGTAAAGGCCGCGGTGAAGTCCAGCAGGTGCAACGCTCATTTATTGGCCAGGTTATGACGAGCCGCCCCTGTGCGAGCTGTCAGGGATATGGCTCAGTGATCAAAGAACCTTGTAGTGAATGCGCTGGTGATGGTCGCATACGCGCTCGCAAGACAATTCATGTGAAAATCCCCGCCGGAGTTGAAACTGGTAATCGCATTCAACTTACTGGACAAGGTGAAGTCGGTTCAGGCGGGGGACCAGCGGGAGATCTCTACGTTGAAATCGTCGAAAGTGGCCATCCATATTTACTTCGCGATGGCATCAACCTACATATCTCAGTCTCTATTCCGATGACTTCGGCTGCACTAGGTGGCGCCGTAACGATTGAGACACTTGATGGCGAGCGTGAAATATCATTCAAAGCCGGAGCGCAGAGTGGACAGCGAGTTGTCCTAAAAGATCTAGGTATGTCACGCCTTCGCGGCGGCGGTAGAGGCGATTTGATCGGTCACCTTGAGGTCACCACTCCGACAAAACTCGGGAAGGAAGAGGAAGCACTTATCAAGAAGCTTGCCGAACTTCGTAAGGAGAATTCAGCAACTGTCTCAGTGCACCGAAGTGATGAGAAGAGTGAATCAGGAATATTTAGCCGATTCCGGGATGCCTTCCAACGCTGATGCTCTCACTTTTTATTGTTCCGGAAATCACCGATGGTAGCAAGATCACCATTGATGGCGATGAGGCGCACCACGCAATCAAGGTGATGAGAATGGAGATCGGTGAAGAACTCCAAGTAACTGATGGCCGCGGATCATGGGCCCAAGGGAGTATTAGCGCGATTGATAAGAAGAGTTTTACTATCTCAATTTCAGAGCGCGGGGAGTCGCCCCGAAATCATCCAGAGCTTGTCGTTATTCAAGCACTGACAAAATCTGATCGAGCGCGCGAGACGATCGAGTTGCTAGTAGAGGCCGGCGTAGATCGAATTATTCCGTGGCAATCAGATCACTGTATTGCTAAGTGGAAAGAAGATATGCTCGAAAAGTGGCAGAACGCTGCGATCGCGGCGACCAAGCAATCCCGGCGCTACACAATCCCTGTGGTCGAAACTCCCATCACACTCTCTGGAATCCGCGAGCGCTTTACCGAAAAATCTCTCCTCTTAGTCCTGCATGAATCTGCCCAAGAAAAACTCAGTGTTGTCGTATCCCCATCGGCAATTAGCCAGCGCCATATAGTTTTGATTATTGGACCAGAAGGTGGAATCAGCGTTGACGAATTACGTGAGCTATCGGCGATCGGCGGCAAAGTAGTTCGGCTTGGAAATCCCGTATTGCGTTCAGCTCATGCCGGCATGGCAGGACTTTCAGCAGTTCAAGCGCTGATGAGACATTGGTGACCGAGATCATGGAGTGCATCTTCTGCAAAATTGCTTCTGGTGAGTTCGGTACTGAATTTCTCTTTGCCGATGCCAACGTTGTGGCGTTTCGAGATCTGACACCGCAGGCGCCTACTCATATCTTGATCATTCCCCGCAACCATCACGAGGATGTTGATCACCTCGCTGTAGCAGAGCCAGCGACGCTCGCACAGCTTTTTCAGGTCGCAACCGCTCTCGCAGCGCAAGAGGGGCTCACTGGCCACCGAACCGTCTTCAATACGGGAGAGAGCGCTGGTCAGAGCGTCTTTCATGCACATCTTCACCTTTTAGGGGGCCGATCGTTCGCATGGCCGCCTGGTTAATCCTATGATTGAAGTAATGAATATAGATCCGAGCATCCCCGCCGCAATCACTGTGCCGACCGCCATCCCTATGGTCGCACTTGTTGGACCAGGCGATACCTTCCTGCGAATTATTGAGAAGACCTTCCCAAACTCGGTTATCACCGTTCGAGGCAATGAGATTTTTCTTCGTGGAGATCTTCAAGAATGTACGGCCGCCGAGTCGCTGATTAAAGAGCTCTTAGTCTTATTGCGTGGTGGCCAGGTTTTGACAGAAGAACTTATTGAGCAATCAGTCGTGATGGTGAAGCGGGTTCCAGCTGATCATCCTGCCGAAGTACTTTCACTTAATATTTTGAGTAATCGTGGGAAGAGCATTCGTCCAAAGACGGCGAATCAGAAGCGATATGTTGAAGCGATCGACACGAATACGATCACCTTTGGCCTTGGTCCAGCTGGTACCGGAAAGACCTATCTCGCGATGGCGAAGGCGATTCAATCGCTGCAAGCCAAAGAGGTGAATCGAATTATTTTGACACGGCCTGCAGTTGAAGCTGGAGAGAAGCTTGGCTTCTTGCCGGGTAGCTTGCAGGAGAAGATTGATCCATACTTACGTCCGCTCTTTGATGCGCTGCACGACATGATTGATCAAGAGTCGATTCCACGGTTGATGCAATCTGGGATTATTGAAATTGCACCACTTGCCTATATGCGTGGTCGCACACTTAATGATGCGTTTGTGATTCTTGATGAAGCTCAGAATACGACGCCCGAGCAGATGAAGATGTTCCTCACTAGGCTTGGCTTTGGCTCGAAGATGGTCATCACTGGAGATGTCACACAGGTAGATCTTCCACATTATGCCAAATCGGGGTTAGCGATCGTCCAATCGGTCCTTGATGGAGTCGAAGATATCTCCTTCTTGCACCTGGGCTCAGAGGACGTCGTTCGCAATCGTCTCGTTGGCGACATCGTGGAGGCATACGGACGTTTCGATACCGATAAACCGGATGAGGGCAAGGGCGATGGCTATAGAACTTTTAAACGAGTCTAAAGCGGTCTGCGACGAAGTTGGCCTGCAGTCAGTAGCCGCCTTCGCTATCGATGCAATGGGTGTTCACCCCGAGTCGGATCTGAGTATCACTATTGTCGATGAAGATCGCATGAGTGAGTTGCATATCGAATGGATGAACCTGCCTGGTCCTACTGATGTACTTTCCTTTCCAATGGATGAGTTATTGCCTCATTCAGCAAGCAATGGCCCTGGCATCATCGGCGACATTGTTCTTTGTCCAGAATTTGCCGCGAAACAAGGTCTGAAACATTCGCTCGCCGATGAACTCTCCATCCTGACAATCCACGGAGTCTTGCATTGTCTGGGTTATGACCATGCCGAGCTGGAGGAAGAGCGCGTGATGTTTGCACTCCAAGATCAGATCCTTGTTGATTGGAAGAAGTGCCAATGACGATCGCCCTTAGTCTTTCGCTTCTGATCGCCGTTATCATCGCAGGGTTCGTCCTCGGGTACCTGACTGCAATAAATACCTTCTTTGCCCCAATCGACCGCTTCATCCGCGCAATCATTAAACTCTTCACCTCTGGCAGAGGAGTTGGCGTACGCCAATTTGAGAGTGAAGCAGAGCTGCGAGAAATGGTTGATGAGGCCAGCGAACGTGGTCTCGTTGAAAATTCTGAGCGAGAGATGATTCAATCTGTCTTCGATCTTGGAGATACCCTAGTCCGAGAGTTGATGGTCCCACGAACAGATATGGTCTGGATTGAGGGCGATAAAACGGTACGTCAAGGGCTTTCGTTGGCACTTCGCTCTGGCTTCACCCGCATTCCTGTGATTAAAGAAAACCTTGATAATGTTATTGGTATCGCCTACGTCAAGGATTTGGCACGTCGAGTACATGAACACCATGAATCAGAACAAACTGAATCGGTAGATGCTCACTCAAGACCGGCAACATTTATCCCCGAGACGAAGACGGCAGCCGAACTCCTTAAGGAGATGCAACGGGATCAGATCCATATGGCGGTAGTGATTGATGAGTATGGCGGGACTGCCGGCCTGATCACGATTGAAGATATTCTTGAAGAGATCGTCGGAGAAATCGCTGATGAATATGATCTAGAAGCTCCTGAGATTGAATGGCTCAATAATGACTCGGCGCGCCTCTCAGCCCGACTGCATATCGAAGATTTTGAAGATGCCTGCAAAGTCTCACTCAGTAAAGAAGAGAAGGAAGATGTCGATAGCCTCGGTGGTTATCTGGCAAAGGTTCTTGGGGGAGTCCCAATCGCGGGTAGCACTATTACTGTTGATGGCTGGAAGTTAACTGCAGAACGTCCAGTAGGCCGTCGCCATCGGATTGCCTTCGTTTTAGCACAGCGAAGCGAAGAGGCGAATTCAATACCTTTGGCTTAGAAGTTGTAGGCTCGCCCTATGCGTATCGTTCGATTCTCCCCACCTGCTAGCGCCGGAATAGGCACTGATCCACACTTCGGCGTACTCAACGATAAGGGCGAGATCCTCGTTATCAAAGGAGATCCCATCTACTCGGGGATCGTACCGACGGAGACCAAAGTCAATCTTGAAGATGTGCGCCTGCTCGCACCGGTAATTCCGCGGAGTAAGGTTGTTGCAGTTGGTAAGAATTACGCCGATCATGCCGCCGAGATGGGTTCGGCCGTGCCGGATGAACCAATTATTTTCTTAAAGCCAAACACCTCAGTGATTGGGCCAGAAGATTTGATTCAATGGCCGGCGATGGCGCCGAGCATTGACTACGAGGGCGAGCTCGCGATTGTCATCTCTCGTATGTGCAAAGATGTTCCGAAAGAGAAGTATGCCGATGTCATCTATGGCTATACGATTGCTAATGATGTGACTTCACGCGAGCTCCAAAAGCGTGATGGACAATGGATGAGGGCGAAGAGCTTTGATACCTTCTGTCCGCTTGGGCCGTGGATTGAGACTGATTTCATTCCTGGCAATCAACGGATTGAGACTGTCGTCGATGGCATCCTGAAGCAGTCAGAGCCAATCTCATCGATGATCTTTGATATTCCGACAATAATCAATTTCGTCTCTTCAGTTATGACGTTGCTCCCAGGAGATGTGATTCTTACTGGTACGCCATCGGGTATTGGCCCAATGGGTGCGGGGGATAAGGTCGAGATCTCGATCGAAGGAATTGGTCAGCTAACGAATACGGTGAGCTCTCATGGCCGCGCATAACCCAACAAGTGCGGTTCGAGTTCGCTTCGCTCCATCCCCAACTGGCGAACTCCACGTTGGAAATATCAGAACTGCGCTCTTCGATTGGGCGTATGCCCGTCACACTGGTGGCACATTTATTTTCCGAATTGAAGATACCGACACCGAGCGAGTGACACCAGAATATATTCAGGCTGCGCTTAACACTCTTACATGGCTTGGGCTTGATTGGGATGAGGGCCCTGAGGTGGGTGGCCCGAATGGACCCTATCTTCAGAGCGAGCGTCTTCATATTTACGCCGAATGGGCTGCGAAGTTCTTATCGCAGGGCGATGCGTATCACTGTTATTGCTCAGCTGAAGAACTCGAAAAAGTGCGTGAAGATCAACGCAAAGCAAATGTTGCACCGGGATATAACGGCCATTGTCGTGAACTCAGTTCGGATCAAGTCGCTGCCTACCTCGCGCAAGGTCGTAAGCCTGTTGTCCGGATGCGTATGCCAGATGGCTCAACAACATTCACCGATCTCATTCGTGGAGAAGTGACCTTCGAACATAAATTTGTCCCGGACTTTGTTCTTGTCCGTGCAGATGGATCACCGCTCTACACATTGGCAGTAGCAGTTGACGATATCTTGATGAAGGTTACCCACGTGCTACGTGGCGAAGATCTACTCTCTTCAACACCTCGCCAGCTACGTGTCTACGATGCGATGGGCGTTAACCCAAATGATTATCCACTCTTTGCTCACCTGCCATTTGTGATGGGCCAAGATAATGCGAAGCTCTCTAAGCGCAATGGTGAGACCTCTATTGCATGGTATCGCGATGCAGGTTTTCTACCCGAAGCGATTTGTAATTACCTCGCACTTCTTGGCTGGTCGCCTGGCGATGATCGAGAAAATGTCACGATGAAAGAGCTCACTGAGTTATTCACTGTCGAGCGGGTACATAGCTCACCGGCAAAGTTTGATATTAAGAAATTGGAAGCGATCAATGGTGACAAGATTCGCGCCCTTCCACTCGAAGAGTTCTTTACTTGGGCGATGCCATTCTTGACTCGCGCAGGAACCATCCAGGGGAGTGATACTGAGATAGCTCTCGTAAAAGCTGCACTACCGATTATTCAAGAGCGCATCGTCACGCTTGGTGAGATCCCAGGACTTCTGAACTTCCTCTTCGTCAAGGATTTTGCGATTGCAGAAGACTCTCGCGAGAAGATCCTGGATGAGCAGTCCAAGCAGGTTCTTACCGTTTCTGTGCAGCGCTTGTCAGGGCTAGGCGAATGGAAGCATGAAGCTATTGAGGCAGTGTTGCGCACAGCTCTGATTGAGGAACTTGGCCTTAAACCACGTTTCGCCTTCAGCGCCTTGCGTATCGCAGTCACCGGAAGTCACATCTCACCACCACTCTTTGAGTCGATGGAGCTTCTCGGTGCAGAGAAATCGTTGGAGCGAATCCGTGCGGCGATGTAAAGTCGCACTTCTCATTTAATGTAAAAAAGCCCCTCACTCTCGTGAGGGGCTTTTTTATCAATCAACGAGATGGATGATCTCTCGCTCGACCATGTAGTCCGGCGGCCCATTCTTTGTGAAGACAGTTTCGATCCAGGCCTGGTACTCCTTATTCTGCTCGTAAGTGTCTTGCCATTTTCCGTAGGACTCACCGCTATTCCATTCAACTGCACAGAAGCAATATCCTTAGCGCCTTCCTCCAGGAACTTCTTCTTCCATTCGCCAAGCCGAACCAATTGTTCACGCCTGGTCTTTCCTTCGACTCCTTCAACTACCCAAACTTCGTTTGCGATTGCCACGGGTGACCCTTTATTTGCTGAATTTCAACTCTTGGAATCTACGCCTGCAGGGAAGTCATGGCAATAGTTATGATGATAGATCTTGGATGGTGAGCTAATGTTCTTTTATGTATATCCCTCCCGCCTATGAAATTACGGACTGGGAAGAGATCACCTCCTTTGTCTCACAGGCTCGCGCTGGTGAATTCGTCACTGTAAATCAAGATGGCACCCCGGCATCAACGACCCTCCCATTTACTTGGTATCCAAGCCAGCCAGATTTGGCGGCTCCGGTAAAGAGTTATGGCGTCGCCACAACTCATATGGCTCGAAGCAATCAACAATGGCGAGAGATTGAAAATGGTGCGCCGGCCCTCATTATTGTCAGCGGCCCAGGCGCATATGTATCGCCGACAAATTACGCAGCGGCATCCGTCGAGGGCAAAGATGTAGGGACGTGGGTGTACCAATCAGTTCATCTTCGTGGGACGGTCCAGGTGCTCCATGAAGCTCTGGAAATTTTGAAGATTGTGAGCGACCTTCAGCGCGACCATGAGGCGGATCGTGAAGTTCCTTGGGATTTGGCAACCGCGGATCAAAACTTTATCAACGAGCTAGTTCGACATGTAGTGGGTTTCACTGTCCACATCAGTTCTGTGGAGGCTAAATACAAAATGGAGCAGAAGAAAGTTCTGACGGATCGAGAGAGAATTGTGGAGGATCTTCTCAAGAGAGGCGGACCTGACGATCTCGCCGTTGCATCAGAGATGAAGCGTCTCTACCAGATCTAACCAGCAGGAAAACTCACCCTAAGCCTGATTTTCTTCACTCGCGAAGTGAGAGCCTTTTTCGCCGTACGCGGCGCGGTAATGGTGGCGCCTCGCCGACGGTTTTTAGCCCTGAGATTCTTCGGCTATCCTTAGCCCTTCCGGGATAGGCGTGAAAGCGTCAATTTTGGTGGGGTATGGGGTAATTGGCAGCCCAAGTGATTCTGGTTCATTTAGTCTAGGTTCGAGTCCTGGTACCCCAGCGATAGTTCATCACCTACTGGTGAGTGAGCTATTACACGTACTACGGAAAGATAACTGAATAACTACTAGGGCCCCGTCGTCTAGCGGCCTAGGACTCTGGCTTCTCAAGTCAGCTACGAGGGTTCGAATCCCTTCGGGGCTACACATCTTGCATAAAGAGTGTGTAATCAAATAACCGGGAGTTAAGGCTCTCGGTTATTTTTATTTACCCTGCGCGATATAGTCGCTGAGCCTGGCTGCCGTTGCGACAACTTGTGCAGCATGCAATCGTCCGGGTTGGCGACCAAGACGTTCAATCGGTCCGCTGATGCTGACAGCAGCAATCACTTTATTATTTGGTCCACGAACTGGCGCCGAGACTGAAGCAACACCAACTTCACGTTCACCCACAGATTGGGCCCACCCACGGCGTCGTACCGCCGAGAGAGATGCGGGGGTGAAGAGCGCGCCAGTAAGGCCACGACGCAACTTCTCCGGCTCTTCCCATGCGAGCAATATCTGTGCGGCCGAACCTGCCTGCATCGTGAGTGCTGTACCAACCGGGACCGTATCTCGAAGTCCACTCATACGTTCAGCGGTAGCGACACAGACTCGTTGATCACCCTGTCGGCGATAGAGCTGAGCGCTCTCTGAGGTGGCATCGCGAAGAGCGATTAAGGCTGGAGTGGCAACGGCAAGGAGGCGATCTTCGCCAGCGGATGCGCTGAGTTCGCCTGCACGTGGACCTAGTGTAAATCTGCCCATGAGATCGCGGGTGAGGAGTCGATGGAATTCAAGCGCCACTGCTAGACGGTGCGCGGTAGGGCGGGCGATACCAGTTGCAGCAACGAGCTCGGAAAGGGAGTGCGGTCCAGATTCCAGGGTCGCCATAATCTTGACGGCTTTATCCAGTACGCCAACTCCGCTATTCTTCTTGTCCATACTCTAATACTGCCATCTCGCTATTCGAGATGCAAGATTTAGAGGAGATTTTTATCGTTAAGCCTCGGCGGCAAAAGGAGAAATATGGGAAAGACACTCGCAGAGAAGATCTGGTTAGATCATATTGTAAGTAGCACGGCTAATGAGCCAGATCTGCTCTACATCGATCTCCACCTCATTCATGAAGTGACGAGCCCTCAAGCTTTTGATGGTCTGCGTCTCGCCGGACGGCCCGTGAGCCGACCAGATCTCACGATCGCAACCGAAGATCACAATGTGCCCACTCAAAATATTAATCTTCCAATCGCTGACCCAGTATCAAAGTTGCAGGTAGATACGCTACGCGCGAATTGCAAAGAATTTGGCGTGCGAATTCACTCCCTCGGAGATGCGGAACAAGGAATTGTTCACGTTGTCGGTCCACAACTCGGAATTACACAACCCGGCATGACGATTGTCTGCGGAGATTCACATACCTCAACCCATGGTGCATTCGGTGCGCTTGCATTTGGTATTGGTACATCTGAAGTAGAGCATGTCCTTGCAACACAGACCTTACCTCTGATTCGTCCAAAGACGATGGCGATCAATGTTGAAGGCACTCTCAAAGCTGGCGTAACGTCTAAGGACATCATTCTTGCGATCATCGCGAAGATTGGAACCGGCGGCGGCCAAGGCTATGTCCTTGAATACCGAGGTTCAGCGATTCGCGCGCTCTCTATGGAAGGTCGCATGACCGTCTGCAATATGTCTATTGAGGCCGGCGCCCGTGCTGGCTTAATCGCACCGGATGAGACCACCTTTAGCTACGTTAAAGATAAGCCTCATGCACCAATCGGAGCCGATTGGGATAACGCCCTTGCTTACTGGAAGACCCTACAGAGTGATAGCGATGCCGTCTTTGATAAAGAGATCACCATCAATGCGGATGAGCTAGAACCATTTGTAACATGGGGTACAAACCCAGGGCAGGGACTCCCGCTCAACTCAAATATTCCAAACCCAGCCGATATCGCTGATGTTGAAGAGCGTGGTGCAGCAGAACGCGCACTTACCTACATGGGGCTCACAGCAGGAACTCCACTGAAATCTGTATCAGTTGATACAGTCTTTTTGGGCTCTTGCACTAACGGTCGAATCGAAGATCTCCGCGCGGCAGCAGATATATTGAAGGGCAAAAAGATTGCAGATTCTGTGCGCCTTCTTGTTGTCCCTGGTTCTGCGAGGGTGCGACTCCAAGCAGAGTCCGAAGGACTCGATAAGATCTTTTTAGATGCGGGCGGTGAATGGCGAAATGCTGGATGCTCGATGTGCCTTGGAATGAATCCTGATCAACTCAAGCCGCAAGAACGCGCAGCCTCGACCTCAAATCGCAATTTTGAAGGTCGCCAAGGTAAAGGCGGACGTACTCACCTTGTCAGTCCGCTCGTTGCAGCAGCAACTGCAATTCGTGGAACACTCTCATCACCATCAGATTTGTAAGGAGCGCGATCATGGAAAAATTTATTTCACATACTGGAACAGCGATTCCACTTCGTCGCAGCAACGTTGATACCGATCAAATTATCCCGGCGGTATATCTCAAGCGCGTGACGAAGAGTGGATTTGAAGATGGCCTCTTCTCTGCTTGGCGTAGCGATCCAGAGTTTGTGCTGAACAAGAGTGATTATCAGGGAGCGACGATTCTCGTTGCAGGACCAGATTTTGGAACCGGCTCATCCCGCGAGCACGCAGTCTGGGCTCTTCAAAATTATGGCTTTAAGGTAGTCCTCTCGAGCCGTTTTGCAGATATCTTCCGCGGTAATTCCCAGAAGGCTGGACTGCTTACAGTCCTTATTTCACAGTCTGTTATTGAAGAGATCTGGCAGCAGATCGAGAACGATCCAAAGCTTGCGATAACAGTCGACCTTGAGGCGAAAAACATCCGCTATGGAAGCGCAATTCACGCCTTTGAGATCGATGATTACACGCGCTGGCGCTTGATGGAAGGGCTCGACGATATCGGCCTAACCTTGAAGAAGATCGACCAGGTAAGCGCATTTGAAGCGAAGAGAGCAACTTTTAAGCCTCAAACACTGCCAATTCGCGCTTAGGAAGAGAGAATCCCAAAAACCCTCAACATTGCGTTGAGGGTTTTTTTGCACTTTTTACGCGTAAAGATTCGAATTTTTTACCGCGACACACCGAGCGTTATAACCCCTATAAATCACCACTCTGCGTAGATTTCTCACAACGTTAAGTAATTGCTTAACAAACCATTTAATAAGGGGAGTTTATGAACAAGGCCCAGTTCATTGCATATTTGGCACCGCACTTTGGTGATAACAAGAAAGAGGCAGCTCGCGCTGTCGATATCGTCTTTGACTCAATCGTTCGCAATATCTCAAAGGGCGAAGATGTCATGGTTAATGACTTCGGTAAGTTCAAGAAGGTAGATCGCGCTGCACGTAAGGGTCGTAACCCTTTCACTGGCGAGACAATCCAGATCAAGGCGAGCAAGAAGGTTCGCTTCCTCCCTGCAAAGGCACTGAAGGAAGTTATCTCTGGCGCACGCAAGCTTGAGCCAGCACCAAAGCCTCCTGTCAAGGTAGTCGCAAAGCCAGTAGCTAAGAAGGCTCCAGCTAAGAAGGCTCCAGCTAAGAAGGCTCCAGCTAAGAAAGTTGTCAAGAAGGTAGCTAAGAAGGCTCCTGCTAAGAAAGTTGTTAAGAAGGCTGTAAAGCGCAAGTAGTTTTATTGCAGTATAAATGGAAAGGGAGCCAGCGATGGCTCCCTTTCTCATCTTCCCACATGTGTATTCGTTGGCGTTGCACAGTTAGGATCTGCTCATGAATCCGGCAACTCCTGGTGATGCAACCAGCGATGGGCAGACGAAATTTGAGATCTCATATCTGCCACCAGTTGGTAAACCTCTGGGGACAAATGGATACTTTAAGTTCGGCGCAGGGGTGATCATTCCTCTACTGCGTTTGATAACGAAGCGCGATTGGCGCGGGATCGAAAACTTACCGAAGAGCGGCCCAGTGATTGTCGTCTCGAATCACATCTCGCTTATTGATCCGTTGATCTTCGCTCACTTCTTATATGCCAATGGTCGAGCACCGCGATTTTTAGGTAAAGCCTCAGTATTTAAAGTTCCGTTCATCGGAAAAATTATCGCGGGCTCAGGCCAGGTTCCCGTTGAGCGCGAAACAGCAGATGCCTCTTTCGCCTTGCGCCATGCCGTGGCATTTCTTGAGGCGGGCCATTGTCTTGGCGTCTATCCGGAGGGCACGCTCACCCGAGATGCAGATACCTGGCCTATGAAAGCTAAGACTGGCATAGCTCGCCTTGCGATCATGACTCAAGTCCCGGTGATTCCGTGTGCTCAGTGGGGGGCACAGGAGATTCTTCCTACATATGGCAAACGCCTTAAACTCTTCCCACGGACCAAGGTGAGTGTGTGGGCAGGCGCCCCATTGCATTTCACGCAATGGGAGGGGTGCGAGGACGATCCTGTCGCTCTTACAGAAGCTACCGATTACGTTATGGCGGCGATTACAACAGGGTTGGAGAAGATCAGAGGAGAGCAGGCGCCAACCCAGATCTTTGATCCCCACCTTTCAGATCTACCCCGAATTGGTAACTTTAAGCGAGCGGCAGGGCAGTCAGCACGCAACGACAGAAAGAGAGAGTGACAACTGTGAAATGCACAGTTTTGGGTACCGGAGCTTGGGGTACAACACTCGCACAGATCATTGTTGACGCTGGAAATGATCCCTTGATGTGGGGACGCAATAGGGAAGTCGTTAACGAGATCAATACTTCCCACACAAATAGTAAATTTTTAGGAGAAGTAGAGCTTGACTCCCGAATCCGCGCAACGACAGATATAGAAGAAGCGATGGGTTACTCAGATTTGATACTTCTTGCTGTGCCTGCACAGACGCTTCGAGAAAATATTGAGTTATGGCGAGATTACCTCACGCACGAAAAGAAAATTATTAGCACCTTAAAAGGCATTGAAGCCGATTCCTTTAAAAGGATGACGGAGATCATTGAGGAAGAGTTGCAATTTCCGCGAGAGAATTTAGGTTTAATAACTGGCCCAAACCTTGCGGGAGAATTAATCTTGCGCCAGCCCGCTGGCGCTGTTGCAGCATCCACCAGCCCCCTTGTTGTTGATCAAATGATTGAACTTTTAACAAATCCATATTTTCGTGTTTATCCATCACACGATCTCGTGGGGTGCGAATTAGCAGGAGCGACAAAATCAGTCATTGCACTCGCTGTGGGTATGTCGATCGGATTGGGCTATGGCGAAAATACCCAATCGATGATTATTACTCGTGGACTTGGTGAAGTCGCCAGATTTGGAATTGGTTACGGCGCCAACCCCCTCACCAATCTCGGACTGGCTGGAATGGGTGATTTGGTGGCAAGTTGCGGGTCGCCTCTCTCTCGAAATAGAACTTTTGGGGAAGCGCTTGGGCGCACCGGCTCAATGCAAGAGGCGCGTGCCATCATGCCTAAGACCGTTGAAGGAGTAGCATCGGCTCGAGCGATTCGAGAACTTGCTCATCGCGTAGGAGTTGAGGTTCCGATCATTGAAGTTGTCTCGGATGTCGTCTCCGGCGTCATGAATCCGACCGCAGCGATGGAGCATCTGATGAGTGTGAGTTTGAGAGCAGAGCTGACATGAAGACAGTAATGATCCTCTGCGGTGGAGCGAGCAGCGAGCATGAAATTTCTTGCATCTCTGCAGGAGCCATCATGAAAGCGATTGATCGCACCCGCTTTACGCCAGTTCTCGTTGGTATAACCAAGAGCGGGCAGTGGGTCATTCCGGCTTCCGATCAGGTACTTGAGATTGCCGATGGATTGCTTCCAGAGATTAAAGGCGGTTCACCTCGCACAATTTCTGAGGCGATTGATCAACTCCAGCCTGATGTTGTCTTCCCTATCTTGCACGGGCCTTATGGCGAAGATGGCACAGTCCAGGGACTGCTTGAAGTAGCCGGTATTCGATATGTAGGTTCTGGCGTCCTGGCAAGTGCCGTTGCTATGGACAAATCTTTTGCAAAACCAATCTTTGAAGCCAACGGGTTAAAAGTAGCGCCAGGAATTGTGCTCCACCAGCGTGATTGGCATGGCGTAATCGAAACCGGGACTTTAAATTATCCGCTCTTTGTAAAACCTGCCCGCGGTGGCTCAAGTCGTGGAACCACAAAGGTAAAAAGTGCCGATCACCTCGCTTGCGCCATTGATGAAGCACTTACCTTTGATACAAAGGTGATGATCGAAGAAGCGATCGCTGGACGGGAAATCGAATGTGCAGTTCTAGAAGGTGATGGCTCGATTCAAGCATCACCTCTGGGTGAGATTGTGATCGATCCTCGTTTTGAGTTCTATGACTTTGAAGCGAAATATCTCGACGGGTCAACTCACATTGAACTTCCTACCGATCTGCCAAGTGATGAAATTCGTGCAGCAGCAATTCGAGCTTTCACATCCCTTGGGTGCGAAGGACTGGCGCGCGTTGACTTTTTCTATACGGGCACTGGTGATTTGGTTATCAATGAAATTAATACGATGCCTGGCTTCACCTCTACTTCAGTTTTCCCAAAGCTCTGGTCAAGCGCCGGTAAAAGTTATACAGAGTTGATCACTGCCCTCATTGATACCGCTCTAGCAAGAAGCAACCACGTCACTCGATAATAGTTTCTGTAAGTGCGCAATCTCAAGCGGGGAGAGGATTATGGCAACTGAGTCAGAGCTAATCGCCGCACTTTCGAGAATATTTATGAGGGGTGAGCCGGAGTCACTTATTGTTGGGATTGGTGACGATGCTGCAGTCGTGAAAGCGCACCTCACCCCAATAGCGCTTGCTTCAGATATGGCAGTTGAGGGAGTTCACTTTGATCGACGTTGGTCCTCACTCTATGAAATTGGCGCAAAGATCACCTCAGCCAATCTTGCAGATATCTTTGCAATCGGTGGTCGTCCTGAGTACCTACTTGTAGCGGCGGCCCTGCCGAGGGAGTTCACCGTGGAAGAGATTGAAGAGCTCGCACTCGGAATCTTTGATGAAGCCACATCTGTTGGAGCACATGTCGTTGGTGGAGACCTTACCCATGCAGACCAGATTGTTCTCTCTATTAGTGTTTTTGGTTCTGTCGGAGATCCAATACTTCGAAGTGGCGCGAAGGTAGGAGATGATGTCGTAATCTCAAAACTCCCTGGCGAATCTGCCGGTGGTTTACATATGTTGCTCCGCGGGACACTGGATGAGAAGAGTTCTGAGCATCGAAATCCCACAGTTGAGTATGAGAAGGCACAAGCGATCTCGGCGATTGCACATTCGATGTGTGATGTTTCAGATGGATTAATCTCGGAGTTAACACATATTGCTAGCGCCTCACAGGTCCAGATTGCTATTGAACGAGAGCTACTCGCCCTGGCGCCTGGTTTTGATCAGCTGGAACAGATCGCAGTTGAGAACGGTGGCGACATTTGGGAGTGGGTGCTTCATGGGGGAGAGGATCATATTTTTGTAGCGACGGTGGCAGGCGGCTCAAAACTACCCACAGGTTTCCTAAGAATTGGAAGTGTTTTAGAAGGCTCTAGAGTTCTTGTTGATGGCTTCATCGCGACCCATGAAGGTTTTAACCACTTCGACTAATCATCTCTTTCAGAGCTACCTTCATCTCAGATGGGCGGTCACTCATCACGACATCTGCCTGTGCTTCATAGGCAAGACGAAGGTCCTCTGTGATATTTACAGTCCAGATGTAGAGCGCACGATCCTTAACTTTCAGTTTTTTTCCAAGGGTTGGGTCAGCGCGCAGTAAGAATATCCCCGGCCCAAAGCCGGCGCTGCGTTCGATAAATCTCTGCCATCGGTGAGCGATGAGATAAATACTCAGATAGCCACTCTGGCGGATACGCCGGATTGCACGCCAAGAAAAAGACATGATGGCGATATCAATCTTCGCCTCTAAAATCTGATTTTGATGGGCTGAGAGGATCTCCAGTAGTTCTACTTCAACTGCCCCACGAGTCGGAACTGGGTGTTTTGTTTCCAACGCCAGACTCTTCTTATGGGTAATTGCGATCTCAAGAAGTTCTTTAAAGGTAAGAATCTCAGTAACTTCTCTTAACTCGACCAGGCTAGATTGAGCCACCACGAGCGGAGATCCAGCTATCCGCATTAAGTCATCATCGTGCCAACAAATAAGGATGTGATCTTTAGTTAGGCGAAGGTCACATTCAAAACCATCTGCACCTTGTTCGACTGCGCCCAGATAGGCAGCGCGAGACATCTCAGGGAAATCATGTGAGGCGCCGCGGTGGGCATAGATCTTCATTTACATCTGAACTGTGAACTGGTGGATCACGTCGTGAGTGATCAGGGAGAGCTAGCGGGAGACCTTGCCGGCCTTCATGCATGATGAGCAGACATTCTGACGCTTAGTCTGGCCTGCAACGAGGGTACGGATGCGCTGAATATTTGGATTCCAGCGGCGACGGGTCTTGCGCATGGAGTGTGAGACCTTGTTGCCAAAGCTAGGGCCTTTGCCGCAGATATCGCAGTTTGATGCCACGGTGAACTCCTTCAAAAGTTAAGTTGAGGGTCTCTAACCCTCTTCGGAAGGCGAAAGGCTACCGCCCCGCCGCCCCTTTAGGCTAATCGAGCCCTCGAACTCCTGCGAGCGCTTCTCCTCAGATGTCAGAGAGAATAAGAGAGAATAGGGCCATGTCTGCCCCGATCACACTTGAGACCGCCCTGAAAGCGGTCGTTGGAGATCGCACCGCCAAGGCGCTTGAGAAGGGTTTTGGCCTGACCACAATTGGGGAGTTACTTCGTCACTACCCGCGCCGCTATGTCGAACGAGGCGAGCTTACCGATATGAGCGCCCTGCAAGAGGGTGAGGAGGTGACGGTCCTAGCCGAGATCTCGCGCTCATCCCTGCGCCGGGCTTCTGGACGGACCATCCTGGAGGTTGTACTCACAGATGGCACCTCAACTATCTCACTGACCTTTTTCAACCAACCATGGCGCGAAAAAGAACTCCGAGTCGGGCGCACTGGGCTCTTCGCTGGCAAGGTCGGCCTCTTCAATAATAAGAGGCAGCTCTCGCATCCTGACTACGAACTTATCCCAGATGGGGAAGATGTTGATCAAGCGATCGCCGCCTTTGCTGGCAAATTTATCGCGGTCTATCCAGCAGTTTCAAAACTCCCTTCATGGAAGATTGGCAAATGCATAGAGTTGGCGCTCGACTCACTTGAGGAGATTCCAGATTTCCTTCCCGAGGATATTCGAATGGAATACAGCTACCCAACACTCGATGAGGCCTATCGCCAGATTCACATCCCTTCTAGTCGCGAAGAGGCAGAGGTGGCTAAGGAGCGGCTGACCTTTGACGAAGCGCTCTTGTTGCAGATTCTTTTGGCGAAGCGGCGAATCGATCTTCGTGCGCTCGCTACGACCTCACGAATTGTTCAACACGGAGGCTTACTTGATGAGTTTGAGCGAAGGTTGCCTTGGAAATACACCGAGGGTCAGATGGATGTTATGGCTGAGATTGACCGAGATCTTTCACAGGGTTATCCAATGCACCGCCTGCTCCAAGGTGAAGTGGGATCCGGAAAGACGGTTGTTGCACTTCGCGCTGCTCTCATCGTGGTCGAGAGCGGTGGTCAGACGGCGATTCTTGCGCCTACTGAGGTTCTTGCTCAGCAACACTTTATTACGATGCGTAAATTATTAGGCGACCTCGCTGATGGCGGTGTTCTGGGTGGCAATGAGATCGGTACTCAACTAGCACTACTCACTGGATCGATGAGTGCGGCTGCAAAGAGGGAAGCGCTAGGCAAAATAGCATCAGGTGAAGCTGGAATTGTGATCGGTACCCACGCACTCCTAAGCGAGGGAGTTGATTTTAAAGATCTCGGCCTCGTTGTCGTTGATGAACAACACCGATTCGGTGTTGAGCAGCGCGATGCGCTTCGCAATAAAGCGACCCATCCTCCACATCTCTTAGTCATGACTGCAACGCCTATTCCGCGCACTGTTGCAATGACGATCTTTGGCGATTTGGATATTTCAACGCTACGAGCGCTACCTTCAGGCCGAATCCCCATTCAAACTTTTGTAATTCCGACGCTGGAGAAACCACACTATCTCGAGCGAGCGTGGAGTCGTATTGTGGAAGAGGTTTCGAAGGGACATCAGGCCTATGTCGTCGCACCACGGATTTCCGAGACCATTGGAGAAGAAGGCAATGATGGCTTTGCCAATTTAAGTGCGAGCGATCTCGAAATTGCTCGCGCGCTCGGCGAGATCCCAGATGAGTCAAAAATTCCAATGACAGCAGTTGAGGAACTTGCCCCAAGGCTCGCACTTGGACCGCTTAAGGGTCTGAAAGTTGCCGTGCTCCACGGTCGCCAAAGTGCACAAGAGAAGGAGGCGACAATGAACGCCTTCAGCGCTGGCGAAATAGATGTACTTGTCGCAACTACAGTGATTGAAGTTGGTGTAGATGTTCCTAACGCCTCCACTATGGTGATTATGGATGCTGATCGGTTTGGCGTCTCTCAACTGCATCAGCTGCGCGGTCGAGTCGGTCGAGGATCGGTTGCAGGATTGTGTCTTCTTGTCACAAACAGTGAACCTGAAAATTCAGCGATGGCTAGACTCGAAGCAGTGGCATCCACTCTGGATGGTTTTGAATTAGCTCGAATCGATCTCGAACAACGATCCGAAGGCGATGTCTTGGGAAGCGCTCAATCTGGAACGAGGTCACATCTACGTTTACTTCGAGTCCTTCGAGATGAAGATCTCATTGAGAGTGCGCGATCAGCGGCCGTCGCACTCATTGAACGCGATCCAGAGTTAAAAAATGCGCCACACTTAGCTGCTGAGGTGGATGCTCTGATGCAAGAAGAGAGCGCCTCGTTCGTTGATAAAGGTTGAGGTCATGATGAAGTTGGGAGGGAGCTCTTTTGCGAATCATTGCAGGAAGCGGTAGAGGTAAGACACTTTCATCTCCGACCGGAGATGGAGTCCGCCCAACGTCAGATCGCGCACGTGAGGGCCTCTTCTCCTCACTCGAATCTGAGTTTGCCAGCATTCGCGATCTCAACTTTCTCGATCTCTTCGCTGGTAGCGGGGCGGTAGGCGTTGAAGCCCTCTCTCGCGGAGCGGCGCTAGTGCATGCCGTCGAAGCAGATAGAGAGATTGCCGAAGTCGCCATTAAGAACTTCAATCTTCTGACCGAGCCATCGCGCAAGCACAAAGTCTTTCAATCGAAGGCGGCGAAATTTCTTGAGTCAGAGTTTCCAGTTCACTACGACATTATCTTTATGGATCCGCCTTATGATCTTCCGAATAGCGAGGTAGAGGTTATTCTCGACACAATTGTGGTGAAGAACCTCCTTCAGCCGCGGGGACTGATAGCAATCGAGCGTAAGAGCAAAGGAACACCCTTTGCGTGGCCACAATCAATGGATCTTGAGAAGATCCGCACATATGGGCAAGGAAGTATCTTCTACGGTGGCTATTCTGCTACCGTTTCAGAGTGAATCGCGTCGTCTGCCCAGGGTCCTTTGATCCAATCACCTTCGGTCATCTCGATATCATCAAACGAGCAAGCGCGCTCTTTGACGAAGTAGTGATTGCTGTTCTCGTGAATCAGACAAAGAAGACGCTCTTTACTGTTGAAGAACGTCTCGAGATGATTGCTGAAGTCACCACCGAATATCCAAATGTTCGCGTTGATTCGTGGAGCGGACTATTAGTTGATTACTGCCAGACCCATGATGTTAAGGCAATTGTCAAAGGTCTTCGCGCCGTCACAGACTTTGATTACGAACTTCAGATGTCGCAAATAAACCTTCAGCTTAAAGGAGTTGAGACGCTCTTCATGTCGACCGCCCCAGCCCATTCATTCCTCTCGTCCTCTCTCGTCAAAGAGATTGCGACCTTTGGAGGAGATGTCTCCGCCTATTTGCCGGCACAGATCATTGAGCGTGTAACTTCTAGACTCACTTCACGATAAACTTTCTATAACGCAGGTATTGAGCGAATCTCAAGGAGGAGGTGTCTGATGGATTCACAGCAGGTAATGACAGTTATTGAGCGAATTCAAAGCGCCATTACGACGGTTGAAGATGCTCGCGGCGTCCCACTTTCTGCAAGTTGTGTGGTGCACCGAGGTGAACTACTTGAAGTCTTAGACCAAGCGCGCGAAGCCTTCCCTGCCGACTTAGCCCACGCTCAAGAGATCATCGCAACTCGCGAGATCATTCTCGAAGAAGCTCGATTGAGTGCTGATCAACTCATCGGCCATGCACGTGAAGAAGTAGCGACAATGATTGAGCAGACTGAGATTGTTGCAGCTGCCCGCAAAGAGGCTAGAAGAATTCTTGACGAAGTAGATGAAGAAGCGCGTAAAGAGCGCGAGGAGATCGAAGCCTATATTGACTCACGCCTTGCTACCCTTGAAGTTATTCTCAATAAAACTCTCGATGCAGTCTCTCGCGGTCGCGACAAGCTTCAAGGTATCGGAGAAAAACACGATCTTTCAGATCTGGCGTAGCAGTGATGAACTCTGTACATCAAGGACCATTTCTCTTTAACTGTGCCGATCTTCCGCGTCGTGCAGGTGAGCTGCGTGAATACGAATTAACCTTTGATGCGCATGAGCCACTAGGCATTCCGCTCTTTGCAGTCCCACAGGATGAACCGATAGAGGTTGATCTTCGTCTCCAAGCCGTTGAAGAAGGTGTTCTGGCAAGTGCAACAGTTCGAGCACTCGCGGTCGGAGAGTGCATTCGCTGTTTAGATAGAGTTGAGCAAGAGGTAGAAGAAGATTTTCACGAGCTCTATATTTATGAGAGTGACCCACGCTCACGCCAGCCAAAGCGACGTGAAGCTGAAGTGATTGTTGATGATGAAGATCCGGTACTCACCATGCAAGGTGATTACATTGATCTGGAGGCCCCAATCCGCGATGCCATTATTCTTAATCTCCCAGTAAACCCACTCTGCGATGAAAATTGCCTGGGGCTCTGCCCAGGCTGCGGCGTGAAGTGGGAGGAGCTACCGGAAGATCACGGCCACGACCAGGTAGATATCCGCTGGGCTGGACTCGAGAAATTGGCCGGCCTCGAGAATCTGACACCCCCTCCCGAGAGGCCTGAGGGCTCCGTCTGACTTCCCGGTTTGTATCTACCCCGATTTTCAGGGATACTTCTGCTCTTGCTTCGGTAACCCCGAGCCAGTAATTTTTAGATAGCTCTATAGCTAGCTAGATATTCAAGAATGTAGTGCTCAACAATGTAGAAGGAGTTGGCCATGCCAGTACCAAAGCGAAAGATGTCGCGTTCACGTACGCGCACCCGTCGTAGCTCATGGAAGACAACACCTGCAGCGGTCGCCACATGCGGCCAGTGCCAGTCACCAAAGCTTCAGCACACAGCCTGCCCTACCTGTGGCACATACAACCGTCGTCAGGTCCTCGAGGTCTGATCTGTACTCGCGCCTAACCGAAGCACTCGGAATATCGGTTAAGGATGAGCTGCTCCAATTAGCACTAACTCACCGTTCATATTCGTATGAGAATGGTGGAGTTCCCACCAATGAGCGCCTCGAATTTCTTGGCGATTCAGTGATTGGCTTACTTATTACAGAGGCCCTCTTTGAGCGCTACCCTAATTTCGACGAAAGCAAACTCTCACCCTTACGCTCAAGTGTCGTCAATACCCGCGCACTCGCAACTATTGCACGTGAGTTAGAGCTTGGGCAGTACCTGCTTATTGGCAAGGGCGAAGAGTCCACAGGTGGCCGAGATAAGAACTCACTCTTAGCAGATTGCCTTGAAGCACTTGTTGGCGCGATCTATCTCGATCATGGGTATACAACGACAGCGCAATGCGTACTTCGATGGTGCGAATCAGCACTCTCTGCTGCAACCGCTGAAGGTGCAACCCTTGACGGTAAGACTGCGCTACAAGAACTTGCTGCGCTCCGTGGCCTTGGTGCACCAGAGTACGAAATTGAAGAGTCGGGCCCAGACCACGATAAAAGTTTTACTGCGATCACACTTCTTGGTGGCGAGCGTTTTCCGCAAGGCAATGGAAAGAGTAAACGCGAGGCAGAACAAGTTGCTGCAAAGTTGGCGTATGAGATTTTGCTAGCGCGTGAGGTTAAACCCTAAACCTTTCCTTGAGGTGCGCCGTTTTTAGCCCCGACCCCACTTTGCCGATAGGTTTCCCCCGTGTATTTGAAGAGTATTACCCTCAAAGGATTTAAATCCTTCGCCTCTTCGACCACCCTCAATTTTGAACCGGGTATCACCTGCGTGGTGGGACCTAATGGTTCTGGTAAGTCGAATGTCCTTGATGCCCTCTCATGGGTCATGGGCGAGCAAGGCGCAAAATCTCTTCGTGGTGGCAAGATGGAAGATGTCATCTTCGCGGGGACATCAGGTCGAGCACCGCTAGGTCGCGCTGAAGTCTCGGTGACGATCGATAATACCGATCAGACTCTCCCTATTGATTTCACTGAGGTAACAATTAGTCGTGTTCTCTTTCGTAACGGAACATCTGAATATTTACTGAACGGCGATACAACTCGTCTCCTTGATATCCAAGAGCTCCTCAGTGATAGCGGTATCGGCCGCGAGATGCACGTCATCGTCGGTCAAGGTCAACTCGATGCGATCCTCCTCGCTAATCCAGAGGAACGTCGAGCTTTCATTGAAGAAGCTGCTGGCGTGCTTAAGCACCGCAAGCGCAAAGAGAAGGCGCTGCGTAAATTAGATTCGATGCAAGGCAATCTCTCTCGTATTCAAGATCTCACGGTCGAACTTCGCCGCAACCTGAAGCCACTTGGTAAGCAGGCAGAGGTTGCACGCAAAGCCTCAACGATTCAATCCGATGTTCGAGATTCAAGGTTGCGCCTATTAGCCGATGACTTGATCCAGATGCGATCGACCTTAGATGCAGAAGTTGCCGATGAGACCGTCTTGCGTTCGAGGCGTGATGAGGTTGAAGAAGCACTTCGATTGGCACGCACTCGGGAAGAGGAACTCGACCATAAGAGTTCTCTAGAAAACCCACTTCTTGTTCAAGCTCAAGAGAATTTTTATCGCCTCACTGCTCAACGTGAGAAATTCCGCGGAATTCAATCGCTCTCATCTGAACGGGCACGCTTCCTCTCCGAAGATGCCGATGTAGCACGAGCTGGTGGCCGTGATCCAGATACGATGGAGCAAGAAGCGCTCACTCTCCGAAGTGAAGAGAGCTCACTCCGTACTGTTCATACCGAAGCGCAAAGCGCTTTGAGCAGCGTCACTTCAAAATTGCGCGAGCAGGAAGCACAACTCTTGCAAGAAGAGAATCGCGTGAGCGCAGCACTTCGTGCGATCGCAGATCAGCGTGAGGGTACGGCTCGTCAAGAGGGCCACATCAATGGATTGCGATCTCGTATCGATGCCACTAATGCGGAAATCACACGTCTCACGGCAGCGCGAGATGAAGCATCCGAACGTCTCAAGCGCTTCCGTGGAGATTTTGCATCACTCGAGGCAGAGATCGCTGGGCTTGATGCATCCGAGACAGATCTCGATGCGCAATATGAATCAGCAAAGTCGCTGTTACAAGATCTTCAAGGCAAGTTCACGCAGGTTCAAGAAGAAGAGCAAGCAGCGCAACGTGATCGCGCTGGACTCTCTTCCCGATTAACGGCGCTCACTGAGTCGCTTACTCATCGTGATGGGGGAGAATCGATTCTCTCGGGTGAGAGTTCGGCGAGAGTAAAAGGTCGTCTCTCCTCACTTATCTCCATCGATAATGGTTGGGAAGCAGCTGTTGCTGCAGCTCTTGGGCCATTAGCTGACTCCATTGTGGTCGAAGATCTGAGCTCTGCCGTGAGCGCACTTGGCATGCTTAAGGCAAAGTCAGGTGGCCGTTCCGAACTTCTTATCGTGGAAGATGAGATCAGTGATGATGTCGCCTCAAGCGCTGCGCAGCAGAGCGGTCTCACTGCACTGACCTCTCTTATTACCTCGCAAGGTATTGATCCGATGATGAAGGCCCTACTTGGGCGCTACGTTGCAGTAGAAACTCTTGCTGATGGCGAAGCCGCTATCGCCGCACATAAATCTCTGATCGCCGTCACTCGTGATGGCGATTTAATTAGCCGAAGCCGAGTACGTGGTGGATCTGCTGGCTCACAGTCGGCCATCGAGATTAATGCACTCCTTGCTCGGACGCAAGAGAATTTAGATCAAGCGATCGCGCGCTGCGAGACCCTCTCCTTCGAATTAATTCGATGTACAGATGAGGTGGCGGTAGCCCGAATCGCACATGATCAAGCGCTCTCACGTCTCAATGATTCAGATGCGAAGATGTCTGGACTTGCCGAGCAGATGGCAGTCGCCGGTCAGAACGTCAAAAGTGCACTAGCCGAGGTAGACCGACTGACTCGATCTGAAGGTGAAGCAACAGAACAACGTGCTAATGATGAGCGTGATCTTGCTGCTGCAATGACTCAACACCAATCAGCCCAAGAACCTATTGAGCCTGACCTTACTCAACTTGAAGATTTACGTTCGGGACTTTCGGCGATGCGATCGACAGAAGTTGAGGCGAGATTAGAAGTTCGAACTCTCGAAGAGCGCATCACGGCGATCGCTGCGCGCGCAAAAAGCCTTGAGGACTCAGCGAACCACGAGCGTGAAAGCGCATCCAAGGCGATCGTAAAGCGCGAGCAGCGAGCCATTGCCGCAACTACCGCTCAAGCTATCGCAGATACTGCATATGAAACATTGATTCAGATTGAGGTTTCTATCTCTAAAGCTTTGGCAGAACGCCAACGACTTGAAACAGCACGCACCGAGCGCGAAGGTGAGATTCTCACAGTACGAGGACGTAATCGTGAGCTCACCACTGAGCTCGAAACTCTTACTTCAAGTGTGCACCGTGATGAAATTGCTCGTGCAGAGCAGCGACTTCGTATCGAAGCTCTTGAAGCGAGAGCGATCGAAGAGCTCGGTATCGATGTCATTACCTTGATGGCTGAATACGGCCCAGAGAACGATGTACCTACATTTATCGAAGATGAAGAAGGCAACTGGATCCAAGGTGACCTGATTCCATATCGCCGCGATCAACAAGAGAAGCGACTTGTACAGGCAGAGCGCGCACTTGCGATGCTGGGCAAAATTAATCCACTTGCACTTGAAGAGTACAACGCTCTTGAAGAGCGCCTCAAGTACCTCGCAGAACAACTCGAAGATTTGAAGAAGACGAAGAAAGATCTCCTCGACATTGTGAAAGAAGTGGATGACAAAGTCCAAGAGATCTTCCACCAGGCCTATCTCGATACCGAGCGTGAATTTAGAGGAATCTTTGCTCGCCTCTTCCCGGGTGGTGAAGGTCGTTTAATTCTCACCAATCCAGATGACTTGATGAACTCTGGGGTTGATGTTGAAGCGCGTCCACCAGGAAAGCGTGTCAAGCGGCTCTCGCTCCTCTCGGGAGGTGAGCGTTCCCTTGTTGCGGTAGCGATGCTGGTTGCGATCTTCAAGGCGCGTCCAAGTCCGTTCTATGTCATGGATGAAGTTGAAGCAGCGCTTGATGACACAAACTTGGGTCGACTCCTTGGAGTCTTTGAAGAGCTTCGAGAGAAATCTCAGCTGATCATCATTACTCACCAGAAGCGCACCATGGAGATCGCTGATGCGCTTTATGGTGTCACCATGCGCGGCGATGGCGTCTCTGAAGTTATCTCACAGCGTCTGCGTGAGAATGAACCTGTCGCGTAAGGCCTAATTCTGATGGCGCTTTTTAGCAAAATCTTTGCGAAATTTCGCGGTGGTGCGATTGCCCCTGCTGATTGGGAGGAGTTTGAAAGCCTCCTTATCGAAGCCGATCTCGGCGCTCATCTCACCGGTGAAATTATTGAGATTTCAAAGGAGCTTGCACGGGGGCGCAGTTCTGAGAGTGGCGATATTGAAGGTGCGCTGCTGCACGCGCTCCGTGAAAAGCTGAGCCCAGCTTCACGCTCAATACCTCGAGCAGATGAAAGAACAACTTCAATAATGATTGTTGGTGTGAACGGAACAGGTAAGACGACATCGGTCGCTAAGTTGATGCAATATTTCAAGAGTCAAGGCGCAAGTGTTGTTGTTGCAGCAGCTGATACCTTCCGCGCTGCCGCGATCGATCAGATTCAAACGTGGGGAGATCGAATTGGAGTGCCGGTCATTGTCGGCAAGACAGAGGGGGATCCCGCTTCGGTTGCCTTTGATGGCATCAAACGCGCGATCGGCGATCATGCCGATATCTTCATTATCGATACTGCAGGTCGATTGCACACTAAATCTGGGTTAATGGATGAGCTCGGAAAGATTCGCCGCGTGGTCGAAAAGGTCAGCCCGATTGATGAGGTACTACTTGTCGTAGATGCGACCACGGGGCAAAACGGGATCGCGCAGGCAAAGCTCTTCGCCGAAAGCGTCGCCGTCACTGGCCTGATCCTGACCAAGATGGATGGGTCGGCTAAAGGGGGAGTCGCGCTCGCGATCGAGGCGACGACGGGGATTCCAGTCAAATTTATAGGCAGCGGTGAAGGGGCAGGGGATCTCCAGCTCTTCGAGCCAGAGCTTTACCTCAAGGGACTTATTTCAGAATAGTTGGCTAGAGCTGAACTTTTTTCACCAAAATGTTGATACATTTACCTCGCGCGAAAGTAACACTATTCGCCACTAGCCCCTAAGGGCGAACCCTCAATGCGGAGGAACTCCTTCTTACATCTTGGAGAGTTCATGAACTTTAATACCGGAGATACTGCTTGGATCCTTGTTGCATCTGCCTTGGTGCTTCTCATGACACCTGGTCTCGCATTCTTTTACGGCGGAATGGTCCGTGGAAAGAATGTACTTGCAATGCTTGCTCAAAATTATGTGACGATGGGAATCGTCTCAGTCCTTTGGATAACTGGCGTCTATAGCCTCGCATTTAGTGGAAAAGGAAAGTGGATTGGTGATCTTCATCAATTTGGTCTCAACCATATTTGGCAACAAGCTACTGGTTTCGAGTCACTCACAATCCCGCCATTAGTCTTCTGTGCATTCCAACTTATGTTTGCGATCATCACACCCGCACTTATTACTGGTGGAACAGCAGATCGCTTAAAGTTTGGTGCTTGGTCGCTCTTCTGCGGCATCTGGCTCATCGTTGTCTATGCACCAGTCGCTCACTGGGTCTTCTCACCAAGTGGCTGGCTCTTCAAACTCGGCGCACTTGATTTTGCAGGTGGAACTGTTGTGCATGCTAACGCTGGTGCCGCTGCTCTCGCTGTCATCCTTGTTGTTGGAAAGCGAAAGGGTTGGCCGAAAGAGCGCATGCGTCCACACAATGTTCCCTTCGTTCTACTCGGAGCTGGGCTTCTGTGGTTTGGCTGGTTCGGATTCAACGCCGGATCTGCCCTCTCAGCGAATACTCTCTCTGCCTACGCATTCATCAATACAAATACTGCAACAGGCGCAGCCCTTTTGGCTTGGATGGTAGTTGAGAAGCTCCGTGATGGACATGCAACTACTCTCGGAGCTGCATCGGGTGCGGTCGCAGGACTCGTTGCTATCACTCCAGCATGTGGTTTTGTTAGCCCAATGGGTTCAATCGCAATTGGCTTGGCGGCTGGTGTGATCTGCGCACTCGCTGTCGGACTGAAGAATAAGTTTGGCTTTGACGATGCACTCGATGTCGTCGGAGTCCACTTAGTGGGTGGAGTACTTGGAGCGCTTTTGATTGGCTTCTTCTCAACCAAGATGACTAACTCAGCAGGAGCGAATGGCTTCTTCTACAAGGGTGGATGGACGCTTTTGGGTCACCAGGCGGTTGCGGTAGTAGCCGTGGTCGCGTATTCATTCATCGCTACCTACATCTTGGCCACGATTCTTCATAAGACGATCGGCCTTCGCGTGAGCGAGGATGCAGAGCAATCTGGCCTCGATCTATCCGAGCATGCCGAAACTGCATACGAGAATGCTTCCTACTCGGATGGTTCACGTTTCCTCTCTAACCTCACCAAGACGAAGTAAGGAAGGATTGCCATGAAACTTATTACAGCGATCATCAAGCCATTTAAGTTAGATGATGTAAAGACTGCGCTCCAAGCAGCCGGCATTACTGGAATCACTGTCTCCGAGGCGAGTGGTTTTGGGCGGCAACGTGGCCACACTGAGGTGTACCGCGGTGCGGAGTACACAGTGGATCTCGTTCCTAAGGTGCGAGTAGAAGTGCTTGTCGATTCTTCTGAGGCCGAAACGGTCATCAGTGCAATTGTTAAAGCTGCTTCGACTGGCGCTATTGGCGATGGCAAGGTCTGGTCTGTTCCAGTAGATGATGTAGTTCGAGTTCGCACTGGCGAACGTGGAAGCGATGCCATCTAAGAGATAAAAAGAGTCAAGTAGGCTCTTCCCCATGGGAACACAAGAGCGCCGAGAACGATCTAATGAGATCGATAGAGAGATCAATTCTCTCTTTCTCGGCGCTCTCTCACTTTCTGGTTGTGAGAGCTCTCAAGTATCGCTCTGCGCTGTCGGCGGTTATGGGCGTGGCGAGCTATCACCTGGCTCTGACATTGATCTCCTCATTGTGCACGATAGCAAGATGGCTGCTGATCAGTTGAGCTCATTTGTGAATGCAATTCTCTATCCACTCTGGAATTCATCCCGCTCAGTTGATCACTCAGTTCGAACTATCTCCCAAACCGAGGAGAGTGCATCAACAGATATTCGAGTAGCGATGGGGTTACTTGATGCGCGCTACCTTGCCGGAAGTGAATCGCTTGCAAGCGCTGTAATAAGTAACGCTAAGACCTCCTGGATAAAGAATTTCGAAAATTATCGACTCGAAGTCAAAGCGGCTGTTGCTGCCAGAGCCGAAGTATCAGGGGAGCTGGCTTATCTTTTGGAGCCAGATTTAAAAGAGGCTCGAGGTGGACTTCGAGACATTACAACCCTTCGTGCGATTGCGAGAAGTCAGGTCGTGCCAGTGGCCTTGGATCGAGTGAGCGATGCGGAAGCTCTACTCATGGCTGTCCGAGATTCATTACATACTGTCACAGGAAGAAATCGAGATCACTTATTACTTACTGATCAGGACGCTGTTGCCGAAGATTTGAAATTTATCGATGCTGATCACTTAATGCTCGAGGTTGCAAAGGCTGCTCGTTCGGTTGATTACGTCATGGATTTAACCTGGCACCAGATGGAACATCGAGAGAGGAAGAGTTTCTGGCGCCGAAGTCAGGAGCGAGTTATCGGTAAAGGTCTCATTGAAGTTGGAAACGAAGTTCGCTTACAAGATGGCGTAGATATCAGTGTCGATCCCGGAATCGGGCTGCGCGCTGCAGCGCTCTCGGCCCAGCGCGGTATCCCGCTTTCGCTAGAAGCCTGCACGATGATCGCTAAAAATTTTGCCGCGCTACCAACTCCTTGGCCACGTCAATCTCGCGAGGATCTTGTATCTCTGATCGGCTCAGGCTTAGAGATGATTCAAGTCTTTGAAGCGCTCGATCAAGAAGGACTAATTGCGCGTTGGATTCCTGAATGGGAACATGTCCGGTTCTTACCGCAACGCAATGTCTTACATCGCCACACCGTTGATCGCCATATGCTCGAAACGGCCGTGAAGGCTGCTTCCCTCACTCGTGAGGTACGTCGTCCAGATTTATTGCTCGTCGGTGCGCTCTTTCATGATATCGGGAAGGGATATGAAGGCAAAGATCACTCACTCTTTGGTGCAGAACTCATATATCCACTTGCCCAACGTCTTGGATTTTCACATGAGGATTGCCAGACACTGGCTCTGCTTGTGAAGGAGCATCTACTTTTACCGACTATTGCAACGAGACGCGATCTAGATGATCCACAGACAATCAACTCTGTTGTGGAGGTTATCCCCGATGCTGATACTTTGGAGCTTCTCCATGCGTTGAGCATTGCAGACGGAGAAGCGACAGGGAAGAGCGCGTGGTCCTCATGGAAGGCGGGCCTTGTTTCAGATCTAGTTCAAAGGTCGTTGGCGGTAATGCAAGGGGCGCCGCCCGCTCCAAAACCTGAACTCACTGCTGCAGCGATAGAAAAAGTAAAAATTGGTGAACTTAACGTTGAAGTAAAACGTCTTGATGAAGTTCATGAGATAGAAATTGTCTCACCTGATCAACGTGGACTCTTATCGATCGTGGCAGGCGTTCTCTCTATCCTTCGGATGGACCTCCGCTCTGCCCGCACCAGAACTGTAGACGGCGTCGCAGTAATGACGTGGATCGTTGCACTCGATGCCTACGCACAAGATCCTGACGCGGTAAGGATTCTGGAGAACTTACAACGAGCTTTGGCCGGCGAATTAGATATTGAAGCGAAGCTAGAAGATCGCATGAGGAATTATCGACGGTACCCAGGAATTTTAGTACCACCCCCTCTAGTTACCGCGATGAATGATCTAGCCACCGATGCCACAGTTCTTGAAGTGAGAATGCACGACCGCCCCGGACTACTTTTTGATCTCGCCTCCTTCATCTCTACCTGTGGCGTCGATATCAGGGCTGCAATTGTGGCAACGCTGGGAGCTGAAGCCTTTGATACTTTTTATATCACCGATGGAGCCGGCAGGGCGCTCTCTGGCCAACGCACAAACGAACTCATCGCCCAAATCGAAGGTCACGTTGGGCAGCGCTAGAGGCGCCTTCTCCTTCGTTGTAGGCTCTTCCCGTGTTCGATAAACTCACCTCAAAATTTTCCAGTGCATTCTCATCGCTGCGCTCTAAGGGGCGGTTAAAGAGCGGAGATATCGAGGCTATAGGTGCGGAGATTCGAGCTGCACTCATTGAATCGGATGTTGCTCTCGATGTCGTTGATAAATTTATCGCGCGCATCATCGATCGTTCGCTAGAAAAACTTGAGGAAGTAAATAAGGGGATCAACCCATCGCAGGCGATTTTCACGATCGTCAATGAAGAACTCACCGCAATTCTTGGCGGGAACTCACGCAGGATCACCTTGGCGAAGAAGCCCCCTACCGTCATTATGCTGACAGGCCTTCAAGGCGCCGGTAAGACCTCGCTCGCGGGGAAACTCGCGCTCCACTTAAAGAGCGCTGGCAACACTCCGCTACTTGTCGCATCTGATCTGCAGCGCCCAAATGCAGTCACCCAACTTCAAGTGGTCGGCGCTTCTATCAAAGTTCCAGTCTTCGCACCGGAGCCAGGTAATGGCGTCGGCGATCCAGTATCGGTAGCCAAGGCAGGTCTTGTCTTTGCGCAGGAGAAGCTTTACAACATCGTTATCGTCGATACCGCTGGTCGCCTCGGCGTTGACCAAGAATTGATGAATGAAGCGATCCGAATTCGTGATGCGGTATCGCCCGATGAGATCCTCTTTGTAGTTGATGCGATGGTCGGCCAAGATGCGGTGCGAGCTGCGGAAGCCTTCCAAGCGGGGGTTGGGTTCGATGGCGTCGTCTTAACGAAACTCGATGGTGATGCTCGAGGAGGAGCTGCGCTCTCTATTCTCGAGAAGACCGGTAAACCGATCCTCTTCGCATCAACTGGTGAGAAGGTTGAAGATTTTGATCTCTTCTACCCAGATCGCATGGCCTCACGAATCTTGGGACTCGGAGATATTCAAACATTGGCCGAGCAGGCCAAGCGTTCGATGGATTCGGCGACCACCTCTCGCTTAGAAGAGAAGTTTATTAAGGGTGAAGATTTCACTCTCACAGACTTTCTCGCCCAATTAGAGGCGATGAAAAATATGGGATCAATGTCAAAGATGTTGGCGATGTTGCCTGGTGCTGGAGCAATTAAGAAGCAGATCGAGAATTTTGATGATAACGAATTAGTACGAACCCAGGCGATCGTGCAATCGATGACACCTATCGAACGCAATGACCCCAAGGTGCTCAATGGTTCACGTCGTGCACGTATCGCCAAGGGGAGTGGTCGTCAGGTCTCAGAGGTAAATAATCTCGTTGATCGATTTAGCGCCGCTCAGAAGATGATGAAGCAGATGCGCAGCGGTAAAGGTATGCCCGCAGGAATGGGGCTACCCGCCGGAATGGCTCGCATGGGTATGCCTGCTGGAATGGGTATGCCTGCTGGAATGGGCCTTCCTGCGCCTTCGCCGGGCCGAACTGCTCCGAAGAAGAAGTCAAAATCTGGGAATCCCGCCAAACGGGCGGCCGAGGAGAGTTAGAGCCAATTTGGGTGCTGAGGGCATAGGTGGCAAGATTGGCTACCTGCAGAAGGGCCCTCTACCCCTTTCGCACTAACAATCCATTATGGATCGATGAAGCGCTCTCGCTCCCACTGAGAGTTACCTCTTCGGTTCGAACACTTCAAGGAGTACCACCTACGTGGCTGTAAAAATTAAGTTGATGCGTCTCGGAAAGATTCGCACCCCGCATTACCGAATTGTTGTTGCAGATGCTCGTTCAGCTCGTAACTCACGTGCGATCGAAGAGATCGGCCGTTACACACCAGGCCAGGAACCTTCATTCATCCAGGTAGATACAGCTCGTGCGCAGTATTGGCTCGGAGTTGGTGCACAACCAACTGAGGCCGTAGAGGCGATCTTAAAGATCACTGGCGATTGGCAGAAGCACAAGGGTCTTCCTGGACAAGAGGGAACACTCCGCATTGCAGAACCAAAGCCACACAAGCGCATTGCCTACGAAGCTGCAGTCAAGGAAGCTATGGCTGAACCAGCTGATGGCGCCACCACTGCAAAGAAGAAGGCTGCAGATAAGTTGGCTGCAAAGTCAGCGCCAGTAGAGGCTCCTGTCGAAACCCAAGAAGTTGCAAGTGAGGCAGAGGTTCCTGCTGATGTTGCGACCACCGAAGAGATACCTGCCGAATAATGATTGACGAAGCTCTCGAGCATCTCGTAAAAGGGATCGTCGATAATCCTGAGGAAGTCGTTATTACCGAGAAAGATCATCGTCGCGGTACAACTCTTGAAGTTCGCGTTCATCCAGAAGATATCGGTAAGGTTATCGGCCGTAATGGTCGCACCGCCCGCGCTCTTCGTACTGTGATGAGTGCAATCGCTGGTCGTTCAGTTCGCGTCGATCTCATCGAGGCAGACGAGGCCCGTTAAGAGTGCTCCTTGTCGTTGGTCGCATAGGCCGCGCGCACGGAGTTCTGGGCGAAGCAACTATTGAAGTTCGCACCGATGTACCGGATGAACGGTTCTACATCGGTGCGAAACTTATGACGGAGCCCGAAAGCGTTGGGCCACTCACCATTACGGCCGCTCGTGATCACAACGGGATCTTGCTCCTTAAATTTGCTGAGGCGAATAGCCGTAATGAGATCGAGAAGTTTCGCGACACTTTGCTGAAGGCAGAGGTTGATATGTCGCAAGAAAATCTCCACGAGGACGAATTCCATGTCCAACAGCTCATCGGGTTAAAGGTCCAGACTGATGAAGGTGTACATGTCGGTACTCTCACTGATGTCCTGAACCTGCCGGGTCAAGACCTCCTTGCGGTAGAGACTGAGAACGGCGAAATTCTCATCCCCTTTGTCTATGAGATCGTTCCGGAGATTGATCTAGAAAATTCTCTTATTACTATCGTTCCGCCACCAGGATTACTCAATAGCGCCGATGCCATAATTGCCGGTAACAATGAGATTGAGGAAGGCGAATAGCGATGAGCAAACTTCAGTTCGACGTTATTTCGATCTTCCCAGAGTATTTGGCCCCACTCTCGCTCTCACTCGTTGGTAAGGCGCAAGAGAACGAACTCATTGATATCGCTATTACTGATCTCCGTGACTTTGCACAGGGTGCACATAAATCAGTCGATGACACACCGTATGGTGGCGGCGCCGGAATGGTGATGTCGGCCGAGCCCTGGGCGAACGCAATCGAGAGCGTGGCGCAGAAGAGCACCGGCCATCACGAACTCATTATGTTGACTCCTGCCGGTAAGCGATTCGATCAATCGATGGCCTACGAGCTCGCGCAGAAAGAGCATCTGATCTTTGCGTGCGGTCGTTATGAAGGAATTGATTATCGAATTACCGAGCACTACCAAGGTGTGGAAAATTTCACGGTTCGCGAGATCTCGATCGGTGATTATGTATTAAATGGGGGAGAAGTTGCTGCCCTTGTCATCCTGGAAGCCATCATTCGATTGATTCCTGGCGTAATTGGTAACCCAGCGTCTCTTGAGGAAGAGTCCCATTCGATTCGCGGGGAAGAGAACGAAAATCTTGTTGAGTATCCGAGCTATACAAAGCCGGCATCATGGCGCGGGCATGAAGTGCCACCGGTACTACTCTCTGGTAACCACGCCGAGATCGCACGCTGGCGATCTGCTCAATCAGAGGCTCGTACTCGCCAGTTACGGGAATAACGCCTGCGCAACTACACCAATCAGGGTAGCGTTACCTCGTAGATTATTGAGATTCGCATAAAGGAGTCATTCGTGCAAGAGCTAGATCCCGCAGTCCAAGCTCGCCTCATCCGCGACCTAGAGCCTGCCGTTGCGGTCGAACTCGAACGCCACATTAAGACTACGAAGAATTGGTATCCCCATGAGTATGTTCCCTGGTCAGAGGGACGAACTTTTGCTGGGCCACTCAATGGCGATGCATGGGAGGCGAAAGATTCACGCCTCACTGCTGTAGCGCAGGATTCTCTTGTCTTAAATTTGATGACTGAAGATAATCTTCCCTCGTACCACACCGAGATTGCGAACTCGATGTCACGCGATGGAGCATGGAATACCTGGATCAATCGATGGACGGCAGAAGAAGCCCGCCACAGCATTGTGTTACGTGATTATCTGATGGCGACTCGCGGTGTTGACCCAACAGAGCTCGAAGATCTGCGCATGGCTCACATGGAAGTTGGATATCAAACTCCATTCCCCAACGATATGTTGCACACCGTTGCTTATGTGACCTTCCAGGAGCTCGCAACGCGCATCTCACACCGTAATACTGGCCGTATCTCCGATGATGAGATTTGCGAAGGAATGCTGGCTCGCGTCGCACTAGATGAGAATCTTCATATGCTCTTCTATCGCAATCTCTTAGCAGAGGCGATTAAGTTGGAGCCAAATCTTGCAATGCGCGCGATTACTGACGTACTTCTCAACTTCGCGATGCCTGGTGTAGGAATGCCTGGTTGGGGTCGCAAGTCGGTTCAGATTGCTCTCGCCGGTATTTATGATCTGCAACTGCACCTCGAGGATGTTGTCATGCCTGTTCTTAGAGCCTGGGGTGTCTTTGAGCTCACAACTCTCACTGGTGATGGCGCTGCAGCTCGCGAAGAACTTGCACTATTTTTGAAGCAGGCGGCTCGCGACGTGGAGATCTTCAACGATAAGCGTGAGGTTCACTTTGAACGTCTAGCCGCGCGGGGTAAAGAGAGCATCCGACTTTCACGCTAAAACGGTAGTTACCTCAGATTTCGTCTCCGATTTCCTTACATCTGAGCGAACTTTTAGGGAATAAATACAACACGCCGAGCGTTCATTGGCATATAGGTCAGGGATAGGACACTATCCGCCCTGTACGGCATTTTAGATCTCTGATCAAAACCGCCCAAAGAAGTTAGCGATTAAGCCACCTGGCCGGATCGCCCATGCAAGTCGGTGCAAACCGAAGAGGTACGAGAAGTAGGAGGAGGTGCCATGGCTACGGATTACGACACCCCGCGAAAAACGGATGAAGAACTTCACGAAGAATCGCTCGAGGAGCTCAAAGCACGTAGGGCTGATGCCCAATCTGGGCAGGTAGATGTTGATGAAGAAGAAGCTGCCGAGAGTCTTGAACTCCCCGGTGCAGATCTTTCTGGAGAAGAACTCTCTGTTCGAGTTGTTCCAAAGCAAGAGGATGAGTTCACATGCTCACGATGCTTCCTCGTACATCACATCACTCAACTTGCTAAAGGTGAAGGTGCAAAGGCAGTCTGTAAGGATTGTGCTTAATTAACTGGATTGATTAGTGATGGGAAACATTAAGAGTATTACGAAAGGGCGACTGCTAACGCAGTCGCCTTTTTTGCACTCACTAGCCAATAGGGCGTTGGGTCGGCTGAATCGTTAATATCAATTCTTACTCCTGTTGAGACCCAAAATCGCAGCGCCATCCAGCACTGAGGATTGGCATCTCGCCCGCGAAGCAGCGCCATCTGAGTCGATGTCAGCGCTGTTGCAGAAGCGATGAATCCTCGCTCAATTGAGGCGTTACCAACGGTGAGGATCTTCTGATCCACTGAAATCTCAAGTGGGGTTGTTATGGCGCTCCACACTAAAAGCGCGAGCTGGGCGATCAAACTGATCCAGCCCCAGCGAGATCCGAGCGCTGCATCGATTGCCACTGAGAGAGAACCGGTAAGGAAGATCAAGAAGAGCCAGAGCCAGATTGGCCAAGGGTCGCGCGATCTAAATCTCATCTCTTCCACGAGCCGAACTTACCCTTGATTCGTTCACAAGTTACTCTTACCTGGTGAGCAGAGTTCCGAGCACGATCCCGCCAGCAGAGGCCAAGATCCCTGAACGCCATCCCAAGGCCCCGCCTTCGGGAACGCAGATCCCTTCGCACTTTGGCCACTGCTTTGGTTGCGGAGAGTTGCACCCGACTGGTTTACATCTCATCGCCCATGTTGGCGAAGGACAGGATCTCACAGCAGTATTCACTGTCACCGAGAATCATCAAGGTGCGCCGGGCTTAGCGCACGGTGGACTGCTCTCACTCGCCTTTGATGAAGCCCTTGGAAAATTGATGTGGTTGATACGTGCACCAGCGGTAACGGCCCGCCTTGAGACGGACTTTCTTCTACCAGTACCAATCGGAACTCAGTTGCATATTCGTGCGTGGATTTCGGGGCAGGTAAATCGCAAAGTGTATGTAGCGGCAGAAGGTCACCTCGGTTCTCTCGATGGACCGATTGCAGTGAAGTCATCTGCGCTCTTTATTATCGTTCCAATGAAACATTTCCTCGATAACGCACCGAAGGCATATCTTGATCATGTCACCGCTCATCCAGAGTTGCTCGCCTTTGTTGACCCAGACTTTGAGATCAATCCATGAGCGTTAAGGTATTGATACAACGACTTGAAGATGGAGTCCCGCTGCCGCACTACGCGAAGGGCGGTGATGCTGGCGCCGATATCTGCACCAGAGTTGATGTCACGATCGAACCGGGGGAGCGGGCACTTGTCCCGACAGGCTTATCGATTGCGCTGCCGGATGGTTACGCTGCATTTGTACATCCGCGATCAGGGCTAGCGATTAAATATGGCATCTCGATGGTCAATACACCCGGAACAATTGATGCCGCTTTTCGCGGTGAATTACAAATGATTCTGATCAACCATGACCTTCGCGATGCGATCACCTTTTCGAAGGGTGATCGCATCGCCCAACTTGTTATTCAACGCGTAGAGCGTGCTGAATTTATCGAAGTTGAAAACCTTCCTGGATCTGAACGTGGAAGCGGCGGCTTTGGAAGTACGGGCAACTCATGACCGTTGATGAATCACATGATGACCGGGCCAAAATACTCTCAGCTCTTGGAGGAACTCGAGGTCTGATTGATAGTGGTCTTCCATCCTTGCTCTTTCTTATCATCTTCAACTTCGGTCACCATCTCCATCCTGCGCTCTATGGATCCATTGGACTTTCATTGCTCTTAACGCTCTATCGACTTATCAAGCGCGAGTCGTTGCAACATGCGCTGAGCGGACTCTTTGGAATTGCGATCTGCGCGCTCTTCGCCGGCCATAGCGGTAAAGCAGCGGCCTTTTACCTACCAAGTATCTATAAAAACATTTTCTTCCTTGCTCTCTATGGTGGAGCAAATCTGATTCGATATCCATTACTGGGGTTAGTTATTGGGCCGATTCTCGGCGAGAATCTTGAGTGGCGTAAAAACGTAGCCCGTAAACGGGTTTATACCCAAGCTGGATGGTTATGGGCGGGGATGTTTGCACTTCGTATTGCGATTCAATATCCACTCTATGAGGCAAATAAATTGAATGCGCTCGGAATTGCAAACTTCTTCTTGGGCTATCCGCTCTATCTCATAGTTCTGTGGGGAACGTGGCAGATTCTGCGCCGAGTGCCGTCGGTAAAGGCTGCTAAGCCTGAGAGCGTGTAATTATTCGCCGATCAAGCAGCTCTTCAACTCTTCTTCAGCAAGCGCGGTGGCAACAAAGAGGAGTTCGTCTCCACTCATCAACATCATGTGAGGTTGTGGCGCGATAACGCTGCCATCTCGCACGATAGCTGCAAGTGATGAATTATCCGGGAATGTGATCTCGCCAATTGTCTTTCCGCAGCATTGGGCGTTGTCTGGAAGGGTGATTTCCACAAGATTCGCTTCGCCTTTGCGGAGTGAGAAGAGGCGGACAACGTCACCAACAGAGACCGCTTCCTCAACGAGCGCGCTGATGATGCGCGGGGTTGATACCGCAACATCTACGCCCCATGAGGAGTCGAAGAGCCACTCGTTCTTAGGATGATTGACTCGAGCTACGACACGTGGGACTCCATACTCAGTCTTAGCGAGTAGAGAGCAGACGAGGTTCACTTTGTCATCACCGGTAGCGGCAACGAGAACCTGAGCGCCACCAAGCTTGGCATTATCGAGTGAGGCGATCTCACAAGCATCTGCGAGGAGCCATTCGGCAGTTGGAACAGAGTCCATCTTGAGCGCTTTAGGTTCGCGGTCGATCAGAAGAACTTGATGACCATTAGCCAAAAGTTCGCGCGCGATAGCTCGTCCTACATTTCCGGCGCCAGCAATTGCGATACGCATTAGTTCCTCTCAAGCGGTTTTGCGAGAATCACATCTACTTCGGCGATATCTTTCTCGGCGACCATGACATGCACGAGATCACCCTCTTGAAGGACGGTGTGTTGATCAGGGATGAGACCTTCGCCAAGGCGGGTGATGAAGGCGAGGCGAGCGGGGGTGTGCTCCTCAATCCAGAGCGCCGGGTGTCCGTACCAAGAAGCTTCAATGGTAACTTCGCAGAGTTTGATGAGTCCGCTCGCATCGCGCCACTCAGAACGAGAGCCTTCAGGTACGAGGCGGCGAAGAATCTGATCCGTTGTCCAGAGAACTGTGGCAACAGTAGGAATACCCAATCGCTGGTAAATCTCGGCGCGATCGGCATCGTAGATTCGAGCGACGACATGTTCAACGCTATAAGTTTCACGCGCAACTCGGGCAGCGAGAATATTTGAGTTATCACCGTTAGAAACAGCAGCAAAGGCGCCTGCCTTTTCAATACCAGCTTCAATAAGGGTATCTCGATCGAAGCCGACCCCAGCAACAGTCTGACCGTTGAAGTTCGGTCCCAATCTACGGAATGACTCACGATTGTGATCGATAACGGCGACCGTATGGCCCTTTGCTTCGAGTTCGAGAGCTAAACCAGAGCCCACGCGCCCACAACCCATAATGACTACATGCACAGAGGAAAACTTACACCCATAACTCGGTTAGGGTTGCTTAATGCATACCGATCCTGAACACGAACCCTCCCAGAATGCACAGCCTCATGGCGCGCAAACCGCGCGTCTGGAAGTCGGAGATCAGGTAACGGTCGAAATCCTGGCTCCAGCCCATGGTGGACATTTCATCGCCCGCCACGAGGGGCAGGTCCTCTTTGTCCGGCACGCAATTCCAGGAGAGCACGTTGTTGTTGAAGTGACCTCTGTCGTCTCGAAAGTGACACGTGCAGATGTCATTGAAGTACTGAAGCCATCGCCATATCGCGTTGTTGCGCCGTGTTCATACGCGCGTCCTGGGGGATGTGGTGGCTGCGACTTCCAGCATATTGATATTGCCTACCAGCGCGTACTCAAAGCGGCGATCGTCACTGAACAATTTGAACGGTTGGGAAAGATCTCCCTCTCTGATCTTGGCCTTACCTGTGAAGTTCGCGGAGTAGAACCCGAGGACGGGCTCCATTGGCGCACTCGAATGGATTTTGCGATCTCAGATTTTGGAAAGATTGGTCTGTACCAACACCGAAGTAAAGAAGTTCAGGAGATTGATGATTGTTTGATCGCCGTGGAGGAGATGGATGTCCCCGCACTTGCAGCTAAGACTTTTAATGGTGATGCGCGCATTGAAGTAGCGACGTCGAGCTCACGCGAGACCAATATTTCGCGCGGAGGACGGAGCCTTTCTGGTCCAACGCAACTCCATGAAGTTGTAGAGGGAATGACCTACACAATTTCACCCTCTTCATTTTGGCAGGCGCACAAACTCGCCCCTGCAACGCTTGTCGAACACGCTATGGAGCTCCTGGATGTTCGCCCTGGGGATACCGTCTGCGATCTCTACGGGGGAGTGGGACTCTTCACTGGTGCACTTGCACAATCGGTCGGAGCTAAGGGCAAGGTGCACTTAATCGAATCAGATCGCCGCGCACTTGCTGATGCGACCTCAATTTTTAAGGGTTATGCGAATGTACAGATCCACTCCGGAATGGTGGAACAGCTCCTTCCTAAGATTGAGAAGGCTGACCTCGTGCTCCTCGATCCACCAAGAACTGGCGCTGGCGAGCTTGTGGTTCTGAGCCTGCTCAAACTCCGCCCTACAACGATTGTCTACATCTCATGCAACCCAGCATCCCTGGCGCGCGATGCGAAATGGATCACAGAGGGCGGTTACACGATGGATTCGATCGTGGCTTTTGACCTCTTCCCAATGACCCAGCACGTCGAAACTGTCGTCAGATTTAATCTGAAGTAACTCTTTCACTAGGATTGGCCCATGAGCAAGAACTCGTTTGGCGCAAAGAAGGCCCTATCCGTTGCAGGTAAGAGCTATGAGATTTTTGATATCACCGGGCTTGATGGGGTTAAAGATCTCCCGTACAGCCTGAAGATCCTTTTGGAGAATCTGCTGCGCACCGAAGATGGTGCAAATATCACCGCCGATCAGATTCGCGCCCTAGCCTCATGGGATCCATCATCTGAGCCAGATACCGAAATTCAGTTCACTCCTGCGCGCGTGATTATGCAGGATTTCACCGGTGTGCCGTGCATTGTTGATCTCGCAACAATGCGTGAGGCGATCGTCGATCTCGGTGGCGATCCTACGAAGGTTAATCCACTGGCACCTGCCGAACTCGTGATTGATCACTCGGTCATTGCCGATCTCTTTGGAACAAAGACCGCCTTCGAAGAGAACACCGATATTGAATACGTGCGCAATCAAGAGCGCTATCGCTTCTTACGTTGGGGCCAGACCGCCTTTGATGAGTTCAAAGTAGTTCCACCTGGCACCGGAATCGTTCACCAGGTAAATATAGAATTCTTAGCTCGCGTGATTATGACTCGCTCCGTCGACGGAGAGCTTCGCGCCTATCCTGACACGGTTGTTGGAACTGATTCACATACAACGATGGTCAATGGCCTTGGCGTTCTCGGTTGGGGCGTTGGAGGAATTGAAGCTGAAGCAGCTCTCCTCGGACAGCCTGTCTCTATGCTGATTCCAAAGGTTGTTGGCTTCAAATTATCTGGCGATATGCCAGTAGGCACTACAGCAACTGATCTGGTACTTACAATCACTGAGATGCTCCGAAAGCTTGGCGTTGTTGGAAAGTTTGTTGAGTTCTATGGCGCGGGGGTCTCATCTCTTTCGATGGCGACAAGAACTGCTATCGGAAATATGGCTCCTGAATATGGTTCAACCTGTGCGATCTTCCCGATCGATCAAGAGACACTCAATTACTTGAAGCTCACTGGTCGTAGCGATGATCAACTAGAACTCGTTGAAAAATACGCGAAGACAAATGGACTCTGGCATGATCCAGCAGTAGCTCCTCGCTACTCCGAGACGATCGAGCTCGATCTCTCTACAGTTGTGCCATCAATCTCTGGCCCCAAGCGCCCACAAGATCGAATCTCGCTTCGTGATTCGAAAGAATCTTTTGAAAAGATCATTCCTTCATACATCACGGAGAAGACAACAACGACAGCAGTGCCATATACCCGCGGTGGCAAGAGCTCTGAATTAAAGAATGGCGATGTAGTAATAGCCTCCATCACCTCCTGTACAAATACCTCGAATCCATCAGTAATGATCGGTGCAGCTCTCCTTGCCAAGAAGGCAGTGGAGAAGGGACTCGTTTCAAAGCCATGGGTAAAGACTTCATTAGCGCCAGGCTCCAAAGTTGTGACAAATTACTTTGATAAGTCTGGGCTCACGCCGTATCTCGAAGAACTTGGGTTCAACCTGGTGGGTTATGGTTGCGTCACATGTATCGGAAACTCTGGTCCACTTCCAGTTGAGATCAGCAAAACAATAAACGATAACGATCTCGCTGTCACAGCGGTTCTCTCTGGAAACCGTAACTTTGAAGGTCGTATCAGTCCTGATGTAAAGATGAACTACCTCGCATCTCCACCATTAGTCGTTGCCTATGCGCTTACCGGAACAATGGATCACGACTTTGAGAGCGATCCAATCGGAACGGATAAGAGTGGCGCGGCTGTATACCTGAAAGATATCTGGCCATCTGCCGGAGAGATTCAAGCCGTGATGGATGAAGTCATCACATCCGATATGTTTAAGAAGGACTACTCCACCGTCTTTGAAGGTGATCATCGCTGGAAGTCATTGGCGACACCGACAGGTAAGACTTTTGAGTGGGATCAGAAATCCACCTACGTTCGCAAGCCTCCATACTTTGAAGGAATGCCGCGCGAACCAAAGCCTGTGACAAATATTGCAGGTGCTCGCGTTCTCGCCGTACTTGGAGATTCGATCACCACCGATCACATCTCCCCAGCGGGAAATATCAAGGCAGATTCACCTGCGGGTAAATATTTATCTGAGCATGGAATCGAACGAGGAGATTTCAACTCATATGGCTCACGCCGCGGAAATCATGAGGTCATGATCCGTGGCACCTTTGCAAACATTCGCCTGAAGAATCTCCTTCTTGATGATGTTTCGGGTGGATTCACTCGTAACTTCTTGAAGAACGGTGAGCAATCATCAATCTTCGATGCATCTACCGATTACCAAGCTGCCGGAGTTCCACTCGTTATTCTTGCTGGCAAGGAATATGGATCTGGTTCTTCACGCGACTGGGCTGCGAAGGGAACTGCACTCCTTGGAGTGAAAGCAGTTATCGCTGAATCTTTCGAACGTATCCATCGCTCAAATCTCATCGGTATGGGTGTGCTTCCACTTCAATATCTGCCGGGTCAGAACGCGGCATCACTTGGCCTTACTGGAACCGAGAGTTTTGAGATTTCAGGCATCACTGAACTCAACGTTGGCCCTGCGCCAAAGCAGGTGACGGTAACGGCAGATGGGAAGAGCTTCCAAGCCCTCCTTCGAATCGATACGCCGGGTGAAGCGGATTATTACCGTCATGGTGGAATCATGCAGTACGTCCTACGATCACTCATGAAGTAAGGCTCGGTTAAGAGGGCGGTTTACCGCTCGAACCTTTAGACTTCACTCATGCTTGAAAAGATTATGTCACCGTCCGACCTCGCTCACCTGAGCCAGGCGGAGTTGAATGAACTTGCAAGCGAGATTCGAGCTTTCTTGATCGAGAAGGTCTCGCGCACTGGGGGACACCTAGGTCCAAATCTCGGGGTGGTTGAGCTCACCATCGCGATGCACCGAGTATTTAACTCACCTAGTGATGTCATGCTCTTTGACACGGGACACCAAAGTTACGTTCATAAAATTCTCACCGGCCGCGCATCGGCATTTGATCAACTTCGCCAAAAGGGTGGAATCTCTGGCTACCCGAGTCGTAGCGAGTCCGAACACGATGTCATCGAGAACTCTCATGCATCCGGAGCGCTCTCGTGGGCTCACGGAATCGCAACTGCTTTTAAGATTCAGAAGATTAAAGATCGCAAGGTGGTTGCACTTGTGGGCGATGGATCGTTGACAGGTGGAATGGCGTGGGAGGCTCTGAACAATATTGCAGCCTCGAAAGAGCTTCCATTAGTCATCATCGTGAATGACAATGAGCGCAGTTACTCACCGACTGTTGGTGGCATCGCAACATATCTCTCTACCCTTCGCACAACAAGTGGATACGAGAAGTTTCTTGATTGGGGTAAGAGCGTTCTAGAGCGCACGCCAGTAGTTGGTCAACCGATCTATGAGACGCTTCATGGTGTTAAAAAAGGGATTAAAGATATCGTCGCACCGCAAGGGATGTTTGAAGATCTTGGCTTGAAATATATTGGACCAGTTGATGGTCACAACATCGCAGCGATTGAAGATTCGTTACGTTTGGCAAAGGCATTCGGCGAACCAGTTCTCGTTCATGTACTTACCGAGAAGGGGCGTGGCCACGCGCCAGCGCTCCGTGATGAGGCCGAGAAGTTCCATGCTGTCGGTATCGTCGATTCTGAGACAGGCGAGCCGCTCTCTCAATCGGCACCGTCGTGGACCTCAATCTTTTCACAAGAACTCGTAGCGATCGGAGGCGAGCGAGAAGATCTAGTCGCCATTACTGCAGCAATGCTTGGACCTACCGGACTTGATCGCTTTGCAGCCAAATTCCCAGAACGCACCTTTGATGTCGGCATTGCGGAGCAACATGCCGCAGCAGCGGCTGCAGGTATGGCGTATGCCGGACTCCATCCCGTCGTCGCTGTCTACTCAACATTTTTAAATCGAGCCTTTGATCAACTCTTACTTGATGTCGCTCTCCATAAGGCCGGCGTTACCTTTGTCCTCGATCGCGCCGGTATCACCGGTGATGACGGTCCCTCGCATAATGGAATCTGGGATCTCGCACTCGCTGGCATAGTCCCGACGCTACGCATTGCGGCGCCTCGTGATGGCGAGCGCTTGCGTGAGCTACTGCGTGAAGCCGTAACGGTTGATGACCGCCCAACTCTTCTTCGTTTCCCGAAGGGCGCAGTAAACGCTGATATTCCAGCCTTCGAACGTCGTGATGGCATCGACGTTCTCTACCGCGGTGAGAGCGCAGATATTCTCTTTGTCAGCGTCGGTGCGTTAGCACAGATCGCTGTTGAAGCAGCTGCGCAGGCCTACCGTGAGGGCGTTGGCGTTACCGTTATAGATCCTCGTTGGGTGAAACCACTCCCGCAATCACTTGTCACGATGGCTGGTCGATACAAGAGCGTGGTAGTTCTTGAAGATGGCATTGAACATGGCGGAATCGCAAGCACGATCTCTGAGCTATTTCGCGAGCACGATCTCGCTATCCCAGTTCACTCAATTGGTGTTCCGCTTGAATTCTTCGAGCATGCAAAGCGCGCTCAAATCTTGAGTGAGATCGGTATAACGGTGCAGAGCATCACTCGCTCACTCGTTGGCTGGAGCTCAACAAGTTCAGCTGCTGGAATTATTGAGGAAGCGACGCAACTCCCGCAGGATGGAAACGCGAACCGTTCACAGCCTCGCTAGTTCCTTCGCGATCAAGATAAGGCAAGATTCCACCAAGGTGGAATGGCCAGCCACACCCTAAGAGCATGCAGAGATCGATCTCTGCTGCAGTGGCAACAACGCCTTCATTGAGCATCATCTTCGCCTCACTGGCGAGCGCATTAAGAGCGCGAATTCGAACCTGCTCTGCCGTTGATGGTGAAGACCCCGCCTTTACAAGTCCCGCCGCCTCTGGATTGACGACAAGTGATCCGTCATCAGATTTGAGGTAGAAGGTACGGATTCCCTTATCGACAAAGGCCTGCATCGTCGGAGAGATCTTGTAGCGATCTCCAAGATCATGATGGAGAGTTTCGGCGACATGGAGCGCAACTCCTGGTCCGACGAGACCTAGAAGCTGGAGTGATGACATCGGAAGGCCTAGTGGGCTCATCGCACTGTCGGCGACATCGGTCGGAGTGCCTTCATCAATCGCGTCAGTAATCTCACCCATGAATCGCGTCAAGAGACGGTTCACAACAAAGGCTGGTGAATCCTTGACGATCACCATTGTCTTTTTGAGCTCTTTACCAATCGCAACTGCGGTTGCTGTTGTTGCATCATCAGTAGCGGGAGTCCGAGCAATTTCAAGCAACGGCATGACCGCGACTGGGTTGAAGAAGTGGAAGCCAATGACGCGCTCCGGATGGGCCAGACCCTCAGACATCTTTGTCACAGAGAGTGAAGAGGTATTGGTAGCCAGGATGCACTCATCGGAGATGAATCCTTCTAGTTCTTTAAAGAGTTTCTGCTTGAGAGAGAGTTCCTCAAAGATCGCCTCAATAATGAAATCACATCCGGCGTAAGCGCTCTTATCGACTGATCCGGTGATAAGACCTGAGAGGCGAGTGGCGCTCTCAGGGGAGAGGCGGCGCTTCTCCACTAATTTTGTGAGCTCGGCATTGATGTAGGCGATGCCCTTATCGACGCGCTCTTGGTCAAGATCAGTGATGAGAACAGGAACTTTGAGATTGCGAAGAATGATCAGCGCTAATTGCGATGCCATGAGACCAGCGCCAACGACGCCAACCTTGGTCACCTTGCGAGCAAGTGCTGGTTTAGGTGCACCTTCAACTTTCTTACGCTTCTTCTGGACCAAGTTAAAGGCGTAGAGCGATGCCCGAAGTGGATCGCTCATTACGAGATTGGTTAAGGCGATATCTTCAGCGTCAAACCCTTCACTGCGTGAAGCGGTACGTGCTCCGGCGATGAGCTCGAGCGCCTTGAGGGGAGAGGCGATCTCTGCCGTTCCATACTTCTTCACCATAGCAGCGCGGCCAGTAGCGAGAGCCTTCTCCCATGAATCTACTTCGCGGGTGTGATCAAAGCGTTCAATCGTTCGTTTGCCGGTGAGAATATCTGCCGCGAATTGCACTGAGTGCTCGAGAAAGTCAGATGGTTCATAGACCGCATCAACGATGCCAAGAGCGGCAGCATCCTTTGCCTTCAGCATCGTGTTGTTATTAAGCGCGTTAACCATGATTACTTGGACGGCTTTCTCTGGACCAATGAGCGTTGGCAGAATCGTTGCCCCGCCCCAACCAGGGACTAGTCCTAAGAAGACCTCGGGCAGTCCAGTAACTGCTGTCGATGCCATTGTCCGGTAATCGCAGTGAAGCCCAATTTCCAGACCGCCACCGAGAGCTAAGCCATTGATGAAAGCAAATGTTGGCTTTATTGAATCATGGAAGCGACGCAAGACATCGTGTCCAAGTTTTCCGATTGCACGTGCTTGTGAAGCGTCTGAAAGAAATGAGAGCGCTGAGAGATCTGCACCTGCTGCAAAGATGAAAGGCTTACCAGTAATCGCGATCGCAACCGAACTGCTTGCCTCTGCTTCACTGAGGCGTTCGTTGAGTTCAATCAGTGTCTTCGGGCCTAGCGTATTTGGTCGATTGTGATCTAAACCGTTATCAAGTGTGATCAGTGAGAGCGTGCCTTCAAATCCAAAGGGGCGAAGATCAACCTCGCGCAAGAGAGATCGAGTAATAACTTCTTCTGGCGCACCCTCGGGAAGTGTGATTGTTGTATCAACGCCGGCAGCAGATGACATTAGGCAACCTTTCCTGTTGAGCCAACGAAGTGTGGGTTCTCCCAGATAACAGTTCCGCCCATACCGAGACCGATACACATGGTGGTGATGCCGTAACGCACTTCTGGGTGCTTCTCGAATCCGCGCGCAAGGTTGAGCATCAAGCGAATTCCAGATGATGCGAGCGGATGTCCGACGGCGATTGCTCCGCCATGGATATTGACTCGAGGATCATCATCTGCGATGCTGAAATAATCGAGGAATGAGAGAACTTGAATCGCAAAGGCCTCATTCACTTCAAGGAGTCCAATGTCGTCGATGGTAAGACCAGCTTTAGCGAGCGCTTTAATGGTGGATGGAACCGGCCCATAACCCATAATTTCAGGTTCGACACCAGCGAAGGCGAAGTTGACCAAGATTGCTTTAATAGGAAGACCTAATTCTTTTGCTTTACCTTCACTGGCAAGGATGGCAGCGGTTGCGCCATCGTTGAGCCCCGCAGCGTTTCCTGGGGTGACACGTCCTGCTGGACGGAATGGAGTTTTGAGGCCAGCGAGTACTTCCATCGTGGTGCCCGGACGCGGTGGCTCATCTGTCGTTGCAACGCCATAGCCAAGCTCTGGATTACGAATCGCAACGGGGATGAGATCGCGTTGGATCTCACCTTGCGCATAAGCATCAGCGGTTTTGCGTTGTGATCCGAGCGCATAGGCATCGGCACGCTCTTTAGTGAGATGTGGAAATTTATCGTGGAGTCGCTCTGCGGTATTTCCCATAGCGAGCGCATCGGGATCAACTAACTTCTCGGCGAGGTAGCGAGGATTAGGATCCATGAGTTCTCCCATCGGATGATTACCCATATGTTCGACACCACCAGCGATGGCGAGATCGTACGAGCCCATAGCGATTGCACCAGCGAGAGTGGTTACTGCGGTCATCGCTCCGGCGCACCAACGATCGATGGAATAGCCAGGAACAGATTTAGGTAAGCCAGCGAGAATTGCGGCGCTACGACCGATATTCATTCCTTGATCACCAGTCTGACTCGCTGCCGCAATTGCGACGTCATCAATCTGGGCGAGTGGTAAGCCGGGGTTGCGTTCAAGGAGGCCGCGCATGACGCGAACGAGAATGTCATCGGCTCGAGTACCTTGATAGAGGCTGCCAGCTTTACCAAATGGGGATCTCACTGCATCAACGAGGACAACTCGGTTCATACTCACGCTCTTACCGCCCTTTACCGGCACCCCGATCGAAAGATCGCCCTGTGTCGATCTCGGAAGTGTATGAGCGAGAGGTTACTCGTCAGTAGCGAAAATGTGAACTACTGGACCTTGCTGAGTGGGGCAAGCTCTGAGAGCTTTGCCGGGCGACGGTAGATCGAGATCACCACAGCGAGATAAATAGCCCAGGTCGTGAGTTGTAGGTAGCTCATCTCTGCGCCGATACCAACGCTGCCATCGATAATCGTCCAGAGAAATCCGTTTCCGTTCTGTTGATTCCAGATCAGTGATGTGGCTCCGGGAAGATCACCTCGACTTTGAAATTCAGCGACCGCATGGGAGAGCACTCCGCCGGCAACAATGATGAGGCCGTAGCCCGTCACGGTAAAGAATTTGCCTAGGTTGAGCTTTACCGTCTTGCGATAGATCAAGGCGCCAAGCGTTACTGATGTGGCAAGCCCAACAATCAGGCCCAGAGTTGGTCCGGCATGAGATCCAACCGCTTTGAAGTTGGAGTAGATAAAGAGCGAGGTCTCTAGGCCTTCACGCGCTACAGCGAAGAATGATGCTGATATGAGAGCAAAACCTCCCAAGGGAAGGGCATCGTCAACACGGGACTGGAGCTCACGTCCTAGCCCTCGAGCGGTGCGCTTCATCCAGAAGACCATAACTGTCACGAAAGAGACTGCCAGGACGGAGGTAAGGCCGGCAAAGAGCGCCTCACCGCGCGTAGAGAGGCTTGCTGAGGTAAAGGAGAGGAGCGCGCCTAGACCAAAGCTCAGGAGCACTGCGCCGCCTACACCGATCCAGATATAGCGGGCAAAACTCGCCCGACCGGTGCGGCTGAGGTAGGCGATCAGAATCGAGACGATCAGTGAGGCTTCAAGGCCTTCACGGAGCGCGATCAGGAAGGTGCTCAACATGGGTCAAGCCTAGGGTCGGGCTTTGAATTACGCAACCTGAATGTTGCGTAAATACCCTCTATTCGACCGGAGGCTGATCGGCTGCCGCAGGCTCAGTAGGGTCGACTTCAGGTGCTGCTGGAGGTAGGGGCTCACTCTCATGAAGGGGCCCAACGAGTGAAGGCGCGATCAGTGAGATCTGCCACGAGCGGGCACCTGCTGCACGAAGTTTCTCTTCAAGGTAACTCAGACCATCGCCATCTGCGGGGTTATGCCACATCGCCTGCCTGACTGCGTCAGGTGAGATGAGATTTTCAGCGGGGATCGAGAGTTCGTGCGCTCGCTCTAAGACTGCTGCACGCGCATGAGTCAGTCGTGCATACCCGAGCGGATTGCGATCCTTCCACAACTTCTGCGGAGGTAGCCCAACAGGTGAGAGACGAAGTTCGGGGAGTTGATCCTTGGGAAGATTGAGAGTGTTCCGATAAAGATCAAACCACTGCGTCACTGGTTGTTCTTTTCCACGACTACGACGGGTAATGATTTTTGTGAAGAGATCCATTGTTGTAGGACGTTTGATGGCAATCTCAAGGAGCGCATCATCATTGAAAATTCTTCCTGGCGCAGTATCGACAGTGCGGGCGTAGATATCCCGGGCAATCCAAAGATCACGAATGATGGCTAAAGATAATCGATCACGGACTTTATGAATCCCGGCTGCTTTGCGCCATGGGTCACGCTTCGCCGCAGGGATGACCGCGCTAGATATTAAAATCGCAGCAAAATCTTCGAGTGCATACTCAAGATATCCGCGTTCGATGAGTAATTTCTCCATCTCATCGCGAAGATCGATGAGGACGTCAACATCGAGTGCGGCATAGGCGAGCCACTCATCCTTGAGGGGACGAATAGACCAATCGACTGCACTGTGTTCTTTTGCTAATTGCAACCCGAGAAGTGCTTCGGTGAGAGCGCCCAGGCCAACACGTTCACATCCAGCAATTCTTCCGCCGAGTTCAGTATCAAAGAGCTTAGTTGGATTGATTCCGAGTTCGCGAAGACAAGGCAGGTCTTGAGTACTGGCATGGATGATCCACTCACATTCCTTGAAGGCGGTGTCGAGTGCAGCCCAAGTTGCTAGATTGTTTGCCGCGATCGGATCGATCAAATGGAGGCCACCACCTCGGCGAAAGATTTGAATGAGGTATGCGCGTTGACTGTAACGAAAGCCTGATGCGCGTTCGGCATCAACTGCGATCGGGCCTTCACCACGCGAGAGTTGATCAATAACATTGCGCAGGCCAGCATCATCTTCAACAAGTGGTGGAATCCCAGCTCTGGGAAGTAGAAGTGGTTCGGCGATCCGCGGAGTTTCGTCTATCGGCATTGACTATCTACCAAGCGGAAGTTGTGTGACGCCTTCAGGTAGCGGTTCTAGTCCCGAGATGCGAGCAACGAGTTCGGCCCAGGCCAAGACGTGAGCAACGATCGATGAACCATCGGTGGGCGTCCACGACGCTCGAACTTCGACTTCAGAATCTTCATCTCGCCCTACGAGCTCTCCATAAGAGGATGAAGCGACCCGGGTGACTGTACCGCTGGGATTTCCATAAGTAGCGCCATGGGTTTCGAGCGCTTCCACCAACCATGACCAACTTACATCGCAGAGCGATGGATCATTGGCTAGTTCTTCTTCGATTGCAGCGCGGGCAAAGGTGACGCAGCGATACTCACCTGACCAACCTTCTTGTCCTGCAGGGTCATGTAAGAGAACAAAGCGACCTGTACCGACATCGATATCTACATCGGCGGTAAGGGCAATCGCAAAGGGTGCAAGTTTCTGAGGTGCAGGAACTTCTTCAAGCGCAATCTCGGTGCGCAGAGAGATTGCGCGAATCTGCGCCACAATCTCATCCCAGGGTTTGATCCCCGCAGTTTTAAACCCTGTCACGACCTAAGGGTAATTTCTTTCTCACTAGTTATTGGGAAGGCGCGCATAATGTAAGAAGAGATCACCATCGATTGAAAGCTCGCTTTTGAGGTGAAATCCCTGAGTCAGCGTGGTGCGATCGGTAAAAGGTTCTTCAGCGCTCATTGCCGCCGCCGTGATGTACAGCTCGTCGACAAGATCGGCAGCAAGTGCGGCATGTAAGAAATGCGCCCCACCTTCGATCAGTAGATACGGGTAGGTCTGCATGGTCCGTTTCAATGTTGTGGCTACATCGTCGTTGCTCATGATCGCAGTTGGATTTTTCGCTGCGCTGCCTGGTAACTCCGATGAGCGCGTGACGACGATCAGCGGTACTGGCGTCTTCGAATATGGCTCACTTCTAGCGGTCTGGCCGCCAATAATGATCGCATCCGCCCGCCCGCGCAATTCATGAAATCGCTTCCGGTCGGTAGCCGAACTCAGGGGAGTAGAGCGTCCGCTGATGGTGGTGCCGCCGTTGCTCCCGATAATGAGGTTGGCAGCAATGGTCATGGGGCAACCGTAGTTGAGATCGAGAGCCTTGCGCCATTAACCTTCCGAGATGAGCGCGAGTGAGAAGAGGCCAGTTCTACTCGTTACAAACGACCTTGGGCCTCGCGCTGGGGGAATTGAGAGTTTTATCCTTGGGCTCTTAGGTGAACTCAATGGCCACGAGGTTGCGATTTATACATCCTCACAAGATGGCGACCTCGCCTTTGATAACGAACTCCATCGACGATACGGAGTGATCGTTTACCGGGATAAGAGTCGAATTTTATTACCTACACCACGAGTTAATCGCGCAGTAGCAACCATCATGAAGAAGCACTCGTCAACAATTATTTGGTACGGCGCTGCTGCGCCACTTGGTTGGATGAGCGGGTATCTACGGCGTAATGGTGCGAAGCGACAAGTCGCTCTCACTCACGGCCACGAGGTGTGGTGGTCTCGAGTCTGGCCGTTCTCATGGGTTATGCGAAGGATTACGAAGAACCTTGATGTGATTACCTATCTTGGCGAATTTACACATCAGGCGATGAAACCGATTTTGAGCAAGAAGGTCCAGGCCGTCAGAGTCGCCCCAGGAATCGCGATCAATCACTTTACTCCAGGAGCACGATCTGGGCTCCTGATCGAGAAACTTAAAGTTGCAGACAAGAAGATCATCATTTCGGTTGGACGATTAGTTCACCGTAAAGGGCAAGATCGATTGATCGAAGCGATGCCAGAGATTCTTCGCGATGTGCCGAACACACTTCTTCTACTTGTGGGTGAAGGTCCGTACCGCAACCACCTTGAGTCTCTGGTAAAAAAATATTCACTCGGCGAATCAGTTCGATTTGTTGGTCGCTTGAAGTATGACGAGCTTCCTGAATACCTACGGCTTGGCAATCTCTTTGCGATGCCATCGCGCTCTCGCTTCTTTGGATTGGAGGTCGAGGGACTCGGTATCGTCTACTTAGAAGCGAGCTCTGCTGGCTTGCCAGTTATTGGCGGAGCGAGTGGAGGTGCTCCTGATGCTGTACTCGATGGCGAGAGTGGTCTTGTTGTTGATGGTACCAATGTTCGTGCAATCGCACAGGCGGCAATATCGTTGTTAAATGATCCAGAGTGTGCGGCTGCGATGGGCGCTCGAGGTCGTGAATGGGTTCTGGAAGAGTGGAGCTGGGCCTTATGGGGAGAGCGTTTTACCACTCTCTTATTTGGGAAGTAGCCCTAATCGAGCTGCCTCCGAGAGCGCGCTCGTCTTATTGTTAACATCTAATTTTCGGTAGATCGACATCACATGACTCTTCACTGTGGGCTCGGTAATCTGGAGGAGTCGAGAGATCGCCAGAGCAGTCTTGCCTGAGCTGAGCGCGACCAAGATCTCTTCCTCGCGTTTAGTGAGGATTGAGGCGCTTTTTCCCAAATCGCTAATCTTGCTCTGGAGCGTATCAATTGATTCTCGGATGTCACGCAGCGAGGAACGAGTATGTTGATTAGTTGCATTTCGCCCGATTGTTTCATCGACATTTCTTCCGATAGCGCTCAGGTCATGCTTGATTAACTTCAGGAGCGCGCGAGTAGTGGAGTGAGACATGATGGAAACTCTCCTTAGAGGAAGAGTTCGTTGATCTCGCGGGCAAACTCTTTCGCGACCACATGGCGTTTGACCGACATCTTCGCCGTCAGCTGACCATCAGCGATAGTGAAGTCAACTGGCAAAATTGTAAACTTGCGGATCGATTCTGCGCGGCTTACAGCTTTATTTGCATCATCAATCGCAGTCTGGATAACAGCTATCAAAGCTGGATCCTTTGCAAGATCGGCGATGGATGTGCCTGCCTTCTTATTTGAGGCGGACCATGCCTTCATCGCATCGACATCGAGGGTTACGAGTGCGGCGATAAATGGTTTCGCGTCACCAACGACCATACATTGACTGACGAGTGGATGAGCACGGACGCGGTCTTCTAGAACCGCTGGAGCAACATTCTTTCCGCCGGCGGTTACGATAATTTCTTTCTTACGGCCGGTAATTGTTAAGAAACCTTTGCTATCAAGTGCTCCGAGGTCGCCAGATCGGAAGAAGCCATCTTCGGTGAAGACCTCGCGGTTGGCTTCATCGTTCTGCCAGTAGCCACGCATGACGATAGGGCCCTTAATGAGCACTTCACCATCTTCGGCAATTCGGACTGTAGTACTTGGCAGCGGCTTGCCGACAGAACCGATATGTTGTTCGGTGCTGAGATTAAGCGTTGCACCTGCCGTAGTTTCAGTAAGTCCATACCCTTCGAGGACGCGAATACCTGCACCTCGGTAGAAGTGACCAAGCCGTCCGCCTAGCGGTGCACCGCCAGAGATAGCTGCTTCAACCGCTCCGCCCATTCCTGCACGGATCTTTGAATAGACCAACTTGTCGAAGATTCGATGTTTAAGGCGAAGGGCGAGACCGATTCCTCCACCATCAAGCCCCTCTGAATATTTGATCGCAACATCTGCTGCTTTGCGGAAAATATTTCCCTTTCCAGCCGCATCTGCACGCGCCTCCGCACCGTTATAGATCTTCTCAAAGATCCGGGGGACTGCGAGGACAAATGATGGTTTGAATGATGCAAGGTCTTGGGGAAGTCGATTTATATCGCCACAATGAGCTAGGTGTAGTCCAGCAGTGATCGCACCGATCTCAATCATTCGGCCAAAAACGTGGGCGATGGGCAGGAAGAGAAGTGTTGAGCCGTTAGGTTTTAAGAAGAGATCAGCAGCACCTTGCACGACATTGCCGCACTCTGCGAGGAAGTTGCCGTGAGTAAGCATCACGCCTTTTGGTTTTCCGGTGGTGCCAGATGTGTAGATCAAAGTTGCTAAGGATTCCGGGTTAAGGCCAGCACGTCGAAGGTTCACCTCATCATCGGTAATGCCTGAACCTGTACGCACGAGCTCGAGGATTGCATTCTCGGTGATTGTCCACACATACTTACAGTTCTTTCCGAGGACTGGCGTAGCAATCTCTCGCAGCGCCGGCGTTTCTACAACCAGGCCAACTGCTCCTGAATCTTCAAGAATCCACTGGACCTGTTCAGCACTCGAGGTTTCGTAGATCGGTACGCAGACCGCACCAGCGAACCAGATTGCAAAATCAAGGATCGTCCATTCGTAACGTGTCTTCGCCATGATTGCAACACGATCACCGGCGCAAATTCCGGCTGCGATTAAACCTTTGGCGGTTGTGCGAACTTCTTCTTCAAACTCTCGAGCGGTTACGGGTTGCCAGCCATCGCCGAGTGGGCGGGAGAGCATGACCCGCTGCGGTTCAAACCAGGCACGTTCAGCGACGAGATTAGTGAGGTTGCCAGCAGTAGCAGGTGGCACGATCGCTGGGGTCGAGAATTCATTCATGGCGAAACGGTAGTGGTCAGGTCGCGCAAACCGCTAGAGGTTTGGGGCGGTAACCTATGGGCATGTCTGATACATCGAAAAATTCTATTGTGATCGAGGCTCCGGCCAGCGAGATCTCTGCCCTGCTCTTCAATCCAGCGGGTTATCCCGAGTGGTCGAGCGCCATCAAGAGTGCAACCGTCCTTGAGAAGGATGGCGAGGGTCGCGCTACAAAGATTGAGATGATGATTAAAGCGGGACAGGTAAAAGATCGCGTCATTTTGGATTATGACTGGAGTACGGCGCCAACATCGCTCTCCTTCACCCTCGACGATGCGGATATGTTGACGCAGATGTCAGGTGGGTACACGATCGTTGATAATGGCGACGAGACGACTACTGTCACATATGAGCTAACGGTTGCCCTCTCAATGCCCGTACCTGCCATGATGCGTACAAAGGCTGAGCGCGACACTATTGACCTTGCGCTCAAAGAGCTCAAAGTAAAGTGTGAAGCGTAATTCAATGGACCTGACTATCGGTATTGATATTGGCGGGACAAAAGTTCTAGGCGGCGTTGTTGATGTCGATGGCACAATTTTGGCCACGCATCGAGAGTCAACTCCAAAAGAGGGTGGCCAAGCGCTCACCAGGACAATTGCCGATGTTGCAAAAGTACTTTTGGAGAATCATAAAGCGGTAGCCGTTGGTGTGTCGGCTGCCGGTTTTGTGAGCAGTGATCGCGAGGTCATGATCGCAACTCCGAATATTTCAGGATGGAACGGCATCAATCTCAAGAATGAGATCGGATCGCTCGTAGGGCTTCCTGTCGTCATTGAGAATGATGCAAATGCTGCTGCATGGGGTGAAGCGAAGTACGGCGCCGGTCGTGGCGAGAGCGAGATGATTCTCTTGACGGTAGGAACTGGAATTGGTGGCGGCGCAATAATTGATGGAAAACTTCATCGTGGGATTGGCGGAATTGCGGCGGAGTTTGGTCACATGCGAGTCGTCCCCGAAGGTCATATCTGTGGATGCGGACAACGCGGTTGTTTTGAGCAGTATGCATCAGGTACAGCGCTCATGCGTCATATCCGCGAAGCAATTAGCGCCTCACCAGATGCCGCCTACAACTTGTTGGCCCGCGGTGATGGAACTATTCAAGGCCTCACAGGTCATCACATCACCGAAGCGGCCCGCGATGGAGATCCAGTCGCTCTCGCCGGGTTTAATACCACCGCTCAATGGCTTGGTGCCGGAATCGCTTCATTAAGTGTTCTCTTCAACCCGGCTTGTGTCGTGATTGGCGGGGGAGTCGTTGATGCCGGGGAAATTCTCCTTGCTCCAACTCGTTCTGCACTTGAACTTTTTATGCCTTTTTCAGGGAAGCTGCCATTACCCCGAATCATTCCTGCGGCGCTAGGAAATGGCGCTGGCTTAGTTGGAGCGGCAGATTTAGCTCGGGTCTAAATTTAAAAAAGGGCACCATCTTCACCGTTATCAAATCTTCGTGCGGTGTTCCAAATAATTCGGGCGAGACCACCGATAATCGCAATAACTCCTGGCCATGCGCCACTTCCGAAGAGGTCAAAGCCAGTAAAGATATAAAGCAGAATCAATAGGGCACCTGCGAAGAGCAACCAGAGTGAGCTGCGGTTAGATTCTGAGAGCGGAGCAAGTTGCGGATTTGGAATATGAAAATCATCTGCCTGTGGCTTATCGAGTTCATCAAGGTAGGTGTTTGGCGTTGATTCATCGAGGGATAACCCAGAGACAATGGCATCGAATTCTGCATCGATAAGTTCACGTTCATCGCTCTCGGTTGAGCGAGTAATTTCACCTGACAAGACATCTCGGATGAATATCAGCGTCTCCTCGATCAGGACCTCTGCATCGTAATCGAGTGCGACGTTATGGAAAGATTTTTCAAAGATCACTTCGCGGATATCCGATGACGAGACATTATCGATAATTGTTTCGGAATTTCGTGGATCAACAACGTGATCATCGACTGAATAGGCGACCATCAATGGTGTATCAACGAGGTAGAGGCCATCTTCAGCAGACTTCCATAGCCCACGTAAGGAATCTAAGGCCTTTAAGGGCAGACGACCATAACTATGGCGAACCGGATTTGGTTTATTGACATCCATCGCTCCGCTCTTTAAAGAGGGGATGAGATGTTTAAGGAATGGAAGCAGAAAATAACTCTTGCGCTCATCGAAGATCGAGGCGTTGAGAAGAATGAGACCTTCAATCTCACTTCCTCGGATCTGCGCAAACTTTAAAGCTAGAGCTCCACCAACGCTAAAGCCAGCGATAAAGATTCGATCACAATGGGTCAGAAGTTGAAGGTAGGCATCTTCCACCGAGGAGTACCAATCTCGCCACGTAGTGTCATTGAGATCTTCCCAACGAGTCCCGTGCCCTGCAAGCCGTGGAACACTCACCGTGTAACCCTCATCCGCCAATCCGCGGGCCCACGGCGCAACAGTTGCTGGGGATCCGGTAAATCCATGGATCATCAACACGCCCACTTTTCCTCCTGAGAGGAGAAAAGATTGAGAATTTTCAATATCGGCCACGCTCAGATGGTGTCACACCCGAGCGCTGATCCCCTAAATTATCCCCGTGGCGTACACCTTCCTTAAATCTTTCTTGACCCCGATTCTGATGCTCTTCTTTCGGCCGAAGGTAACCGGACTACGTCTAGTTCCCAATAATGGCGGCGTCATTGTTGCGTCGAATCACCTCTCATTCAGCGACTCGATCTTCATGCCGCTAGTCGTCCCTCGCAAGGTCACCTTCTTGGCAAAGAGCGAGTACTTCACCTCACCCGGACTCAAGGGTTTTATTAAGAAGCTCACCTTCATCGCCCTTGGACAGGTACCAGTTGATCGAGCTGGCGGTCGTAGAAGTGAAGCGGCGATCCTGACGGGACTCGATCTTCTTAAGGCTGGGGAGTGCATCGGAATTTATCCCGAGGGAACTCGCTCACCTGATGGGCGTCTCTATAAGGGCCGCACAGGAATTGCGCGGATGGCGATCGAATCTGGCTGCCCGGTGGTCCCAGTTGCGATGTTTAATACGGCAGAGATCCAACCTACGGGTCAGATCGTTCCTAAGGTACGCCGCGTCGAGATGGTCTTTGGTGAACCACTCTTCTTCACTGGCGACAGCCGTGATCTGCAGGTACTCCGTGAGGCAACTGATGTGATCATGAACTCCATCCAGAAGTTATCTGGTCAAGAGTTTGTCGATATGTACGCCTCAGAGGCGAAGGCTGAGATTTTAAAATCTCGTAAAGCCGAGACAGATAACGAGTAACTAGCTCTTCTTCAGGATCGCTTCACGTTCGGCGAGATACTTGCAATGCTCACACCCATCCTTTGATGGGGGACATTCTCCATTGATCATCGTGATGAACTCATCAAAACGCTTCTGTAGCGCTTCTGGGTTTCGCTCTGCTGGGTACCAGTTGGAGTTCACTCGGTAACCAAAGCCGGCGTTCACATTGCCCCATGCTTGGGGAAGCGACCAGGAATAGATACCGATCATCGATATCTTCTTCGGCTCGCCCTTTGCAGGATTCTCGAGAGCATATGCATACGCTTCAAGTTGAGGAGAGTAGAAGCCGCTCTTATCTGAAGTGCGCGCCTGCATCTTGCAATCGATGATGCCGAAGGCGCCATCAGGGAACTCAATGAGTAGGTCATACTTGCCACGCACCGAGAGGTGGCTATCAACGCCATTGACTTGGATCGGGCGCGAGAGGACCCAACCGCCATGATCGACAATCTTCGCCTCTGGAATATCAGGATGCATCGCTGAAGTGCTCAGGGGGGCGCTCTTATTCATAAAGTAGGTCTCTTGCGACTCTGCTAGTTCGGCGACAGTCGGCATGAACATCGGTGCTTTAACTTGGTGGTTATATTGCAGCCATAACTCACGATGGCAGCCGTCCCACGAAAATGTCAGATCACTTGGACTTAAATTAACTCTACGTTCGCCCATATCTACGCTCCTATTTTTTGATGTAGCCATATTTAACTACCTACGGCTGACAGCGCTCGATGAGACTCGCTGGGAGTGGTGCTACTTCTTCCAGAGTGATTGGGCAATCGTGAAGATTCCGAGCAGGATCATGACTGCCCCGCCGGTAGTGCGCATCCTGATTAACCGTTTCACATCGCTTGCGAACCATTCTCGGACAGTCCCGGCTAAGAGGCCCCAGCTACCATCAGATAACAGGGCGATGGCGGCAAAGACCGTGGCCATGATGAGCATCTGCATCGTGATTGATCCTTTATCACGATCAACAAATTGCGGAACAATGGCGGCGAAGAAGACCAACCCCTTGGGATTGAGTGCACCGACCATAAACCCTTGTCGAATTGTTGCAAGTGATGATGGCTTCGCATCTACGATTTGGCGCATTCCTTCGGCATCGCGCGGACTATCTTTAATGGCGCTGACCCCAAGGTAGATCAGGTAGATACCTCCGCCCCATTGGACAAGATTAAAGATGATGTGGGAGCGAGAGAGGATCGGACCAAGTCCAAAGCAGACAAAGATGGACATGAGGTACATACCCAGAACGTTGCCGAGCACAGTGAGGAGCGCGGTAGCACGTCCCCAGGCGATCGCTCGGGCGATAGTGAAGAGAACGCTTGGCCCGGGGGCGAGGATGATCAAGAAGGCAGCAATCGCATACTCCCACAGGCGGGATGGGATAACGATCGTCATACTCCTAGCCTAGAGGTAACTCCGGTCCAGATTTTGGATCTATCTCGGAAAGTATCCCTACACTGAGCTCATGTCAGAGATTCTTATCGAGCAGATAGACCAAGTTCTCCATCTCACTCTCAATCGCCCTGAGAAGAAGAATGCAATTACGCAATCGATGTATCGGTTACTTGCAGATAGCCTCAATCAAGCGGCGGGAGATTTTGGAATTCGTGATGTGGTGATCTCAGGCGCCGGTAAGGCCTTCACTGCGGGTAATGACATCATGGATTTCATGAATGAAGAGATCACAATGTCTTCGCCAGTCTTTCACTTTCTCAAAGCGCTCCACGATTTCCCGAAGCCTCTGATTGCAGCAGTGCATGGAAATGCGGTCGGTATCGGCACAACGATGCTAATGCATTGTGATCTCGTATATGCCGCAGACGATACAACCTTCTCAATGCCATTCGTGACACTTGGTCTTGTGCCTGAAGCTGGCTCGAGTATCCTCTTTCCAAAGCTAGTAGGACATGCAAAAGCCTCAGAGATTTTTCTTACCGGACGAAGTTTCGGAGCCGATGAAGCGCTCGCCCTTGGGCTCATCAATGGAATTGAAGACGACCCAACCCGCAAGGCTCTAGAGATTGCTGAAGTTATCGCTCTTCAGCCACCAACGGCGGTTTTGAATACGAAGGCACTACTTAAGAGTGGTTCACACATTGCAGTGGAGAACGTCATGCAGGCCGAGGGTGAGATGTTTCGCATTGCGCTTGCGTCAGATGAGACACAAGGTGCATTTATGAAGTTCATGAGCTCGCGGATGAAGGGTTAGTCATGTCACTCGAAGGAAAACGGATATTTATTACTGGTGGTTCACGAGGAATCGGATTGGCGATTGCCTTACGCGCCGCCCGGGATGGCGCGAAGGTTGCGATCGCTGCTAAGACAACTGAGCCTCACCCAACACTGCCAGGAACAATTTACTCATCAGTCGAGGAGATCAACGCTGCAGGTGGTGAAGGCCTAGCCATCCAATGTGATATTCGTGATGAGAATCAGATTGAAGCAGCAATCGCACAGACTGTCGAAACCTTCGGCGGAATAGATATTCTCATAAACAATGCGAGTGCGATTAATTTAACGCCGACTCTTTCAACTCCGGCTAAGCGATTTGACCTAATGTTTGATGTCAACGTGCGCGGCACCTTCTTGACATCACAAGCTGCACTGCCGCACCTCAGAGAGTCAGCGGCAGCCGGCCGTAATCCTCACATTTTGACGCTCTCGCCACCACTTTCTATGAACCCAAAATGGTTCAAGCCACACCTTGCCTACACAATGGCAAAATACGGAATGTCGATGTGTGTTCTGGGAATGGCAGAAGAGTTTAAGCGTGATGGAATCGGAGTAAACGCTCTGTGGCCTCGCACCGCGATCGATACAGCGGCGCTAGCGATGATCCCCGGCGTCGATACCGATTATTGCCGGACCCCAGAGATCCTCGCAGATTCGGCCCACATCATCCTCAACCGCGATGCAAAGACCACTTCTGGAAACTTCTTCGTTGATGATGAGCTGCTCGCATCAGAAGGCATTACCGATCTCGAGAAGTATTCGGTGAAGCCAGGTACCACTGATTTCTTGCTGGATTTCTTCCTTGATTAAGACCGTGGGCATGAAACGTTACGCCGGTGCTCTAGCGGCGATCTTTCTGGCAATTGCGCCAGTTGCCTCCGCGCATACGACATTGATCTCGAGTGATCCGGTTCATGATACGACTATCCAGCAGTGGCCAGATCACCTCACTCTGACTTTTGGCGAACCGTTGCAGGTCCTAGCGGGTGCACAGATCAATAAGGTTAGCGTTACGAATGCCAATGCAGAGAGCCTCGAAGGCGACACGACTGTTAACGGCGCGGTACTCACAGTGGCAGTTAGACCAAATAACGCCGAGGGCCCAGTTCTCGTGAACTACCGAGTAGCAGCCGCTGATGGCCACGTTCTTGATGGCGAGTACACCTTCACATACAAGAATGGTGTGGCAGCGGCGCCTTCTTTAGCACCTAATCTGCCACACCATTCATCGAAGAACTTAAGAATCGTCTCGATTTCTACGATTCTTATTGTTGCCGGATTACTTTTTGGGATAGTTATCTATCGTCGCAAGTAGTTGCTTTTGATTAATGCAGCGCTACGCCCTCTGTTGATTCGGCAGCGTGCTTGCCCACATTAATCGTGAGAGCGATAATCACTGCAGCAACGAGTAGAAGAGCAGCACCAACACGGAATGCGATAGAGAAACCGTGAACCATGGCAAAGCCCGGTAACTCTTTACCGAGCGAGGTATGGCTCTTTGCAAATGCTGTTGAAGCAGTAACTGCAACAGTATTTAGGAGCGCTGCACCAAGTGAGCCACCGATCTGCTGACTGGTGTTAATCATCGCTGATGCAACTCCGGAGTCACGTCCACCGATTCCATGAAGTCCTGTTGTCGCACTTGGAATAAAGACGAGTGCAAGACCAGTACTCATAATGATGAGCGCTGGCAAGATTGCGGTGAGATAGGAAGAGTGTGGGGTAATGCGCGATAAGAAGAAGAGTCCGGCGGTTGCCATGAGCAGACCAGTTAACATCAATGGTCGCGCACCGACCTTAGGTAGGAGAGTAGAAGCGACACCAGCAAAGGTGATCACACCAACAGAGAATGGCAAGAAGGCGAAGCCTGATCTCAGTGCGCTATAACCCAAGACGTTCTGGAAGTAGATGCTGAGGAATAAGAACATGGTGAAGAGCCCAGCGCCGATGAGGAGAGTCGCCAGGTACGAACCACCGCGGTTGCGCTCGGCAAGGACTCGGATTGGTAGCAGTGGGTGCTTTGTACGGGATTCGATGAAGAAGAACAGTACGAGCAAGACCGCTGCGTAGATAAAGAATTGATAGGTCGAAGATTTACCCCAACCCTTGGTCGCCGCTTCACTTAAGCCGTAGACCAAGGAGAGCAATCCAAGCGAAACGGTAATTGCGCCAGTAAGTGCGTAACCGTTTTCGCCCTCAGCCCGTGATTCCTTGATGAAGGGAATTGCCAAGGCGACAGCGAGCAGAGCGATCGGAACGTTAACGCCGAGACACCAACGCCATGATGCGTACTGAGTCAATGTTCCGCCCATGATTAAACCGATAGCTGCGCCACCACCGGCGATAGCGCCGTAGACACCAAATGCCTTTGCGCGCTCTTTTGGAAGTGTGAAGGTGACGTTGATGAGCGAGAGCGCGGCCGGTGCGAGAAGGGCACCGAAGATGCCTTGCATACCACGAGCTCCGAAGAGAAGGGCCTGGGTAGAGGCGATTCCACCGAGAGCTGATGCAGCGGCAAAGCCGGTCAGGCCAATAATGAAAATTTTCTTGCGGCCGACGATATCGGCGATACGTCCACCCAAAAGTAAGAGTGATCCGAAGGCAAGAGTGTAGGCAGTGACGACCCATTGACGGTTTGCTGCAGAGATATGGAGATCGCGTTGAGCACTTGGAATCGCAATGTTAACGATCGATGCATCTAAGACGACCATGAGCTGTGCGATAGCGATAACGCCGAGTGCACGCCAGCGATTTGGATCCAATGCAGCTTCTACTTTTTTAGTCATGAACTACCCTTCAATTATTGGTTTATGTTTCAACTATATCGCATCAGGCATAGAACTTTGAGAAAAATGCAATAAACGTCTAGAAACAACACGCGAACAATCAGTGAAAATGACTCTCTTCAGGGCTTCTGATACCTTGAACCAAATGAAAAATTCACTCAATCCCAATAAATATGTGCGCACTGCGGTGACGACTCGTCCAGTTGACAAAAGAGTAGTCGCGAAGTTGATGGCCGCCGAATGGGCTCGCTTTACCAAAGATACTGGCGCCTCACAGACCGAATTTGAAGTAGCAAAGAAGAGTATGCCGCTCGGTGTTGTCTCAAGTTTCCAGCACTGGGATCCATATCCGATCTCCATCGTCTCAGCTCGTGGCGCGTACATGACCGATGTAGACGGCCGACAATTACTCGATCTCTCTATGGGATTTGGCGCAATGCTCGCCGGCCACCTCAATCCAACAGTTGTTGAAGAGTCAAAGAAGGCGCTCGACACCGGAATGCTCTTTGTTACACCATCACCGATTTCTCGTGATGCAGGGGAGCGCCTCTGCAAGCGATTCCAGATTGATCAAGTTCGTTTTGCAAACTCTGGGACCGAGGCGACGATGTATGCGGCGCGCACGGCAAAGGCATTTACTGGCAAGAACGCGATCGTTAAGGTTGAAGGCGGTTACCACGGTAGCTCTGACACCATGACAGTCTCAGGCAAACCTTCTCTTGCTGAGGCTGGTCCGGCAGATGAGCCACATGCAGTCGTGCAAGATGGAACATCACCAGGCGTAGTCTTTGTCGTACCGTTCAATAACCTTGAAGCGCTCGAGAAGGTCTTTGCTCGAGATCATGATTCAATCGCCTGCTTCATCGTAGAGCCAGTTCTCGAGAATCTTGCAATCGTCTTGCCAGATGATGGCTACCTAGAATCTGTTCGCGCGCTCTGTGATCAATATGGAATTCTCTTAATCTTTGATGAAGTAAAGACCGGTCTCACAGCTGGTCCGCATGGCGCGGCAGTTCGACTTGGCGTCCAGCCAGATCTCATCACCCTTGCTAAATCCATTGGCGGCGGAATGCCAGTAGCAGCCTTCGGTGGCAAGAAGCACGTGATGGATGCGATCACTGATAACCGGATGCCACACTTCGGAACCTTCAATGGCAATCCACTCGCTATGGCTGGAATCCGCGGCGTTGATATGGTGGCCACTCCTGAGGCACTCGCTGAAGCAGAGCGACTCAATCACGATGCGCTTGACCGCATTACCGAGATCATTAATCAATACGAGCTCCCAGCCCACACCGTCGGCTTTGGCGTGAAGGGTTGCATTACCTGGTCTATTGATCAAGTTCGTAACTACCGTGATTACAAGGCAACGGATTTTGAAATCGCCGAGCTCTCATGGCTCTGGTCTCTCAATCGTGGCATCATTACGCCTCCGGGACTCGATGAGCAGTGGCTGATTAGCCTTGCTCATACGCAGAAAGAGATCGATATGTTGGTCGAAGATTTCCGTGAGCTAGCGGTCGCACTTCGCGCTGGTGAGAACGAAGCGAAGTAAGACGAAACTCTTTAAGCGCTAATTTTCTCTTCGCGGGTCGCCTCAAGCAGGGTATAGCTGAGCATTGCTGCTACTACCGCTGGCATAGTCCACCACGCTGAGATGCCAACGCTATGGATTGCAAAGAATCCGAGCACTACGCCAGCTGCTACGCGCCAATCGTCACCGATGATGAAGTCGTACCAGAAGAAGAGGAAGCCTCCAACCCAGCGGACCACAAGTGGCCCATCTTTACTTGGCTCAGAAAAAGTCGGAAGGCTGAGTTTGCGTACCTGGTAATTTTTGGCCTTGCGCACTTTAAGAAATTCGATCAAGCCAAAGGAAACGAGAAGTACGAATGGAATGATCGCGAGTAGCGAGAGATCCTTACGTGGCCATTCTGCTCCAGCGCCCTCTGCGCCCCAGAAGATTCCAAAGGATGTGAGCAGAGTCCCGACGACAAACTTCATAGTATTTTCAGGAACGCGTGCTAAAGGCTTTGCGATCGCAAAGCCAGCAATCGTTACGATCACAACCGCGATAGCCGCTGCCCATACTGCGAGAGCGAATGCTTGAGGATTCGAACCCTTTTGAATAATTCCAAATGTGACAACGATAAAGACAACTTCAAGGCCTTCGAGCAGCACACCCTTGAACGAAAGGGTAAAGGCGTACCAATCTGAGACAACAAAATTCGAGACTTTGGCGACCTTCTTCGCGGCTTCAACTTCATCACGGAAGATCTTCTCTTCATCGTGGAGCGCTTTGAATCCACTTGCGCGTAGGATTGCTTTGCGCAGCCACTGCAGGCCGAAGACAAGGAGTAGCCCTCCAACTGCCAATCGGAGCGTGCTCTTTGGGAGCTTTTGAATACTGGGCCCGAGCACCACGATCAATCCGGCGAGAACGATGAGGGCGCTGATGACACCTTGGAAGGTGGATCGCCAACCGCGTGAGGTACCGGATGCGAGGACGATAGTGACTGCTTCGACCGCCTCTACTGCACAGGCCAAGAAGACAGAGATAAAGAGGGCAATATCGTTGCCGCTGAGTGAGTGAAACATGGTGGCCTCTACTTCTTCTCGAGGGGGAAAGCTATGCATTTATCTGGATCGATGGTGACTTCCGTCGTGCTTCCGCGCTGATGCGAAATAGTATCGAATACGCCAGTCAGCGAGCCGTATTTAGTATCGATGGCGTGCTCGTAGCCCCGGCCTCGGTACGCGATATCGGTAATAACTGATGAGATGCGGTTTTGGCCCTCAATCGTAAAGCTCGTCGCCGCTGGACGGACGAGTACATCAACTTCCTGACCAACCTCAAGAGGTACGGTGTGACGAGCCTTGATGAGATCTTTTCCAAGGCTGACAGTGCAATTCTTCTTGGAGATGGACTTTACAACTCCGGTGAACTTTCCGGCAGTACCTGTGAAGTTTGCGACGAATCGAGTCGCTGGACGATCGTAGATAACTTCCGGTGCGGCAATCTGTTCGATTGACCCTTTGTTGATCACGCCGATCTGATCCGCAAGAGCGAAGGCCTCTGATTGATCGTGAGTAATGTACAAGGCGGAAGCGCCAATCTCGCGAGTCAGTGTTGATATCTCAATGCGAAGTCTTTCTCGTAAGTCAGCATCGAGATTTGATAGTGGCTCATCAAAGAGGAGTAGAGCGGGTTTAGCAACAATTGCTCGGGCAAGCGCAACACGCTGCTGCTCTCCGCCAGAAAGTTGATGCGGATAGTTCTCTCCCTTTGACTCGAGACCTACTCGAGATAACGCTTCGATAATAAGCTGGCTGTACTTATCGCTAGGGAATCTTCTACGCTTGAGCGCATACCCGACATTTTCCGAGGCGGTCAAGTGCGGCCATAGCGCATAATCTTGAAAGACCATTGCTAGATCTCGCTTCTCGGGTGCAACATTGAGTGGCCCGCGACTAACCTCGTGATCACCGAAGTAAATCGAACCCGAATCTAATTTTTCGATTCCTGCTAGGGACCGGATCAGCGTAGATTTACCGGAGCCAGATGGCCCTAGTAGAACGGTGAACTCACCTGCTTTGATATCAAGCGAGAGACCATTGAGCGCAGCAAGAGCGCCATAGTTCTTTCGCGCCTCAAGGATTCGAATCTGGTGACCTAAATTCATGCGCGTGCCTTCCCTAGTTGTTTCCAGCCCTTAGGCGCGAAGAATTCATACACTGCGAAAACTGCTGCGACAACAAGCAGAGCCGAGATGATCGCAAATACCTCCATCGCGGTACCGCCACCAAAATCATAATTTCCAAGTGCGTGATCGATTCCAACAGCGAGTGGCGCATGCCCAGGTGGATAGAGAATCTGGCTCACTGGAAGCTCAAGTAACGTGCCACAGTACGTGAGACACCAAGCTGCTAGAAGCGGACGAGATATAAGCGGGAGCACAACAGCGATCCAAGTCTTGATCGCGGTAAAACCATGAACACGGCAAGCCTCTGAAAGCGATTCTTGGAACTGATTCATATTTCCAACGAGTGAGCGCGTAGTTGAGGGTAACGCGGTCGCCGTGTATGCAAGAACGAGGAGCGCCACCGTTCCGTAGAGATGAAATCCGTATTTCTGAGCAATAGGAAGGTTGTAGGCGAAGATATACCCAATCGCAAAGACGATGCCTGGTAGCCCAACTGCCGCCAAGAGGAAGAAATCAAGAAACTTCTTTCCAACGCCATTCTTGGTTGAGACAAGCATCTTTGAGGAGATTGCGGCTAAAACTACAGCAACGGATGCGGTGATGAGGGCCGCTTCAGCGGAGAAGAGGAGTGGAGATCTCAGGAGTGGGCTTTTGATTACCCTGAAGTAATTATCAAAATTGAATTGGTAATTTGAAATCACTGTACCCAATCCCTGGATCATCGATGCAGATATTGCGCCAAAGACGGGAATTCCCAAGGTAACGAAGAGGAGTCCATAGATGGCTGAGTTGGCGCCGAATGCACCCCTTCGAGAGAGCTTCTGCCTAGTGATAGGACGCGTTCGACCACTGAGCACTCGAAAAGATCTGCCGCGAAGGGCTTTCGCTTGGGCGAGGAGCGCTAGAACAACTAGTCCTAGAAGAATAATTGAAATTGCAGCGCAGAGCGGGAACGAGACAGGAATAGACATCACTGATTTGTAGAGCGTGAAGGTTGCAACTGAATATCGACCAGGCGATGAGAGCTGAGAAGCGACACCAAAGTCACTGATACTCTCGGCAAAGACAATTGCGATTCCTGACCATAGAGCCGGTAATAAGAGGGTGGCCATCATCTTGAATGCCTGCAAGCGAGAGCCACCATGAACTCTTACTGCTTGTTCAAACTCTTCACCTAAACCGCGCATCGCATTTGAGATCACGAGGTAAGCGAAAGGAATTCCTTTAAATGTCAGGATCATTCCAATTCCGATTGGTCCATAAAGCAGATCACGAACATGTGGAAGATCGATCCCAATGATGTTTAGAACGCCGGCGCGCTCAAAGATGCGCTCCCAGCCCAGGGCTATGAGATATGACGGTGCGAGCAAGAGGGCAAAAATTGAGAGATTCCAAACTTTGCGAGATGACGCATTTGTTCGCAGGACTATCCAGGCGACACCAATTGCGATCGCGGTAGCGGCAACCGCTGAGATTACGCCTAATAAAAATGAGTGCCAGATAGATCGAAGAAAATAAGGATCTGCGGCTGCCTTGAAACTAGAGAAGGTGAACCATTGCGGGCCTTGGTCTAAAAGTTTTGGACTAAAAGCGACGGCCAGGAAGAGAATAATAGGCAGAACCAGAATACTGATGATGATCAGCCAGAAAGCTGTCATAGGGGAAAATTTAGAACGAAAAAGAGAGAGAGCCCGTGGGAGTACCCCATCGAGCCCTCTCGTCTTCGACATCGCTATCTTCGCTTAAATAACTTAAGCGATGTTCTTTGTAAACCAGTCCTGAACTTCACCTTGGATGAGTGCGTACTTGTATGGATCAACAATCTGAACCAATCCTGAAGTGAGAGAAGGCATTGTAGTTGTGGCTGTTGATGGCGCACGACCTACAAGTGTTGGCCAGAAGAGCGAATCTCCAGTGTTTGACTTCACCATGATGGCAACGGCCTCAGAAGACATGACAAAGTCAACGAACTTCTTCGCTGCATCTTGCTGGAAAGATGAGGCTTTAGCATCGATTGCAAGACATGACGGAAGAACGGTCGTCTTTGAGAGGTAGGTAACTGCAGGGGTCAGACCAGCAACTGGCTTTGCCTTGTAGGTATTGACTTCGGTAATCGCTGCTGATGATTGAACGAGACCTACATTGATGACGCCAGTATTGAGCGCAGCGAGAGTCTTTGAGTTCTTATCAAATGCACGAAGACCATTTGCCTTGAGCTTAAGAAGGTATGCCTTCATCGCATCTTCGCTACCGAGTTGCTGGATGAGGCCGGCGATAAATGGGTAGGTTGGACCGGAAACTGAAGGGTTATTCATGCCAACTTGATTCTTGAAATCAGCTGATGCGAGGTCATCCCATGAGGTTGGCTTACGAACCTTTGACGAGTTATAAACAACGCCGACCATCTCAGTGAATCCTGGTACCTGGTAAGCATTTGTCTTAGGAGCAAGCTGCGCACCGATTGCATTGAGGTGAGCACCCTTTGGCTTGTAGTGGACTAGTTGCTTATCGATATCTAGTGCTGCACATGGCTCAGCACCATCTGCCCAGTAGACGCCCCATTGTGGGTTGTTCTTCTCAGCGGTGATCTTTGCAAGAAGTGGACCAGTTGAAAGCGCTGTCACGTTGACCGGGATTCCAGTCTTAGCGGTAAACGCTGTAGCAACATCGGTTGAATAATCTAGTGCTGCATAAAGCTGTAGCGCATCAGCGGCGTGAGCCACTGGTGTAAGTGATCCTGCAAGTACAGCGAGAGCTGCGAGGCCTGCAAGTGAGAGTTTCTGCGAAATCTTCACAATGTCTCCTAATGTTGGGTGCGCAATCGACCAATTACGCGTAGGAGCAGGCTAGAAGGGGGATGGTTACAGGAGTCTTTTCATTAGTGAAACGCGTGGTAAACGAAGGGTTAACGTTCTATTCCAAGGCGATTAAGTCGAAGTACTCGTCATTCCACAGATCTTCATCGCCATCTGGGAGTAATAAGACTCGCTCAGGCTTAAGGGCACGAACTGCTCCTTCATCGTGGCTCACCATCACAACAGCACCCTGATATTCACCAAGAGCGGCAAGAATCTCATCGCGTGATTCCGGGTCCAAGTTATTTGTGGGTTCATCAAGTAGGAGCACGTTGGCTGAACCGACTACGAGAGTGGCGAGTGCAAGACGGGTTCGTTCACCACCGCTTAGAACTTTCACGGGCTTATCAACATCATCTCCAACAAAGAGGAATGAACCCAGGACTTGCCGGGCCTGTTGTTCATTGATCTTTTCACCGGATGAGAGCATATTTGCAAGGACAGAACGTTCGAAATCTAGAGTCTCATGCTCCTGCGCGTAGTAACCAATCTTTAAGCCATGACCCGGCTGAATATCACCAGTGTCAGATTCAGCCGCTCCACCAAGAATCTTGAGAAGTGTTGTCTTTCCGGCACCATTGAGCCCCAAGATCACCACGCGCGATGATCGGTCGATAGCGAGTGAGACATCGGTAAAGATTTCGAGTGAACCATAGGACTTTGAGAGTCCCTCGGCCATGAGCGGAGTCTTACCGCAAGGAGCAGGGGTAGGGAAGCGCAGCTTTGCAACCTTGTCACTCACGCGCACCGCTTCAAGACCAGAGAGCAAACGCTCGGATCGCTTCAACATATTTTGAGCGGCGACAGCCTTTGAGGCCTTCGCCTTCATCTTCTCACCCTGCTTGGCGAGGATCGCAGCCTTCTTCTCCGCATTTGCGCGTTCCTTCTTGCGACGATGCTCATCATCTTCACGTTGCTGGAGATACTTCTTCCAACCCATGTTGTAGACATCGATCACGTTTCGGTTGCCATCAATGTAGAAGACCTTGTTGACGACGGTTTCGATGAGGTTCACATCGTGCGAGATGATGACAAGTCCACCAGAGTATTTAGTGAGGTACTCACGTAGCCAGATAATCGAGTCGGCATCCAGGTGGTTAGTAGGTTCATCGAGGATGAGCGTCTCGGAACCACTGAAGAGTAGACGTGCTAATTCAATACGACGACGTTGGCCACCAGATAAGCCATCGAGGGTATTGGTAAAGATATGTTCAGGAAGCCCCAGGTTGGTCGCGATCGATTCTGCTTCTGCAGCGGCTGCATAACCACCTGCAGTATCAAACTCAGCACTGACTCGTGAGTAACGATCCATTACCTTTTCAAGCTCTTCAGGAGATGCGGTGGCCATCTCTTCTTCAACCTTTGTCATTCGAATTGCGATTTGGTCGAGGCCGCGAGCGGAGAGAATACGGTTAAGAACTAACTCACCCTGATCACCGGTCCGGGGATCTTGAGGGAGGTAACCGATTGATCCGGTACGAAGCACTTGGCCACCAGCAGGCATCGTTTCGCCGGCGAGGACTTTTGCAAGAGTGGATTTGCCAGCACCATTTCGACCGACAAAACCGATGCGATCACCGTGGTTGATCCGAACTGTCACGTCTTTAACTAAGAGGCGAGCTCCGGCACGTAGTTCAACACTCTGAGTCGCAATCACTAAGGCAGTCTCTCACAGAGGTTAGAGATTAAAGAAACCCTTGATAGCGGCGACGATCATCTCAACTGCGATGGCAGCTAAGAGAAGGCCTGCAATACGAGCAAAGAGAGTGACACCGGACTCTTTAATAAGCCCCAAAATCTTTGTTGAGAACATCAGAGAAATTCCAATAACTATATGGGTTGCGACGATAGCAAGAAAAAGGGAACCGATTCGAGCACTCCCATGAGCGTAATTGGCATAAAGCATCGTCGTGACGATCGCACCAGGACCAGCGAGTAGGGGAGTACCAAGTGGGACAAGTGCGACATTACCCTTCTTTGAATCAACATCAGGATTATCTTTGCCAGTAAGCAATTCGAGTGAGATGAGTAAGAGCAAAAGTCCGCCGGCACCCTGAAGCCCGAAGATTGAAACATGGAGGTAACCGAGGACTGCTTTTCCAAAGAGTGCGAAAGCGACGATCACAATGAAAGAGACCCCTGCTGCCTGCCAAGCAAGTTTTACTCTCTCCCGCGCAGGACGATCTCCTACTAAAGCTAAGAAGAATGGCGTCGCACCTGGTGGATCCAAAATGACTAGGAGGGTGACGAATGCCTGCAACCCGAATGCGACTGCAGAGAGTGAAGCTAAATTGTGCATAGTTCAAGCCTATCTGAACTAGTCGATCTTAAACCCATCTTTAATCGCACCGAGCTCGATACCAGCCGCTACGTGGTCAGTGTTCTCACCACGTGCAAGCTGCGCATCATGAGCGCGTTTGTGCCATCGGGCCTCAATATTTCCATAACGCCAGATCAGCAGCGCGCTGGCCCATACAACCACGAAGATTCCGACAATAATGAACCCCGCCTTATTAATGTTGAAAGCGCCGGCATAATTCCAGAAACCCCCTGTGAGGTTTAGCTGTCCAGCAATTACCTGGGCGACTTCGAGGCCGCCGATAAAGATTGCAACCACCACTGAAAGTCCAGTGATGACGATGTTGTAATAAACCTTGCGCACTGGCTTGGAAAATGCCCAACCATAGGCAAAGTTCATAAAGGATCCGTCAATGGTATCGAGCAGGCTCATGCCACCGGCAAAGAGCATAGGTAGCGAGAGGATCGCCCACCAAGGAAGTCCTGCGATAACAGATGATCCGGCGAGCACGAGGAGTGCTACTTCAGTCGCCGTATCAAATCCCAATCCGAAGAGAACGCCGATTGGATACATCTTCCAACTCTTATCAACTCGCCGCGCAATTGGTCCAAAGAATCGCATCATGAAGCCGCGAGAGTTCAGGTGCTTCTCAAGCTCTGATTCATCGTATAGCCCCTTGCGCATCTCAAGGAAAACTTTTACGACTCCAATAAGGACGACTAAATTCAGAATTGCAATAAGCATCAAGAAAGAACCACTGACCGTTGTCCCGATCAAGCCGGTGTAATGGTGAAGCGATGAGTTATCGTCCTTCACTTGAACTCCAAGTGATTTAATTCCAAAATTAAGCAAGATCGCAAGTGCAGTCACGACCGAAGAGTGTCCGAGGGAGAAGAAGAAACCGACGCCCATGGGGCGTTGACCTTCGGCCAT
>CAIMOX010000037.1 GCA_903843225.1 uncultured Actinomycetes bacterium | reverse complement strand
GCACGTCATGCAGGGTTTCATATTGATAGCGCCGCTCGAGATGCTTGGCTTCGCTGTATGCAATCAGCGGTGAGTGAAATCGATTGCGCACCAGAGTTAAAGCAAGAACTTTGGAGTTATATGCTGGAAGCTGCGCAGTTTATGGTGAACCAGCCAGATGATCTCGGTGGCGAAGCGATCAAGCTCGTTTAGGTTGGGACTTATTACCAATCTTTAGGATCTCGCCATTACGTAAGTACCAAAGAGTTCCATCTTCACCACGTACCGTTGTGATGCGAAGGCCCACAGATTCAACACTTCCTTTGACTTCAAGTACTTCAACAAGATCACCTACACCGTACTGATCTTCTACGAGCATGAAGATTCCAGCGAGAATGTCGCGCACGATTGTCTGTGCACCCAAACCAAGTGCAACGCCGACAACGCCGGCAGAGGCAACGACTGGACCAAGGTTTAAACCAAATTCACTCAAGATCATCGAGAGCGCAATCAACCAGATCAATCCGTTAAGCGTTGATTTCAAGATGGTGCCAGTGGTCTGAGCTCTCTCACGCTGACGAGTAGCGGTCCGTTGTGGTCCAGGGACAAAGTCAGCGTTCGCGATCCGGTTCATGGCGCGACTAATCGCCCTGCCCCCGATGATCTGTAATCCAAGGGCCACAACGACGATGGCCAGGATATGAAGCGGAGCCCCGCTGAACCAGGTGTAAATATGGTGAACATTGAGTTTCATAATATGAAGACTCTATCTAAATCTCAGGAAATACAGGTATTTCTCGGGGGAGTAGGGCAGTATTTCTGCATGGCGCGCTGGTTGTGCGCCCGCCGGTGCAAGCCACGCGTCGGCCCGTTTGAGGGAGAAAGATCGGTGAGTCAGACCCTAGTTCTGAATGCATCCTACGAACCACTAGGAGTCGTTTCAGATAGACGTGCGTTAATCCTGGTTTTAAATCAGCGCGCAACAACCATCGAAGAATCCGGAGTCGTCCTGCATTACGCCGGCGGCCAAGTCGTACTGCCAACCGTGATTCGATTAACCAAATTTGTAAAGATCCCATATCGCCATGCCGTCCCACTATCTCGCCGCGCAATCTTTGCTCGCGATGGGGGGAAGTGTGTCTACTGCAGCGCACCTGCGACATCGATTGATCATGTGATTCCTCGAAGTCGAGGCGGTGCTCATCAATGGGAGAACGTCGTCGCTGCCTGTCACAAATGTAATCATGCCAAGGCTGACAGGATGTTGAAGGAGATCGGGTGGAAGCTTCGTCAACTTCCACGCGAACCAGTCGGTGCTGCATGGCGGATTCTCGGGACTGGACGATCAGATGAGCGCTGGCTCACATATCTTGAGCCTTATGGCATCGCAGCGATCTCGGCGAGTGCTGCAACCGCTTAATCGAAGTAATACGATGTGCACATGATCTTGCGCCTCTTGCCACAGCTTTCAACTCTCGCCCATCAATCATCTCAAGAAGATGGATCGATGCCAGGAGCTGGCCTCTCGGCGCTTCATACGATTCTTTACTTCGTAGTTACGCCGATGGCACTCTTTGGAATTATTACCGGTGTAGTACTTCTGACTACTCGTAACAAATCAAAGAAGTAAGTTAAGCATCCTTAGCTTGGGCACGGAGTGCACGAGCAAGATGATCGCGATTCTCATTTAAGAATCTAATCATTGCCGCAGGGGCATCCTTGTGGGCGGCAAGCCAAGCATCGGTCTTTGCTAGGACTTCTTTCGTTACAACGTGATGTGGGTACATCTCTTCAACGATCGATCCGCCCATTTCGAAGCCATGCTGATCCCATGTGGTGAGAAGTGAATCGAAGTAAGGATCGACAAACTCCGCCAAGAGATCGCGATGTGAGGCGCGTTGGAATCCGGCCATCTTTGCTTGTCGAACCTGAGTACCAGTCTCTACCTTGTAGATAGCGGCCCAGGCAGCCTTCTTCGCCTCAATCGTTGGGATTGCAGCAAGACCACGTTGATAGGCGGCGTTACCTGGGATGGTGTTATCGCCATCGAGCAACTTTTGAAGATCGCCCTGACCGAAGGCGCCAGTTTCGGCAAGTGCGATACCTAGCGACCAACGAAGATCTGTGTCGAGGAGTAATCCAGCAATCGATCCACCGAAGATTGCCTGCAAGTTTGCGATCTGTTCTGGCGTAGATGCAAGAACAGCAAATGATTTGGCAAGTTGGAGCTGCTTATCTGATCCAGCCTTCTCCTTGAGAAGAAGCGCATAGATTGAATCAGCGGCGCGAGCCTTCAGGGCTGGACGATGTTCAGTAGATGCATAGTCTTCGATTGTCCGCGTCATACACGAGATCGCACCAGTAACAGAACTAATATGCGACTCTGTCTCTAGCCCAGCAAGAGCGATATCAACCCACTCAGATGTAGAGATTTCTGCATCTCTCGTCATATCGTAAGCGGCTGACCAGCAGAGTGCGCGAGCAAGTGAATCGTCGATCTTGCCAAGGTGTGACTTGAGCGTTTCGATCGAGCGAGCATCTAAGCGCCACTTACCGTATGAGAGATCGTGATCGTTGATCAAGAGGAGATCTGCAGCGGAGAGACCTGAGAGCGCAGTGACTTCGGTTGATGCACCGGCAACATCCATCTCAGTTGATGAACGTCGAACTACTCGATCACCCTTGATATCAAAGATACCGACTGAGAGACGGTGTGGACGAAGTTCGCGTGAACCGGCAGGGACAGTTGGGGCTTCCTGCAGAATCTTTACTGATGCATAGTTGTTGCCATCGAGTGTGATCTCTGGGCGAAGTGTGTTGACGCCAGCGGTGCGTAGCCAGGTATCGACCCACGATGTGAGATCGCGACCACTCGCTTCAGTGAGCGCGTTGAGAAGATCATCAAGTGTGGTGTTTCCCCACGCATGATTATTGAAGTAGTTTCGGAGTCCTTCAAGGAACTTCTCGCGACCACAGTAATGAACGAGTTGGGCGAGGACTGAAGCGCCTTTCGCGTATGAGATACCGTCAAAGTTAGCTGCAGCGGTCTCAATATCAGCCGGATCGGTGATGATTGGGTGAGTCGTGACGAGCTGATCTTGATCGTAGGCCCAGTTCTTTGAGTCGATGTTGAAGCCAGTCCAGGACTCTTTGAAGCGAGTGCACTCTGAGAGGGCAAGGGCTGAAGACCATTCGGCAAATGACTCATTGAGCCACAAGTCATTCCACCATTGCATAGTGACAAGGTTTCCAAACCACATATGCGCCATCTCGTGCAAGATCACGTGGGCACGGCGTTCAAACATCCGATCTGTGACCTTAGATCTAAAGACTAAGAGTTCTTCTAAGAAGGTAACGCAACCTGAGTTCTCCATCGCGCCCCAGTTGTAATCAACGACTGCGATCTGATCATATTTTTCAAATGGGTACTCGATACCGAATACCTCTTCAAAGTAGGCAAATCCCTGCTTGGTGATCAGGAAGACATCATCAGGATCCATGAACTCCGCGAGTGACTTACGCGCATAGAGACCAAGTGGAACAACCTTCTTGCCTCGGTACTCATCATGCACATGCGCATAAGGACCAGCGATCATCGCGGTGATGTAGGTCGAGATACGTGGAGTTGGATCGAATGTCACAACCTTCTTATCTCCGCTGACTTCAGTAGAAGCTACCGGGCTATTAGAGATAACTTCCCAATGGCCAGGAGCTGTGACTGTGAGTGCATAGACCGCCTTGAGATCTGGCTGATCAAAGCATGGATACATCTTGCGAATATGTGCGGTCTCACCCATTG
>CAIMOX010000036.1 GCA_903843225.1 uncultured Actinomycetes bacterium | reverse complement strand
GTAATGACATCGCCCTTACGTAGCCCATAGCGACGAGCTTGTTGCAAAGAGACATAAACATCGTTTGGTCCAGCAAGATATCCAGTAGTGCGGATGAATGCATAGGAATCCAAGATGTCGAGCAACCCGGCTACTGGCAGAAGAACATCATCTTCACTTAATTGAATTTCACGCTCGTTGCGGTCACCGCGCTCTGGTCGATCGTTACGATCACGGAAACGGCTGCGATCACGTCCACGTCCACGGTCACCGCGATCGTTCCGGTCGCCACGGTCATTACGATCGCGGCGCTCATGGCGATCGTTACTACGATCACTCTGGCGCTCACCACCACGATCACTCTCGCGAGGTTCGGAATTATTCGACTCGCTTTCGTCATCATTATCGGCAGAATCATTCGATGAGCCGGTGTTGGACTTGGAGCCTGAATTCTTCTTGTTGCGCGCTTCTTGACGAGCCAGACGCTTCTCTTCGCGTTCTTGCTTAGCTGACTCGCGATTCGCTGCCTGGAGGTCTGCAATACCCTGTACCAGGTCACCCTTGCTTAACTTTGCCGCACCATCAATACCAAGCTGCCCTGCAACCTTCTTGAGCTCGGTGACAGTCATCCCTGATAGTTCGCCTGAATCCTTCTTCGCCTTGACTGCGCGTGAGGACTTTTCAGTGCTATCAATATCTTCTGAAGACATGCTTTCCTTAATCTGATTATTGTGAAGGAGCTTCGGAGTATCCGAGAGTGAACCTTCGTGAGAGAACTTCTCTACATATAAGACTTATTCTGTACTTTTTATTACAGTGATTGTGTTTACTGTCGTTAGCGTTCTTCGCCTCAGGTGTTTCCGGCGGGCTTTCTGACACCGAAAAGATAGCACACGGGATGGGATAACCCCAAAGTTACGCCTGGATATAGCCCTTTCGGCTAATTTCAAGGCTTTGAGCAGTGAACCCACTCCCGGCAGCTGCGATCATCTCGTGCTCTTCGGTCCCGCTCAATGTGTGAAGCACGAGCACTGATGGACCCGCACCTGAGATCACGGCGGCGACGCCTGCGCTTCGCAACCGTTGGACAAGCTCAAGACTCTTCGGCATAGCGCTCTCACGATAACTCTGATGGATTCGATCCTCTGTGGCCGTGAAGAGCAGATCAGGTCGCAATGAGAGCGCATGGACTAATAGCGCAGCTCGGCCAGCGTTGATCGCCGCATCTGACTGTGGAACCATCTCTGGGAGAATTTTGCGAGCCTTCGAAGTGGAGAGAGTTGAGGGTGGCACAAAGACAGTGGCCTTAATCGCTTCATTGACGAAAGTGTTAACTGCCTTACCAATCCCACTCTCCATCCATGCGATGGTTGCTCCGCCGAGAACAGCAGCAGCGACATTATCTGGATGGCCTTCAAGCTCTGTCGCAAGCGTCACCATCTGATCATCGCTCATGAGATTTTCACCACCGTGAACTAAAGCGCGAGAGAGTGCAAGCCCGCCAACAATCGCTGATGAGCTAGAACCTAATCCGCGGCCATGCGGTGTGACATTAAGTGCGCGAAGTGCGATTCCACGAGGTTTCTGACCCATGTGTTCAAAACCATGGAGCATCGCTCGTACAACGAGATTATTTTTATCTTTCTTTACCTCGTCGGCACCTTCGCCCGAGACATCAATATCAAAACTTGCTTCATCTAATACTGCGGCGGCATAACGATCTCGAAGTTCGAGGGCTAATCCAAGGGCATCAAATCCAGGTCCTAGGTTTGCAGATGTCGCCGGGACGCTGATCTGCGCCATCGTGGCTTTGAAGGTTAATCGCGTGGTAGCCATTACAGCCCCATTGCTTTTGCGGCGGCATGTAGATCAACCGGCACCACGATTGGAGCGCCTGCGTCGTCAAGGATATGTCCAACATCCTTGAGCCCGTTTCCAGTAACAGTAATGACAATCTTCTTCCCCTTGGGAAGCGATCCTTCGCGCTGCTTCTTCAGAAGTCCGGCAATACCTGACGCCGATGATGGCTCAACGAAGACGCCCTCTTTTGCTGCAACGAGGCGATAAGCATGCAAGATCTCCTCATCCGTCACAGAGTCAATCAACCCACCTGAGTGATCTCGCGCCGCAATAGCCTGATCCCATGAAGCTGGGTTTCCGATACGAATCGCAGTAGCGATCGTCTCTGGGTCCCGGACCGGGTGGCCAAGAACAAGAGGTGCGGCACCTGCTGCTTGGAATCCCCACATCTGCGGAAGTTTCGATGAAACTTTATCGGCGTAATACTCATTATAACCCTGCCAATATGCGGTGATATTTCCGGCATTACCTACTGGTAAGACATGGAGATCTGGTGCATCACCTAAGAAATCTACAACTTCAAAGGATGCAGTCTTCTGACCTTCGATGCGAAATGGATTTACTGAGTTCACAAGTGCAACCGGATACTCTTGTGAAAGTTCGCGCGCTAGGTTCAGGCAGTCATCGAAATTACCATCAACTTGGATGAGGCGAGATCCGTGAGCGATCGCTTGTGCAAGCTTGCCCATCGCAATTTTTCCTTGCGGAATCAGAACAACTGGAATCATTCCCGCTTTCGTTGCATAGGCAGCGGCGGATGCCGAGGTGTTTCCAGTGGATGCGCAGATAACAGCTTTCGCACCAGCCTCGGCAGCCTTTGAAATCGCCATCGTCATTCCACGATCTTTAAATGAGCCAGTCGGATTTGCACCCTCTACCTTGAGATAGATCTCGTTGCCGAGCATCTCAGAGAGCACGCAGGCATAGACGAGCGGAGTGCCGCCTTCACCTAGTGTGACGACAGGAGTCTTAGATGAGACTGGCAGACGATCTCGGTACTCTTCAATAACTCCGCGCCACTGATGCGCTCCACGCTTCTTAGCGCCAAAGATTCCCATTAACGGATTCCTTCCACGCGAATTACGCTCACTACATCAGAGACGGTATCGAGCTTTTCAAGTTCGCTTACTGTCTTTGCCAATGAGGATTCTGGGGCGATGTGTGTCATCACAGTGAGTTCAGCATTACTGCCAGCGCCACTTTGGCGAACCGTCATGATAGAGACATCATGAGCTGCAAAAGTTTGGGCTACGGAGGCAAGGACACCCGGGCGATCGGTGACATGTAGTCGTATCAAATAACGCGTACGAGCCACTCCGATAGGTGCAATATCTAAGTCGGCATAATCGGTCTCTGTGGGACCGAGGCTTCCCTCATTACGGTTACGAGCGACCGCGACCAAATCCCCCAGAATTGCTGAGGCAGTAGGAGCTCCACCGGCACCGCGACCGTAAAACATCAATTCACCAGCTGACTCGCATTGAACGAAAACGGCGTTGAAAGCCTCACGCACAGATGCAAGCGGATGTGTCTTTGGAATTGCAGTTGGGTGCACGCGAACCGTGATGGTCTCTTCTTTCGAGCCATGCGCTTCATTTGCTTCAGCGATAGCCAAGAGCTTAATAACAAATCCCATATCTTGAACCACCGCAACATCCTCAGCAGTGATCTTTGTAATTCCTTCACGATATACATCGGCATCAGTCACTACTGAGTGGAATGAAAGTCCTGCAAGGATCGCCGCCTTGGCCGCAGCATCGAAACCTTCGATATCGGCGGTTGGATCAGCCTCGGCATATCCGAGCTCTTGTGCCTCTTTGAGTGCATCGGCAAAGGAGAAACCAGGATGTTCGTGCATCTTTGTCAGAATGAAATTTGTGGTTCCATTAATAATTCCCATGACGCGCTCCACATGATCGCCTACAAGTGATTCGGCGAGTGGGCGCAAGATTGGAATCGCACCTGCAACAGCAGCCTCATAATAGAAATCGACATCGGCTTCATCTGATGCATGGAACAGCTCTGCACCGTGGTGAGCAAGTAGAGCCTTATTCGCCGTGACAACTGCTTTACCATTCTTCATTGCTCGCAAAATGAGTTGATGTGCCGGTTCGATTCCACCCATGACCTCAATGATGAGATCAATCTCTGGATCATTGACGATAGAGTCGATATCGGTTGTAAAGAGCGCTTGCGGAATTCCGGGGCGATCGATGGTCAGATCGCGGACGGCGATCTTCTTGAGCACGAGCGGAACACCTGCGCGCGATGCGAGGTCAGATGCGTTAGCGACCAATAGGCGGGCCACTTCGCTGCCCACATTTCCGCAGCCGAGCATCCCGACATTAAGGGTCTTACCTATCAAGGTACGGCCAGTCACGAGATCAACTCCCATTGCTCTGTCACGATCATTGCATCAGTAACGATCGACATGGGGGGTGTTCCCCATGATCAGGGGAGAAGTATCTCAGATATCTAGAGCTAGAAGGTCGTTAATACTCTCGCGACGAGTGATCAGCCGGGCTTTGCCCCCGCGTACTGCTACTACCGCTGGTCGCGGCATGTGGTTGTAGTTGCTCGCCATTGATCGACCATAGGCCCCAGTAGCTGGAACGGCGAGCAAATCTCCTGGCGCCACATCTTCTGGGAGATCGATCTCCCGGATGACAATATCCCCGGTTTCGCAATGCTTGCCGACAATTCGAGAGCTCACCAGATCTGCGGTTGAAAGTCGATTAGCGATGAGCGCGGTGTACTGAGCGCCGTATAACGATGGGCGAATATTGTCAGACATGCCACCGTCGATAGAGATGTAACGACGGCTATCGCCACCATCGAGTTCAACGCTTTTTGTGGTCCCTACTTCGTAAAGAGTTGTTGTTGTTGGGCCAACAATATGGCGACCTGGTTCGATCGAGATCTTTGGAACTGTTAATCCGTGCTTTTCACATTCACTCTTCACAACAGTTGCAATCGCACCAAGTACATCGCTCGCGACGAGTGAGGACTCACCAGGTAGATAGGCAATTCCGTATCCCCCGCCGAGATCAAGCTCTGGTAACTGACGATCAAAATGATCACGGTATTTTGCTAGAAGTTCTATTAACCGAGTTGCTGCAATCTCAAATCCCTCGTTGATGAAAATCTGCGATCCAATATGAGAGTGCAGTCCTACAAGGCTCAGCGAGGAGTGTTCGAGACTCTTCTCGATCGCACGCCATGCCGCACCGTTTGCAATAGAGAAGCCAAACTTCTGGTCTTCATGAGCAGTTGAGATGAATTCGTGGGTATGTGCTTCTACTCCAGGAGTAAGTCGCAGATAGACACGTTGGATCTTCTTGAGCTCGGCAGCGATTCGGGCTACTCGCTCGATCTCATGAAATGAATCCATCACAATGATTCCAACTCCTGCCGTGATTGCAGCACGGATCTCATCTTCGGATTTGTTATTACCATGGAGCTCGACGCGATCCATTGGGAATCCGATGGAGGTTGCGACAGCGAGCTCTCCCCCAGAGCAGACATCTAGTCCAATTCCAACCGTGTGTACCCAGCGAGCGACTTCCTTATTTAAAAATGATTTACCCGCGTAGTAAACGGTTCCGGCGGTATCCCCAAAGTGATGCTCGAGAGCAGACTTCCACGCCACCGCGCGATCAAAAAAGTCTGCCTCATCGATAACAAAGAGTGGGGTACCAAACTCCTGCGCTAACGCACGCGCCGAGACGCCGCCGATCACAAGCTCATGATCGAATGATGAGTTACCTGAGTATGGCTCTGCGAGTTTCATCTACATCTTCTCCGGTGCGCTTACCCCGAGCATCGCCAACGAATTAGCAATGACTTGAGCGGTCGATCTGCAGAGCGTTGCTCGTGCTGAATGCAAGGAAGAAGGTTGCTCGTCTCCCAATGGGAGGACTCGACAATCTGCATAGAAGCGATGGTAGACGCCTGCCAGTTCTTCGAGGTAGCGAGCGATACGGTGTGGCTCACGAAGTTCGGCAGCCGAGGCGACGATACGAGGGAACTCACCGAGTGCACCGATCAACTCCCGCTCGCGTTCGTGCTCGAGCAACTCTGGATGAATTTGATCAACTCCATAGGCGATACCCAAATCAGTTGCATTTCGTAGGACTCCACAAATACGTGCATGGGCATACTGCACGTAGTAGACCGGATTTTCATTGGTGCGGCTACGAAGCACATCGACATCCATCACCATCGGAGTATCAACTGGATAACGAATCAGGGTGTAGCGCGCTGCATCAACGCCGACCTTCTCAATGAGCTCTTCTAAGGTAATGATCGTGCCGGCCCGCTTAGAGAGTTTGAGCTCTTCGCCATTTTCAAGGATCTTAACGAGCTGGCCGATCAAAATATCGATGTTCTTTGTTGGATCATCGCCGGCACATGAGGCAAGCGCCTTGAGGCGATGGACATAACCGTGATGATCTGCACCGAGCATATAGATCAAGACATCAAAGCCGCGCTCGCGCTTGGAAATATAGTAGGCAGAGTCCGATGCGAAGTAAGCGAATGAGCCATCGGATTTAATCATCACGCGATCTTTATCATCACCAAAATCAGTGGTCCGAAGCCAGACCGCACCATCTAGTTCGAAGACATGCCCTTCTTTCTTCAATCGATCGAGACAATGATTGAAGAAATTCTCTTCATAGAGTGATCTCTCAGAGAACCAGATATCAAAATGTGTATTCATCTCACCAAGTACTCGCTTCTGATCAGCAAGTTGGAGCGCATAACCAGCATCGCGAAAAGCTTCAATTGATTCATTGAGTTCGAGCGTTTTGAACTCTGGATTGCTCGCAACAATCAACTTCGCCAAATCATCAATGTAAGCGCCGTGGTATCCAGATTCTGGCCGTGCGATTCCGAGAGCTGCGGCGCGAATTGATTCACCAAAGAGATCCATCTGAACGCCACGATCGTTTACATAAAACTCACGTGTGACATCGGCACCAGCAGCCGAGAGAACGCGACCAAGTGCATCACCCACAGCAGCCCAACGTGTGTGACCTAAGTGCAATGGTCCAGTCGGATTAGCAGATACAAATTCAAGATTGATCTTGACGCCGGCAAGGGTGGAGCTCTTTCCAAAGTCAGCCCCGCGGTTCAAGATTGTGCTGAGCACTCCCCCTTGACTTGCTCGCGCGAGCGTCAAATTGAGAAAGCCCGGTCCAGCGATATCGATTGCAGAGAGCGCGACAGAGATTTCGCCATCTGCCTGGAGTGCGCCTTTGAGCAAAGTGGCGATATCTCGTGGGGGCAGTCCAGATGATTTAGCGAGCGCAAGCGCAATAGAAGTTGCGTAATCTCCATGGTCCCGATTTTTTGGACGCTCAAGGGTGATCTCATGCGGAATCTGGGTGGACGCTGGAATCGCCCCGCTCGAGGTCAGGTCGGACAGGGCCCGGAGGATCCCCGCCTCGATGACCTCTTGGATGCCCGAATCGCTGCTCATTAAGCGAAGGGTACTCGCATTGACTCGCTGGATATGAACTCGGAGATCTCCATGGGATGAAAAAGAGTTATCAAATCGTTAGGTTGCAGACGGCTCATTTCGGCCTCCGCGCCTCGCGCTTTTACGCCTGTCAGGCTAACTTTATCCCGCTCATCAGTCGTACCTAAGGTCAGAGTAGATCTGACCCGGCTACTGAGCACCTTTCGAAAGGTAATGCATACATGTTCAAGCGTCGTAACGCTGTATCAGCTCTCGCAGCTGCAGCACTCGCAGTAACAGGTTTTGTAGCAACAACCCCAGCACACGCTGCTGCAGGTTTCGTTGGTGTCATCCTTCCAGATGCAGCATCATCAAACCGTTGGGAATCTGCTGACCGTCCATTCCTCACAGCTGCTTTCAAGGCTGCTGGAGTAACAGCAAAGATCCAGAACGCAAATGGCGATAAGGCTGCATTCGCAACCATCGCAGACCAGATGCTTACACAGGGCGCAAAGGTCCTCGTCATGGTCAACCTTGATTCAGCATCAGCTAAGGCTGTTCAGGACAAGGCAAAGAAGCAGGGCGTTCCAACAATTGACTACGATCGCCTCACACTTGGTGGTTCAGAGTCATACTACGTTTCATTTGATAACACAGCAGTCGGCGTTCTCCAGGGAACTGGCATTGTTAACTGCTTGAAGGCACATGGCGTAAAGGCTCCACGTATCGTCTACCTCAACGGTTCACCAACCGATAACAACGCAACACTCTTCGCTAAGGGCTACAAGTCAGTTGTAGATCCATACCTCAAGGCAAATGCTGGAAAAGTTGTTGCCGATCAGGCTGTACCAAACTGGGATAACGTCCAGGGCGGAACAATCTTCGAGCAGATGCTCACAAAGGCTGGCGGAAAGCTTGATGCAGTTGTATCAGCTAACGAAGGTCTTGGACTTGCAGCTGTAGCTGTTCTTAAGAAGAACGGTCTTAACGGCAAGGTCTGCGTATCTGGTCAGGATGCAACAGATGCTGGACTTGCAGCAATCCTTACAGGCGACCTCTCAAACACTGTCTACAAGGCAGTTAAGCAGGAAGCTAACGCAACAGCTGCTCTAGCCGTCGCACTCTTCAAGGGTCAGAAGGCAACAACAGCAACAGGTTCAGTCAACAATGGCGTAGTTAACGTTCCTTCAGTACTTCTCGTACCAGTCGGAATCACAAAGGCTAACGTCAAGGCTCCTATCGCTGATGGCTTCACAACACGTGCCAAGGTCTGCGCAATCGCAACCGAAGCAGTATGTAAGGCAGCAGGCCTCTAATAACGACCTATTAACGGGAGTTATTGAGGGATAAAACCTCAGAAAAACCCCTCTTGGCTTCGGTCAAGAGGGGTTTTTCTATTATTGGCCGATCAAGTAATGTACCTGTATTCAACCGATAGGGGTTCTGGTGTCAGAGGCAATTCTCTCCCTCCGCAATATCAATAAGTCATTCGGAGCAGTTCATGTGCTGCGCGGCGTAGATCTCGATATCTACCCGGGCCAAGTGACAGCGCTCGTTGGCGATAATGGCGCAGGTAAGTCAACTCTTATTAAATGTATCGCAGGTATTTATACCCCCGATAGCGGTGAGTACCACTTTGACGGCAAGCCAGTCACAGTCAATGGTCCACGCGATGCAACAGCGCTTGGCATTGAAGTTGTGTATCAAGATCTCGCACTCTGTGACAACCTCGATATTGTCCATAATCTATTTTTAGGTCGCGAGAAGAAGAAGGGCGTCACGCTCGACGAAGCATCGATGGAGCAGCTTGCTCGGCAAACTCTCGATGGCCTCAGCGTACGTACTGTGAAGTCAATTCGTCAGACCGTCGCTTCACTCTCAGGTGGCCAGCGTCAGACCGTCGCCATCGCTCGCGCTGTTCTATGGAATAACAAGGTAGTCATCCTCGATGAACCGACCGCCGCGCTTGGCGTATCCCAGACTGAACAAGTTCTTAACCTGGTTCGACGCCTCGCAGACGCTGGCATCGCAGTTGTCTTGATCTCACATAACCTCGTAGATGTCTTTGAAGTCGCAGATAATGTCGCTGCCCTATACCTCGGAACAATGGCAGCCCAGGTCAAACTCAATGAAGTTTCTCGTAATCAAGTCATCGAATTAATTACAACGGGAAAGTCGGCCGGAGTAACGAACATTGGAGCGAATAAGTAATGTCAACACAGACTCCAGAGACCGCGCAAGAGACACTTGCAGCACCATCACTGAAGAGCGCCGCAGCCGATTACTGGGCCCGCATTAAATCTGGTGATATTGGCTCACTTCCTGCAGTCCTCGGGCTCGTTGCTCTTTGTATCGTCTTCACCTCGATGAGTTCTTCATTCCTCACACCAGGCAACTTCGCAAACTTGCTGACACAAGCAGCTGGAGTGATTGTGATTGCGATGGGATTGATCTTTGTACTCTTACTCGGAGACATTGATCTCTCAGCTGGTTATTCTGCTGGTGTATCGGGAGCTGTCCTTGTAATTTTGGTCAGCAATCATCACTGGAACTGGGTACCAGCGCTCCTCGTTGCGATCGTTGCTGGTGTTCTTATGGGGTTAGTCATCGGTTGGCTCGTCTCCTATGTAGGAGTTCCATCATTCGTTGTCACACTCGCGATGTTCTTAGCCTTTCAAGGAATCCTCCTTCTCTTAGCTGGCGAAGGCGGAACAATTGCCATCGAAGATAAGACTGTTATTGCTATTGAAAATAGCAATATGAAACCACTTATCAGTTGGCTCTTCTTCCTCATCTGCGCTGCTCTATACGTTCTCTCAGGTCTACGCAAGATGGCGGTGCGACGTAAAGCAGGTCTAAAGACCGAACTCGTTCAACTGTGGGTATTTAAGACAGTTGGCCTACTTGCCCTCTGCGCAGTCGCAGTCTTCTCGCTCAACCTCGAGCGCTCTAACAACGTCAAGCTCGTCTCGCTTAAAGGTATTCCGGATGTGGTTCCACTTATTCTCGCGATCCTTGTAGTCGGAACCTTCTTCCTCTCGCGCACCTCTTATGGTCGACACCTCTACGCGGTCGGTGGCAATACTGAAGCAGCTCGCCGCTCGGGTATCGATGTTAAGCGCGTGCGTCTCTTCGCCTTCGTTATCTGCTCATCACTGGCTGCGATCGCTGGTTTAATCTTTGTCTCTCGCGCTAACTCAGTCTCACCGACAACTGGCGGTAACTCCACACTCCTCTATGCCGTTGGTGCGGCAGTGATTGGTGGAACCTCACTCTTCGGTGGCAAAGGCAAGATGCGCGATGCAATTCTTGGTGGGCTGGTAGTGGCCGTTATTGATAACGGTATGGGACTACTTGGCTATGCCGCTGGAATTAAATACATCGTCACCGGTTTGGTCTTGCTCGTATCCGCTGGTGTTGATGCACTTTCCCGCAAGGGCGGCAATTAATTATTTAAAACCCTGTGCTGGTGCGGAAGGTGGGACTTGAACCCACACGCCGAAGCACAGGTTCCTAAGACCTGCGTGTCTGCCATTTCACCACTCCCGCGAGCGACTAACTTCACGTACTAGTTAGTGTGAGGAGTTTAGGCGAAAGACTCCACTCTTCCAAACTGAAGCTAAAAGAAGGAGAATAACGACATGACAAACGAGAGTGCACTCACACCAAAGCCATCCGACAAGTTCACATTTGGCCTCTGGACCGTTGGTTGGCAAGCAGCCGACCCCTTTGGGGCTGCGACTCGATCTCCGCTTGATCCCGTTCGTACCGTCAATGAACTTGCCAAACGCGGTGCATATGGAGTCACCTTCCACGATGATGATCTGATCCCTTTCGGTGCAAATGATGCAGATCGCGATGCTCAGATTGCTCGGTTCAAGAAGGCGCTCGCCGATACCGGGATGAAAGTCCCGATGGCGACAACAAACCTTTTCTCTCATCCAGTCTTTAAAGATGGCGCACTTACATCCAATGATCGCGATATTCGCCGTTACGCAATTCGAAAAGTTATGCGCAACATCGATCTCGCTGTTGATCTTGGAGCAGAAATTTATGTCTGCTGGGGCGGCCGCGAAGGCTCAGAGACCGATGCAGGTAAAGATCCGATCGTTGCTCTTGAGCGTTATCGCGAAGGATTTAACATCCTTGGGCAATATGTGATCGATCAAGGGTACAACCTCAAGTTTGCCATCGAACCTAAGCCAAATGAACCTCGTGGTGATATTTATCTTCCAACGATTGGGCACGCACTCGGATTTATTCAGACTCTTGCTCACCCCGAGATGGTCGGCCTTAACCCTGAAGTAGGGCATGAGCAGATGGCCGGTCTGAACTTTGTTCATGGCATCGCACAAGCGCTCTTCCAGGGCAAGCTCTTCCATATTGATCTGAACGGTCAGCATGGTCCAAAGTTCGATCAGGATTTGGTCTTTGGCCACGGCGATCTGAAGAGCGCATTCTTCTTAGTCGATCTCCTTGAGCGCAACAACTATCAAGGTCCAAAGCACTTTGATTACAAGCCATTTAGAAATGAAGATGACGCTGGCGTATGGCAATCAGCATCGAACAACATGCGTACCTACCTCGCTCTTCGCGAGCGTGCACGTTCATTCCGCGCAGATCCACGTGTGATTGATGCAATGAAGGCAGCTCGTCTCGATCAACTTTCTACACCGACACTTGCAGCTGGAGAAACCTGGCGCGATCTTGGCGATCCAAGCTTTGATGTTGAGAGCGCTGCGCTACGCGGATCAGGGTACGAACTCCTTGATCAACTCGCTATCGAGCACTTGATGGGCTTCACCGCTTAAGGTTTGATGAGCGTTGAACCACGTTCTGTAAATGTGGTCGGAACCACTCGCTCTTCGTATGGCGCGCTCAGGCCGTCAAGACGAGCAAATAAGAGCTCGGTTGCGATCTGCCCCATCGCATGTACATCCTGGGTCACAAGGGAGACCGCCGGGTCAAGAAGGTCTGCGAATGCGAGATCATCGAAACCGATGAGGGCAACCTTGTGATGGAGATTTTTAGCTCGCAAAATACGTACAACTTCCAGTGTGATCACGTTCTGAGCCGCAAAGATCGCTGTGGGACGATCCTTGCGGGAGAGTAAATTGATGACAAAGGCCTCAATCTCCGATCTATGTGCAAAACCAAGTCTGACTAGCTCGGGTCGAATTGCGATCTTGCCTTTACTCATTGCAGAACAAAAGCCACGATATCGTTCTCGCGCGGTATAAATCTTTTCAAAGTCACCTAGGTAAGCGATTCGCGTATGGCCATTTTTTATCAAACTCTGCAGTGATCCTTCAACGCCATCACTATTAGTGGTGATTACCGTATCAGCCTTAAATCCATGGGCAGGGCGATCAACAAAGACAAAGTGGGTCCCAGCTTTTCGCTCCGCCGCCAGGTATTTGTGGTCTGTAGATGAAGGAACAATGATCAGACCATCAACACGCCTGGCAATAAATCCGTTAACTAGTTGGCGTTCCCGGTCTGGATCTTCATCAAGACTGCCAGCAAATACTTCTACTCCCCGGGCGCGTGCCTCATCCTCAATCGAACGGTGCAGTGCGGCGGAGTATGGGTTGGAAATATCTTCGAGTAATAGCCCAATCGTTTGAGTTCGCCCACCCAGTCTTCGAAGCGATCCTGCCGTGAGGTTGTGCTTATAGTGAAGTTTCTTTACTGCCCGCTCGACTTTGGCAGCTAGCTCGGGCTTTACCCCCGGTTCGCCATTAATCACTCTAGAGACTGTCTTGAGGCTCGCTCCACATTCCCGAGCAACATCGACCATCGTCGGGCGAGTGCGATTCATAGTTCAAATACTAGATGAGCCCGGTAATCGTTCCGAGGAGCTTCTCGGCATCAAATGTTGAGGTCGGAGCATCTGCCACGATCTTGCCTAATCGGAGAACTACGATTCGATCTGTTACCTGAAGAACATGGGGCAGAGTGTGTGAAATAAATATGACTCCGAAATTCTTGGCCTTTACCTGTTGGATGATGTTGAGAACTTCGCCAGCCTGACGAGCACCGAGGTGATTTGTTGGTTCGTCTAAGAGAATCAGCTTTGAAGCCCAGGCTACCGAACGTCCGATCGCTACCGCCTGCCGCTGTCCGCCAGAGAGTTGCGAAACTGAGCGATTAGATTCAGGGACAGCAATGCCCACATCCTTCAGATCCTGGAAGGCTTGCTTATCCATCTCCTTATTTGCAAGAAATCCCAATCTTCCGAGCAATCCGCCTTTAACCTGCTCGCGGCCAAGGAAGACATTTGCAGATACTGAGAGATGAGGGGCGAGCCCAGACTCCTGATAGAGTGTTTCAATTCCCGCCTCAATGGCATCATGCGGTGTGTGCCACTCACGGACCTTTCCTTCAAGAAGAATTTCCCCAGAATCGGGGCGATGTGCACCTGAAAGTATTTTCACTAAAGTTGATTTGCCAGCGCCGTTGTCACCAACGAGTCCAACCACCTCCCCAGCACGAACTTTCATACTTACATTATCCAGAGCAACAACCGAACCATAGCTCTTAGAGACGTTCTTTACTTCGTACAGTACATCCTCATCTGTTACCAGAGCCATTACTATTCGCCACCCTTCGTCCAATTGCGTAAACCTTGTGAGAAGACCGCTGCTGCAATCAGAATGGCTACGACCACCTGCTTCCAGTTTGGTGCAACGCCAATAATGATTAATCCACTAGTTACCGTTGTGAGAATAAAGGAGCCGAGAACGGTTCCAGAGATACGCCCAATTCCACCTGCGAGGGCCGCTCCTCCAATAACTACTGCTGCGATTGCATCGAGTTCACCGGATTGGCCAGAAGATGGGGAACCAACACTGAGACGCAGATAGAGATAGAAACCTGCTAAACCTGCGAGCACTCCAGAGAGAACATAAACTTTTGTGAGATGCATTTTTACATTAATGCCAGCTGATCGCGCCGCAAAAGTATTAGAACCGATCGCATAGGTGTAACGGCCAAAACGAGACTTGTGAAGGTAGAGGCCGATCACCGCCACGATGATGACGACAACTAATCCTGGGCCATTAAAGGGACCGTACTTGGGAACTGTAAGGTTGATTGCATTTTCTGGACCGTCCCCGACCGGACCACCACCAGTTGTCACAATGCATAGTCCACGGAATGCTCCGAGGGTTGCAAGTGTGGCAACAAAAGGAACAATTCTTGCGCGCGTAATCAGCAAGGCATTGATGAGACCAATTCCGGCACCAACAGCAACAGCGACAAGGAGTCCTATCGCAAGTGTTTCATTCTGATTCACATTATGTGATGTGAGATTTCGCATCGCAAAAGCTGCGATTACACCGGAAAATCCAACCGTTGATCCGACAGAGAGATCGATGCCCCCGGTAATGATCACGAAGGTTTCACCGACCGCCATCAGTACTACAGGAATCCAATCGGAGAGGACATTCGCAAAGACCGCAGTGGTAAAGAAGATGTGGTTTTTAAAGGAGAAGAAGGCGACCATGGCGATCAGAACGAGAACCAGAATAAATTGCTGATTTTTGAATAGGCCCTTCACTCTAGAAGAGGTAGAAGGCGCTTGGGTTACTTGAGTCGTCATGTGATCCTTTTAGCAGGTGGGAAGTGTTTCTGAGCAGAGCATGGGAGGGGCCGGCAGCCATCCCTCGATTTCTACCGGCCCATCCTATTTCCTAGCTGTCGTACTTGGTACTCACTACGAGCATTACTTCTGTACGTAGGTGTACTGCTTCTTTTCCTTAGCATGGGTGTAGATGTCGATTGTGAAGTTAGGGATCACAACGTTCTTCTGGATTCCAGCTGTCTTTCCGCCGATGTAGTCGACGAGTGTATCGATGGCGCGCTTAGCTTCCTGTGCAGGATCCTGAGCGATGAGCGCTGTGATGACGCGCTTGCCAATCAAATCAACGTTCTTCTTGTATGCATCATAACCAACGAGTGCGACCTTGCCGACGAGGCCCTTAGCCTGGATTGCAGATGCAGCTCCATCAGCGTTTGTTCCATCGATAGCAAAAATACCGTTGAGATTTGGATACTTCGTCAACCAGTTGCTGACGTTTGTATTAGCTACCGCAGGCTGTGACTGTGAGTATGCAACATCAACGATTGTGATGTTTGGATACTTTGCAGCAATCTGAGCCTTGAAGCCTTCAAGACGCGCAACGTTTGTTGTTGCTGTAGCTGAAGTGAGACCAACTGCAACCTGGAACTTCTTTGAAGATGAATACTTAATTGCCTTTGCAATTGCATCAGCAGCCTTTGAACCACCATCAGCGTTATCGCCTGTGATGAATGAGACAACGTTTGTGAGGTCACCAACGTGGGTATCAACGTTTACAACTGGAATCTTTGCAGCGACAGCCTTGGTAACTGTTGCTTGAAGAGCTGTTGGGTCTGTTGGGATAAGAACCAATCCATCTGGCTTCTGTGCAAGAACTGCATCAGCGATTGGAATCTGAGTTGCTGGTGAGTAGACCGATGGGTCTCCCTGCCAGATGAGATCAACATTCTTAACCTTTGCTTCTGCAACGGCTCCGACCTTCATGGCCTGGAAGAATGGATCTGACTCAGCACCCATTACGAATGCGATCTTGAGCTTTGCGGCGGCATGTGAAGTTGCTGGAACTGCTGCTGTTGCGAGAACTGCAGAAGCACCAATTGCAACTGCAGCGAGGCTGCGGCGCTTAATTGATGATGACATGATTTTCCTTTCGAGGGTAGCGCCTCCTGGTGAGCCGCTATCTAAAACCATCGTTACCTGAATTCTTGACAACGATGTCAGACGTATTAAAGTAGTACTTGGTCATAAGGGCAACCCCCTACACGCCCAAGACTTATAACAATTTCATAACGGCCAGGCTCAGCCCGAGCAACGAGGTGAGCCAATACGATTGCGCCGCTAAACACATCCCACGCCAAGGAGCGCCATGACTGCAACGACCTTCGATCTCTCATTATTGACCGAGTGGAAGCTTGCCTTGGCCGAGCGGTGGATTGAAATTGGCGCTGACCAGTTACTTGCCGCGATTAACGTTGATTTTGAGAAAGAGTTTCTTGGGGCGCTAGCCGAATCAACGGCGACAGAGGACCCCTATGCCGAATATGAGTGGGTAATTTTTAAACACCACGCAATCGAGCCTGGCGTCCTACACGCTGCTCCACTATCTGTGACCTCCGAACCTGCCCTCTGGGAGGAATGGTTCTTCGTTGATAATGAGATGCACCACCACGAACTCAGAAATCACCCACATGAAGGTGAAGAGCATCAGTGGAAGGGGCACGACACCGAGCACCCTGAAGTTGTCTTAGATATCCAATGGCATTACATCAACGATAAGGATTTGCGCCCGTTCCTGCTCCGTTAAGTGAAACGAGAACTTATTTCGTAGTAGGGGCTTCTCCTGATTTAATAGCAGTGACGGTACTGTCAAATGTTCCTTTTGCTGCAGCCACTGATGTCTTAAAAACTCCCCAAATTTGGGCCGAACTATTCATGAAATCAGAATTCGCGAGCTTACGAACATTCACATCTTTACCGGCAGCAGCGAGGGCTTGATCACGAATACTGCGCGCATCGGCAATTGCTTTATTCGCACCGTCAAGGGCAGATTGCACGGCGGATTGATAGGTCAACTTCGCCGCAGCAATGGCCGCTTGTTGTGCAGCAGATAGGCCATGAATCCTTGTTTCCGAGTGCGCCGCCTTCGCCTTCGCCGATGGCGATGGTGATGCTGCGAGAGCGCTCGTTCCGTGGCCAATGGGAAGCAGCAAGAGAGAGGTAAGGAGCAGGCTTTTGCGACGCAACTTCATTCTCTTCTTCATACCTTTATTCTCTCATATTTAGCTGAGAATCCCTCATCAGGATTGCTGCTCAAAGCTCTTTCTGCCGCATGCCCATCCCGCGTTAGAGTGCGGTATGCGCACGGAGAGATCCTGGATAGGCCCAGCGGTCATAACTGCTCTCTTAACCCTCATAGCGCTGGTTACTACTACTCCAGCATCACATTCAGCAGCAGTTGTCATTAAAACGATTTCAACGAAAACGTATAGCTCTGGCACTCTCGTTGATCTGAAAGTTACGAGCCCTGAGCCTGACTTCCCAATGCGCGATATTTATACCTGGACTCCCCCTCTCAAAAATATTGATCCCAATACTTTGCCCGTTGTCTACTTTCTTCACGGCTGGCCAGGATCACCCTCATCTATGATCGCAGGTGTTACTGCATCGCTACTCAAAGACTTTAACAATGGAACGAGACCATTTATCGCCGCATTCCCCGATGGAAATGCAAAGACGCATGTTGACTCTGAATGGGCAGATAGCAGTGATGGAAAATCCATGATCGAAACCTGGCTAACCACTAATGCAATCACCGCAGTTGAAGGGTCAAGAATTCGCCCAAAGTCAGAGCGTGCAATTGTTGGTTTCTCTATGGGTGGTTATGGCGCGGCAATGATCGCCCTGCACCACCCTGATCTCTTTAGCCAAGTGATTACCCTCGCTGGCTACTTCATTGTTGACGATCTCACCGGTGCATTCGCCAGCACAAAAAAAATTGCCTTTCAGACCCCGGCCAATTATTTAGAAGCAGCAAAAAAATTACGGTGGTACCTCGCTGAAGCCAAGGATGATTTCACTACGTCGATTCACGGTCAAATGGCGAGCTGGGCAAGAAAATTAACTGCGCTCAAAATTCCAGTAACAACAAGTGCTCCAACCGGTGGCCACTCATTCGTGTTCGTCGCGAATGAGGCCGTGATCTTCACAAAGTGGTTGAGCTGGCCCGCGGCCCCGCAGACTGCGACACCGACCAGCATGCCAGTATCGCCAGTATCGCCAGTATCGCCAGTATCGCCAGTATCGCCGACTCCATCACCAACTGAGCTCACCCCTGCACCCTCGTCTTCGGCTGCATCGAGCGATTCCCCTACGCCTACTTCAACTCCCACGCACTAGTTCAACACCTAGGCGCTGGGCGGACTTCCACCGATCTAGCCGCTCCCATAGAATCATCGTCTGGCAGCACGGTGGCACGATCACGGCATTAGCATGAAATGGGGCAGAACATGGCGCGGAAGAATTTTCTCTCATGGGTGGGGTATAGAGACGAAGGCTCTAACACGCAGACCCAACCTGCCACCACGATGCCAGCAAGTGGAGTCGTCGATCGCATTCGTGATCTAGAAGCCCAACTTGCAGATCTTCGCTCTCGAAAAGATATTACCTCGCTGACTCGGGAAGAGTTTGAAATTCTCGCGACCGAAACCGCCATGAACTTGGTGAAGACAGCTCAAGCCCGTGAAAAAAACGCTAGCACTCAAGCTGCAAAGCTCCTGACTGAGAGTTCTCGGATCGCTAGCGAAGCAACTGCAGCCGCTGAGTCAAAGGCGAAATCAATATTAGCTACCGCGGAATCTCGTGGACGTAAGTATCTTGAGGTCGCACAATCAGAGGGAGCTGAGGTCACGGCTAGTGCCCAACGCTCTGCTCGCACCTTGGTCGAGAGCGCTAAGCGGGAAGTCGAAGCGCTGCGCATAACGAGCGCTCAAGAAGTAGAAGCGATGCTTGCATCTAAAAAGCGTGAAGCAGCTTCGATTACTGCTGCGGCCAAGAGTGAATCGGAAGAGCTTATTCGTGGGGCGATCTCGAGCATTGCCGATTATCGAAATTGGCTTACCTCTGCAGTTGCAGAGTCCGAGCGCCTCTACAAGATTCAAACCCAATCACTTTCAGCTGCGCAACAGGCGATAGAGCAATCTCGTCACCGTCTCGCCTCTGCCTTTGAACGACTTGCAGGTCTCACAGAAGATATCGATCGCAACCTTGATGACCAGAACCAACCGATCACGAAGGAATTTGTTCGTGGCGGATCTGGTCAAGGCGTGCGCAAGGAGAGCATTGGTGACGAAGGCGATAATCTATCTGCCGTAAAGAATGATGGAGCGGCGAAGAAAAAGGCCCCAGCCAAGAAGGCCCCTGCTAGGAAATCACCTGTGAAGAAGGCTGCAGCTAAAAAGAGTCCTGCAAAGAAGGCAACCGCGAAGAAGAAGAGTTCGCGCAAGTAAATGCCTCGCACTTCCAATCAAGTGAAGTCAGATACCAACTCTCGATACATCGCTCCAATCGATGGGTTACGAGCTATCGCCGTTTTTGCTGTCATTCTCTATCACCTTGGAGTTCATTGGATCCCAGGAGGTTTTCTTGGTGTAGACCTCTTCTTTGTCATTAGTGGGTATGTCATTACGCGACTTATTCTTGATTCGATTTATAGATCTGGAGCACTCGATCTCAAAGAGTTCTTCTTAGCCCGAATCCGCAGGCTCTATCCGGCATTGATATTCATGATGGTGGGAACGAGTTTTATCATCGCACTCTTTGCACCAGAGGCGATTCATCGATTCCTTGGTGATATCCCCTATGTCTTGTCAGGCACAAATAACTGGCATCTAGTCGCACAGCATCGCAATTACTTTGAAACTATTGGACGACCGCCATTGCTTCAACACACCTGGTCACTTGGAGTTGAATTCCAATTCTACGCAATCTGGCCACTCATACTGATCTTTGCCGTGAAAAACTTCGGAAAGAAGAATTTGGCAAAAGTTGCCCTTTTAATTGCAGCATTCTCTGGTGCTGCACTCTTCATCTTTTCACTCACCGTTGATGCTTCATCAAGTACAAATAAAATTAGTCATATCTACTTTGGAACCGATACCCATAGCATCGGTCTCTTTCTCGGGGCAGCACTCGCTGTAAGTTGGGTACCGCAGAATCTCTCTCAGGTGATCTCTCAACGAGCCCAAGACTTTGTCGATGGAATCGGAGTTGTCGGACTTATTGGACTACTTTCAACATTCCTCTTTATCGATGAGAGCAATCCTGCGCTTTATCGCATCGCCTTCCCGCTTGCAGGTATCTGTGGGTGCGCGATTATTACCTCTTTAGTGCATCCGGCTTCACGGTTTGCTCCGCTACTCAGCGCACGATGGCTCATCTGGATCGGTGAACGTTCCTACGGAATATACCTATGGCATTGGGTGATCTTTCAAGTTAGCAGGCCAAGCGTTGATTTAGCTGGAGCGATCTGGGCGATAAATGCAGCGCGAATATTGATTGTCCTCGGTCTAGCCGATATTTCATTACGTTGGATTGAGATCCCGATACGTCGAGGACTCTTTGGAAACTGGTTACGCGGATTAAAATATCGAACGCCTCGAGTGCGGATGCGTGCACGTATAACAATTGCAGCAACTTTGAGTGCCCTCTTGCTCGCGACAATTGGCGCATCGTGGGCTGCATACTATCGTCTCGATCATGATGCTGGCGTTAGCTCAGTGAAAGTCACAACCGAACTCGCAACTGCTGCACCAGTAAAGCCTGGCGTTCCTGGGTTATGGGTTACTGGTGATTCGGTGATCTTAGGAATTCACGCAAAACTTGCCGCTCACTTTCCAATCGCTCTTATCAATGCACGAGTCGGACGTCAGATCGAGGAATTAATCACTGTTGTGAGAGAAGATATTTCCCAAGTTCCACATAGCATCGTTATCCTCGATGTTGGGAACAATAACCATCTCACCGAGGGATCGCTTCGCACGCTTCTTGACCTTCTGAAAAATCAACCGAAGATTATTCTCGTCAATACCGCCGTGCCAAGACCATGGGCAGCCGATAACGATGCGATCATCAGCAGAGTGATTGCCACATACCCACATGCTGAACTCGTGGACTGGGCCACGATCTCTCAGGGACATCCTGAATTCTTCGCGCCAGATGGCGTCCACCTTGTTGATCCCGGAAGCAGTGCTTATGTGGCGGCGATCCTCGATCATCTGCCTGCGCAATGATTATTATCGGCATAAAAAAACCCCGTCACGCGATGTGACGGGGTTTTAACTTTATGAACTTACGGATTTAGGCGTATTGACCTGGGAGGCCGAAGACTTTTCCTCCGATGACTTTGCCATCTGAGTAGACAGCAGAGACTCGGAATGAAGACCAACCGTCGGTCGCACCCTTAGTAATATCAAGTGAGAGCTGTGACGCTGGCACTGTTGAGATCAACTTCCATGACCCACCATTTGATGCGATCTCGATGTTGAAATTAGTAAGACCTGTAGCCCCTGCTGGAGCCGCCCAGAAGATTGTTGCACCTGTTGATGTGTAATGAGCAACGATTCCTGTTGGTGCAGCATGTGTGCCATCTGCAGCAGCTGGAGTTGCGCTGGTAGATGTCATAGCACTTGGTGAAGCAGAGTCACTTGCCATAGCTGATGCACTTGCTGATGATGAAGCAGCTGGAGTTGCGGTTGTAGTTGACGTTGTTGAGCTGTGATTGCGTGAGATAACAACGATGGCAAGAAGCGCTACGCCAGCGATCACAGTGACAACGACGCGAGAGGAAGAATTTTTAGGTGTGACCGAGCTCTTCGTAGCCGCAGCGCTCGCAGCAGGGCTCTTCGCTGCATCAACGCTCTTGACAGGTGGAGTTGTTGAGATTGTCGTAACGCTCTTCAACCCACTGCCTGGTACTTGTGGGATAACAATGCGATCTGAGGTGCGAGTGGTTGAACGCTTTGCAGCGGACTTCTTGGCAGGAGCCTTCTTCGCTACCTTTTTAGCAACCTTTTTAACTGGACGCTTGGCGGGAGCCTTCTTAGCTACCTTCTTTGCAGCTACCTTCTTGGCGGGAGCCTTCTTCGCTACCTTTTTAGCAACCTTTTTAACCGGACGCTTGGCAGCTACCTTCTTAGCAACTTTTTTAACCGGACGCTTGGCAGCTACCTTCTTGGCAACTTTCTTAGCAACCTTCTTAGCGGGTGCTTTCTTAGCAACCTTCTTAGCGCTCTTCTTCACGGCCACAGTTGAACTCCTTGATTCTCTCAATCGGTGCGCTTGCGCCTCACCAGATTTCGGTAGTAATTCCTAGTGAAAATGGTACTAGAGAAGGTTAGAGAAGAGCGATCAATCGTGGCGTAATCGCCCGCATGGCGCGGCCGCGATGGCTACGTTCATCTTTCTCCGCAGCTGAAAGCTCTGCTGAAGTGAGGAGTGAGCCAGTGGGTAGAAAGATTGGGTCATAGCCAAAACCTTTATCACCACGAGCCTCCTCGATGAGCGAACCCGGCATTTCACCCATTTCGATGAGATCTTCTCCCCTGTGAGGGTGAGATTCGGGGAAGGAGAGCGCTATAACACACTTGAATGAAGCGCTGCGATCAAGATCGGGAATACTTAGTGAGAGTTCGGACATTTGGGATAAGACCTTCGCGGTATTAGCACGATCATTTCCGTGCTCACCCGCCCATCTCGCAGAGTAAACACCAGGGTCACCCCCAAGGGCTGCGACGAAGAGCCCGCTATCGTCTGCAAGCGCGGGTAGTCCGGTAAAGGCAGCAATCGCTCTAGATTTAAGTAACGCATTTTCTTCAAGGGTGAGACCTGTTTCTGCAACGTCAGGCATATCTGGAAAATCTCTCAAGCCCAGTACCGTGATATCCCCTGCATATTCAGAGAGTAATCGTTCAAATTCACTGATCTTGCCTTGATTACGTGTCGCTAAGACCACTCGCTTATTCACGATCTCGCTCTCTAACTCACTCACAAAAGATCCTTAACGCGCGATTGCTGCCGCTTGCAGCGATGTAAGTTCTTTACAACCAGCAACGCCAAGATCTAGGAGTTGATTGAGTAGATCGCGATTAAATGGAACTCCTTCAGCGGTGCCCTGCACTTCTACAAAATTACCATCCGCGGTACAGACAATGTTCATGTCAGTGTCAGCGTCCACATCTTCGACATAACAGAGATCGAGCATCGGAACGCCTTTGATGATTCCAACGCTTACAGCAGCAACTGATTGCCGCAGGACTACGCGATCAGCAAGAATGTGGCCAGCATCCTTCGCCCATGCGATGGCATCTGCAAGGGCTACATAAGCACCGGTTATTGCTGCAGTTCTTGTGCCACCATCTGCTTGTAAGACATCGCAATCGATCACGATGGTATTTTCTCCAAGCGCTTTTGTATCAACCACAGCGCGGAGCGAACGGCCGACTAATCGAGAAATTTCCTGAGTGCGACCACCAATCTTCCCCTTGACGCTCTCGCGGTCAGAGCGAGTGTGGGTAGCCCGAGGTAACATCGCATATTCTGAGGTAACCCAACCACTGCCCTTACCAGTCAGCCATCGTGGGACACCGGGGGTGAATGAGGCAACGCAGAGGACTCGGGTGTTGCCATACTCCACTAAGACCGAACCTTCTGCATTCTTTAACCAATTTCGTTGAAATGAAATAGGCCGAAGTTGATCTGGGGTTCTTCCGTCACTGCGCTTAGACATCTTGATCTCTCTTCTTCTCGGTCGTGGAAAATTATTCGTTAGAAATTACAGATGGCTCTCTACTGTCGTGACTTCTGGCCCCAAGAATCTTCGAGCGAGAGCGCTGAATGCGGCCGTATCTCCAGTTGAAATGAAGCGATAGGTGGGTTTATCACCAGTACTCATCATGGAGTTTTCAGCAAGGGTTCGGTAGAGATCTTTAGCAGTCTCTTCAGCGCTCGACACGAGTGTCACGTAATCACCCATGACGTAAGAGATCACACCAGTGAGAAGCGGATAGTGGGTACATCCAAGGACCAAGGTATCAATCCCATGATCAAGAAGTGGCCGGAGATACTCTTGTGCAACAGCGGTAATCGCCGGACCGGAAGTTTCCCCGCGCTCTACAAACTCAACAAACCTTGGACAGGCGATCGCAGTGATCTCCAACTGTGGCGCAGCGTTAAACGCATCAAGGTAGGCGCCAGACTCAATTGTTGCTGCAGTCCCAATGACACCAATTTTTCCGGAACGTGTTGCAGAGACAGCACGGCGGGCAGCCGGTTGGATCACTTCAATCACAGGAATTTCATAACGTTCGCGGGCATCTCGAAGCATTGCGGCGCTCGCAGTGTTACAAGCAATAACTAGGGCTTTTGCACCAGCTTCAACTAGTTGGTCTAAAGACTCAAGCGCGAAACTACGAACCTGTGCGAGTGGCCTTGGACCGTAAGGACCTCTTGCGCTATCGCCTAAGTAGAGAATTGATTCATGTGGGAGTTGATCGATGATTGCTCGTGCAACTGTTAAGCCGCCAACGCCAGAATCGAAGATTCCGATCGGCGCGTTAGTCATGACCTCAGTTTAGAGCACGATCAGAGCAAATGAAGCAGGTTCTCTTGGAGCCACCCAAGCCAGTAGTAGACGGCGTAAATAGATTTCTGCGGATCCTCGTCAGGCAAGGATTCGAAGAGCTCAAAGCTTTCTTCATCGATTTCGAGTCTGACACTGAGAGCGAGACGAAGATCGTTGAGCGCCATCAGCCAAGTATCGGCTTCAAGGTCAGAGACTCTCCCTGCCTGATCTTGATCCACCAAGATTGCTAAATGGGCACGCACCTCATGTAGTACCCGCTGTTTTGATGCGCGAATAGCGCCTTCAGTAAATCGCCTAAAGTCACCTGCTGCCTCTGGATCAGCATAAGCATTAGGAAGTAATCTCAAGAGGACTGGGTCATCTGGAGTCACAACTTCATGCTGCATTGACATCAACTGAGCAAAAGGATCGTTTGCATCGTAATGGTGGAAGAAATCTCCCTCGCCAAAGAGTTCAAGTAATTGCTCTACAAGATTGATCAGAATGTGAGCTTCATCAAGAGTCAGATCGAGTGAGTAGACCCCATCATGACGTTCAAAATTAGACATTCTCGTTCACCTAAATCTTGTCATCACGTTGGAGCGTTGCCCAGAGTCCATGCTCATGGAGCTGTTGAACGTGGCGCTCCATCTCTTCCCGAGTACCGCTTGCTACAACTGCTCGACCTTCATGATGTACGAGCAGCATTAATTCATGTGCTTTCTCTTGAGAGAAACCGAAGAGTTTCTGAAAAACAAAAACTACATACGACATGAGATTTACGGGATCATCCCAAACTATGCAGGTCCAAGGTCGATCTAAGAGCTCATGTAATGCAGCATCAATATCGGTGAGGGTGGTGCTGTCAGTATTCATCGCACCAGCACTGTAACAAAATCGCTCTGTGATCGGTCAAACTTTGGGTCGCCGGCGATTGTGGCTCTTAGGGTCAAGGCGCCACTCTTGGTGAGCGCGATTGGGAGAGTGAAGTGACCCTCGCTATCTGTCGTCGCTGATGGTGGTGTGCTCCATAAACCCGATGTAGGACTTTCAAGAGAAACAACAACCCCCGCTTCTTTGGGAAATATAGATCCACTCGATAAGTACGAGATACCGCGGCGCATGGAAGTTGGTGGATTCCACGTGATCAACCTCGAAACACTCACTGGCACTTCTGATGACTGCCCCGAAAGTCGATCCCACGATCCATCACTTTTAACGCGCAGAATCGAGTTCTCTCCCAAGGTGATCGGCAATGAAATCGAACCATCGCTCTGCGTGAGCCCACTGTAGATCTTCGTCCAATCACCGGCGGAGCTCTTTAGCTCAAGCTGTACTGGGATCCCAGCGAATGCGGTTGTGTCCTTCTTCTTGAAAGAGCTAGTCAGAGTCAAGATTGCGCCGACCGATGTGGTGGAAGTATTAGCTTGAAGATTTGCCACGACTTGATCAGGTGCGATCGATGTCGCCACCTGTCGGATCGCGGCGATCGCCGTCGGATCCTCCATCCCAAGGGTCCACTCTGCGATTCCGCCTAGGTGGTATTTTGCGACGAGTGATGCCCGCAGACCGAAACCTTTTGCATCCTGATACCAGACGGTACGAGTAGCGGTACAGGTCGTAAGACTGCCATCAGCAGTGGTTCCGTTATAGCTCTTCTGATAAGTGAAAGTGCTCTCTCCATACTTGTCGACATAGGTTGGAGTTGCGTTATATGTGGCGGCTAAATTTGCAGCATCGTGCATGACAAAGGTTGCGGCAGAGGCAGTAGTGCTCACGGCTTTGAGATAATTGATCGGAAGCGTTGGACAGGTGCCATCGACTTTCGTAACCCAATCTCGCCCATAACCAGGGATTCCAACGTAGACCTTTGATGCGGGCATCACTGAAATTGCATATTGCACTGCGCTCTCAGTCCACGTTATTGGCCCAATCGGTCCCGGGCTCGACGTTGAATAGTCGTAAGCCATAATTCGCAATCGATCTATGAAGCTACCAATCTGCTGCCAGGCATATAGGTAGTAGCCACGTTTACCTGATGCCGGATCAAAAAGTGGTGGAGTCGTGACAGATAATAATTTTCCTTGTGCATGGAGTGAGCTCGCTAAATCCTGAATAAAAGTGACCCACCGGGGCTGGGTTGTTACCCACGTGGTATTCGGGTCTACATAAGCGAAGCTCTCCCAATCTAAATCAATTCCATCAAATTTATTTGAGATTACTAAATTTGTAATTGTCGTAACAATGTTCTTCTCGCTGATTGGGTCTGCCAGTAATTTCGAAAGTACCAGTGGAATAGATTTGCCGGTCTTTGGGTCAACCGATGTTCCATCCGTAATTGTCGGGAGAATTAAATAGCCAGCTGTTTGTAGAGAGGCAAGCGTATTTGCAATCGGAACGCTTGGATTGGCCGGTGTGTAATTATCTTGAATCGTCTGCTGATCTTTCAAGGTGTACCAAAATGGAGTTACTTCGCTCACGAGATCTGGGTTGGCTAAAGCGGCAGGTATCGAAGTCTTTGTCCCGTAGTAAGGAATCCATCCAGAGAGAATTTTTCGGGGTGGATTATCGGCGCGAGCAACTGGGGATATAAGTAGAGAGATCGGAAGCAACCCCGCCAGTGCGAGAGCAACTGCGCCGCGAATTGCAATCGCGCGCCGAATCGACACGGGTTGCTACTCCTTTTTCAACGTAGCGTAAATCTCTTTACACGTCGGGCAGATCGGAAACTTTTCAGGGTCACGACCTGGAACCCATTTCTTCCCGCAGAGCGCTCGCACGGCTTTGCCTGTGACCGCAGATTCAACGACCTTCTCTTTGCGGACGTAGTGAGAGAAGCGCTCGTGATCGCCATCCTCGGTGGTGGTGGGGAGGGTAGATTCGTCGAGTTTTTCAGCGGTAGAACCGATCGCACCCAAGCCGGGAACTGTCCCGATGCTCATGCTCGTGGTCGTAGCGGTGCTCATAAGTGCGATTCTATCGCCTAAGATTCTCTAATGAAGGATCTCCTGCGCACCGCCGACCTAAGTCGTGGCGATGTTGAATTACTTCTCAATACCGCCGCACATTTTGCTAAGAATCCATTGAGCTCCAAGGATGCTCTCGCTAACCGCACAGTCGGTATTTACATGACGAAGCCATCAACGCGCACCCGGCTCGCCTCCGAGACAGCGGTTGCTCATCTTGGCGGAACACCAATCTTCCTTCGTGGCGATGATCTACAGATCGGTCGTGGCGAAACGATCGCTGATACGGCCCGAGTTATCAGTCAATTCTGTTCAGCGCTTTTGATTCGCACCTTTGCTCAGAGCGATGTGGATGAACTTGGTGCACATGCCTCCATTCCAGTTATCAATGGACTCACAGATGTGGATCATCCCACTCAACTTCTCGCCGATTGGGCGACGATTCGCGAAGTTTTCGGTAGCGATGTCACTGGACGTAAATTCACCTACATCGGCGATGGAAATAATATGGCGCATGCCTGGCTCACAATGGGTGCAATCCTTGGAGTGCATGTAGTCGCGTCAACGCCGCTGGGTAAGTGGGCGCCGGCACAGGAGGCTATTGCCACAGCCCGAAAGATTGCTGAGAAAACTGGTGCGATCGTCGAGGTTGACCATGATCCTGAGAGCGCGGCCAAGGGGTCATCAGTTCTATACACAGATGTGTGGATGTCGATGGGTGACCCTGAGAGCGAGCGCACCGAAAAGTTGAAGGCGTTGACCCCCTATCAAGTGAATAAACATCTCATGGGGTTGGCTGAAAACGATGCCATCTTCATGCATTGCCTACCTGCCCATCGGGGCGAAGAGGTCAGCGCAGATGTCATTGATGGGGATCGCTCATATATCTGGCGTGAAGCCTTCCACCGCCGGACAACGATTCAATCGATCCTCTATCACCTCGTCCGTGGTGACCTCGAAGGAGCAGCGATGTCAGGTGACAAGGGTCACTTCTGAGTCTAAGGTTGCGCCATGCGAGTAGCCGTCCCGAAAGAGAGTCGTCCTGGTGAGAAGCGCGTAGCGCTCGTTCCAGACATTATTAATAAGTTAACTCGAGCTGGTCTCGAGGTTGTCATCGAATCCGGAGCGGGTAGCGCTGCCGAATTCTCCGATCAACAGTTCACTGATGCTGGTGCGATCGTTAAGAGTGGCGATGTCCTTGCCGGGGCAGATGTCATTGCCTCAGTCCAACCACTCACGCCCGATCAGATGCGCTCCTTGAAAAAAGGCGCAATCACTATCTCATTCCTCTCCCCCACAACTGCCGTTGATTCGATCGAAGCAGCGGCAACTGCAGGGGTTACTGCGCTCTCACTTGAGTTGGTTCCACGCATCTCTCGCGCTCAATCGATGGATGCACTGACATCACAGGCACTCTGCGCTGGATATCGCGCCGCGCTTGTTGGCGCCGAACTCTCACCTCGATTCTTCCCATTGCTCATGACAGCTGCCGGAACCGTGACACCTGCCAAGGTGCTCGTACTTGGTGCTGGCGTTGCTGGTCTCCAAGCGATCGCAACCGCAAAGCGTCTCGGCGCAGTTGTCAGTGCTTACGATGTTCGCCCAGCATCTGCTGATGAAGTGAAATCGATGGGTGCCAAGTTCGTCACGCTCGAACTCGAAGCGCTCGAAGGCGCCGGCGGTTATGCCCGCGAGATGACTGAAGATCGCGCTGCAAAACAGCGAGAACTTTTGACTCCTTATATCGCTGCCGCCGATGTACTCATTACAACTGCAGCTGTTCCTGGACGCGCCGCGCCGCGCTTGGTCACTGCTGAGATGGCTGCTTCGATGTCTCCAGGTGCCGTCATTATCGATCTCGCTGCCGAAACTGGCGGCAATGTCGAAGGCAGCAAACCCGGTGAAATTTTTATTACCCCTCAGGGTGTTCGCATCTGGGGCGGTAAAGATGTACCAAGCCAGCTTGCCACCCACGCTTCGATGCTCTTTAGCCGCAATGTCGTCAACCTTATGCTTCTCATGACGAAGATCGTTGATGGAAAGCCCACCGGCGAAGTAATTCCTGATTTCTCTGATGAGATTATCGATGCCGCAACGGTGACAAATAATGGCGCAAAGCGCACACCTGAAGGGGTGAAGAAATGAGTAATGGTTTAGCACTTCTCTCGATCTTTGTTCTCTCAGTCTTCGTCGGCTTTGAAGTCGTCGCAAAGGTTTCAACAACGCTCCACACGCCGCTGATGTCAGGAGCTAACGCGATTCACGGAATTATTCTGGTTGGCGCCATCGCCGTGGCAAGCAACGCAACCAGCAATCTCCAGCTCATTCTTGCGATCATCGCCGTGCTTCTCGCCACGATCAATATGGTGGGTGGATTCGTCGTCACGGATCGAATGCTTGAAATGTTTAAGGGTAAGAAGAAGGAGGCGAAGTAAGTGAATCGCAACCTCTATGACTTGCTCGGCCTCATCGCCGCTGTCCTCTTCATTATGGCCCTGAAAGGCCTCTCTTCACCAAAGACTGCTCGTCGCGGAAATCTTCTTGGCGCAGGCGGTGCCACACTCGGAACTATCCTCGTCTTTTGGGCGCCAGGTAGTGCTCATAAACATCTTGGATTAATTCTCGCGGCAATCGCCGGTGGAGTGATTGTCGGTGTTCCGGCCGCTCGTAGAATTCAGATGACTCAGATGCCACAACTTGTCGCACTCTTTAATGGTGTGGGTGGCGGCGCTGCAGCGCTCGTCTCAACTGTTGAATATCTCAAGCTTGGCAAGAGTGCCACTACGGCCGAAATCTTGGCGACTGTCTTTACCGTTGTCGTCGGATGTATCTCTTTCTCAGGTTCGATCATTACCTTTATGAAGCTTCAAGAGCTCATGACGACTCGTCCCGTTGTATTCCCAGGCGGACGCTTCGTTATCGCCGGAACTCTTCTCGGTGTTATTGGTACAGCCACTTGGGTTATTAACTCAGGTGGAACATCACCGCTCTTGATCATGGGTGGATTGGCGCTGCTCTTCGGCGTGCTCTTTGTTCTTCCAGTTGGTGGAGCAGATGTTCCGATCGTTATCTCATTACTCAATGCTTTTACTGGTTTAACAGTGGCAGCGAGTGGATATGTCTTGCAGGCAACTCTGCTCATCGTGGCAGGAACTCTCGTTGGTGCTTCCGGAACTATTTTGACCCGACTTATGGCAACTGCGATGGGACGTTCACTCTTTGGCACTCTCTTCGGTGCATTTACTGCGAAGCCACAGGAGAGTGTTGGCGCGAGCGAAGTACGTCCTGTGAAATCAGGTTCTGCTGATGACGTTGCGATCCTGCTTAACTATGCCCAGCGTGTTGTTATCGTTCCTGGATTCGGATTAGCTGTTGCGCAAGCTCAGCACACGGTGCGCGAACTTGCCGATCTCTTGACCAGCAAGGGCATCGACGTTGCTTATGGAATTCACCCAGTAGCCGGACGTATGCCTGGCCACATGAACGTACTACTTGCAGAAGCGAATGTTCCGTATGAGCAATTGGTTGAGATGGATGAGGTAAACCCAACCTTCCCTCAGACCGATGTTGTGCTCGTTGTAGGTGCAAACGATGTCGTTAACCCAGCGGCGAAGACAACTCCAGGTTGCCCGATCTATGGAATGCCAATTCTTGATGTTGCTCAAGCCGGAAATGTGATCTTCTTAAAGCGCTCTATGCGTCCTGGTTTTGCAGGAATCGAAAACGAACTCCTCTACGATCCAAAGACAACCTTGCTCTTTGGTGATGCAAAGGATTCCTTGACAAAGGTAGTTTCAGCGCTCAAGGCGTTATAACTAGTTCGTCATTCGTTACTGAAAAAAGTCAGCGTTTGCCGCGCTGGAGTTGGATTGGCCATCGCACCTCTTGGCCAAGTTTTGCCGCTGCCTCGAGTGGCCATCGCGGATTGCGCAAGAACTCACGAGCCATCATCACCGCATCAGCTCTCCCTGATGAGACGATCTCTTGCGCCTGCTCTGGGTCGGTGATCATGCCAACTGCCGAGGTCATTGCTGCGCCGGCGTTCTTGATCGCCTCTGCAAAGTGAACCTGATAGCCAGGTCCGACGGTGATATTGGCCTTCGCGACATTGCCACCACTAGATACATCAATCAAATCGACACCAAGCGCTGTTAGCTCTCCCGAGAGTTTCACACTCTCCTCAATCGTCCAGCCACCCTCAGTCCAGTCGGAGGCGGATATGCGAACAAAGAGTGGCATATCAGATGGGATCGAAGCGCGAACTTCACTCGTCACTTCCTTCAGCAAACGTGTGCGATTCTCATATGAGCCGCCATATTCATCGGTGCGAGTATTAGAAAGCGGTGAGTAGAACTCGTGGAGCAAATAGCCATGAGCCGCATGAATCTCAACAAGATCAAATCCAGCGTTAACTGCGCGCTTTGCGGCAGCGCCGAAGGATGTAACGAGACCCTTCACTTGATCATGGGTAAGTTCGCGAGGTTCTGGGTAGCCAGGAAATGCGATGGCAGATGGTGCGACCGCTTGCCAGCCACCTTCTTCAGGTGTTGCCATCATATGGTCAGAGCCCGGAAGTGCTGTTCCCGCCTTGCGGCCCGCGTGCGCTAACTGAATGCCGATCTTGACACCTTGAGTATGAGCAAAAGTCGTAATGCGTTGCCACGCCACTACCTGCTCATCGTTGTAGAGACCAGGGCAACCAATCGAGATACGACCCTCGGCAACCACACCTGTCGCCTCCGCAACGATCAACCCTGTTCCACCGGTTGCAAAGGCACCAAGGTGGGCCATATGCCACTCGCCAACTACACCGTTGATTGCTGAGTACTGGCACATTGGACTTACCCATATGCGATTGGCAAAGGTAGTACCTCGAAGTGTGAGGGAATCAAATAAGTTCGGCATTACTTCTCTTGTATCCCATCAGGAGTGTTGTGTACATTCTTAATATCTGGACCCTTAACGTCGCCGCCGAGCTTTGATCCGTCACCACTTCGGTTAAGTGGCTTCCCTGGCAGATAGTCGGCAGGAACAGTGCCAAGCAGGCCCTTTTGGAAATCTTCAAAAGCTTGAAGTACTTCAGCCTTCGTATTCATCACGAATGGGCCCATCCAGGCAACGGCTTCGCGGATTGGTTCGCCACCAAGAATAAGTACATCCATCTCAGGACTGCGAGATTCTTGAACTTTGTTCGCGTTGATAACCAAGGTATCGCCATCAACCATAACTGCGAGTTGGCCCATCTGTACTGGTTGACGGTTTTCACCGACAGTACCCTTGCCATTGAGTGCGTAGACGAGCGCGTTGTAATCAGGGCGCCATGGGAGTCGCAACTCTGCACCGGCAGCGATCGTTGCATGAACAATGGTGATAGGAGTTTGGGTTGAACCTGGGCCCTTGTGGCCATCGACTTCACCAGCGATAACACGGATAAGCGAAGTTCCATCAGCGCTCGTTAAAAGTGCAACATCGCTTGCACGAAGATCCTGGTAGGCAGGCGGTGACCACTTCTTTGCAGCGGGAAGATTTACCCAAAGTTGGAAGCCATGGAAGATGCCACCTGACATGACGAGATGCTCGGGTGGAGTTTCAATGTGCAGAATTCCGGCCCCTGCTGTCATCCATTGCGTATCACCGTTGGTGATAGTTCCGCCGCCGCCGTGGTTGTCCCGATGATCAAAGATGCCATCAATAATGTATGTGACTGTCTCAAAGCCGCGATGTGGATGCCATGGAGTGCCTTTAGGTTCGCCAGGTGCATATTCAACTTCACCCATTTGGTCGAGGTGAATAAAGGGATCAAGGTCGGCAAGATCGACTCCGGCAAAGGCGCGACGCACAGGGAAACCTTCGCCCTCAAAACCTTGAGGTGCCGTCGTCACTGACTTGATGCGGCGCGGACGAGCAGCGGGGTTGGCGATAACGCGAGGTAGAACGGTTACATCGCTGACTGATACTGCTGGCATCGCAACTCATTTCTCTAGAGATTCACGCACGGCTCGGCCGTGCAAAGTAGTTGAATCTTGAACTAATACGATAATCATAGAACGCAATTGGGCTCTGTGCTATTCCAAGGAGTAAGTCGGCGTGCCAGTCTGGGTTTCGAGTCGGGTCGGGTGGCGAGTTTGCGCCCAAAGTTCTGAGATCGGTCTGACGAGAGCAAATCCCCCGAATCTTCACCCCGCATTTGAGAAAAATCATCTATCTTCGATCGAATTCGAGGAATACCCTGATGGCCTGCGGCCAACCACCGCAGGAAGTAACCACCGCAGGAAGTAACCACCGCAGGAAGTACCGAGTTAGAGAAATCCCGATGATGGGCAGGAGGTCTTGTGCAAGATTTAGCTCTCACGGCTGTTGTAGTCCTCGCAATTGCGATTTTTGGCGGACCAGCAACCTACCTACTTGCGCGCCCAAGACCTCGCGGGCGTTCGCTCTTCTGGTTGCAGAGAGTGCTTGTAGTAACTCTCGGAGTTGCATCATTGTTGATGGGATTCACATTGATCATTGCACATGTTTCGCTTCTAATACGAGCACTTGGAGCATTTGGTGCGGTGAGTGCGGTAGCCGGGATCTATCGATTATTTCGCGGCAGAATTCTTCGCAGTCGCCGATACTAAAAATTTTCTGTTAATAACCACACCAATATCAATTGCTCTGTCAGTGGTGAAGTAGAAGATCCTCCTATGTCACAAGTGTTAGAAGAGGTTCGCAGCGAAGAACGCGTACTCCACCTTCTTCGCGCATCGGCTGGTATAGAAGTCCTCCGAGAGTTAGTGGCGATCGATCCTTTATCTCTCGACGATGCGGGACGTATCGATTACCTAAGTGCACTTGAACGACAGGCTGGCTGGCTCCAATCTCTTATGCAAGGTGCCATAGTTGCCGTGGCTGGGTCGTGCGCAACGAAGGCGCAAGATATCTTCGCTGGGGTTGATGATGCGCAGCGCGAGGATGTTGCACTAGCCCTTCGGGTATCAGGTGGTTCAGCACAACAGAAGATTGATGTTGCGCGCATTATTACAACTCACCTACCTGCAACCGCATCAGCACTTGCGACAGGTGAAATCTCACTCGCTCATGCCAATATCATCGCCAAAGAGAGTGCGGAGGTTATTCAGGCTGGGCTACCTCTCGATCAGATTCTAGAACTTGAGCAGATCGCGCTCACTCATGCTGAGTTTCATACACCAGCTCAGGTCGCCTCCAAGATGAAGGCGACGATCGCAAAGCTTGCGCCAGTCGAATATGAAGAAGCTGTCGCCCATGCGACGGCGCGTCGCTATGTCGAGTGCTATCCACAACCAGATGGCATGGCGCAGATTGTTGCCCTCTTACCTGCGGCAGATGCTCAGGTGGTGATGTTGGCGATAGATAAGTTGGCTCGCCTCAATAAGGAACATGCACGCGAAGAGGCCCGGTTGCACGAGCGTCAGATTTCAAGATTCTCGCTGCAGGCAAAGTCTGGCGATCGTGCCGGGCAGATTGATCGTGAGGCGATTTCTATCTCTCATCGACTTGAGGCGATGCGCGCCGATGCACTCGCTCAGATCGCAAGCAGCTATCTTGTAACTAGCGCAGAGCAGGGGCTCTCGCACGGCAGACCTGTGACTCTCAACCTCACGATGGATCTCGCAACAATGTTGGGTCTCGCCGAGAACCCAGCCTCCCTGAAGGGTTACGGTCCGATACCAGCTCAGGTTGCAAGAGAGCTTGCAGCCGATGCAAAGTGGCGAAAATTTATTACCGATCCAACAACGGGTGAACTCCTCGATGTTGGCCGCTCCTCGTACGAGCCACCGCAGAAATTAAAAGATTACTTAAGTGCGCGCGATCAGATCTGTCGCTTTCCGCAATGTCGACAGCCAGCTCGGGTCGCAGATATTGATCACGCAGCGCCATGGGAGGAGGGCGGAGTGACATCGCATACAAATATGGGAGCGCTCTGTCGGCGTCATCACCAGATGAAGACGCATGGTGGTTGGCGCCTTGAAAGTTATCCTGATGGCTCGTGCGAATGGAGTTCGCCAGCCGGCAAGAAATACTTTGTGCCAGCGCGGCCCATGCATGAGACTCTCTAGGATTTATGAGTGGAGGTGCCGGGAATCGAACCCGGGTCCTCTAGTACTGACATAGAGCTTCTACGGGCGTAGTGCGCTAAACGTTTTCTCAGCCCTGACTCTCACGCGCACATGTAGTCAACGAACTCATTTAGGGTTTGGTTTCCCCGCTCACATCCCTAACGCTGTGAGTAGGTGAGCTCTCTAGCGACGCTAGATTCCGTGACGAGAGCGCGCACGGGCTAACGGATCACTATCGCTTATGCAGCGAGAGTTAGATCAGCGGCAGTTGTACTGGCGCTTATAGTTTTGTCACGGTTTTTGGTTAACGAGATCATCCGGACTTCCTCGGCCCGCTTCCTCTATCCCAACAACTAAAGTCGAGACCGTTCACCCCCATGGTTGAGATGGGAATTAGAAAGCTACTTTCTTATGTAATTATGAAGAGTGGTGGTTCTGCACTCAGGCGTTGAACCGAGAATGAAAAGGCCACCTTCGATGATCTTCTCTCCCCCATGTAACGGGAAGCAAAGAGTACAAAAAGTGGTTCTTAAATCTGATGGTGCGTCGCTTGATACAAGTGTAAAGATAAGTGGCTGGTAATGGCAATCGAGGGCGGCAGGAGCACGCTCGGTGAAGCTCGCGCCTTAAAGTGTCAGCGCCCCTGGTAACGCTTGGG
>CAIMOX010000035.1 GCA_903843225.1 uncultured Actinomycetes bacterium | reverse complement strand
GCTACGCCAGTCGTTGAGATCGCAAAATCTGAACCAAATTGCTTCCGGACTGATTCAGCCATTTCACGGGCAACAACTTCAGAGACTGCCGTTGATTTGGTCAGGGTGCGCTTTGGAATTCCAAGAAATTTTGTCTTACTTACATCGCTGTAGGTAACGATCGACCCTAAGAAGACCGCAGAGGATCCAGCAACATCAGTGATTGCTGACGCGACTCCCCCGCCGGTAATCGATTCAGCGGTCGAGAGTGTGAGCCCCCGGCGCTTCATGACCTTGACGATCTGAGTCGTGATCTCGAGTTGCTTCGCAGATTGTGAACTCATCGCTTGAGTACTCCCTTGAAGTATTCATAGCCAGTAGTAAGAGTGAGCGTGATCGCCACAGCCATAAAAATATCGCGCGGGATAAAGAGCCAATGTGGGAGTGGCAAGATAAACCAGCCGACGCCGAAGCCCTGCATAAGAGTCTTGATCTTTCCACCGTTGCTGGCCGAGATCACGCCATCTGAGATGACGACGAAGCGAAGTACGGTGACCGCAATTTCGCGGACCATGATCACAATCGTGACCCACCATGGCAGGCGATGGAGAATCGAGAGCGAGACCATTGCGGTGCCGATCGAAACTTTATCTGCGATCGGATCTAAGAGCTTGCCAAATTCGGTGATCTGATTCTTAGCACGTGCGATTCGACCATCAAAGAAGTCAGTGAGTCCGATCGCAAAGAAGATGCACCAAGCGGTCACCATCCAGCGATGATCGTTACCGCCATTTTTAAAGAGGGCGTAAGCACCGATCGGAGTAAGTACAACTCGAAGGATCGTTAATAGATTTGGAAGGTTCACAATGGGACTGCAATCAGATCAACGCCTGAAACTTCCGAGACGACCGCATCGACATAGTCGCCCACTTTGTACTTGTTGCGACTCTTTAATGTCGTAGAACCATCAACCTCTGGGCCTTGGTGGTCAGCGCGACCCTCTTGAAGATCTTCATCTTCAATCAAAATTCGGACTCGCTCACCGATTCGCTCTTCAGCGCGCTGCATCAAAAGCTCATCAACCAGGGTCGATAACTCTTCTATGCGGGAGTTGATGACACTTTGCTCGACCTTATCCGCGTGAGTGAGTGCCTCAGTCTTATCTTCATCAGAGTATCCAAAGACGCCAATCGCATCCATGCGAGCCTCGGAGATGAAATCAACGAGATCCTGGTACTCCTCTTCGGTTTCTCCCGGGAAGCCAACAATCACATTGGAGCGGATTCCAGCTTCTGGCTCAAGCTCACGAATCTGTGCGATCAGCTCAAGGAACTTCTCGCCATCACCAAAGCGGCGCATCCGGCGAAGCAGAGTCTGTGATGCATGTTGGAATGAGAGATCAAAGTATGGAACAACTTTCTCGACCTCACTCATTGCGCGAAGCAGAGTTGGACGCATCTCAGCAGGTTGAAGATATGAGAGGCGGATTCGTTCGACGCCATTGATCGCTGCCATCTCAGGCAAGATCTTTTCAAGGATATTCAGGTCACCTAAATCTTTGCCATACGATGTTGTGTTTTCGCTGACCAAGAAGAGCTCGGTAACGCCCTGATCAACAAGCCACTTGGCCTCATCAAGAATTTCTGTTGGGCGGCGGGAGATGAATGAACCTCGGAACGATGGAATGGCACAGAATGAGCAGCGACGGTCACAGCCCGATGCGATCTTCAACGGTGCGATCGGTGCGCTATCTAGGCGCTTGCGAAGGATGCGCTGGCCTTGGCCGAGGCTTGATGGTGAATCAGTAATCGGGGCAGGCTTGGTCGCTTGGCGCTCACTTGGTGCAAGTGGAAGGAGTGATCGTCGATCCTTGGGAGTGTGCGCCGCAACTGATCCGCCAGCAATAATTGTCTGCAGGCGCTGTGAAATATCTTCATAATCATCGAAACCAAGAATTGCATCGGCCTCAGGGAGCGCTTGCGCAAGCTCGCTTCCGTAACGCTCGGCCATGCAACCAACGGCAACAACCGCTTTCGTTACGCCATTTCCTTTGAGCGAGTGCGCCTCAAGGAGGGCATCAACTGAATCCTTCTTTGCAGATTCGATAAAACCACAGGTATTAATGAGTGCAACTTCTGCATCAGCGGCATCTGCTACGAGGGTCCAACCATCTGCTGCCAACCGGCCAGCTAGCTCTTCAGAGTCCACTTCATTGCGTGAACAACCTAAAGTGACCAGCGCAACAGTTCTCATTGGATCAATCTTACCGCTCGCTGTGTCTTTAGGCCGCCCTAGGATTTTATACGGAATCAGCCATTTGTTTGAGCGGGCGCAAAGGCGAGTGATTTAACTTCACCGATGGCGCCAATTGACCCTTGATCCTTGCCATCAACCGACACTGAGACTGCCCCTGCATTACCGATTCTCATGGAGAGGCCATTTGTAGGGTCGAAACTCTGCGATGCCCCATTGCTCAACTTTCCAGAGAAGAGCTGGGCACCGCTTGCGTCAGTGACGGATAGCCAAGTAATTCCGTGGGATGCAACGATTGAAACAGTATGAGCTGGCATCGCGGCAGAGGTAGCTGGTTGCTGAACTGGCGCAACAGTTGGTGTGACTAACTTCTTCTCACTCTTCACGATCGCCTTTGGGGCCGAAATGTTCTTCTGACTCACCTTATGAGCGATCGCGATCGATGAAGGAATTATGATTGCGATACCGGCAATGATGCTTGCGGCGACCATGATCTGTCGTGGTTGAATCTTTACGCTCTGGCGACTGCGGACCGATGTTGCATTGTTTGCATCTAAAAGTTCGATCATTGGAGTCGTATCGGTTTCAGTGCTCTCATCGAAAGCGGTCATTAAGCGATCGATATCGGCATTAACAATCTTTGCAATAGCGCGAATGTGTCCACGCGCATATGCAGTTCCGCCGGAAGAATCAAAACGTTCAGCCTCTAAATCTTTAATAACCGTACGACGAATTCTTGTACGTTCAGCGATTTCTTCTAGGGAGAACCCAGCGCTCTCACGCGCTTCGCGAAGGTATGCACCAACGGTCATCTCAACCTCACTGATTCTCGATGGGGGTCCAAGCGGGGGAAGCTTGGATCGAGAGGATAAGGGTAAAGGGGGCAATCCCCTCAGGGCAAACGAATAGAGGGTGAACAATTAGGGTGGGCTGCGCTCACTTGCTGAGTGTTTCTAGTTAAAGCCCTGAATCTCTTCCAGGATATCTGGCATCTGCTCAGCATTGATGAGTACTTCGCGCGCCTTCGAGCCTTCAGATGGTCCAACAATTCCGCGACTCTCCATGAGATCCATTAAGCGTCCAGCCTTTGCAAAGCCGACACGGAGCTTGCGCTGCAACATTGAGGTTGAACCAAATTGAGTTCCGACAACTAATTGAATTGCTTGAAGCAAGAGATCCATATCGTCGCCGATATCATCTTCAATAACCTTCGACTTAATTGGTGCATTGAGATCAATTCGGTAGACCGGTTGTGCCTGCGCCTTTACAAAATTAACTACCGCTTCTGACTCACGCTCTGAGACATAGGCGCCTTGAATACGAACTGGCTTACTAGCGCCCATTGGCAAGAAGAGACCATCACCTTGTCCAACAAGTTTCTCGGCACCTGGGGTATCTAAAATAACGCGCGAGTCGGCGAGGCTTGAGGTCGCAAATGAGAGTCGTGACGGAACGTTCGCCTTGATGAGTCCGGTGACCACATCTACAGATGGGCGTTGCGTCGCAATAACTAAGTGAATTCCAGCCGCTCGTGCGAGCTGCGTGATACGAACAATGCTCTCTTCAACTTCGCGGGCAGCAACCATCATCAGATCCGCTAACTCATCGATGATGACGAGTAGGTATGGATACGGCTCGAGCACTCGCTCGCTACCCTCGGGGAGATTTATCTTCTTCGCCTTAACAGCCTTATTGAAATCATCAATATGGCGGAAGCCAAAGGCGGACAAATCATCGTAGCGCTGATCCATCTCACGGACAACCCAAGCTAAGACATCTGCTGCCTTCTTAGGGTTGGTGATAATCGGTGCGATGAGGTGTGGAATACCCTCGTAGCTTGTGAGTTCTACTCGCTTTGGATCGATCATCACAAGGCGTACTTCATCGGGAGTAGCGCGCATCAAGATTGAGACAACAAGTGAGTTGATCATCGAAGATTTACCGGCGCCAGTCGCGCCAGCAACTAAGAGGTGCGGCATCTTGGCAAGATTTGCGCAGAGGAATGAGCCCTCGACATCTTTACCGAGCGCGATCACCATGCGATGTGGCTCTGAGGTTGCGACAGTTGAGCGCAAGACATCGCCTAAGAAGACGATCTCACGATCAGTATTTGGGATCTCAATACCTACCGCTGACTTGCCAGGAATCGGCGAAAGAATACGAACATCACCGCTAGCTACCGCATAAGAAATATTCTTTGAGAGCGCTGTAATCGCTTCAACTTTTACGCCGGAGCCAAGCTCTACTTCGTAACGGGTCACGGTAGGGCCACGCATAAAACCAGTGACAGTTGCTTCGACGTTAAATTGCTCAAAGACTTGGGTAAGTGCAGCAACTACGGTCTCATTTGCCTTTGACTTCGCCTTCGAGGCAGGCCCAGTCTTCAGGAGATCCATCGGAGGAAGTTGGTAGGGCGTTTCTGCCGCCAAGATCATCTGGTGAGCAGGAGTGGTTGGCGCAGGGCGGACCGGGAGTGTTACGGCTGGCTCGATCGGAGTCGGAACCTCAATCGTAAACTCTTCATCAAACTCTTCTTCATCGATCGGCTCATCATCTGGAATAAATTCTTGGACGAGTGGCGTATCAAATGCTGGCGTCTCGCTGATCTCAAACTCTTCGGTGAGCTCGCGGGAAGCGCGTCGTTCATCGGCCTTCTCTTTGCCAAGTTTGAAGAGCGCTTTAATCTTCGACATAACGCGCGATAGTGGCGTTGCTGTAATAACAAGTAAGCCAAAGAAGAAGATCATGAGCAGAATTGGCACAGCGAGAATATTTGTGGTCAGTGCAACGAGTGGGGTCGATACTCCGTAACCAAGCCAGCCACCGCCACCCTGCATAGAGCTCTTACCGGTATCTCCCACTGAGCCATTAAAGATATGGATGAGGCCAGTTGTTGTGAGAAGTAGAACGAGAGTTCCGATTGTGATGCGACCAGTCGCTGCACCTTCTTCGGGGGATTTAAATAATCTCACAGCAAAGTAGATGAAAATGACTGGCGAAAGATAAGCGATCTTGCCAACTGCACCGAAGAGAACTAAGCGGAGCGAACTTCCTACAAAGTTATTGAGATTAAACCAGGTACCGGCAGCTGAGATGAGAGCAAGTATGAGGATCAAAAAGGCGATGCCATCACGTTGATGCGCTGGGTCTAACTCCTTCGCGCCACGAAAAATGAAGCGAACGGAGCTACCAAGTGCCCGCGCAACGAAGCGCCAAATTCCGAGGAGCGCCTTTGCAAAGGCACCGATAATGGAATTTTTCTTCCGTGCAGAATTACGTGAAGAGGAAGTTTTCTTACGAGTTGCCATAATGCGCTAAGCCTAAGGAGCGTAGATATCTTCTCAGACTAGGCGCGCCGTGCTTAAACCTCGATGACTACGGGAACGATCATCGGCTTGCGACGATGTGCATCCCCAACCCAACTGCCGACAGTGCGGCGAACAACCTGCTGAAGTTGGTGGGTTCCGTTGATTCCGCTACCGACCGCCTTCGCCATCGCCTTTTCAATCATGGTCTTTACTTCATCAAAGAGAGCCTGATCCTCTGTAAATCCACGGGCATGAATATCTGGACCAGCAATGATCTTGCCACTCTGAGAGTCGATGACGACAACGACGGAGATGAATCCTTCTTCACCAAGAATACTTCGATCCTTCAAGGATGTCTCAGTAATCTCGCCGATTGATTGTCCATCCACATAGACAAAGCCGACCGGGACAGCGCCAGCGACATCGGCGTAACCATCATGCATATCAACGGCGATTCCATTATCAACAACAATTGTGTTATTGCGTGGGACGCCGGTCTTGATCGCAAGCTCAGCATTTGCACGCATATGACGCCATTCACCGTGGATCGGCATGACATTCTTTGGCTTCACGATGTTGTAACAATAGAGAAGCTCGCCTGCTGCTGCGTGGCCAGAAACGTGCACCATCGCATTGCCCTTGTGAACTACATCTGCGCCAAATCGAGTGAGCTCGTTAATGACTCGGTAAACCGGGTTTTCATTTCCAGGAATCAAACTTGAGGCAAGAATGACAGTATCGCCCTTACCTACTTTGATCTCATGCTCGCCATTTGCCATTCGAGAGAGCGCTGCTAGTGGCTCACCCTGTGAACCAGTACAGATCAGCACAACCTGATCACCGTAATCACCAATATTCTTTGAATCAACGACTAAACCTTCAGGCACTGTGAGATAGCCCAGATCTTGCGCGAGCTTCATATTGCGAACCATTGAACGCCCAACAAAGGCAACCTTGCGATTGTGGGTCTCGGCGATTGTGAGGATCTGCTGAATTCGATGCACGTGCGATGCAAAAGAAGCAACGATCACGCGGCGCTTAGTAGTGCGGAAAGCTCGATCAAGAGCCGGAATAATATCCCGCTCTGATGTGGTGAATCCTGGAACATCAGCGTTTGTCGAGTCGGTCATGAAGAGATCGACACCTTCAGTACCTAAGCGAGCAAAAGTTGCAAGATCGGTGATGCGACCATCAAGTGGAAGTTGATCCATCTTGAAGTCACCAGTTGCAAGCACAACTCCAGCAGGAGTCTTAATGGCAACGGCAAGTGCATCAGGGATCGAGTGGTTCACGGCGATAAATTCGAGAGTAAATGGCCCAAATTTCTCAACCATGCCAGCGCGAACTTCACGTAATGGCGCAGAGATGCGGCGCTCTTTGAGCTTTGCTTCTGCAAATGCCAAGGTTAACTTTGAGGCAACGACTGGAATATCAGCTCGCTCTTTCAGTAAGAATGGGAGTGCGCCGATATGGTCTTCGTGACCATGTGTAAGAAATACCGCAACGATATCTTTGAGGCGGTCACGGATGTATGAGAAGTCCGGAAGAATTAAATCAATACCTGGCTGGCTCTCATCAGGGAAGAGAACGCCGCAGTCAACGACAAGTAATTCACCTTCATACTCGAAGACGGTCATGTTGCGACCAATTTCGCCGAGGCCACCGAGGGCGACGACGCGTAAAGTCTTAGGGGCTAACTTTGCTGGGTATGGAAGATCTGGATGGGGATGATTCATTATTTAAGTACGACTCCGCCTTGTTGAAGGTCCTTCCGCAACTGCGCAATCTGCGCATCGGTGGCATCAACAAGTGGCAAACGTGTAAATCCGCCAGGCAAGCCCATCATGGTGAGCGCAGCCTTAGTCAATATCGCACCTTGAGTGCGGAAGGTTCCGGTGAATACCGGTAATAGTTGTTGGTGAATTTCTAACGCGCGAACTGCATTACCTGCAAACCAGGCATCAAGCATCTCGCGAAGTTCGGTGCCGACGGTATGTCCGCAGACCGAGACGAATCCAACTGCACCGATAGAGAGCAGCGGAAGGTTGAGGATGTCATCACCTGAGTAGACAGGTAGTCCAGTACGGGCGATGACCCATGAGGTCGAGGCTGGGTTGCCCTTAGCATCTTTGAGTGCGACGATATTTTTCACCTCTGCCAAACGGCAAATAGTGTCTTGCTCAATTTCAACACCAGTGCGACCAGGGATGTCGTACATCATGATGGGTAGATCTGTGACTGCTGCGACTGCGCGGAAGTGCGCTTCGATTCCTGCCTGAGGTGGCTTGTTGTAATACGGAGTAACGATCAAAAGTCCATCAGCGCCAACTTCGGCACAACGCTTTGCTTGCTCGACTGTATAGGCGGTCTCGTTATCGCCAGCACCAGTCAGAATCTTTACTCGATCGCCAACGACGCTCTTTACGACGCGAATGATCTCAAGCTTCTCGGAAGTCTTTGTGGTTGGGGCTTCACCTGTGGTGCCGTTAAGCGCAATGGCATCATGGCCATGATCTGCAAGGTGGGTAGCAAGAGTTGCGACACCGTCGTAATCGATCGCACCATCTTTATCAAAGGGGGTGACCATCGCCGTGATCATGCGGCCGAAAGGGGCCTCAATCTTCGTATGGTGCATTGGAGAAGATTAGCGTGAATTAGGGGGCTACGCGTCCAGATTTCTGGAAAGCTGCATATGTAATAGGCATTAATTGCGCAAAATGCTCTTCCATCTTCTCGGCGACCATCTCAATTTCACGTTGTGGGTAGCTTGGGAAATGAGATCCCTCGCGTGCAGTACGTAGCGATAGGAAGTTCATCAATGCGCGGGCATTCATCGTTACATACATAGAGGAGTAAAGAGTCACTGGTAGGACCACGCGCGCTACTTCACGAGCAACGCCAGCATCGAGCATCTTGGTATAGCTCTCATAGGCGAGAGTTGAGCTCTCTTTAATTGCATCGATTGTAAGGTCGTACTGCTCGGGAGTACCTTCGACAAACTCGTAGGCGCCAGGCTTTCCGATCTGCACGAGGCGACGTTCTTTACTTGGGATATAAAAGACGGGGCGCAATTCGCGGTATCGACCACTCTCTTCATTGTATGAAGCGATGCGATGGCGCATGAATTCACGGAAGACGAAGATCGGAGCGCTGACAAAGAAGGTCATTGATGTGTGCTCAAACGGTGAGCCATGACGTTCACGAGCTAAGTAATTAATCAAGCCTTCTGCGCGAGAGGCATCTCCACCGACAGCATCGAGTGAT
>CAIMOX010000034.1 GCA_903843225.1 uncultured Actinomycetes bacterium | reverse complement strand
GCTGCTCCAGCAGCTAAGAAGGCAGCTCCAAAGCGTCGTAAGAAGGCCGCTGCAAAGAAGGCTGCTCCAGCAGCTAAGAAGGCAGCTCCAAAGCGTCGTAAGAAGGCCGCTGCTAAGCCAGCTGCTAAGAAGGCTGCTCCAAAGCGCCGTAAGAAGGCCGCTGCTAAGCCAGCTGCTAAGAAGGCTGCTCCAAAGCGCCGTAAGAAGGCTGCTGCAAAGAAGGCTGCTCCAGCAGCTAAGAAGGCAGCTCCAAAGCGTCGTAAGAAGGCTGTTGCAAAGAAGAAGTAATTGCCTGATTAAAAAAGCCCGCCACGAAAGTGGCGGGCTTTTTTTTACTTCTTGGTACTCCGCTTATTCGATGACTTAGCCGGTCCATCCTCTGCGATAAATTGGCCACGCAGCTGCGCCTGTACTCGATCAAAGATCTTTGAGAGATCTTCTTGATCCTTGGCGGTGAGGTGGTCAATGAAGCGATTGCGGACGCTATCGACATGGGTCGGCGCCGCCTTCTGAATCGCTTTAAATCCCTTATCAGTCATGACAGCAAAAAATCCCCGACGGTCACTTGGGCACTCTTCGCGGCGAACCCAGCCAGCTTGCTCCATCACCTTCATACGGTGTGAGAGGCGAGATTTCGAGATCATGGCTATTTCAGCAAGTTCGGACATTCGAAGTTTCCGGTCTGGGGCATCGGAGAGCTGTGCGAGCACTTCGTAATCGGCCATAGTGAGGTCTAGGCCAGCAAGGTCGTTATCAAGGGCATCGAGCATCCGGCGGCTGGCGATGATGTAAGTGCGCCAGGCCTTCATCTCGCGGGTGTTTAGCCACGGGACGTTCTTCGCAGAGCTCGGTTGGGTTGCCATGAGATAAGAATAATCGAGATTGCTAGGTAGTTGAAAGTTGAAACACTTCATTTTTTAAAAGGTTCAGTTAAGGTTTCGCTATGAAATCAGGAATCGCCACCGAATACATCAAAGGTTCAATCCGCCCGCAAGATGACCTCTTTCGCCACGTCAATGGCAAGTGGCTTGATGAGGCCGTAATCCCCGCAGACCGCTCTTCGGATGGCGCCTTTTATTGGCTCCGCGAGTTAAGTGAGAAACAAGTTCGAGCGATTATCGAAGACCTTTCACAAGGGGTTGCCACGCCTGGTTCTGCAGCTCAGAAGATTGGCGATCTCTTCCGATCCTTTATGGATGAGGCAGCGATCGAGAGTGCAGGGATTGCACCGATTCGCACCGACCTAGATCGCGCACTGGGCATCACCTCTCTCAATGAATTTATTACGGTCATGGGAGATCTCGAGTCTCGTGGCGGAGCCGGTCTCTTCTATAGTTTCATTACAACCGATAATAAGGAGTCGACGAAGAACATCGCCTACCTTGGTCAGTCAGGGCTCAGCCTTCCTGATGAGGCCTACTATCGTGAAGACGATTACGCAGAGATCCGCACTGCCTTCGTAGCTCATATCGAAAAGATGTTCTCACTTGCAGGGCTAGCTGATGGCGCTGCACATGCCGCCCGGATTCTCGACCTTGAGACCGAGCTTGCGACCCATCACTGGGATCAAGTGAAAGATCGTGATGCGACTCTTACCTACAACAAGTACTCATTTGAAGCTCTCTGCACTTTGTTGCCAACCGAGTTCTGGAACACCTGGATGGCGGCATCAAAGACCCCGTCGAAGATCTTGAACGAAGTTGTGCTTCGTCAACCATCATTTTTTACGGGCCTTGGCGAGATGCTCGCTACCTTCGATTGCGCCAAGTGGTCCTCCTGGCTTACGTGGCAGGTCCTTTCTGGTTCAGCGCCATATCTCAACTCAGCTTTAGTTGAAGAGAACTTTGCCTTCTATGGCACAACGCTCTCTGGTACTCCCGAACTCAAAGCGAGATGGAAGCGTGGAGTAGCTCTCGTTGAAGGTGGACTCGGAGAAGCAGTTGGGCAGATCTTTGTCGAGCGCCACTTCCCACCTGCAGCGAAAGAGCGAATGGTTGAACTCGTCGCCAATCTCACTGAGGCATACCGCGTTGATATCGCAGCACTTGATTGGATGTCAGAGGCGACGAAGAACAAGGCCTTTGAGAAGCTCAATAAGTTCACTCCAAAGATTGGCTACCCTGATAAGTGGCGCGATTATTCTTCGCTACAAATAACTCCCACAGATCTGATCGCTAATCTCAATGCGATTGCGGTATTTCAGCAAGAGTTCGAATATGCCAAGATCGGATCACCAGTTGATCGCAGCGAATGGTTCATGTTCCCTCAGACCGTCAATGCGTATTACAACCCAGGAATGAATGAGATCGTCTTCCCAGCCGCAATTTTGCAGCCACCATTCTTCGACCTAGAAGCTGATGATGCTGCAAACTACGGCGGCATCGGCGCAGTCATCGGTCACGAGATTGGCCATGGCTTCGATGATCAAGGTGCAAAATATGATGGCGATGGCAACCTTGAAGATTGGTGGAGCGCGCAAGATCTCGCGAAGTTCCAAGAGCGAGCTGGCGTTCTCATTAAGCAATACGACACTCTCGCTCCAGAAGAGACACCAGATACTTTTGTGAATGGCGCCCTCACCATTGGTGAGAACATCGGTGACCTTGGTGGTTTAACGATCGCCTATAAGGCATACCAACTTTCATTAGGTGGCAAGGAAGCGCCAGTGATTGATGGCCTCACCGGATACCAACGCCTCTTCTATGGCTGGGCACAGGTCTGGCGCGGCAAGGTTCGCCCAGAAGAGATGAAACGTCGGATTGCAACAGACCCGCACTCCCCAAGCGAATTTCGATGCAACCAGATCGTCAGTAACCTCAATGAGTTTTATGAGGCCTTTGATCTCACACCAACAGATGCGCTCTACCGTGCACCAGAGGAGCGCGTCCGAATCTGGTAACGATGCGAGTACGCTAACCATATGAATGCGGTCCTCTTAGCGGCTCTCACATCGCTATCAACATCGTTGGGTGGCTTATTTACCCTGCGCACGAAAGACCGCTTCCACCTCGTTCTAGGCCTCTCTGCGGGCCTTTTATTGGGTCTTGTAGCCTTTGATCTCAATCCCGAGATTTACACGCATATGGGGATCCACTGGGGCGGTTTACCGGCTGTTCCGGTCGCATTCTGCGTTGGCTTCTTACTGCTTCACTTTGTTGAGAAGTGGGTTGGTGGCCACGAGAGTCACGCTAACCACTACGAAGATGATCACACCCATGCCGAGAACGTCGCCGGGATCTTCGGTGCCATCGCGATGGCCGGCCACGTCTTCATGGATGGCGTGGCTCTGGGAGTCGCCTTCCACGTCTCTCATGCCCTCGGGATCGCGGTCTTCTTCGCCTTGCTGGTCCACGCCTTTAGCGATGGCCTCAACACGGTGGCGATGCTGGTGAAATCTGGCTCATGGAGTCAGAAGGCGGTACTGCTCCTTGGGGTCGATGCCCTCGTTCGAGTCAGTGGTGCCATTGTTGGAAATTCTTTCCACTTCAACGAGAACTCAGTCGCGATCTACCTAGCCTTCTTTAGCGGCTTTGTTATTTATATTGCGACTTCACATATTTTGCCAGAAGCCCATGCCAACCATCCATCACGATTTACAATGGCAGCGACCGCGTTTGGTGTTGTGGCGATGTGGGTTGTTGTCCGAACTCTTGGCTAGCGAGCCGCTAGAAATACCGTGTCTTATTCTGGGAAGTGGCAGGCCACCCGATGGCCGGGAGTTAATTCAAGTGGCAATGGTGCGACCTGATGACAGAGATCAGTCGCCTTCCAACAACGTGTGCTGAAAACACAACCAGCTGGCGGATTGGCTGGGCTTGTTAAGTCGCCCTTCAGAATGATTCGCTCACGACTTCGCTCAACACGTGGATCGGGGATCGGCACCGCTGAAAGTAAGGCCTTGGTATACGGGTGACGTGGGTGGGCAAAGAGCTGCGCAGTTGGCGCCTCTTCCATTACCTTGCCGAGGTACATCGCCACGACTCGATCCGCGATGTGCTGAACAACAGAGAGATCGTGTGCCACAAATAGATAAGACAGTCCAAACTCTTGCTGCAGGTCATCAAGGAGATTCACAACCTGGGCCTGAATCGAGACATCCAGTGCAGAGACTGGCTCATCGGCAACAATGAGTTTTGGGCGCAGGGCGAGTGCTCGTGCGATACCGATACGTTGACGTTGTCCACCAGAGAACTCATGTGGGAAGCGATTGATGTGCTCGGGGTTGAGTCCAACTCGCTCCAAGAGTTCTTGAACTGCAATCTTGGTCCCGCCAACCGGATTAATCCCATGAATCTCAAAACTGCTGCTGATGATTCGACCAACTGTATGGCGTGGATTGAGCGATGAATAGGGATCTTGGAAGATCATCTGCATCTTGGAACGAATTGGCTTCATCGCACGGCCGCGAAGGTTTGTGATCTCCTCCCCATCAAAGAAGATTTGACCAGAGGTTGGCTCGTACAACTTCATGACGGTGCGTCCTACAGTCGTTTTGCCACAGCCAGACTCCCCAACGAGGCCAACGGTCTCACCTGGCATGACGGTGATGTCGACACCATCAACGGCCTTGACCGCACCTTTGGATTTTCCGAAGGCACCACCCGAAATTGGGAAGTACTTCTTTAGATCTTTAATCTCAAGAATTGGTGTGCTCATGAACGTACCTCTGCAATGCGCTCTGCGGGTAAGAAGCAACGTGCAAAGTGCTCTGCTTCCTTCTGCTCTAGTTCCGGTTGGCTTTGATTACAAAGACCACCGGGGACGAGGGAGGAATATTCGCAACGCGGAGCGAAGGAACAAGCAATAGGGAGATTTATCAGTGATGGTGGTGCGCCCTTGATCGCATCTAGTCGATGATTATCAATCTGGTCGACACGAGGGATTGACCGTAGCAATCCAATCGTATACGGATGCATTGAGCGGTAGTACAGATCTTCAACGCCAGCCGTTTCAACAATCTTTCCGGCATACATTACGTTGACTCGATCGGCGAACTCCGCAACTACACCAAGATCGTGGGTGATCAAGATGACCCCCATATTGAACTCTTTCTGCATATTCTGAAGGAGCTGGAGAACTTGTGCCTGGACTGTGACATCGAGGGCAGTTGTTGGTTCATCTGCAATCAGTAGAGATGGATTATTTACTAACGCCATTGCGATCATTGCGCGTTGGCGCATGCCACCAGAGAATTGATGTGGGAACTCGTGGGCTCGCTTTGCGGCCGATGGAATCTCAACGAGATCGAGCATTTGAATAGCGCGCTTCATGCCATCTCTCTTGCTGCCATCGTTATGGATCGCCCATGCTTCCGAGATCTGTGCACCGATTGAGTAGTAAGGGTGCAGCGAGGACATTGGATCTTGGAAGATCATCGCCATCTCTTTGCCACGCAAACCTCTAACGGTCTCTTCGGATGCCGAGATTAATTCTGTTGAGCCTTTGCTGCCGTGAAGGATAACCTCACCCGAGATCAATGTTTGAGCGCGATTATGCAATCCCATGATCGCAAGACTTGAGACGGATTTGCCGGAGCCAGACTCCCCCACAATCGCGAGAGTCTCGCCACGATTGAGTTCAAAGTTGAGATCAACACTGGCGCGGACTTCGCCATCAACCGTCGGAAAGGTGACGTTGAGTCCCTTAACATCAAGGAGATTGCTCATGAGATACGAATCCGCGGATCAAGCAACGCGTAAGCTAGATCAACAACGAGGTTTGCGATGACAACAAAGGCGGCAGCCAAGGTTGTCGTTGCAACAATAATTGGTAGGTCATAATCCTGAAGTACCGCTTGTAGGGTGAGGCGTCCAAGACCAGGGAGTTGGAAGATTTGCTCAGTGATAATTGCACCACCTAAGAGTCCTGCGAAGTCGAGTCCTGCGATCGTAAGGATTGGTGCGAGGGCAGGCCGTAGTGTGTGCTTCCAGAGCACCTTTCGCTCACTGACGCCTTTAGCGCGAGCGGTGCGGATGAAATCTTCTGATGATGTCTCGATCACATTTGAGCGGGTAAACCGAGTGTAAGTGGCGGCATAAATCAAGGCAAGTGAGAGCCACGGCCAGAAGTAGGAAGAGAACCAGCCCCACGGATCTGTCAGTGGAGAGTGCCAGGTTCCGAGATCTAGCGGACTAATTAAATTAAATTTCAAAACGATGAAGAGCAGGAGCAGAAGCCCTGAGATAAATGTTGGCAGAGAGGTGCCGACGAGAACGAAGACAGTGCTCAATCGATCAATCCAGGTATTGCGAAACCTTGCCGAAATTACACCGAGAGTCACACCAAGTACGAGCCACATAATGAAGGCACCGATAGCGAGACTGACCGTGACAGGTAGTGCCTGACCAAGAAGAGTTGTCACGCACTCGTGCTGCGTAAATGAGTACCCGAACGCCGGGGCGCCACAATGAATGAGCGCTGCGCCTTCGCCATAGTTTCGACCGGCGAAGATTCCCTCTAGGAACCGCCACCACTGGACCCACCAGTTCACATCAAGACCAAGGCGGTGGCGATTGCCAGCGATGATCTCGGGTGTGCAGTGCTTGCCGCACGAGAGCCGCGCAGGGTCAAATGGGAGGTAGTTAAAAATTATAAAGACAGTTGCGCTGATGAGAACGAGGATGATGATGGAGATTGCGATACGTCTACTGACATATTTCAACATGGCCATCCCCTTCGACTCTTCAAATGATTGGACAATTCTACGCATCAACGCTCAGAAGAGTTCAAGAAAAGATTCTCATCGATCCTTGAACTCTTCGTTACACCAGCGGGCTAACCCTGCTGGTCGTTAGAACGTGGTGCTGATTATTTCTACTTGTTAGCCCTTTACGTAGAGTGATGGGAACAAGAAGGTACCTTGTGGAGCCCAGAAATCTACGCCGCCAACCTTGCTACCCCATGAGAGCTGTTGCTTCGTGAAGGCGACCTCTCCAACCCAGTATTGAGCCATCGCATATTCAGCAGCTTGCTGCCATAGCTTTGCCTGAGCTGAACGGTTGAGCGTTGCATTTGCCTTATCGCATAGCGCCTTGAACGCAGGATAGGCAGGATCATCCCAGTTCTGCGAGAGATCAAATCCGCCATCCTTAAGGAAGAGTGGTGGGATAACTGTTGATGCATTTGCCCAATCTGGACCCCAACCAGCGCCTGAGATATCGCTTTGCTTGGTGATGTCTTGGATCGTGCTGTAGTAGCTACCACTTGGAATGTAGTTGTACTTCACAACGATTCCGGCAGCTGCCATTGCAGGTGTGACGATTGCAGCAACCTTCTTCGCAGCAGCGGTATCTGATACGTCAATTGTGATTCCCTGATCAGCAGACGTTGCCTTTGCATATGTTGCTGGACATGAGGTCTTAGCGGTTGCGAGAAGAGTCTTTGAGTAGGCAGGGTTCCCAGCCGACATAAAGTTCTTATCGTTGATATGGCTCGTCGTCTTTGCGTAATCGACGCCTTCATTGGACTTGATGACGTTATCGCCAGGAGTTCCGTAGAGGGTTGAACCACCATTGAGCTTGATGATTGCATCGTATGGGTAGGCGAAGAAGAGCGCCTTACGGACATCAAGGCAATCGAGGTGGCCCTTCGAGACGTTATAAGCCTGGTAATTTGTGTATGGATCAAAGACGTTGAGACCGCGAGTCTTTGATGCTGGTGAGTTCCAGAATGAGATGTTGTTCTGGAGCTGCATCGCATCGAAGTTGATCGCGGTCTTCTGAGTATCTTTGAGGAAGATCTGATCGCGGACATCTTCGGAGACGCCAAACTTCAGGATGACCTTATCTGGGTAGTTGGTGCGGACCATATCTGTTGCCGCGCTCCAATTTGGATTACGTACGAGATCCATCTCACCCTTTACCTTGTAGCTAACAACCTTGTATGGACCCTCTGAGAGAGGTGCAAGATCCATCTTGTCGCCAGTGTCCTTAGCTGCAGGAACTGGTGAGGAGATCGGATAGCTCATTGCGTAGTTAAAGTCAGGCTTTGCTACGTTGAGATGGAATGTAATGGTGCGATTATCTGGTGAGCAGGTAACTGCCTTATCGTAATCAGCCTGTCCGGTCTTCTTGTATGGACCAGCGTAGGTTGAGTTGCCCTTGGCATCTTGTGGGACATCCAAATACTGCATTGGATAGCTTGGTCCACCGGTGATGACATCTGTTGCGAAGGTACGAGAGATTGCATACTTCACATCTGCGCAGACAATCGCGCTGCCATCTGAATACTTTGTACCTGGGCGCAATGTAAATGCCCATGTTTTGCCATTATCGGTTGCAACACCAGTATTGGTTGCAAGATCAGGCACGAGTCCAGTTCCGGCTGCACCAGGGACAGGCTTGTACATGACCAATGTGCGGAATACATATGATTCCATGAAGGCGATGTCACGGCCGGTGTAAATCCGCTGTGGATCGGCGTGGTCCAGTTGATCTTGGTGAGTAATAACGTAAAGGGTTCCACCCTTTGCTGGCGCCGCTTGTGCGCTCTGCAAACCAGTTACCAATGCTGTCGCTGCTGCGACACCAATGGCAAGAGTTGCAGCAATCGCTCTGCGCTTTGGTGATTGTGACATGTGCTCTCCTTCTTTCTACCTAGGGATATGCGGTGGCAAACGCTACGCCAAGGTATTCGATTTCGCTAGAGATACTGCGAGTAATGTGAGAGGGCTTTATAACTTTTCGAGATTTAAGCCCGGTCACTCTTAGGGTCAAGCGCATCACGAAGGCCATCTCCAAAGAGATTGAGTGAGAGCACGACTATGACAAGCATGATTGAAGGAATTAAGAGGTAGGCCGGATCCTGCTGCCAATAACTCACCGAATCCGAGAGTACTAGGCCCCAGGTCGATGCTGGCGCCTGGACTCCAACACCTAAGAATGAGAAGACAGCTTCGGCCGCTAGGAAGCCAGGGAGCGAGAGTGAGAGGAAGACGATTGCAGTGGGCCACAGATTGGGTAGAAGCTCTTTCAAAATAATTCTATAACCAGAGGCACCTTGGGATTGAGCGGCCATGACAAAATCTCGCTCACGCATACTTAATACTTGCGAGCGAACCAGGCGCGCAAAGCCTGGCCATCCAAAGATCACGAAGAAAATGATCAGAACAATAATGCGTGCGCCATTATCGCGGGCCAAGTGGGTTGCTTCGATACGTTGAGTTAGTGGGATAACGAGAGCGACGATCATAAAGGTTGATGGGAACGAGAGAATAAAATCTGAGATACGTCCGATTACCGCATCGACTTTACCGCCGTAATAGCCGCTCGCGATTCCGATGACCATTCCGATACCAATTGAAAAGATACTTGTGATGATCGCAACGGTAAATGAGATGCGTGATCCATAGAGAAGTAAGGACATGAGGTCTCGGCCAACGCCCGGCTCTAGTCCAAGTGGGTGCCCAAAACTCATTCCACCGAAGTGGCCAAAGGGAATACCGGTCTCCGCGATCCGACTTGCATACTGTGATGTTGGGTTAAGCCCCATCAGCCTCGTGATCAACGGTGCAGCAAATGCGGTAACTACAAAGAAGAGTGTAACGAAGCCAGAATAGAAAGCTACTCTGTTACGGCGTAGACGATCCCATGCGATCTTCGCTGGCGAGCGAATCGCAAGTTCGGCCCCACTCTTCGCATCAGCAGTTGGCATGGGAAGAATCTACTTTGCGGCTAGTCGAGTTGCGCGACGAAGTGCCTGCTCTGCCGGATTTGGAACCGGCACTGCAGCGATCAAACGCTGTGTGTACGGATCCTGTGGGCGCTTAAGAATTGCATCGCGATCGCCAGATTCAACGAGGCGACCATTCTGCATCACCGCAATGCGGTGCGACAAAATGTCGACCACAGCGAGATCATGGCTGATGAAGAGGCAGGCGAAGTTGAGCTTGCTCTGAAGATCTTGTAGCAGCTCGAGAAAGCGAGCTTGCACAGATACATCGAGAGCAGAAGTTGGCTCATCTGCGATCAAGAGATCAGGAGTCAGTGCGAGTGCGCGAGCGATACCTACTCGCTGACGCTGTCCACCAGAGAGTTCATGTGGGTAACGGTTGCGGTAGCTTCGTGGCAGCTCTACTGAATTTAAGAGATCCTCAACTTTACGATCGAGCTCTTCGCCCTTAGCAAGTCCTGCCAAGAAGATCGGCTCGCCGATTGATTCTCCGATAGGAAGGCGTGGGTTCAGTGATGATGCTGGATCCTGGAAGACGATGCCGGTGTGGCGACGAATTCCCTTGAGCTCTTTCTGAGATGCCTTGGAGATATCGTTTCCGACAATATTGATCGAACCCTCTTTGATTGGAATCAATCCAATTGCGGCGCGACCAACAGTTGTCTTACCTGAACCAGACTCGCCTACTAGGCCAACGATCTCACCTGGATAGATCTCAAGGTTGAACTCTTTGACGGCGGTGAAAGCTGGAATGCGACCGCGCTTTGGATATTCAACGGTGACATTTTCAAGTTTGATGACAGGTGCAGGCTTTGCAGTAACATCGTATGGAAATTCGCGCGCCTTCGTTGAGCCAAGCTTTGGGACCGCACCAAGAAGTTCCTTGGTATACGGATGCTGCGGCTTGTTGAAGATCTGATCTGCAGTGCCATGCTCAACAGTATGTCCATCCTTCATCACCAAGATGTCGTCAGCCATATCAGCGACAACGCCCATATCGTGGGTGATCAGAAGGATTGCAGAGTTAAGGCGGGTCTTGAGGCCACGCATGAGATCCAAGATTTCAGCCTGGACGGTTACATCAAGTGCTGTCGTTGGTTCATCTGCGATCAGCATCGCTGGATCACAGGCAAGTGATTGCGCGATCATCGCACGTTGACGCTGGCCACCAGAGAGTTGGTGTGGGAACTTATCGAACGAGCCTTCAGGATTTGGAATTTCTACCATTCCAATGAGCTCGATCGCACGTAAGCGAGCTTCAGTTGGTCCAATATCAAAGTGGGTACGGAGAGTTTCGACGATCTGGAATCCGATGGTGTAAACCGGATTCAGGGCTGACATCGGCTCCTGGAAGATATATGCGACTTCCTTACCGCGGAACTTACGCAGCGTTGCATTATCTGCACCGAGCACTTCAGTGCCCTTAATCTTCACACTTCCTGATGTGCGCGCATTCGTAGCGAGAAGTGACATCACTCCCATAGCGGTCGTCGACTTACCAGAGCCTGACTCGCCAACAATCGCCAGTACTTTGCCGGCTTCGACTTCAAAGTTCATATCGACAGCAGCTGGATACCAGGTACCATCTACCCAGAACTCAACGGTGTAGTTCTGTACCTTTAATACTGGATCGCTCATGCTTGTGACCCTTCCAATCCAGATTGCTGTGAGAGTATTACCGAATGAAGATGAGTAACGTGCTGCGATACCGACCACGCTCTGTCTGGTTGAGCGCTAGCGTTCCGGCGGTCATTGTGATTGCTCTGATCGTTGAGACTATTGCGAACCGTGGCCTCAAAGGTGACCTGATTGCGATCGCCTGGGGTTCCTTCGTGCTCATCTCTGACTACCTGCTCTTTATCCATCCCACGGTAACAATCTTTGATGAGGGAATCATCATTACCAATCCCCTGCAGACCATTACAGTTGGCTGGCATCGCGTTGAATCGATCGACGCCAGGTACACCATGAGTATCACTGTCGGCGGCAAAGTTATTTATGCGTGGGCCGCTCCAGCTCCTGGCCGTTACCACTCGCGAACTCTGCACGAATCGGAAGTTAAGGGAATGGATATCGGCTTCAATGGCGAGATCAGACCCGGAGAATCCCCCCGTAGCGACAGTGGCCAGGTGAGCTATATCGCCAAGCTGCGTCTCAAGAACTTTGAAGAGCTCGACATCGAAGGATGCGAGAGCGATGTGACTACCAACTACCTTGGTGCTGGTCTCCTTGTAGGCAGCCTGGCTATTGCGCTGATTTTCTACGCACTTGGGTTCTAGAGCTGCGATCATAGAGATTCACGCTCCTTCTTAATGGCTGTTGCGCGCTCGCGATCCTTCTTTGTGATTCGACGACGCTGGCGTGGATCAAAGGCATCACGAAGTCCATCACCAATGAAGTTAATGGTGAGAGCAATTGTGATGATGAAGAGTCCTGGGTACCAGAAGAGCCAAGGACGAGTTGTGAAGGAATCCTGATACTTCGAGATCAACAGACCCAGTGATACATCCGGTTCGACCACACCAAAGCCAAGGTATGAAAGCGCTGTCTCAAGCAGGATTGCAGCGGACATCAAGAGCGTTACGGAGACGATGATGACTCCGACCGCATTAGGAAGAATGTGCTTAAAGATGATTCGGCGATTTGAAGCACCAGCTACACGAGCCGCATCAACAAAGTCACGC
>CAIMOX010000033.1 GCA_903843225.1 uncultured Actinomycetes bacterium | reverse complement strand
GAAACTTCGAGTCATACGAAGAGAACAAGATCAAGCGACTCGGAGCCGAAGCAGCGCGTCCACATCGCGTTACCTACCGAAAGCTCACTCGTTAATGCGTCACATTGCAAAGGTTCATGTTCGTTGGGATGACCAAGATGCCTTCGGTCACGTCAACAATGCAACGTATCTGACCTATGTGCAAGAAGCGCGCGTTGAGATGTTATGGCGCACTCGCATCAACCAAGGCCTTGAGCCAATCCTGATGGAAATGGTTGTCGCTCGCGCAGAGCTTGATTACGTATTACCAATTTACGATGGCTCGATCGATATCGATTGCGAGATGTGGATCGGCAAGATCGGCGGGGCATCCTTTGAGATGTACTACGAACTGAAGAGCGCTGCCGGGCTCCATGCCCGAATCATGACTGTGCAGGTAGGTATCGACACCACAACCAAGAAGTCACGTCGCCTAAGCGATAGTGAACGTGAGTACCTAGTGCAGTATCATGAGATCGATGACCCAAGTATCTAAGCACCGCCTGATCCACCCTGCGTGGATCGCATTCGGAGCAACCTTCGTCACCTTGGCCGCCAGCGCTGGATACCGCGCTGCGCCTTCAGTATTAATCGTCCCGCTTCAGGATGCCTTTGGTTGGTCTCGATCGACCATCTCTCTGGCAGTAAGCATCAATGTCTTGCTCTTTGGCTTAACCGCACCATTTGCGGCGGCACTGATGGAGCGCTTCACGATTCGCAAAGTTGTGATGACCGCACTCACTACTGTTGGAATCGGCTCAATCTCAACGATCTTTATGAATCGCCCATGGCACCTCATGCTCTTGTGGGGCGTAGTCGTCGGAGTTGGAACTGGCTCGATGGCGCTGGTCTTCGCCGCGAATATTGCTAACCGTTGGTTTATCGCAAAGAAGGGCCTTGTGATCGGAATGCTGACGGCAGCTTCTGCTTCTGGTCAGTTGATCTTTCTCCCAACCCTCTCTTCACTCGCAATCCATCACGGTTGGAAATCTGTAGGTCTCACAGTTGGTGGGGCATCACTTGTTATGGTTCCGTTGGTCTATCTCTTCTTGAAGGAGAGTCCAGCGTCGATGGGTGTGACGCCATATGGCGCACCTGCCGATTGGACCCCGCCAGTCACTATAAAGCGCAACGCCGCCAAAGAAGCGATTAATGCACTACGCGAAGCTTCGGGCTACCGTGACTTCTGGTACCTCACTCTCTCATTCCTTGTCTGTGGATTATCAACGAGCGGACTAGTCGGGACTCACTTCATCCCAGCATCACATGATCACGGAATGTCTGAAGTAACTGCAGCGAGCCTGTTGGCGTTGATCGGAATCTTTGATGTTGTCGGAACAATCTTCTCTGGGTACCTCACAGATCGAATCGATCCACGCAAACTCCTCTTCTTCTATTACTTCTTGCGCGGACTCTCTCTCTTCTTGCTCCCATCAATCCTCTTCTCTTCACTTCACGCCTCAACTCTCGTCTTCATCATCTTCTATGGTCTCGATTGGGTCGCAACGGTTCCACCAACAATCGTGCTCTGTCGCCGGATCTTGGGCCCAGAGCGAGCAACTGTGGTCTATGGCTGGGTCTTTACAGCACATCAGGTTGGCGGATCCATCGCTGCTACAGGCGCAGCAATCTTGCGTGTGCACTTCGGAAACTACGCCTTGGCCTTTTATATCGCTGGAATCCTCTGTTTAGCCTCTTCATACATCGTTCTGCAGATCGGTAAGAGCGAGAAACCTGAAAAGACTCCCATCAGTGTCTGAACCAACCTTCTACGAAAAGATCGGTGGTGAGAAAACCTTCGCTGATCTCGCTTCACATTTCTATGCCCTCGTTGCTATCGATCCGATCTTGCGTCCGATGTACCCAGATAATGATCTTCACGGTGCTGGCGAGAGATT
>CAIMOX010000032.1 GCA_903843225.1 uncultured Actinomycetes bacterium | reverse complement strand
TTGCTCCACGGTTACTACCTGCAAGATTGGCTTGCATCAGATGAGGTGGAGAACTGGCGTATCGATCCTAAGCTGGGCGGTCCATCACGCGCCTTTGGCGATATTGGAGTGCATTGGGTAGATCTCATCGAGTTCGTGACAGGCCAGCGCATCACTCGCCTCAATGCTCAACTCATGCGTGTCTTTGAATCTCGCTCGGATGCTCCATCAGTAGGGACCGAAGATGGCGCAACGATCATCTTTGAGACTAATACTGGTGCTCAAGGCTCACTCGTTCTCTCTCAAGTCTCTGCTGGCCGCAAGAATAAATTGTGGTTCTCTGTTGAAGGCCATGGCTACTCCTACGTCTTTGACCAAGAGAATCCTGATTCACTCTGGCAAGGTGGAGTTGATGTGAACTCCACCTTCATGCGTGGTTCAGCAAGTGAAGGCGCATCCCGCTTCTCCATCCTGCCGGCCGGCCACCCTCAGGGCTATCAAGATTGCTTTAATGCCTTCATCGCAGATACCTACAGCGCGATCTCGTCCGGGGAGAGTGATGGCTTGCCTCGCTTTGCCGATGGTCTGCGGGCAGCCAGGCTTACCGCTGCTGTCCTAGAATCAGCGAAGACACAACAGTGGGTGGAGGTTCGATGAAGCTCGGTTTTCTAACCGCCTGTCTTCCTAAGTTATCGCTGGAAGAGATTGCTGATTGGGCTGTAGCCCAAGGGTATGAAGCCCTTGAAGTCGCGGCATGGCCGGATCTTGGAGACCGCCCCTTTGTTGCGACCCACCTCAATGTTGAAACCTTTGGCACACAAGATGTTGCTCGCGTTAAAGAGATCTTCACCTCACGCGGCCTCACACTCTCATCTATCGCCTTCTATGACAACAACTTGCACCCAGATCTGGAAGAACGGAGAAAGATCAATCAGCATGTGATGCGCTGTATTGATGCTGCAGCACTCCTGGGTGTTGAATCGGTCGGAACATTTGTGGGCCGCGACTGGAATAAGACCGTTGCCGAGAATCTCACGATGGCAGAAGAGGTCTTCAAGCCACTTGTTGCGCATGCAACGATGCAGAATGTAAAGATTATTATTGAGAACTGTGTCATGGAGGGCTGGCATCCCGATGGCTATCCAGGCAATCTCGCCTACTCACCAGAGCTGTGGGAGTGGATGTTTGGACTTGGCCTTTATCTGAACTACGACCCATCACATTTGATCTGGATGGGTATAGATCCCATTGAGGCAATCAAGCCCTATATCGATCGCGTTATTCACGCTCAAGCAAAAGATATTGAAGTATTTCCAGAGAAGCGAAACTTCTTTGGTTATCCTGGCAAAGCAGTAGTGCGCGAGAACCCATGGGATGTTGGTTGGTGGCGTTATCGTGTACCTGGTCTTGGTGAAGTGAATTGGAAGAAGTTGATCGACGTGATGTATGAAGGCGGATTTAATGGAACGCTCTCCGTTGAACATGAAGATCCTATTTGGGGTGGCACTGAAGAGAATGTGAAGGTTGGTCTAGAGATCGCTTTCACCACCTTACGTCCTCATATTATTAAATAAGAGAAGATCAAGTAAAAGGAAAAGAGATCTCATGTCTGAATTTCATATGGTTGCCAGGTTTGAGGCTGCTCCAGGCAAGCGTGAAGAGCTCATCGCGCGTCTGAAGGCGATGGAGATTGCCACACAAGGTGAGCCAGGTTGCCTCTATTACATTCTCAACGTAGACCGAGATAATCCAGATATCTTCTACTTCAGAGAGGGTTGGACTGGCCCAGAAGCGCTTGCCCAACACGATAAGACTCCCCATGTGATGGCGATCCGTGAATCTGAGAAAGAGCTCACCGCAAACGGCATCAGCGTCAGCTTCATGCACGCTCTGTAACTCCCACTTCGCCTAATTTTTGGTATGAGCCCCTGGTGAGGGCTGTAAATTTCACCTCTCATGGCTCACTATTCGATCGCAATCGTCGGCGCAGGACCTGCCGGGTATTTCACTGCCCAGGCGCTCCAGAACGCTCAAAGCCAGGACCGCACCTTTGCCATAGATCTCTTTGAACGCCTTCACAAGCCAAGGTGCCCACAATCGCTGCTACAAGTGAGTAAGCCAAAAAAGGAACCTTAAATGGAATGGATTCATAAAAATCAGCCTTTGCCCAGAAGTTGTCATATAACCAATTTGGTTGAATAAAAAATGAGACAACGAATATGACAAGCAAGGTGGCTTTGTGTGTCTTGTTCATGTTTCAAATGTATAGGAACCCTCTGGCAAATCGGCTGGTTTGTCGCCTACTTAAGCTCCTAAAGTTGCCCTAGTTTTGCCCAAGAATAAGGGGAAATTAGGGGTAACCACGAGCATTTATTAACCTGTAAACTCCACCTACCACTTGGAGACGTCGCATAGCCCGGTCGAGTGCGCCTCACTGCTAATGAGGTATACCCTTTAAAAAGGTATCGGAGGTTCAAATCCTCTCGTCTCCGCTCTCTCACTAGTTGGGGTGACATCGCTCTAATTTGGTGAGCTCCCGAATAAGAAGGATTGGCTGGAGTCATGCTTGAACTTAAAGATCATTGGGTTTGGGATTGCTGGCTCTTCGATGACGGTGACGACTTCCATATTTTCTTTCTTCGGGCATCGAGAGCTCTTAGAGATCCAGACCTTCGACACTTTCGCGCCTCAGTCGGACATGCGAAATCCAAAGACTTGAAGAATTGGGAGACCTTGCCGGATGCAATTATTGCTTCGGATGCTCCATCGTGGGACGAGGTGGCAACATGGACAGGATCTGTCATTAAGAACCATAGTGATGGTCTCTATTACATGTTTTACACAGGAGTCACCCGCCCGAATGGTGGAATAGTGCAGCAAATTGGATATGCAATCAGTCGCGACTTAATTACTTGGGAGAAGAACCCAGCGAATCCGATTTTGAGTGCAGACCCCAACTTCTTTGATACTCAGGAAAATGGCAGCCCTGACACAAACTTCCGCGATCCGTGGGTATTTTTCAATGAGTCGGATCAACAGTGGCACATGTTTATAACCGCAGATTCTAAACATGGCGGAATTAAGACCCGTGCCACGGTTGCTCATGCAGTCTCAACCGACTTGGCATCATGGAGATCGCTCCCACCATTGCATGGCGAGTCTGGTTTCGGGCAGGTAGAAGTAGTTCAGGTGGAGGAAGTGGAGGGGCACCATGTCATGGTTTTCTGCGTTGGGAGCCAGCACCTCAATATTGTGAAACCAGGATTCAAGTCCGGAACCTACTCGGCACCCATGATGTCGCATTTTGGGCCGATCAATTTTGAGAACGCTGACATTATTGACGCGGATGGAATCTATGCCGGTCGCATCATCAAAGATCGAGAGGATCAATGGGTATTAATTGGCTTTGAGAATGGAGAAGTAAAGTCGGAATTTAAGGGGCGAATTTGCGACCCCATACCTCTAAAGATGACATCCGAAGGAACTTTAAAAGTTAAGAGCTAGTTTTACTCGAAAATTCACCAGCTGTATCCTCGTTCTCACCCCCCTTCACTCGCTGGTATGATTTTTACATGGAGCTTAAAACCAAGTTATATATCAACGGTCAATGGTGCGATGGTGAAGGCACTCTTGATGTGATCGATCCAAGCGATGAGTCAGTAATCGCACAGATTACAACAGCCGGTGATAAGGATGCCGATGCTGCCCTCGACGCGGCACACAAAGCATTTGCCACTTGGTCTAAGACATCTCCACGCTATCGCGCTGAAATCCTCCGCAAGGCCTTTGAGATCATGATCGCTGAAGCCGATTACATTGCAACTCTGGTCTCGAAAGAGAATGGCAAAGTATTTAGCGATGCGAAGGGTGAAGTCATCTATGCCGCGGAGTTCTTCCGTTGGTTCTCCGAAGAAGCGTCACGCACGCCCGGGGATTTCAGACATTCACCAAGTGGAGATAAGCGAATCTTGGTTACACATCAGCCAATTGGTGTTTCGCTTCTCATCACACCATGGAACTTCCCGGCCGCGATGGCGACTCGCAAGTTAGCTCCTGCGCTCGCTGCAGGTTGCACAATGATATTGAAGCCAGCGAGTGAGACCCCGCTTACCGCGATCCATATCGTCGATATCTTGCACCGAGCAGGCGTTCCTGCTGGCGTCGTGAATTACATCTTGCCAATCAAAACTGGTGCGACGATGTCGAAGTTGATGCACGATCCTCGTGTACGCAATCTTTCCTTTACAGGCTCTACCGAAGTTGGCCGAGTCTTAATTAAAGAGGCTGCCGATCTAGTTCTGCGGACATCGATGGAGCTCGGCGGAAATGCACCATTCCTCGTCTTAGATGATGCTGATATTGATGAAGCGGTCAAGGCTGCAATGCTCGCAAAGATGCGTAACGGTGGAGCTGCATGTACCGCCGCTAATCGAATTTTGGTAGCTCGAAGCGTTGCCGCTGAATTCACTCAGAAATTTAGTGCCGCGATGGGAGCGCTCAAAGTTGCCCCGGGCCTCACTGAAGGAGCTCAACTCGGTGCGAGCGTCTCTATGAAAGAGCGAAACAAGATCGCAGAGTTGGTGGATATGGCAAAGGGTGCTGGTGCCGAGATCAATATTGGTGGAGAGAAGCCAGAAGGTGTTGGTGCCTTCTATCCAGCGACAGTTATGACGGTCAAAAAAGATAACCCAATCTTGAGCCACGAAGTCTTTGGGCCAGTCGCACCCATCGTCATCTTTGATACTGATGAAGAAGCGATTGCTATCGCTAATGACACTGAATACGGCCTCATTAGCTATGTCTTCTCAGGTGATTTATCGCGTGCGATTCGCACTGCCGAAGCGCTTGAGGCTGGAATGGTCGCGATTAATCGTGGCGTCATTTCAGATCCAGCAGCGCCATTTGGTGGCGTCAAGCAATCAGGGCTTGGTCGCGAAGGCGGATTCACTGGAATTCACGAGTTCCTTGAGACCAAATATATTGGCGTAGAGATTTAAAAACCTCACTGCGTTTTAAGGCTATATGATTTATCCATGACCATGAATTCTAGAAATTCCCGCGTGATCCGACAGGCAAAGGCCACCTTTGCGCTCTCAGTCGCAGCGCTATTAGCTGCGCTAGCGATCACACAGGTTGGAAGTGCGAGTGCATCTATGAAGATGCCCAAGCCGACTCCACTTGCAGTGGGTCAGGGTAAGGCCGCACCAGGTGGTGGCTCATTCCTCAATGCACCAATTCCAGCTAATGTACTTAATATTCCGCTCGTTGATAGCTCTGGGAAGAGTTTTACCCTTGGATCGCTAAAAGGTCAGACTGTAGTTATCGCGAACTTTTTGACATCGTGTCATGAGATTTGCCCAATGACTTCGATTGCGATGCGCGATATTGGCGACGCAGTTGCTGCATCACTACTCAAGAACAAGGTGAAGGTACTCGAACTCAGTGTTGATGGCGCGCGCGATACGCCTTCTCGCCTCACCGCATATCAGTCAACCTTCGCAGATAATAATTGGACCTTAGCCTCTGGTAGCGATGCAAACCTGACAAAGTTTTGGGCCTACTTTGGGTCAAGCATTACCAAAGTTCCGTACACCGCCGCGGAGAAGAAGGCGCTTCCACTCGATTGGCAGACTGGTAAGCCAAGTGAATTCGATATCAGCCACACCGATATGGTCGCCATCGTTGATGCTAAGGGGACATGGTCGTGGTTAGACCTAGGGAATCCGAACCCAGGTAAATCCGTTATCCCAACAAAGCTGAAGAAGTATTTAAGTGACGAAGGGCTGCATAATCTTGCTAAGCCACAAGAGCCATCATGGGATGCCAAGGCAGTTCTATCAGCGCTCTCTTCAATTACCGGAACGATGATTAAGTAACCAGATTTGAATCACTACTCAATCGCAATCGTTGGCGCAGGTCCCGCTGGGTATTTCACTGCCCAAGGGCTCCAGAACTCGCAAAGCGATGATCGAACTTTCTCTATTGATCTCTTCGAGCGACTCCCAACAATGTGGGGGCTAGTTCGTTCAGGTGTGGCACCTGATCACCCAAAGATTAAGACCGTTGCAAAAGTCTTTGAAAAGGTAGCGGCCGAGCCTAACTTCAGGTTATTTGGAAACGTTGAGATCGGTAAAGATGTTGATCTTGCGGACCTTACTTCTCGCTATGACGCAGTAGTGATGTGTACTGGTTCTGCAGTCGGTCGCAGACTCGGGATCCCGGGCGAAGATCTTCAAGGCTCATACTCTGCTGCAGAATTTGTTCCTTGGTATAACGGTCATCCCGATTTTGCAGGACTCAATATCGATCTATCGGGTACCACTGCTGTTGTAATCGGTGCAGGTAACGTGGCAATGGATTGCGCGCGCATGCTCGCTGTAGATCCAACCGAGTTAGATACAACCGATACGGCAGATCACGCGCATTCAACTTTCCATCAATCTAATATTCGTAAGGTCTATATCGCCGGTCGCCGCGGAGTCGAGCACGCGGCATTTACTGCACCAGAGTTACGCGATCTTCCAAAGTTAGAAAATACCGATGTACATATCGATGCCAATCAGGTTCATGAGGCTCATGCACGCGCAGAGGCTGCCGGAGAGATTGAAAAACATTTAGCATCAAACTTAGAAGCATGGCGTCTAATTGCAGAGCATCCAAAATCTGGCCACGCCCGCACAATGGAGTTCCGTTTTCTCTCTGCACCAAAAGAGATCAAAGGAAACGGTAAGGTCGAAGAAATTATCTTTGGAATTAATAAGGTCGAGGGCGGCAAGGTTGTCGATACAGGGGAGACTTACTCCATCCCGTGCTCATTAGTGATCTCGGCAATTGGATATGAAGCAGCACCAATCCCAGGGATTGTTATGGAAAGCGGCAAGATCAAGAACGTTGATGGCCGTGTGGTCGATACCAATATTTACACCGTGGGCTGGGCAAAGCGTGGACCATCAGGTGTTATCGGTACCAACAAGAGTGATGCATCAGATGTAGTGGCTCTTCTTATCGAAGACTTAGGTCAACCAAAAGAGGCAAGTGACATCGCTGCAGTCTTATCTCCAGATCATCAGATCATCACACAGGATGCATGGGCGAAGATCAATGCCGCTGAAATTGCAGCCGGTGAGCCCGACGGAAGGCCTCGTGTTAAAGAGGTTTCGGTGCCAAAACTGCTGAGTTTGGGGCTTAATTAGTTAGCGGGTACTATTCACTCTCCACCACGCGCTTGTAGCTCAACGGATAGAGCATCTGACTACGGATCAGAAGGTTAGGGGTTCGAATCCCTTCAAGCGCACCATATAAATGCAGGTCAGAGCCTGTTTCTATTGAAAAACACTTCTGATTTCTTTCTATTTATTTAGTTTTGCTAACACTTTGCTAACAGGCGGTTTATTCAACAGCCTTTGCAAACACAAGCGAGACATTGATTGCTTGGTCTGCATCTATGTGAGCGTAAGTTCTTGCCGTAACCATAGGGTCGCGGTGTCCTAGGCGGTGAGCCACGATGTGGAGAGGCGTTCCAGCCTTGAGCAACTGCGTGGCGTGGAAGTGTCGAAGGTCGTGGAAGCAGAATCTAAGTTAGGAGCTAAACGAAAATGATCGTTCTCTATGGTGTCGCCTTTATCTCTGGCCTATTCACGATCCTGGCTCCCTGTATCTGGCCCTTACTGCCAATCGTTCTGGCAGATGTAACTCAAGCGAACTCTAAGCGCCGCCCACTTGGAATCACCGCAGGCGTAGCAATCTCCTTCGCCTTCTTGACCTTGGCGGTCTCCTTCCTGGAGAGCTCCTTAGGTTTAAACCCCAACGTACTTCGTAAATTAGCAGTGGTGGTTCTTC
>CAIMOX010000031.1 GCA_903843225.1 uncultured Actinomycetes bacterium | reverse complement strand
TTGATTGTTTTCTTCAAGGTATTTCCTCCTGAGGGATCCCCCATCGATTGGGAGAAGGTTGTGTGGGAATAATAACTATTTATCGGTACCAATCTCGAATTAAGGCCGAGAATTCAGAGCGTGGGATTATCAAGAGTTTGTTACAACTCGATGGATCGCCCGCTTAAACCCTCAACCTGAGATCGATTAGACCCGAGCGTGAGCCCTTCGCTACTATTCGCAGGCTGCTTCACGAATAACCCTGGCGGGTTGCCCGAGCGGCCAATGGGAGGGGACTGTAAATCCCCCGGCTCTGCCTTCGAAGGTTCAAATCCTTCACCCGCCACCATTTTTTCTACACGAGTGACCAGATGTGGCACTCTGCTCTTATGACTTCTTTGAAAGCGACCGACCTACTGAACACCTCGAAGACGATTGCGATAGTTGGCGTCTCGAATAAAGCTGACCGCCCGAGTTATGGCGTCGCCGAGTATTTAATGAAGAATTCACATTACGAGCTCTTCTTTGTTAATCCTGCGATCACCGAGCTCTTTGGCAAACCTGTCTACCCATCGCTTGAAGCGGTCTCAGAGGTCAGTGCACGGATTGATATCGTCGATGTCTTTCGCAAGATTGAAGATATGCCGGGAATTCTCGACGAGGCGATTGCAATTGGTGCAAAGTCATTCTGGATGCAACTTGGACTCCGGGATGATGCGCTCGCGGACAGAGGAAGAGCCGCTGGGCTCATTGTGATTCAAGATTTATGTATCAAGATCGAGCATGAGAAGAGCCATCGGCTCTGAGTGAAATTACTTAGGTTCTAGAACGAGAGCTACTGAATTAATACACCAGCGCTCATCGGTAGGCACGTCGTAACCCTCACCTTTGAAGACATGGCCCAAGTGCGAGCCACAGTGCGCGCAGCGCACCTCAGTTCTGATTCGTGGTGTGAGTGATGCATCTTCAATGAGCACGACTGCATCATCTGCGGTGGGAGCGTAGAAAGAAGGCCACCCGCATCCAGAGTGGAACTTGGTCTCGCTCTTAAAGAGTTCGTGGTTGCAGGCCTTGCAGCGGTAGCTTCCTACGGTATCTGTGTCGTTGTACTCACCAGTGAAAGGCCGTTCGGTGGCGCCATTACGAAGGACCTCGAAGGAGAGGGGATCGAGAGTTTGTGCAAGCTTCGCCTCATCGATGGTCACCGGAAAGTTGATCGGGTCTGACTCTTTCTTGATCTCAGCCATGGCATGAGGCTACTCCGCTTCCATTTTGTTACCAATTCTTTATCAAAATATGGTTGTCTGAAGGGTTCCCCCACCATAGGTTCGCCTTACCTGATCACCACCTCGCCAAGGCGGCGGGACTCGGAGAAAGGTTGCAGTACCGCTTACTTAAGAATATTGACCGCTCGGGCGATAACCAGACCGACTGTGACAAGAGATGTCGTGGATTGAATTGTCATGAGCGTCTTTGCCCAGCGTGAGAGTGGTAATGAATCCGTAGGGCTAAATGCACTGGCATTTGTAAAAGATATGTAGAGATAATCAAAGTAATTGGGCGACCACTCGGCAGGTGCGAGCTCCGGGGATTGCATCTGCGGAAAGAGGAAGTCCGGATAGGGATCGAGCGCTTCGGCACGCGCCCCAGGGCCGCCACGATCGAATTCCCAGTACCACAAGCTAAAAGCAATGATATTTGTGAGCCAGATAGAACCACCTGCGGCGAGCAAACTATTCGGGCTTGTTGCCGTTCCATTGAGAAGTTCGCGAATCAAGTGCACTGAGGATGCGATATTTGAAAGCGTCATCAAAGCACTGAGTGCGATTCCTAAATACCAGCGACTCTGCCTATGTCCACGAATACGGCCAGGATTCCATGCGAAGAGGGAGGCGGCGAGGATTACTTCGACAATGCAAATCCACTTTTGATGCGCAAGCGAATAATGAGCTGGCAGCGTGTATTGCAAAAAGATTACGAGAATTACGACAAAGGAGACTGGCCATCGTGGTTCACCACGGTGTGTTTTGTGCCAATGGGGTAGTGACGGTAAGTGATAGTCGCGTGCTCTCATTTAAGTCCCTTTCCAACAGCCTTGGTCTGCCACAGAGTTAAAACCTGTGATGTTATTGATTGCAGGAGGGTTCTCGTTGGATCTCCAACAGCGCCCTCTGAACAGGTGGGGCTTGCTTCGCACGGCCAATAATTAATTCCGGCAACAAATGTTGCCGAACCACTTGGTGACGTGAACCAAATTGTTTGAGCCAAGAGTGAGCGACGAGCTCTTAACGCTCCTGCTGTAGGAGTTACGAGCGCAAATTTTCCAGAGAAGATCAGCTGCTCTGTAGGGGGTGCAGCCGGCCCAGTCGCCATCGAGTCGATCTCAGAGTTAGGAGACCAACCTGTCAGAGCTGCGGTTGCTGGAATATGAAGCCATCTTGGAATAGAGAGTGCGTTCATAGTTCCGGTTACATGCACGCCGGCGGTCTGCTCGCCGGTGAGCAAAGATGGTGGTGTATTAATTCTTGGGTCACCGAAAGCAGTCGTCACTTTCTGCCAATCAGTCTCTGGATCTATCAGAGCGTTTCGATAGATGACTAAGTGTCGGTCAGGGCCAGTGGGGGATGGCTCTACCCGCGACTGCCAGTAAGCGCTATTTGCGCCCATAAACGCGATATTTATACCAAGGTTGCGAGCAGCCGATACCGTATCAAACTCAGTTCGTGTCATGTATTCAGGGTGGCCACTAAAGACTAGACCACTGTAATTTGTCACGAGCGATGGCGCGTTGTTGATATCAGTATCTGCAACTTGATCGATATTGAGTCCAGTCGACTCTAGATATTGGACAAATGAGATTGCGTCTCGACTGATGTGGCTAATTCCACTGCCAGCATATGGACGATCAAAAGATGAAACCTTTGCACGTTCATCTTCACCATTAATAGCGGCCGAGTATGTGGAGTGGCCGCCAAAGGAGTTATATGCAGCCCAGGTCAGCGTCGAATGGATAAGCAACAATTTCGAATCTCCGGGATTCGAGCGAAGAATAAAGGGAGCGAGGTTTTCAATCGCACCACTCTTGTTGATGGATGCAACAACATAGAGTCCCGGCGCCCAATCATTTGATACTTCAAAGGATGTAGTTGTTGGCCACCTTGTCTCAATCATACGTGTGGCGTTCTTGAGATTTGGCGTATTTCGATACTTTAATTTCACGGGCCCGGAGTTCCAGAGCATTCGTGCGCCGGCACCGTTGTACCAGCCAATTCGTAATACTTCGAAGCTACGCGGGCTCTTATCGATCGAACCATCTGGCCTCGTTGGGTAGAGCGATGCATGAATCCCAATGCGGTCACCACACGTCACTGATTGATGATCAATCCAGAGGACAGATCCTGATTCTTCATAGAGGTGGAGTTTCTTCCAGTCACTTGGAGTAGATGAGATACCAGGATTCTGATTTTCTGTTTGCACCCAATTGCCTTTTTGTGCAGGGCAAGTCGAGTTAACTGCTGTTACATCATCTGGAATTGTTTTATTCAAAGTGTCGGCATAAGAAGTCATCGGTTGAAATGGAATATCTCCATGTGGCACAAGCGACGGGAGCGGCGCATTTGCTCTAGTCGCCTTCACATAGGTGTAGCTCGCTCCTGCCAAGAGACCGCCGCCAATGAGTAGCGCCACAATCGTCCCCGCAAAGATCTTCTCCCTGTGGGTGAAAGTGGCGAATCTTCGCTTTTTACTTCCCATGATGAGCAAAGGCTACCCGTTTGCGCGAGAGAGCATCCGTCAGCGCACAATTTCTCAATGATTTCTCACAAGGGTGAGATTCGTTGTACCCTTCGCCGTACTCTTTTTCGCCCCCCTAGCTCAGTCGGTAGAGTGTTTCCATGGTAAGGAAAAGGTCACCGGTTCGATTCCGGTGGGGGGCTCGGCGGGATAGCTCAGCTTGGTAGAGCAAGCGGCTCATAATCGCTGTGTCGTGGGTTCAAATCCCGCTCCCGCTACCACCCTCTACACGCTCAACCCGACCCCAGACGGGGTCCCCATTTTTCATATTGAGCGTGGGTGAAGTAGCCTTCACCTCTCGCACCAAGAGAATTTAAGAATTATCTAGAGATTTCTAGAGTTCCCAAGAGTTAAAAGGAGCACGACCATGGCAAGCAAGAGCGCGGATGTCCGCCCGAAGATCACTATGGCCTGTGTCGAGTGCAAAGAGCGCAACTACATCACCAAGAAGAATCGTCGTAACGATCCAGATCGCCTTGAGCTGAAGAAGTTCTGCCCACGTTGCAAGCTTTCAACAGTTCACCGCGAAACCCGCTAACTAATGCTTAGCCCCGACATCGTCGGGCGCACCTTTGTTGGTGCGAACAGTTTTGCCGTTACCCAAGAATCTATTACTGAATTTTGTCTTGCTATTGGCGAACCTGATTTCTCGGTGGCTCCTCCAACATTTTCTATCAAGATCACCCTCGCGGAATCTGAAACACTCCTCAAAGATTCTGGTTTAGATTGGAACCGAGTGGTGCATGGCGACCAACGCTTTGAAATTAATCGACCCATCATCGCAGGTGATTCGCTGAGATGTTCTTCAACGATCGAGAGTGCGCGGATGGTTGCGGGCAATGAGATTGTCAGCGTCAGGTCAGATCTCCATCATGAGACAGAACTTGTCGCATCATCATGGTCCACATTGGTTGTACGCGCATGAGTAATTACGTAGTTGGGCAAGAGCTTGCTCCGCACAACTTCACGATCAATCGCGAACTTCTTGTTGGGTACGCAAACGCCAGTGGTGACCAGAACCCGATCCATCAGGATGAAGCCTTTGCCAAATCAGTTGGGCTCGAGAATGTCATTGCGCATGGAATGTTCACCATGGCACTCGCTGGTAGGTATGTGAGTGCGATAGCGGGAAGCGGCACTGTTAAGGAATTTTCTGCTCGCTTTCTCAAGCCAGTAGTCGTACCAGCCGGATTAGATGTCGAGCTTATTGTCAGCGGCAAGGTCTTAGAAATACTTGATAGTGCGATCAAAATAGAGATCACGGCAATGTGCGGGGATATCAAAGTATTAGGCATGTCCAAAGCTGTGGTGAAAGTGAAGTGACATCTGTTCCTGAGAATGTGATTGAACTTGCAAGAGCGCGCCAAGCCGCTCGTACTGAGAAAAATTTTGCGCTCTCTGACCAGCTCCGGGATCAGATACTCACGCAAGGGTTTGAAGTATTAGATATCGATGCTGGTTTTAGCTTTCGGGCAAAGAATCCATTTCCGGTATATGAGCGAATTGGAGATCTTAGATTCTTCACGGAGAAGCGATTCCCTATTGCAGTAGGACTAATAGTCGATGGTTTTGTCGAAGATGCCGTGACATCAATCCAAGCGATTAAGAAGTTTTCTCCGGCAGATACCGCCATCGCAGTCGTCATCAGCGGAACTCCAGATCTTGCCACAATTGCTTCAGAGATTGATGATCGAACTTTCATTACCCAGATCAATGCTGGCGTTGGTTGGGGAGAGGCAGCAAATGCGCTTCTCAAACTTTCACCAGCCCCGTACATGGTGATCATGGATCCATCGACGATATTTACATCGGATGCAATCACTCCTGCTATCGCAGTTTTGAATGAGAATATTTACAGCGCAGTTGGATGGCACGGCGGCTTAGTAAATCTCGAAGATGATTGGCGCAGTATTGAAGATAAGGGCAATGGCGATGTCGATGCTCTCTTTAGTTATTTCATGGCGCTCAATGTTGAGCATGCACTCGGAGCAGGTGGATTTAACTCTCGCGCTATCTTTTACCGAAGCGCTGATATTGAGTTCTCATTAAGGCTTCGTCAATCTCGCGGCCGCCTCTTGCAGATGGATCTACCGCTCGAGCAAGCTCGCCATCATGGCTATTACGACAGCGATGAGGCGTTTCGCAACGAGCAGTCGAAGAAGACATACGACCGGATCCTCGATCGATTTAGAGGCAAGACCGAAATTCTGGTCGAACGCAGGTAGCCTTACGCTATGACCCGGCTTGCAGAGTTCACAACGCTTCGCGTTGGTGGCCCGGCGAAATCCATCATTCGCGCCACAACTGAAGAAGAGTTGATTGCAGCAGTTTCTGCTGCTGATGCCGCAAAAGAACCACTCTTAATACTTGGCGGGGGATCAAATATCTTGATCAGCGATGCTGGCTTTCATGGCACAGTAATCATCGTTGAAACTTCTGGAAATTCTTACGAGATCGATGCCTGCAGCGGTGGCATGCTTCAAGTAGCAGCTGGAGTCGGGTGGGATGAGTTCGTTGCCTTTACTCTAGAAAAAGGGCTGGCCAATTTAGAATCATTGAGCGGAATCCCCGGAACAATCGGCGGTGCACCGATTCAAAATATCGGTGCATATGGCCATGAGATCTCCGAAACGATCGCACGAGTACGCACATATGACCGCATTGATGGCGCTATTAAAACCTTTACTGCGGCCGAATGTAACTTTGCCTATCGCACATCGATCTTTAAAGAGTCTGGCGATAGATATGTGATCTTGGATGTGACATTCCATCTGCGCAATGGCGAGCAATCACTTCCCATCGCCTACCCTGAATTAGCGAGTGCACTCGGTCTGCGCGTTGGTGATCGTGCTCCGATCATGGATGTGCGGAATGCAGTATTAGCACTTCGTAGAAATAAGGGAATGCTCACCGGGATGGGAATAAATTCCGCAGGTTCATTCTTCACAAATCCACGGTTGTCACACGCAGTTGCAGAAAAATTACCCGTCGATGCACCGCGATGGCCACAAGAAGATGGTTCGGTAAAGACTTCTGCGGCATGGTTGATGGAGCGTGCCGGAGTGAAGAAGGGCGAGACTTTAGGTGGCGCTGCGATTTCAGATCATCATGTATTAGCGCTGACAAATCCTGGCAACGCAACTGCAAGCGATCTCGTTGAACTCGCACGTAGTGCGCAAGCAAAGGTAAAGAGTGAGTTTGGAATTACCCTTGAAGCTGAAGTGCGATTGGTTGGAGTTACGCTCTAAATTACCGAGATTTACTTAGCTTCTGAGAGCAAATTCTTTACGCGCGTGATGCCTTCAACAATATCCTCATCACTGAGGGCGTAAGAAAATCGCAGATACCCAGATGGTCCAAAAGCCTCACCAGGTACTGCTGCCACTTCTGCTTCTTCAAGAATGAGAGTTGCAAGTTCGGCTGAAGTCTGGGGGCGCTTGCCGCGGATCTCTTTACCAAGTACGCCTTTTACTGATGGATAGACGTAAAAGGCACCAGTAGGGGTCGGACATACAACACCTGGAATCTCATTGAGCATCGAGACGATCAACTTACGTCTACGATCAAAGGCAACTCCCATCTCGCGAACTGCATCGAGGTTTCCAGAGAGCGCAGCGATAGCTGCACGCTGTGCGATGTTATTTACATTTGAAGAGAGATGAGACTGCAAGTTTGTAGCGGCCTTGATGACATCCTTTGGCCCGATCATCCAACCGACGCGCCAGCCAGTCATCGCATATGTCTTCGCTAAACCGTTGAGGATGATGGTGCGATCTGCCATTGCAGGAACAACTACTGGAAGAGATGGTGCAACCGCGCCGTCATAAAGGAGGTGTTCGTAAATTTCGTCGGTGATTACCCAGATACCGTGTTCAAGCGCCCACTCACCAATTGCTTTGACCTGCTCCAATGAGTAGACCGAACCAGTTGGGTTTGATGGCGAGCAGAAGAGAATAGCTTTAGTCTTCGGCGTGCGCGCTGCCTCGAGTTGTTCGACAGAAACGAGATAGTTCTGGCTCTCGTCAGCAAAGACTTCGACCGCAACGCCACCAGCGAGCTTGATGCACTCTGGATAAGTGGTCCAATATGGCGCAGGCAGAATAACTTCATCGCCTGGATCAATGATTGATGCGAAAGATTGATAGACCGCCTGCTTGCCACCATTTGTGACAAGAACTTGATCGGGAGTAATCACATACTGTGAATCACGCAGCGTCTTAGCGACGATCGCATCTCGGAGTTCTGGCAGTCCTGGAGTCGGTGTGTATCGATGATTTGCTGGAGCCTGGGCGGCAGTCATTGCGGCATCGACGATGTAGGCGGGGGTTGGGAAGTCGGGCTCACCCGCACCAAATCCAATAACTGGGCGGCCAGCGGCTTTGAGGGCTTTCGCCTTCGCATCTACGGCGAGGGTCGCAGATTCAGCAATGGCAGCAATTCGGGCAGATACGCGTGGCTTCTCACTCATAGGCGGAAGTATGCCAGCCAAGAAGATCTGACGAGATTCCTGGGTTTGGAGTAATTGGCTGACGGCTCTAGACTTCCCGGTCTGGCGCTTGCAAAAGGTCATGATGACTCATGCCTAAGTGACGCCTGAAGGGCAGTAGCTCAATTGGCTAGAGTTGCCGTCTCCAAAGCGGCCGGTTGGGGGTTCGAGTCCCTCCTGCCCTGCAAGAAGTTCCACCGAAGAAGCAAGTATCGAGCAGTTCGAATAAGTAATAAGAGAGGTTAGCGATGGCAGACGAAGTTCTTCCAGACCAACAGTCCCTAGGACTCTTTGGTCGAATTGGGCTTTTCTATCGCCAAGTAATCTCAGAGCTCAGCAAGGTTGTCTGGCCAACCCGTAATCAGCTCACAACATATACCGCTGTCGTCCTTGTCTTCGTGGCATTCATTATCGCCGTCGTCTCACTTCTAGATGTAGTGCTGACGAAGGCCATCTTCCTGGTCTTCGGATAAAGGGGTAGATAGATGAGCATTGATAATCCAACATTTAGCAGCGAGGTCGTTGAAGCGATCGTTCCTGCAGCAGTTCAAGAAGTAGATGCCTTTGAAGCTGCGCTCACCGCAGACTCTGCAGCTCCACTTGTAGAAGAAGTTATTGCCGATGAGGCAGCAGGCTCTCTTGAGGCTGTTACCGCCATCGATGCTGAAGTTTCAGCAGAAGAGGAAGCTGCTGAAGCGGAAGAAGATGACGAGAATGCAGAGTTCCGTCGTGCGCTCGCTACCGCTGCTGGTGATTGGTATGTCGTTCACTCATATGCCGGTTACGAGAAGAAGGTAAAGGGCAACCTTGCCAACCGCGTTCAGTCACTCAACATGGAGGATTACATCTTCCAGGTAGAAGTCCCTGAAGAAGAAGTTACTGAAATTAAGAACGGCCAGCGCAAGCAGGTTAAGCGAAATGTCTTCCCTGGTTATGTCTTAGTCCGCATGGATCTCACAGATGAATCATGGTCATGCGTGCGAAATACACCTGGTGTTACAGGCTTCGTCGGAAACGCGCATCATCCATCTCCGCTCTCACTCGGCGAAGTCGAAAATATCTTGGCACCGCGCCCAGTCAAGGCGTCAGATAAGCCAAATATCAAGCTCGTTGATTTTGAAATCGGCGAATCTGTGACTGTTATGGATGGCCCATTTGCAACGCTCCCAGCAACGATCTCAGAGATCATGCCAGAGCAGGGCAAGCTCAAGGTTCTCGTATTGATCTTTGGTCGCGAGACTCCAGTAGAACTTTCATTTAACCAAGTCCAGAAGCTCTAACCAGAGATTTACAAGAGAAGATAAATAGGAGAACCACTATGGCACCAAAGAAGAAGATCACAGCTCTCATCAAGTTGCAGATCCAGGCTGGCGCAGCAACACCTGCTCCACCGGTAGGTCCTGCCCTTGGTCAGCATGGTGTGAACATCATGGACTTCGTCAAGGCATACAACGCTGAGACCGAAAGCCAAAAGGGTCAGATCATTCCAGTAGAGATCACTGTCTACGAAGATCGCACATTCACATTCATCACCAAGACTCCACCAGCATCACGTCTTATCTTGAAGGCTGCTGGAATCGAAAAGGGTTCACCGATCCCTCACAAGCAAAAAGTTGCAAACCTCACCAAGGCACAGGTTGAAGAGATCGCCAAGATCAAGATGGAAGATCTCAACGCTAATGACCTCGAGGCTGCAAGCTTGATCATCGCTGGTACCGCTCGCTCAATGGGTATCACGACTTCTAACTAAAACAACTCAATACGTAACACCCCGTGGGAGGAGCGCGCTGCTCCGTTAACCACAACCCCTAGGTAGTGCATCTCGCACTTCCTTTAAACAAGGAGAAGATATGAAGCGCGGTAAGAAATATAACGAAGCAGCAGCAAAGGTTGATCATAAGGTTCTTTACTCACCATCTGCAGCAGTCAAGCTTGCTAAAGAGACATCAGTAACTAAATACGATGCAACTGTTGAAGTTGCACTTACTTTGGGCGTAGATCCAAAGAAGGCTGATCAAGCGATCCGCTCGACAGTGAACTTGCCACACGGAACCGGTAAGACCGCTCGCGTCTTGGTCTTCGCAGGTGGAGAGCGCGCTGAAGAAGCACGCGCAGCCGGCGCAGATATCGTCGGAGCAGATGAGCTCATCGAAGAAGTCTCAAAGGGCCGTCTCGATTACGACGCTGTTGTTTCAACACCAGAATTAATGGGTAAGGTCGGTCGCCTCGGAAAGGTTCTCGGACCTCGTGGCTTGATGCCAAACCCTAAGACCGGCACCGTAACAACCGATGTTGCAAAGGCGGTCACAGATATCAAGGGCGGAAAGATTGAGTTCCGTCTCGATAAGAATTCAAACCTTCACTTCATCATCGGCAAGGTCTCATTCACCGAGCAGCAGCTCGCTGAGAACTATGCAGCAGCGATTGAAGAAGTTATCCGCTCGAAGCCATCCTCATCAAAGGGCCGCTTCCTCAAGAGCTCAACCATCTCCACGACAATGGGACCTGGAATCCAGGTAGATCCAAATATCGCTCGTGATGGTGGCAGCAATCTCCAGTAATTCCCGAGCGTTACGCTCAATTTGTGAAGGGTAGGCCTTATGGCCTACCCTTTCTTCATCACCAAAGACTGCAGGTCTTGAGAGACAGGTAAAACTGACTTTCGTTAATTCTCCGCAAGGGGAGCCCGCATAGGTTCACATGAGCTTTATACCTCGTGCGCACTTATGCGCCGGGGATTTTTTATTTCCGGCTCGCATATTGACGTGATTGAAGTGCAAAAGCACTTTAGAGTTTTGTAGAAAGGAAGCAAATGGCGCGTCCTGATAAGGAAGCCGCAGTTGCCGAACTGACCGAAGATTTTCGTTCAGCTAGCGCGACTGTCCTCACCGAGTATCGCGGTCTAACCGTGAGCTCAATGAAGGCGCTTCGTCGTTCACTTGGTGGAGATACCAAGTATTCAGTCGTAAAGAACACCTTGACCAAGATTGCAGCAAAGAATGCTGGCGTAGAGATCTCAGATGATCTCCTCATCGGCCCTTCAGCGCTCGCATTCATCAAGGGTGATGCGATTGAGGCAGCGAAGAGCTTGAAGAATTTCCAGAAGGAGAATCCACTCCTCATCATTAAGGGTGGAATCTTCGAAGGCAAGGCTGTAACAACTGCAGAGATCATGAAGCTCGCTGACCTCGAGTCACGCGAAGTTCTCTTGGCTAAGTTGGCAGGCGCAATGAAGGGCACAATGGCTAAGGCCGCGCGTACCTTCGATGCACTCCGTCTTAAGCAAGAGTCCGAGCAAGGAGCACCAGCGGTGTCCCAGCCAGATGCATCAACCGAGGTGGCAGAGGTTCCAGCTGAAGCTGTGACTGAGTCAACCGAAGTTCTTGAAAGCCCAGTGTCCGAGCCAGTAGCCGATGCCGTCGTGGCAGAGGTTCCAGCCGAGCCAGCAGCTGAATAAGCCGAAGTTCAGTAATCCAAACCAAAGTCTTAAGAAAAGGAATAAAAAATGGCAAAGATCTCATCAGATGATTTGATGGCAGCATTCAAGGAGATGACCCTTGTTGAGCTCTCAGATTTCGTTAAGGCGTTCGAGACAGAGTTCGATGTAACTGCAGCAGCTCCAGTAGCCGCAGCAGCAGCCGGTGGCGCAGCCGCAGGCGCAGCAGATGCACAGGACGAGTTCTCACTCATCCTCGAAAATGCTGGTTCACAGAAGATCGCTGTGATCAAGGAAGTTCGCGGAATCAACTCTGCTCTTGGTCTCAAGGAAGCAAAGGATCTCGTAGATGCAACTCCTGCAACCTTGATCGAAAAGGGTACAAAGGAAGCTGTAGACAAGGCGAAGGCTGCTCTCGAAGCTGCTGGCGCAACGGTCTCAATCAAGTAAATTCCTCAAAAAGGCCCCAACTCCTTCTGGAGTTGGGGCCTTTTCCTCTTCCGGGCTGGAATGGGGGAGGTATACCACCGAATTGCCATTTATGGGGGTGGCTGGGTACTCTTGCCCTTCACAATTTTTCCACCTCTGGGGTTCAGACATATTGCGGTCGAGACCTAGCGGTAGCTGTCTTTTAACAGTGCTCGTTATCTAATCTGGAGGAACATTGGCCGCGAAATCGAAATCGTTTGCCCCTGCCCGTACCTCATTCGCAAAGATCCGTGAACCACTCGAAGTTCCAAACCTTCTTTCGCTACAGCTCGACAGCGTTGATTGGTTACTTGGAAACGAATTGTGGCGCACTCGTCTTGCTGAGGCTGAGAAGAGTGGGCGTGGCGAAGTCCCACAGCAATCTGGTCTAGAAGAAATCTTCGAGGAGATCTCTCCGATCGAAGACTTCCAGGGCAAGATGTCGCTCTCGTTCCACGATCACCGTTTTGAGCCACCAAAGAACACGATTGCAGAGTGCAAAGAGCGCGATATGACATACAGCGCGCCACTCTTTGTGACCGCTGAATTTACAAATAACGAGACTGGCGAAATCAAGTCTCAGACCGTCTTCATGGGTGACTTCCCATTGATGACACCACGCGGAACCTTCGTTATTAACGGAACCGAGCGCGTTGTTGTTTCACAGATCGTCCGTTCACCTGGCGTCTACTTCGAGCAGGCAATCGAGAAGGCATCTGATAAAGATATCTTCACATCAAAGATCATTCCTAGCCGTGGTGCTTGGCTTGAATTTGAAATCGATAAGAAGGATCTCGTCGGCGTTCGTATCGATCGCAAGCGTAAGCAATCTGTCACTGTCTTCCTCAAGGCTCTTGGTTGGACATCAGAACAGATCCTTGAACAGTTCGGTGAGTACGAATCAATCCGCCAAACTCTTGAAAAAGATAACGTCAATACTCAAGATGAAGCGCTCCTTGATATCTACCGCAAGCTTCGCCCAGGCGAGCCACCAACCAAGGAAGCTGCACAGAACCTCATTGAGAACCTTTACTTCAACCCAAAGCGTTACGACCTCGCAAAGGTTGGCCGCTTCAAGGTTAATAAGAAGCTCGGTCTAGAGCTCGATCTCAACAAGGGTCTTCTCACCATTGAAGATATCGTCGGAACAATCAAGTACTTGGCATCACTTCACAAGGGCGATGCACTTCTTGAATATGGCAAGGAAGTGCGCGTAGAGAAGGACGATATCGATCACTTCGGTAACCGTCGTCTCCGCACCGTTGGCGAACTCATTCAGAACCAGGTTCGTATCGGACTTTCTCGTATGGAGCGCGTTGTTCGCGAACGTATGACAACTCAAGATGTTGAGGCAATTACTCCTCAGACCTTGATCAACATCCGTCCAGTTGTTGCATCGATCAAGGAGTTCTTCGGAACTTCACAGCTCTCACAGTTCATGGATCAGACCAACCCACTTTCAGGTATGACACACAAGCGTCGTCTATCTGCACTTGGACCCGGCGGTCTCTCACGTGAACGCGCAGGCTTCGAAGTCCGTGACGTGCACCCATCGCATTACGGTCGTATGTGTCCAATCGAAACCCCTGAAGGTCCAAACATTGGATTGATCGGTTCGCTTGCTACATATGCTCGCGTTACACCATTCGGATTTATCGAGACCCCTTACCGCAAGGTTGCAAAGGGCAAGGTCACAGATCAGATCGATTACCTCACCGCTGATGAAGAAGATGAGCACATCATTGCTCAAGCAAATGCTCCTTTGACAGCAGATAGCCATTTCGCAGAAGAGCGCGTATTGGTTCGTCGTCGTGGTGGCGAAGTTGAATACATCTTGGCTGATGAAGTTGATTACATGGACGTCTCACCACGTCAGATGGTTTCTGTCGCAACAGCGATGATTCCATTCCTCGAGCACGATGACGCTAACCGCGCATTGATGGGCTCGAACATGATGCGTCAGGCAGTTCCACTGCTTCGCGCTGAGTCACCATTTGTCGGAACCGGTATGGAGTTCCGTGCCGCTGTCGATGCTGGCGATGTCCTACTTGCTCGCAAGCCAGGCGTAGTCACAGTCGTTCAGGCTGATGAAGTGACCGTCATGAATGATGATGGAACTACAGAGCATTACTTCGTTGAGAAGTTTGTCCGCTCAAACCAAGGAACAAGCCGCAACATGAAGGTGCTTGTCTCTAAGGGCGATCGCGTTGAACCTGGTCAGGTTATTGCTGACGGTCCATCAACCGATAAGGGCGAGATGGCTCTCGGAAAGAACTTGCTCGTGGCATTTATGTCATGGGAAGGTCACAACTACGAAGATGCGATCATTCTTTCGCAGCGCCTCGTTCAAGATGATGTACTTACCTCGATTCACATCGAAGAGTACGAAGTCGATGCGCGCGATACCAAGCTCGGTGCAGAAGAGATCACTCGCGACATTCCAAATGTCAGCGAAGAAGTTCTCTCAGATCTCGACGATCGTGGAATCATCCGCGTCGGCGCAGATGTTGTTCCTGGCGATATCCTCGTAGGAAAGGTAACTCCTAAGGGAGAGACCGAACTTACCCCTGAAGAGCGTTTGCTCCGTGCAATCTTTGGTGAGAAGGCTCGCGAAGTTCGCGATACCTCACTCAAGGTTCCTCACGGTGAATCAGGCAAGGTTATCGGCGTAACAATCGCTGACTCTGAAGATTACGAACTACCTGCTGGCGTCAACCAGGTTGTCCGCGTCTATGTTGCGCAGAAGCGTAAGATCCAAGACGGTGACAAGCTTGCTGGTCGTCACGGTAATAAGGGTGTTATCTCGAAGATTCTTCCTCAGGAAGATATGCCATTCCTCGAAGATGGAACTCCTGTCGATGTCATCTTGAATCCACTCGGCGTACCAGGACGTATGAACGTCGGACAGGTACTCGAACTCCACCTCGGTTGGGTTGCGAAGGCTGGTTGGAAGCTCGAAGGCAACGAACCATGGCAAGAGAACCTCCGCAAGATTGGTGCAGCAGATCAGGCACCAGGCGGAAGAGTTGCCACACCAGTATTCGATGGTGCTCGTGAAGAAGAACTCATTGGTCTTCTCGGATCAACCCTTCCTAACAAGGATGGAATGCAGTTGGTCGGAGCAAACGGTAAGGCGCAGTTGTTTGATGGCCGCACCGGTGAGCCATACAAGGCTCCTATCTCAGTTGGTTACATGTATGTCTTGAAGCTCCACCACTTGGTAGATGACAAGATCCACGCACGTTCAACTGGACCTTACTCAATGATTACGCAGCAACCACTTGGCGGAAAAGCCCAGTTCGGTGGCCAGCGCTTTGGTGAGATGGAAGTTTGGGCACTTGAAGCTTACGGAGCCGCGTACACGCTCCAAGAGTTGCTCACCATCAAGTCAGATGACGTACTTGGTCGCGTAAAGGTTTATGAAGCCATCGTTAAGGGTGAAAATATCCCTGAGCCTGGTATTCCAGAGTCCTTCAAGGTTCTTGTGAAAGAGATGCAATCTCTCTGCTTGAACGTCGAAGTTCTCTCATCCGAAGGTGTCGCAATTCAATTGCGCGATACTGACGAAGAAGTGTTCCGTGCCGCCGAAGAGCTAGGTATCAACTTGTCACGAGTTGAGCCAAGCAGCGTAGAAGAAGTGTGAGGATAGACAACCATGTTGGATGTTAATTTCTTTGATGAACTACGTATCGGCCTAGCGTCGACCGACAATATTCGCGAGTGGTCCTTTGGTGAAGTCAAGAAGCCAGAGACCATCAACTACCGCACACTCAAGCCAGAGAAGGACGGACTCTTCGATGAGAAGATCTTCGGACCTACTCGTGACTGGGAATGTTATTGCGGTAAGTACAAGCGCGTTCGATTCAAGGGCATCATCTGTGAGCGTTGCGGTGTAGAAGTTACACGCGCCAAGGTTCGCCGTGAGCGCATGGGTCACATCGAGCTTGCTGCTCCTGTTACACATATCTGGTACTTCAAGGGTGTTCCAAGCCGTTTGGGTTACCTCCTCGATCTCGCTCCAAAGGATCTCGAGAAGGTCATCTACTTCGCTGCTTACATGATCACTGCGGTTGATACTGAAGCTCGCGCTGAAGATCTGCCACAGCTTGAGAAGCGCCTTTCAAACGATAAGAAGAAGATCGAAACTCGTCGCGATACAGATCTCGACTCACGCACCAAGAAGCTCGAGAGCGATCTCGCAGAGCTTGAGGCTGCTGGTGAGAAGGCTGATGTAAAGCGCAAGGTTCGCGAATCTGCAGAGCGTGAGCTCAAGGCAACTCGTGACCGAGCACAGCGAGAACTCGATCGTCTCGATGCAGTCTGGGCACGCTTTAAGAACCTCAAGGTTCAAGACCTCGAAGGTGATGAAGGCCTCTACCGCGAGATGCGCGATCGTTACGGCGTTTACTTCGAAGGTTCAATGGGTGCATCTGCCATTAAGGCACGCCTTGAGACATTCGATCTCCAAGCCGAGTTCGTACTTCTTAATGAACTTTCACAGACAGGTAAGGGCCAGAAGAAGACCCGCGCTATCAAGCGTCTCAAGGTCGTCTCTTCATTCCTTAACACCAGCAACAAGCCAGCTTCAATGGTTCTTGATGCTGTTCCTGTTATCCCACCAGATCTACGCCCAATGGTTCAGCTTGATGGCGGACGTTTTGCGACATCAGATCTCAACGATCTCTATCGCCGCGTCATCAACCGTAACAACCGTTTGAAGCGTCTTGCTGATCTTGGTGCTCCAGAGATCATCGTCAACAACGAGAAGCGCATGCTTCAAGAAGCTGTCGACTCACTCTTCGATAACGGTCGCCGTGGTCGTCCAGTAACTGGCCCAGGAAACCGTCCGCTGAAGTCACTCTCAGATATGTTGAAGGGTAAGCAGGGTCGTTTCCGTCAGAACTTGCTTGGAAAGCGCGTTGACTACTCTGGCCGTTCAGTAATCGTCGTTGGACCACAGTTGAAGTTGCATCAGTGCGGACTTCCAAAGCAGATGGCACTTGAGCTCTTCAAGCCATTCGTGATGAAGCGTCTTGTCGATCTCAACCACGCCCAGAACATTAAATCTGCAAAGCGTATGGTCGAGCGTGCTCGTCCAGTTGTATGGGATGTCCTCGAAGAAGTTATTGCCGAGCATCCAGTACTACTGAACCGCGCACCTACCCTGCACCGCTTGGGTATCCAGGCCTTCGAACCTCAATTGGTTGAAGGTAAGGCTATTCAGATTCACCCACTCGTATGTACAGCGTTTAACGCTGACTTCGATGGTGACCAGATGGCTGTTCACTTGCCACTGTCAGCAGAAGCACAAGCAGAAGCTCGTGTACTTATGCTCTCAAGCAACAACATCCTTTCACCAGCATCGGGTCGTCCGATCACATCTCCAACTCAGGATATGGTCCTTGGTCTCTACTTCTTGACCTCGCTCCGTCCTGCACAGGTTGGCGAAGGTCGTGCATTCGGTTCTGTTGCAGAAGCTCTTATGGCTTTCGAACAAGGAACCCTCTCACTTCAAGCGAAGATCAAAATTCGTACCGGAGCAGGATCAGTCCTTGAATCAACACTCGGCCGCGCACTCTTTAATGAAGTGCTCCCAGCAGAGATTGATTTCGTCGACTACGACGTCACCAAGAAGGAACTCGGAAAGCTTGTGAACTCACTTGCTGAAAAGTGCCCGAAGGTCGTTGTAGCGCAGACACTCGATGCCCTTAAGTCACTCGGTTTCTACTGGGCTACTCGCGCAGGTATCACCATCGGTCTTGAAGATGTTGTTACACCTGCACGTAAGCCAGAGATCCTTGCTGGCTACGAAGATAAGGCTGACAAGGTTCAATCACAGTATGAGAAGGGTCTGATCACTGATGACGAGCGTCGTCAGGAATTGATCGAGATCTGGACTCAGGCAACTGCTGAAGTCGGTAAAGAGATGGAAGAGAACTTCCCTAAGACCAATCCTGTTTGGATGATGGTCTTCTCTGGTGCACGTGGAAACATGATGCAGATCCGTCAGATCGCAGGTATGCGTGGACTTGTAGCGAACCCAAAGGGTGAAATTATTCCTCGCCCAATTAAGTCGAACTTCCGTGAAGGCCTCTCAGTGCTTGAGTACTTCATCTCAACACACGGTGCCCGTAAGGGTCTTGCTGATACCGCGCTACGTACTGCTGACTCGGGTTACTTGACCCGTCGTCTCTGCGACGTTGCTCAGGATGTCATCATCCGTGAAGAAGATTGTGGAACCGATCGTGGTCTCACGCTTCGCATCGCAGCAACATCACCTCAGGGCGAACTCGTTCGCGATGAGCATGTCGAGACAGCGCTCTTCGGTCGTAACTTGGCAGAAGATGTCGAAATGAACGGCAAGGTAGTTCTTGCAGCCGGAACCGATCTTGGCGATGCCAATATCGATCTCCTGGTTGCATCAGGCGTCGCTGAAGTGAAGATCCGTTCAGTACTTACATGTGATTCAAAGGTCGGCCAGTGTGCAATGTGTTACGGCCGCTCAATGGCATCAGGCAAGATCGTTGATGTCGGCGAAGCTGTTGGAATCATCGCAGCGCAGTCAATCGGTGAACCTGGAACTCAGCTCACCATGCGTACCTTCCACACCGGTGGTGTGGCTGGAGATGACATCACACACGGTCTGCCACGTATCGTCGAACTCTTCGAAGCACGTACCCCTAAGGGCGTTGCTCCGATCTCAGAGGCAGCTGGCGTAATCAGCTTTATCGAAGATGCCAAGGGTAAGAAGATTGTTGTCACACCAGAAGATGGTGGCGAACCAGTCGCATACCCAATCACTCGTCGTCAGAAGCTCCTCGTCGAAGATGGCGCACGCGTCACCGTCGGACAGAAGCTCGTTGTTGGAGCGATCGATCCAAAGCAGGTACTCCGTATTCTCGGACCTCGTCAGACCCAGATTCACTTGGTCAACGAGATCCAAGAGGTATACCGCTCACAGGGCGTATCGATCCACGATAAGCACATCGAAATCATTGTTCGCCAGATGTTAAAGCGCATCACTGTGCTTGAGCCAGGCGATACAGAGATCCTTCCAGGTGCTCTCGTCGAGCGTGGACTCTTTGAAACAGAGAACCGCCGCGTTGTGACATCAGGTGGCAAGGCTGCATCAGGTCGCCCAGAACTTATGGGTATCACCAAGGCATCCCTCGCAACTGAGTCATGGCTATCAGCTGCATCATTCCAAGAGACCACCAAGGTTCTTACGGATGCTGCACTCTCAGAGAAGAGCGATCCACTGCTTGGTCTCAAGGAGAACGTCATTATCGGAAAGCTCATCCCTGCTGGTACTGGACTTGCTCGTTATCGCAACGTGCGTGTTGAGCCGACAGAAGAGGCAAAGGCAGCTGTTTACGCTGCTTATGACGAGTATGACTTCACACCATTTGAGACACAAGGATCCGGCGAAGCAGTTCGTTTGGATGATCTCGAAGTACGCTAAAAGTAGTTATATAAAAAACCCCGTGTACTATGGACGGGGTTTTTTTATTTCAACTTCATTACAGAAAAACATTAATGCGATGTAAATACTACGAGCCCAGCTGCAGTGAACTGGCAGATAAATGCCGCCGCAGTAAGTGCGTGAAAGAGTTCGTGAAAGCCAAACCACTTGATAGAAAAGTTTGGTCGCTTGATTCCATAGATCAATCCACCAAGTGAGTAACAGAGCCCGCCAATCAGAATGAGCACGAATACTGCAACGCCGCCTTTGGTGTAAAACTCTGGAAGATAAATAATTGCAGCCCAACCAAGTGCAATATAAAGCGGTACGTAGAGCCACCTAGGTGCATTAATCCAAAGCACGCGCATGAGTGCGGTAAAGATCGCCCCGCCCCAGACGAGTGAGAGCAAGATGGTCGCTTGTCGGCGATCCAAGAGGAAGACCGCGAAGGGGGTATATGACCCTGCGATGAGGATTGGGATATTGGCGTGATCGATCCGGCGCCAGATCGCCTTGGTGTGGGTGCTCCATTTAATCCGGTGGTAGAGGGCGCTACAGGTGAAGAGCAGGAAGGCTGTCAGGGTAAAGATCCCCAGAGTTAGGCGCCCACGCATGCGGTCAGCGACCGTTATGAGGGTCAATCCAGCTGCTAGCGAGAGCGGGCTCATGACTAAATGGATAATTCCACGCAATTTGGGCGCAATTGTGGGGATACCGGGCCGGCTGATGCGCTTCATGTCTCAACCATCGCCTAGCGGAGCCGAAAAAGCCATCTGAATCGCCCATTTCGGGGAAGGGGTATTGATATCTGGAAAATCTAGAGGGTTCGGCGTGTCTCCCAAAAGTGGGTGGGCCAGGGGGAGTACAACCCTCGTTTTTACTTTCAGGCTTCTAATGGGTACCTTACTCCTCTGCCGTTTTTACGTCCGACACGCCCGACCTCGTGGGTGGGAAGTGTCAGCGTGAAAATCACTAAAAGGCAGTAACGAATGGAGAAAAGCAGTGCCAACAATTCAGCAGCTGGTCCGTAAGGGCCGCGCCGAAAAGACAACCAAGACGACGACTCCTGCTCTTAAGGGAAGTCCACAGCGTCGCGGTGTCTGTACACGTGTCTACACAACAACTCCTAAGAAGCCTAACTCCGCGCTTCGTAAGGTTGCACGTGTACGTCTTACAAGTGGCATGGAAATTACTGCATACATCCCAGGCGAAGGTCACAACCTCCAAGAGCACTCCATTGTTCTTGTACGTGGTGGTCGCGTAAAGGATCTTCCAGGTGTTCGTTACAAAATTATTCGCGGATCACTCGATACACAGGGTGTAAAGAACCGTAAGCAATCACGTAGCCGCTACGGCGCTAAGAGAGAGAAGAAGGCCTCCTAATGCCACGTAAAGGTCCCGTCACCAAGACACCAGTAGTTGCTGATCCTGTTTACAACTCACCAGTTGTTACAGCGTTGATCAACAAAGTTCTCTTGTCAGGTAAGCGTTCAACAGCTGAGTCAATTGTTTACACAGCTCTCGAAGGTTGCCGCGAGAAGACCGGTGGAACAGATCCAGTCATCATCTTGAAGCGCGCACTCGATAACATCAAGCCAGGCGTTGAAGTTCGTTCACGTCGTGTTGGTGGAGCTACCTATCAGGTACCAGTCGAAGTTAAGGCTGCACGTTCAATGACACTTGGTCTTCGCTGGTTAGTTGATTACTCACGCGGTCGTCGTGAAAAGTCAATGGCAGAGCGTCTCACCAACGAGCTCGTTGATGCATCAAATGGTTTGGGCGCAGCAGTAAAGAAGCGCGAAGACACTCACAAGATGGCTGAAGCTAACAAGGCTTTCGCTCATTACCGCTGGTAACTAGTTACTTCGAGAATATTAAAGAAACGATTAAGGGGATTATTTAAGTGGCCGTAGATACAGCAATCGACCTAGCCAAGGTTCGCAACATTGGAATCATGGCGCACATCGACGCGGGTAAAACCACGACTACTGAGCGCATCCTCTTTTACACCGGTATCAACTACAAGATCGGTGAAGTTCACGATGGCGGCGCCACCATGGACTGGATGGAACAAGAGCAGGAGCGCGGAATCACTATTACCTCTGCTGCGACCACATGTATGTGGAAGGGCAACCTCATCAACATCATCGATACACCTGGTCACGTTGACTTCACAGTTGAAGTAGAGCGTTCACTGCGTGTACTTGATGGCGCTGTCTGCGTATTCGACGGTGTTGCTGGTGTAGAGCCACAGTCTGAGACAGTATGGCGTCAAGCAGATCGCTACAACGTTCCACGTATCTGTTTCGTTAATAAGCTTGACCGTACCGGTGCGTCATTCCAACGTTGTGTCGACATGATCGGTTCACGTCTCAATGCGATTGCACTCGTTCTACAACTTCCAATCGGATCAGAAGGTGACTTCCTCGGAGTTATCGATCTCATTGCAATGAAGGCGCTCACCTGGCGCGGAGAAACACAAAAGGGTGAAGATTACGTAATCGAAGAGATCCCAGTAGATATGCTCGAAGAAGCTAAGGCTGGCCGCGAAGCAATGCTCGAAACTCTCGCTGATGCAGATGATGCAATCATGGAGAAGTTCCTCGAAGGTATCGAACTCTCAGAAGAAGAGATCATCGCTGGAATCCGTCGCGCAACTCTCGCGGATAAGCTCACACCAGTTCTTACAGGTTCTGCATTTAAGAACAAGGGCGTTCAGCCAATGCTCGATGCAGTGAACCGTTACCTTCCATCACCTCTTGATATCTCTGCCATCGTTGGTCACAAGTACGACGATCCAGAGCAGGAAGACACACGTCAGCCATCTGATGCAGAGCCATTCTCAGCTCTCGCATTCAAGATCATGTCTGATCCACACCTTGGAAAGCTCACATTCGTACGTATCTACTCCGGAACACTTGAGACCGGTGCAACCGTTCTTAACGCAACAACCGGCAAGAAGGAACGTATCGGCAAGATCTACCAGATGCACGCAAATAAGCGTGAAGAGAAAGATTCAGCCGGCGCAGGAATGATCATCGCTGTTATGGGTCTTAAGGACACCACAACCGGTAACACTCTCTGTGATCCAGCTAAGCCAATCATCCTTGAATCAATGGACTTCCCAGATCCTGTTATCTCGGTTGCGATTGAGCCAAAGACAAAGGGCGACCAAGAGAAACTCGGCGTCGCGATTCAGCGCCTCTCAGAAGAAGATCCAACCTTCCACGTCCAATCAGATGAAGAGACTGGCCAGACCATCATCTCTGGAATGGGCGAACTCCACCTCGAAATCCTCGTAGACCGTATGCGTCGTGAGTTCAAGGTTGAAGCGAACGTCGGAAAGCCTCAGGTTGCCTACCGCGAAACAATTCGCAAGACAGTTGAGCGCTACGACTACACACATAAGAAGCAGTCTGGTGGTTCAGGTCAGTTCGCAAAGGTCCAGATCGCAATGGAACCAATCACTGATAACGCAGAGCTCCACTACGAATTTGTTAACAAGATCACCGGTGGTCGCGTACCACGTGAATACATCCCATCAGTCGATGCTGGCTGTAAGGAATCTATGCAGAACGGTCCACTCGCTGGTTACCCAATGGTGGATGTTCGAATCACTCTTCTTGACGGCGCGTATCACGATGTTGACTCATCGGAGCTCGCATTCAAGATTGCTGGTATCGCAGCGTTCAGAGAGGCAGCTCGCTTAGCGAACCCTGTTCTCCTTGAGCCAGTGATGTCAGTAGAAGTCATTACCCCTGAAGACTTCATGGGTGATGTCATCGGCGATCTCAACTCTCGCCGAGGCCAGATCCAATCCATGGACGAGCGGTCAGGTGCCCGCATCGTCAAGGCTGTAGTTCCACTCTCAGAGATGTTCGGCTATGTCGGAGATCTACGAAGCAGAACTCAGGGCCGTGCTTCATACAGCATGACCTTTGACTCGTACACCGAAGTTCCACAAGCGGTTGCGAAAGAGATCATCGCCAAAGTACGCGGCGAATAAGTAACTTCAGAAAAAACTAACGAGAACCCAAACAGGAGGCAACAAGTGGCAAAGGCGAAGTTTGAGCGGACAAAACCGCACGTAAACATCGGCACAATCGGTCACATCGATCACGGTAAGACCACTCTTACTGCTGCGATCTCAAAGGTACTGCACGACAAGTACCCTGATGTGAACCCACTCATGAACTTTGATCAGATCGACAAGGCGCCAGAAGAGCGTCAGCGCGGTATCACAATCTCGATCGCTCATATTGAGTATCAGACTGAGAAGCGTCACTATGCACACGTGGACTGCCCAGGCCACGCTGACTACATCAAGAACATGATCACTGGAGCAGCACAGATGGATGGAGCAATCCTCGTCGTAGCTGCAACTGACGGCCCAATGCCTCAGACCAAGGAACACGTTCTTCTTGCACGCCAGGTTGGCGTTCCATCAATCGTTGTGGCTCTTAACAAGTCAGATATGGTCGATGATGAAGAAATTCTTGAACTCGTTGAGATGGAAGTTCGCGAACTTCTCTCAAAGTATGAGTTCCCAGGCGACGACACCCCAATCGTTCGCATCTCAGCACTTAAGGCTCTCGAAGGAGATCCAAAGTGGACCGAGGCTCTTCTTAAGCTTATGGATGAAGTGGATGCATACATCCCTCAGCCAGAGCGTGAAGTTGATAAGCCATTCCTTATGCCAGTTGAAGACGTCTTCACGATCACAGGTCGCGGAACCGTTGTTACTGGTCGTATCGAGCGCGGTATCGTCAAGGTCAACGAAGAAGTTGAAATCGTTGGTATCCGTCCAGATTCACAGAAGACCACTGTTACAGGTGTAGAAATGTTCCGTAAGCTTCTTGACGAAGGTCAGGCTGGCGAGAACGTTGGACTTCTTCTCCGTGGAACAAAGCGTGAAGATGTAGAGCGTGGTCAGGTTGTCGTTAAGCCTGGTTCAATCACACCTCACACAGAGTTCGATGCATCTGCTTACATCCTTTCAAAGGATGAAGGCGGTCGTCACACTCCATTCTTCAACAACTACCGTCCTCAGTTCTACTTCCGTACAACTGACGTAACTGGTGTTGTAACACTTCCTTCAGGTACCGAGATGGTTATGCCTGGCGATAACACCGAAATGGCTGTCGTCTTGATCCAACCAATCGCTATGGAAGAAGGACTTCGCTTCGCTATCCGTGAAGGCGGTCGTACTGTCGGAGCTGGTCGCGTAACAAAGATCAAGAAGTAAGTAACTCGTAATACCTCCTGTTAGTTGAGAGGCGATCACCTGGTCGCCTCTCAATACAGCAGAAGTGAAGTACAGCAGAGCAGTAACCAGTACTAACCCAAATTTTTAGCTAGCAGTAAAGAAAAAAAGGAGAAGCAAATGGCGGGACAGAAGATCCGCATTCGGCTCAAGGCTTACGACCACGAGGTCATCGATTCATCGGCGAAGAAGATCGTCGAGACTGTCGAGCGCACCGGTGCCACTGTCGCAGGTCCAGTACCGCTGCCTACAGAGAAGAACACCTTCTGTGTAATCCGTTCTCCACATAAGTACAAGGACAGCCGCGAACATTTCGAGATGCGCACACATAAGCGCCTCATCGACATCATCGATCCAACTCCTAAGACAGTTGATTCCTTGATGCGCCTCGATCTCCCTGCCGGCGTTGACATTGAGATCAAGCTCTAGGGCTAATGGGAAAGGGCGAATAGGAATAATTATGTCTAATACTCAATCACAGGGCGCTGCCATCAAGGGAATCCTTGGCAAGAAGCTCGGAATGACTCAGGTCTTCGATGCAAACAACAAGATTGTTCCAGTAACAGTCGTTGAAGCCGGTCCTTGCGTCATCACAGATATTCGCACCCTAGAGCGCGATGGCTACACAGCTATCCAGCTTGCCTTCGGTGCAGTCGATCCACGTAAAGTCACAAAGCCAGTTGCTGGCCACTTCGAGAAGGCTGGTGTTACACCACGTCTTGAGGTTGCAGAGCTTCGTATCGCTGACACTTCTTCCTACACAGTCGGTCAAGAACTTCGTGCAGATGTCTTTGCACCAGGTGAGATCGTCGATGCAACCGGTACCTCACGCGGTAAAGGTTCTGCTGGTGTAATGAAGCGTCACGGCTTCTCAGGTCTTGGTGCCTCTCACGGTGTAGACCGTAAGCACCGTATGTCAGGTTCTATCGGTAACCGAACAACACCAGGTCGCGTCTTCAAGGGCAAGAAGATGATGGGACGTATGGGTGTTGAGCGCGTAACAACTCAGAACCTCACAGTTCACTCTGTTGATGCAGCGAAGTCATTGATCTTGATCAAGGGCGCTGTTCCAGGTGCAACAAACTCAATCGTTTTCATCCGCTCTGCTGCCAAGAAGGCAGTCTCTGAGCATGCAACTAATAAGGCAGGTGCATAAGTCATGTCATTAACAGTCGACATTAAGAGCGCAGAAGGCAAGAAGGTTGGATCTATCGATCTACCTGCTGAGATCTTCGATGTTCAAGCTAATGTCCCTCTTATCCACCAAGTCGTTGTTGCGCAGCTCGCTGCAGCACGCGCTGGAACTGCAAAGGCTAAGACCCGTGCAGAGGTAAGCGGTTCAGGTAAGAAGCCTTTCAAGCAGAAGGGAACCGGTCGCGCTCGTCAGGGCTCAGTCCGTGCTCCACTTCAGCGTCACGGTGGTGTCTCGCATGGACCAGTTCCACGCAAGTATGACCAACGCACCCCAAAGAAGATGATCGCTGCAGCTATTAAGGGTTGCCTCTCAGATCGTGCACGCGAAGAGCGTATCCACGTCATCGATTCGATCACTTCAACACCTTCAACTCAAGCTGCGATCGCTGCAGTCCGTCAGTTCACTGATCGTAAGAACATCCTTGTTGTTCTTTCACGCTCAGAAGATCTTGCCTGGCGCGCACTTCGCAACGCTGAGAACACACACCTCATCGTTAACGATCAGCTCAACGCGTACGACATCCTCGTCTCAGATGACGTTGTCTTCTCAGAGAGCGCAATCCGCGAATTCTTAGCAGGTCCAGCTCGAGCAGCATCAGCTGTTGCTCGCGAGAGTGAAGTAGAGGTCTCAGCATAATGAGCGAACATCGCGACGTACTGCTACGCCCAGTGGTCTCAGAGAAGTCCTATGGTCTTCTTGACGAGAACAAATACACATTCATTGTTGCTCCAGATGCCAACAAGACCGAGATCAAGATCGCGGTTGAGAAGGTATTCGGAGTCAAGGTGCTCAGCGTGAACACCCTCAATCGCCAAGGTAAGCGCAAGCGTGCCAAGGTTGGTTTTGGAAAGCGCAACAACACCAAGCGTGCGATCGTGCACGTTGCTGCCGGTGACCGTATCGACATCTTCGGAGGACCTGTCTCCTAGGCGCAAGCTTTCGATACAGGACTAGAAGAAGAAAAGGACAGATAAAAAATGGCGCTACGTAAACTCAAGCCCACGACACCAGGCCAGCGCGGTGCAAGCGTTCCTGATTTCGCAGAGATCACACGCACAACCCCAGAGAAGTCATTGGTTCGCCCACTGCACTCAAAGGGTGGTCGAAATGCAACCGGTCGCATCACAGTTCGTCACCAAGGTGGCGGTCACAAGCGTGCCTACCGTTTGATCGACTTTACTCGTAACGATAAAGATGGCATTCCCGCAAAGGTTGCCCATATCGAATACGATCCAAACCGCACAGCTCGTATTGCACTTTTGCATTACGCAGATGGCGAGAAGCGTTACATCTTGGCTCCAAATAAGTTGAAGCAGGGCGATCCAATCGAGAATGGCCCATCAGCTGATATCAAGCCAGGTAACTCACTTCCACTCCGTAACATTCCAGTAGGTACCGTCGTTCACGCGATTGAACTACGCCCAGGCGGAGGAGCAAAGATTGCTCGTTCAGCCGGTGCATCAGTTCAGCTTGTCGCTAAGGAAGGCCCATACGCACAACTACGTATGCCTTCTGGCGAAATCCGTAACGTCGATGTCCGTTGCCGTGCAACTGTTGGCGAAGTCGGCAATGCCGAGCAGAGCAACATCAACTACGGAAAAGCTGGACGTAAGCGTTGGTTGGGTATCCGCCCAACTGTTCGCGGTGTTGTAATGAACCCTGTTGATCACCCACATGGTGGTGGTGAAGGTAAGACTTCTGGTGGACGTCACCCAGTTTCACCTTGGGGTAAGCCTGAAGGACGTACTCGTAAGAAGAAGGCGTCTGATTCCATGATTGTCCGCCGTCGTAAGTCGAACAAGAAGCGATAAGGAGCCGACTGCAAATGCCACGTAGTTTAAAGAAGGGTCCATTCGTGGACGGCCACCTTCAGAAGAAGGTAGATGTTCAGAACGATGCGAACACCAAGAATGTCATTAAGACTTGGTCACGTCGCTCGATGATCATCCCAACAATGATCGGCCACACCATCGCTGTTCATGACGGACGTAAGCACGTTCCAGTATTCGTGACTGAAGCAATGATTGGACACAAGCTCGGTGAGTTTGCTCCAACTCGTACCTTCAAGGGTCACGTCAAGGATGATCGGAGAGCATCTCGTGGCTAGTAACTTGCCAAAGGCTGACCAGAGCGATGTCTTGGTTGCAAAGGCTGTTCTTCGTAACATCCGCAGCACACCACAGAAGGCTCGTCGTGTCGTCAACATCATCCGTGGAGAGCGCGTCGATAACGCACTCGTCACCTTGAAGTTCGCACCTCAAGAGATCGGTGACGATCTCTACACACTTCTTAACTCAGCTGTCGCTAACGCAAAGCAGAAGAACCCATCACTTCGTGATGCTTCTGAGCTTTGGGTATCTGAAGCAACAGTGGATGAAGGCTTCACATTGAAGCGCTTCCGTCCACGTGCTCAGGGCCGTGGATTTACCATCCGCAAGCGCACCAGCACAATCACATTAACCGTTTCAGATGATCGCGGTTATCGCGTGAATGGACAGCGTAAGGCTGCTCATGTTCACAAGAATGCCAAGAAATCTGCTAACGAAGGGAAGGCCAACTAAATGGGTCAAAAAGTAAATCCACATGGCTTCCGCCTTGGTATCACCACCGAGTTCAAATCTCGTTGGTTCGCTGAGAAGAACTACAAAGACTATGTAAAAGAAGATATTGAGATCCGTCGCATGATGTCTAAGGGCATGGAACGCGCAGGGGTATCTCGTATTGAAATCGAACGTACACGCGAACGTGTTCGTATCGATCTCTTCACTGCACGCCCTGGCATCGTTATCGGTCGCCGTGGAACCGAAGCTGATCGCATCCGTATGGATCTTGAGAAGCTCACCGGCAAGCAGGTACAGCTCAACATTCTTGAAGTGAAGAACCCAGAGATTGATGCGCAGCTTGTTGCACAGGGAATCGCTGAGCAGCTCTCTGCTCGTGTCTCTTTCCGTCGCGCAATGCGTAAGTCAATGCAGGCAGCTCTCAAGGCTGGCGCGCAGGGTATTCGTGTTCAGTGTGGTGGACGTCTTGGCGGAGCAGAAATTGCTCGCTCAGAGTTCTACCGCGAAGGTCGCGTACCTCTTCACACACTTCGTGCAGATATTGATTACGGCTTCTATGAGGCTGCAACAACATTTGGTCGCCTCGGTGTAAAGGTTTGGATCTACAAGGGTGAAGTTATCGAATCCCGCGCAGAGCGCGCCGCATCAGCACTTGCTGCAGCACGCGCACCAAAGCCTTCACGTGGACCTGCTCGCCCACAACGCGCACGCGCAGAGGTCACATCCTCAAACGTTGCCGATCGTGGCGCAGCTCCAGTAGCCGCAGCTCCAGTAGCCGCAGCTCCAGTTGACGTTGCTGCTCCAGCAAGCGAAGGGACGGTCACTGAATAATGTTGATTCCTCGCAAGGTTAAGCACCGTAAGCAGCACCACCCAAAGCGTGCTGGTATGTCAAAGGGCGGAACCGTCGTCTCCTTTGGAGATTTCGGAATCCAAGCTCTTGAGCCTGCATATGTGACAAACCGTCAGATCGAAGCAGCTCGTATTGCAATGACCCGTCACATCAAGCGTGGTGGAAAGGTTTGGATCAACATTTATCCAGATCGTCCCCTCACCAAGAAGCCTGCTGAAACTCGTATGGGTTCCGGTAAGGGTTCACCTGAGTGGTGGATTGCAAACGTCAAGCCAGGTCGTGTGATGTTTGAAATCTCTGGCGTTGCAGAAGATATTGCTACTGAAGCAATGGTTCGTGCGATGCACAAGTTGCCAATGAAGTGCCGCGTAGTGAAGCGTGAGGAGTTCTAATGTCAAATATCGTTTCAGCTGAGACGCTTCGTGCGCTCTCAACAGATGAACTAGCTATCAAGCTAGGAGAGGCGAAGGAAGAGCTATTCAACCTTCGTTTCCAGGCAGCAACAGGACAGCTCGAGAGCCACGGTCGTTTGACCCAGGTTCGTAAAGAGATTGCGCGCATCTACACAATTTTGCGTGAACGCGAATTAGGAATTGGAGGCGCCGCATAATGTCTAACACTGAAGAGACCCGCGGTTTCCGTAAGACCCGTGAAGGAATCGTCACAAGCGACAAGATGGATAAGACTGTCGTCGTTTCGATCCAAGATCAGGTAAAGCATGGACTTTATTCAAAGGTCATGGTCCGCACACATAAGCTCAAGGCTCACGATGAGAAGAACGAAGCCGGTATCGGCGATCGCGTTCTCTTGATGGAGACTCGTCCGCTATCCGCTACCAAGCGTTGGCGTGTTGTGCAGATCCTCGAGAAGGCTAAGTAAGCAAAGGGAGTGAAAAAGGAATGATTCAACAAGAATCGCGACTTCGTGTCGCCGATAACACCGGTGCAAAGGAACTTCTCTGCATCCGTGTACTCGGAGGCTCATCCCGTCGCTACGCCGGAATCGGTGACATCATCGTATGTACCGTCAAGGATGCAATCCCTGGTGGTCAGGTTAAGAAGGGTGAGGTCGTCAAGGCTGTCATCGTTCGTACCGTAAAAGAGAATCGTCGTCCCGACGGTTCATATATCAAGTTTGATGAGAACGCTGCAGTGATCTTGAAGGCTGATGGCGAGCCACGTGGAACCCGTATCTTCGGACCAGTTGCTCGTGAACTCCGCGATAAGAAGTTCATGAAGATCATTTCATTAGCGCCGGAGGTTCTATAAAAATGGCACGCATTAAAAAGGGCGATACCGTCCTCGTCATCGCAGGCAAAGATAAGGGTGTCCAAGGCACCGTTCTCGAAGTCAACCGCGAAGCCGATCGCGTTCTTGTCGAAGGTGCGAACCGCGTAAAGCGTCACACCAAAGAGACAACATCAGAGCGCGGCGTAAAAGTCGGAGGAATTCTTACTGTTGAGTCTTCAATCCACATCTCGAATGTGCAGATTGTTGGCGACGACGGCAAGGCAACACGAATTGGTTCACGTAAAGATGAAGATGGCAAGAACATCCGCATCTCACGTCGCACCGGGAAGGACATCTAATAATGTCTACTTCAACCCAGCCACGCCTAAAAGCTCGCTACATTGCCGAGATCAAGCCAGCCCTCAAGGCGACTTTCTCATACGGCAACGTCATGCAGATCCCAACGCTGACCAAGGTCATCGTCAACATGGGTGTCGGCGAAGCAGCTCGTGACTCGAAGTTGATCGAAGGTGCGATCCGCGATCTCACCATCATCACCGGACAGAAGCCACAAGTAACTAAGTCACGTAAGTCAATTGCTCAGTTCAAGTTGCGTGAAGGTATGCCAATTGGCGCCCACGTAACACTCCGCAATGATCGTATGTGGGAGTTCACAGATCGTCTTCTCTCGATCTCACTTCCTCGTATCCGCGACTTCCGTGGACTTTCACCAAAGCAATTTGATGGAAACGGTAACTACACCTTTGGTCTTACTGAGCAATCAGTATTCCCTGAGATCGAACAAGACAAGATCGATCGTCAGCGCGGTATGGATATCACTTTCGTCACCACAGCTAAGACAGATGCAGAAGGCCGTGAGCTCTTGAAGCAACTCGGTTTTCCATTCCGTGAGAACTAAGGAGCGAGAATAAATGGCAAAGACATCACTTAAGGTCAAAGCAGCTCGCAAGCCTAAGTTCAAGGTTCGCGGTTACACACGTTGCCAGCGTTGCGGTCGTCCGCATGCTGTCTACCAAAAGTTCGGCATCTGCCGTATCTGCTTCCGCGAGATGGCTCACCGTGGTGAGCTTCCAGGTATCACCAAGGCATCTTGGTAACTGAGAAAAAGTTTTAACAACCCACTAACTACGAGACAGGTCCTCTAAAACTTAGAGGAAACCAGCCCGAGAAAGGCCAGAGGCCAACAGAATGACAATGACAGATCCGATCGCAGACATGCTTGCACGTCTGCGCAACGCGAACTCTGCTTACCACAACGAGGTATCAATGCCTTCGTCGTCGGTAAAGATTCGTATTGCTGAAATTTTGAAGCAGGAGGGATTTATCGCCGACTTTAAAGTTGACGCGAATCCAGCTGGCTTCGGTAAGACACTTACTCTGAGTTTGAAGTTTGGTTCAGAGCGCGAACGTTCGATCGCTGGACTTCGTCGCGTCTCAAAGCCAGGTCTTCGCGTATACGCAAAGTCAACAGCTCTACCTAAGGTACTTGGTGGACTTGGCGTTGCAATCATCTCGACATCTTCCGGCCTGCTCACAGATAAGCAAGCCAACAAGCAAGGGGTAGGCGGAGAAGTTCTCGCCTACGTGTGGTGATCTGATGTCACGTATCGGTCGTATGCCAATTGCGATTCCTTCTGGGGTCGAAGTCACTATTGCTGGGCAGAACGTTGCCGTGAAGGGACCTAAGGGTTCCCTCACGATTAATGTCACTGAGCCAATCACAGTCGCGAAGGAAGAGAGCAACCTCGTTGTCGCTCGCCCAGACGATAGCCGCACAGCACGTTCACTCCACGGTCTTTCACGTACCTTGGTTGCAAATATGCTCGAAGGCGTCACAAACGGTTATGCAAAGACGATCAACATCGTCGGCGTTGGTTACCGTGTTGCTGAAAAGGGTAAGGATCTTGAATTCGCACTCGGCTACAGCCACTCCATTCAATTCCCAGCACCTGAAGGAATCACCTTCAAGGTCGAATCACCAACAAAGCTCACTATCAGCGGTATCGATAAGCAGCTCGTTGGCGAAGTAGCTGCGAAGGTTCAAAAGCTTCGCAAGGCTGACCCATACAAGGGCAAGGGTCTACACCTCGAAGGTGCAAAGATCCGCCGCAAGCAAGGAAAGACAGGTAAGAAGTAATGGCTATCGGTGTAAAAGTTGTTAAAGGCTCATCACAGAATGCACGCCGTCGTCGTCACTTCCGTGTCCGCAAGAAGGTCGTCGGCACCGCCGCTCGTCCTCGCCTTGTAGTGTCACGTTCATCTCGTCACTTGGTTGCCCAGGTAATTGATGATGCACTCGGCCAGACCTTGGCATCTGCTTCAACTATGGAAGCCGATCTTCGCAAAGATTCATCAAGTGACAAGAGCGCAAAGGCTCGCGTCGTTGGTGAGCTCGTAGCTAAGCGCGCAAAGGAAAAGGGAATCTCTGCAGTGGTCTTTGACCGCGGTGGAAGTAAGTACCACGGTCGCATTGCTGCTCTTGCAGATAGTGCACGCGAGAATGGATTGGACTTCTAATGGCTGCTCCAGCATCAAACACATCTAATTCAACACCTAATTCAGGTGGACCAGCTCGCGGAGGTCGCGAAGGCGGCCAGGGTGGCGATAACCGCGGCCCACGTCGTGATCGTCGTGATGGAGCTCCTGAAAAAGAGAAGTCTCCTTACACAGAGCGCGTTGTCTTCATTAACCGCGTAGCGAAGGTTGTTAAGGGTGGACGTCGTTTCTCCTTCACAGCTCTCGTTGTCGTCGGAGATCAGAAGGGCACCATCGGTATCGGATACGGCAAGGCGAAGGAAGTTCCACAAGCTATCGCCAAGGCTGTTGAAGATGCGAAGAAGCAATTCTTCAAGGTCCCAATTCTTAACGGAACAATTCCTCACCCAGTACAAGGTGAAGCAGCAGCAGGCGTAGTTCTACTTCGCCCAGCATCTGCCGGTACCGGAGTTATTGCTGGTGGTCCAGTTCGTGCAGTACTTGAGTGCGCTGGTATCCAGGATGTTCTGACCAAGTCACTTGGTTCTGCAAATCCAATCAATATGGTTCACGCAACTGCAGCAGCGCTCAAGGCTCTCGAAGCCCCACAGGCAATTGCAGCTCGTCGTGGCCGTCCACTCGAAGATGTCGCACCTGCAGCAATTGTTCGTGCCATCGCAGCATCGGTAGGTGCATAACATGCCACGTCTAAAAGTTACCCAACTACGTTCAAAGGTTGGAGCTCGTCCAGAGCACCGCGAGACCTTGCGTTCACTTGGATTAAAGCGAATCGGTGATGTTGTCGTCAAGGAAGATCGTCCCGAGATTCGTGGAATGGTCGTCGCTGTACGTCACATGGTTGCCGTTGAGGAGGTCGAATAACAATGGTTCTAAAGGTTCATCATCTTCGTCCAGCCCCTGGTGCAAAGAAGGCACGTACCCGTAAGGGTCGTGGTGAGGCATCAAAGGGAAAGACTGCAGGTCGTGGTGGCAAGGGAACTCGTGCTCGTAACGTAGTTCGTGCCGGCTTCGAAGGCGGTCAGCTTCCACTCGTCATGCGTCTTCCTAAGCTCCGTGGTTTCAAAAACCCAGAGCGCGTGGAGTACCAGCCAGTGAATGTCTCAACGATCAATGCCCTCTATCCAAAGGGTGGCACTGTTACAGTTGAAGATCTCATTGCAAAGGGTGCAGTGCGTGATAGTTATCCAGTGAAGGTCCTCGGAAATGGCGATATCACCGTTAAGGTCAATATCTCAGCTCACGGGTTCTCAGCTTCAGCGGTCGAAAAGATCTCTGCAGCAGGCGGATCAACTACCAAAATCTAATTAGATCGAGCCTGGCAGCGGAACTATCCGCTGCCAACTCGGTACAGAATTGACAGTAAGAAGGAGAGAAAATGCTTTCAGCGTTCGCAAAGGCTTTTAAGACACCTGACCTGCGCAAAAAGATTTTCTTCACCATGGCGATCATGGGTCTCTTCCGCTTCGGTTCAATCGTGCCAACACCAGGTGTTTCATATAAGAATGTACAGACCTGTTTGAAGGCAGCGAACAACGGTGGATTATTCGGCCTTGTTAACCTCTTCAGCGGTGGCGCACTTCTTCACCTCTCGGTCTTCGCACTCGGTATCATGCCGTACATCACCAGCTCAATTATTATTCAGCTTTTAACTGTCGTTATTCCTCGCTTTGAAACTCTTAAGAACGAGGGTCAATCAGGAACTGCAAAGCTCACTCAGTACACCCGTTACCTCACAGTTGGTCTCGCCGTACTCCAGTCAACCGGTCTCATCGCAGTTGCTCGCACACCTGGTCGCCTCTTCAGTGGTTGTGCCTCTGCAATTATTCCTGATGCTTCATGGCAACGTATCGTCACAATGGTCTTCGTCATGACCGCCGGAACTGCGGTAATCATGTGGCTCGGTGAATTGATTACAGATCGTGGCGTGGGCAACGGAATGTCTATCTTGATCTTCACATCGATCGCTGCTGGTTTCCCAACACAACTCTGGTCGATCAAACTCCAAAAGGGTCTCTTTGCCTTCCTCTTCGTTCTTGCAGTTGGTATCTGTGTCGTTGCGGCAGTTGTCTTCGTTGAGCAAGCTCAACGCCGTATTCCAGTCCAGTATGCAAAGCGCCAAGTCGGTCGTCAGTCATATGGTGGGACTAGCACCTATATTCCAATCAAGGTAAATCAGGCTGGCGTTATCCCAGTAATTTTCGCATCATCACTGCTCTACATCCCATCACTTGTTGTGAACTTCTCTGGCTCGCAAGCTAAGTGGGCGATCTGGGTGCAGCAGAATCTCGTTAAGGGCGATCACCCTATTTACATCATCGCATACGCAACTTTGATTATCTTCTTCACCTACTTCTATGTAGCAATTACCTTCAACCCTGATGAGGTTGCAGATAATATGAAGCAGTACGGTGGCTTTATCCCGGGTATTCGCGCTGGAAAGCCAACATCCGAGTATCTCCAATACGTGCTCTCACGTATTACGGCGCCAGGATCGCTCTACCTAGCATTCGTTGCGATTATTCCAATCGTTGCACTCATCCTCTTCAACGCATCTCAGAACTTCCCATTTGGCGGAACCGCGATCTTGATCGTTGTGGGTGTCGGACTTGATACTGCTAAGCAGATCGAATCTCAGTTGCAGCAGCGCTCCTACGAAGGCTTCTTGCGCTAATGCGTTTGATCCTCGTTGGTCCTCCTGGGGCTGGTAAGGGAACTCAAGCAGTACACCTTGCAGCACATTACGGAATTCCACACATCTCTACTGGCGATATCTTCCGTCACAATATGAAGAATGAGACTGAGCTCGGCATGCTCGCGAAGTCTTATGTCGATCGTGGCGAGCTTGTTCCAGATACGGTCACCAACGAGATGGTCAAAGATCGCCTCAGCGATAGCGACGCAAAAAAAGGTTTCCTTCTCGATGGTTTTCCTCGCAACGTTGCACAAGCAGAACTTCTCCGCAAAATCTTAGAGAAGGCGAATACGCCTCTTGATGCAGTGCTAGAACTTGCCCTCGATGATGCAGAGATCATCGCTCGGCTCTCAGGTCGACGCACCTGTCGCAACTGCGGTGCAACCTTCCATATGATCTACGAGAAGCCAGCAACTGAAGGCATCTGTGATACCTGTAAGAGTGATCTCTACCAGCGCCCTGATGACTCTGAAGAAGTTGTTAAGCGCCGCCTTGAGGTCTATGCAGAACAGACAAAGCCAATCGTCTCCTTCTATCAGGCCGAGGGCATACTCCTCACAATTCCTGCGGTCGGAGATATTACTGAGATTACTCAGCGCGCGATCGCGGCTCTTACTGCCGCTGTTTCTCGTTAATCGCGTAGCCCATGGCTATCCAGATCAAAACCCTCGATCAACTCGCAACTATGCGCAAGGCTGGCATCGTTGTCGGTGAAGCGCTCCTTCTTATGAAAGAGGCTGCAAAGGTTGGCGTCACAACGCTCGAACTCGATGCAATCGCAGCGCAGCATTTAAAAGATCGCGGCGCGAAGCCATCATTTCTTGGTTATCACGGCTATCCGAATGTGCTGTGTGCATCGGTGAATCACGAAATAGTTCATGGAATTCCTAATGAACGCCCACTGCAACAAGGGGATGTTCTCTCTCTCGATTTTGGTGCGATTGTTGATGGCTGGCATGGTGACTCAGCGATCTCATTTGGTATTGGCGAGATCGATCCAGCAGATCAGAAACTCATGGATACCTGCGAAGGATCAATGTGGCGCGGTATCGCAGCTGCGAAAGTTGGGGGACATCTCACCGATATCTCTGATGCGATCCAAAGCTATATCGATGCACAAGGACAGTATGGAATTCTTCGTGAATACGGTGGTCACGGTATTGGCTCTGAGATGCATCAAGAGCCGCATGTGCTCAACTACGGAAAAGCTGGCTTCGGCCCAGAGCTCGTCGTCGGTCTTGCTCTCGCAATCGAACCAATGATTACACGTGGCTCTGCTACAACGAAAGTTCTCTCTGATGATTGGACCGTTGTCGCTATTGATAAATCAAATGGCGCTCACTTCGAACAATCATTTGCCCTCTTACCTGATGGCAAGCCATTTGTTCTGACTTCTCTTGATGGCGGACGAGAAGAGCTTGGTCGCTTAGGCGTAGAGATCTCAGACCTCCTTAAATAGCTGGCACTCCTGCTTTGTAGACGGCTTCAATTTCGGTCTTATGAATATCACGCGGATTCATTGAAAATGGATTCTGATTTAAGATAATAAAATCTGCTCTCATCCCAACTTCGAGCCGGCCGACTTCGTGCTCGCGGAAGTTTTGGTAGGCAATCTGGCTCGTATAAAAAGCCCAAGATTCTTCTAAGGTGATTGCTTGATCCTCTTGCCACGGTAGCTCAACCGACCCTGGCTCGGTTCGATGCACCGGAACCCCAAGAGCTAAGAGGGGGCTTTCACTAGTAATTGGCCAATCTGAGCCATAAGCAATCGCTACCCCTGCGTTAATCATGTCGCGCATTCGATACTGCAGATCATTGCGGTAACCGATTCGAGGCGCAATCAACTTCTTATTCATAGGATCTAAATACATCCACAACGGTTGCATATTTGCGATCACACCGAGGGCGGCAAAGCGTGGCAGATCAACGTCGTCAATAAGTTGGGCATGGACAATAACTGGGCGTCGATCCCGCTTCGGATTTCGTGTAGATATTTCCTCAATCGCATCGAGTGCCTGGCGTACTGCTCGATCACCGATTGCATGAATGTGGGCTTGGAATCCCAGCGCATCGAAATGTGCAACGGCATCGAAGAGCTCACTGTCTTCCCATATCTTGATACCGCTAAATTCTGGTTGGTCATCGTACGGTTCAAGCAGAGCTGCGGTACCACTAGATAGCGCACCATCGGCCAAAAACTTTACTGATGAGGCGTTGATCGATGCAATGCCATCAAAGAGTGCGCGTTCTTTGCAGATGCGATCGCTCTCTTCTCGCCAATTCTCTGGGCTCACAAGGAAGGAGATATTAAAATCAATATCGAGAACTTTGCGCTTATATGCCTCGAGATAGATCTGCGCCATGCCAGGTTCTACCCAGGAGTCGTTGGTGTAGGTAACACCTTGATGTAATAGTTTCTGTGAGGCGTAGGCAAGTGCATCGACTTCATCATCAATGGTGCGCGTTGGAATCTTTGCGAGGATGAGGTTCATCGCTTGAGGTTCGCGCAAGGTTCCTTTTGGCGCACCACTAGTGGTACGCGCAATGCTCCCACCATCGGGGTCTGGCATCTGCGAGGTAATCCCCGCAATTTCTAGCGCCTTCGAATTTACCCAGATCGTATGATGATCTGCAGCATGCAGTACGACTGGGCGATCACTCACGATTTCATCAATCCAACTTGCTTCAAAGTCGCCACCTGGAACTAACGCGGCCTCATATGCGCCGCCAACGATCCAGCCAGCGTTTCGATCGGCAGGATGAGTATCGGCAAAGCGGCCAATTTCAGCGAGGATTTCAGGAATCGAGGTGAGTCCGGTGACGGCCGGTCCGGCCGCCTCACGACCTGCGAAGAGTGGGTGGGAATGGCCATCGCCAAAGCTCGGGGCGACGAACTTTCCGGTGAGATCGAGTCGGGTATCTGTGGCCGAATCGAACAAGTCGAGGGCTTTCTGGCCTATTGCAAGGATTTTGCCATTCGCTATGAGCGCACCGCGCCGCGCAGGGGAGCCAGGTGAGTAGATCGTGGCCCCATCGAGAAAGAGCCTCATCTCTGGGTAAATCCCAGCGTTGCCTGCATGAGTGGAGTATAAGGGCCGGATTTCCCCTATCACGCTTATCTCGGTAGCCTTCTCCTCTGCCTAGAAATAGGCGGCAAAACTGTACTGCCCATGTAAGTCACGTGTAAGTAACTCGCAAGAGTCCTTGAAGAGATAAGTAGGTACTGCTTGGCTAAGAAAGATGGCGCAATCGAGATCGAAGGCGTCGTAGCTGAAGCTCTGCCGAACGCAATGTTCAAGGTAACGCTTACAAATGGACACGTTGTGCTGGCACATATCAGCGGAAAGATGCGACAGAACTACATTCGTATCTTGCCCGAGGATCGTGTGATCGTAGAACTGAGTCCATATGACCTTACACGCGGTCGTATTACATACCGTTATAAGTAATTTAGTGAAAGAGGAATATCGTGAAGGTTAATCCAAGCGTGAAGAAGATTTGCGACAAGTGCAAAGTCATTCGTCGTAATGGTCGCGTCATGGTCATTTGCGAGAATCTTCGTCACAAGCAGCGTCAAGGGTAATTCCTAACGCAACCAGCAATACCTGCAATACCAGCAAGAAAAAACGCGTGATGCGACTGATCTTCGGATCAGACCTCTGGACCGGTAGGCCAGAGCCTGTTACCCAACAGGATGCATTGCGAAGGACCTTCCGGATAAAAGAAAAAGGGTAAGCGATATGGCACGTTTAGTTGGTGTTGATCTCCCTCGCGAAAAGCGCGTTGAGATCGCACTTACATATGTATTCGGGATTGGATTGACCCGCGCGCATGCAACACTCGCCGCGACCGGTGTTAACCCAGATACCCGCGTTAAGGATCTACAAGAGCCAGAATTGGCAAAGCTTCGCGAATATATCGAAGCAAATTACAAAATCGAAGGTGACCTCCGCCGCGAAATCGCAGGCGATATCCGTCGCAAAGTCGAAATCCAGAGCTATCAAGGTATTCGCCACCGTAAGGGACTTCCTGTTCGTGGTCAGCGTACGCACACAAATGCGCGCACACGTAAGGGTCCTCGTAAGGCAATTGCTGGTAAGAAGAAGGAGACTAAGTAACAATGGCCGCTCCTAAATCAAAGGTTGCCGCAGGTAAGGGCAAAGTTAAGATTCGTAAAAAAGAGAAGAAGAACGTCGTTGCAGGACAGGCTCACATTAAGAGCACCTTCAACAACACCATCATCTCTATCACCGACCCAAGTGGTGCGGTTATCTCTTGGTCATCTGCTGGTCAGGTTGGCTTCAAGGGTTCACGTAAATCAACACCTTTCGCAGCTCAGCTCGCAGCTGAAGCAGCAGCACGTCGCGCTCAAGAGCACGGCCTCAAGAAGGTTGATGTCTTTGTTAAGGGACCTGGTTCAGGTCGCGAAACAGCTATCCGTTCATTGCAGGCAGCAGGACTTGAAGTTGGAGCCATCTCAGATGTCACTCCGGCTCCACACAATGGTTGCCGCCCACCCAAGCCTCGTCGAGTTTAAGGAAGGAAGAGAATAAATGGCTCGTTATACCGGAGCAGATTGCAAGCGCTGTCGTCGCGAAAAAGTAAAGCTCTTTCTTAAGGGCTCGAAGTGCGATGGTCCAAAGTGTCCGATCGAATCACGTCCTTACCCACCAGGGCAGCATGGCCGTGGTCGTACAAAGGAATCTGAATACCTTCTACAGATGCGCGAAAAGCAGAAGTGCGCACGTATGTACGGCGTTCTAGAGAAGCAGTTCCGTGGTTACTACGAAGAGGCAAACCGCCTTCAGGGTAAGACCGGTGAGAACTTGCTCATCATCCTTGAGACCCGTCTCGATAACGTTGTATATCGCGCAGGCTTTGCAAAGAGCCGCGATATGGCACGTCAGCTTGTCCGTCACGGACATTTCTTGGTCAACGGTAAGAAGGTAAATATTCCTTCATTCCGCGTTACGCCAATGGATGTCGTCGATGTCGTTCCAGGCTCACTCGATCTCACACCATTCATCGTCGCAAGCGCTGAACTCGGTGAAAAGTCAGTACCAGCATGGATGGAAGTTGTTGGATCAAAGATGCGAATCTTGGTTCACGGCGCTCCAAACCGCGCTGTTATCGATACTCAGATCCAAGAGCAGCTCATCGTTGAGCTCTACAGCAAGTAATTTTTACCCTTTTAACCATTAATAAGACCGGAGATCAAATAGTGGATCTCCCTAACGTACGGAGGAAATAAGTGCTGATTGCACAACGCCCCATCCTCAGTGAAGAGGTAGTTTCAGAATTTCGCTCACGGTTCATCATCGAGCCGCTAGAGCCTGGTTTTGGATATACCCTCGGAAACTCATTACGCCGCACCTTGCTCTCATCTATCCCAGGTGCAGCAGTAACAAGCATTCGCGTCAATGGTGCTCTCCACGAGTTCACAACGCTCGAGGGTGTCAAGGAAGATCTCACAGAGATCGTTCTTAACATCAAGAATCTTGTTGTCTCATCAGATAACGATGAGCCTTCACTTATCTACATCCGCAAGAATGGCGAGGGTGTCGTAACTGGTGCTGATATCGCTGCTCCTGCTGGCGTGCAGATCCACAACCCAGATCTCCATATCGCAACCCTCAACGCTTCAGCGAAGTTCGAAGTCGAACTCACCATTGAGCGCGGTCGCGGTTATGTCACTGCTGTTTCAAATAAGCAGGCTGGCGGAGATATCGGTCGTATTCCTGTCGATTCAATCTACTCACCAGTCCTTCGCGTTACCTACAAGGTAGAAGCGACTCGTGTTGAGCAGCGCACCGACTTCGATCGCCTGATCGTCGATGTTGAGACAAAGCAGTCAATGAAGCCTTCAGATGCCATGGCATCAGCTGGTAAGACGCTGGTTGAACTCTTCGGTCTTGCTCGTGAATTGAATGTCAACGCAGAAGGTATCGAAATGGGACCTAGCATCCAAGATGCTGCTCTCGCTGCTGACCTTGCTCTTCCTATCGAAGATCTTGATCTCACAGTTCGTTCATACAACTGCTTAAAGCGTGAAGGAATCCACACTGTCGGCGAGCTCGTTGGCCGTTCAGAGGCAGACCTTCTCGACATTCGTAACTTTGGATCAAAGTCAATCGATGAAGTGAAGGCAAAGCTTCACTCAATGGGTCTTCAGTTGAAGGACAGCCCAATCGGATTCGATCCAACAAAACACCATAACTACGGAACTGATGTTGACGATGATCTCGTCGAGTCAGAGAACGCCTAAGACGAGGGCGAAGGAGTAACGAATGCCAACACCAAGTAGAGGTCCACGTCTCGGAAGCGGTCCAGCTCACGAGAGATTGTTGCTAAGCACACTTGCTGAGCAGCTCTTCGAACACGGTCGCATCACGACAACTGAGACCAAGGCTAAGCGCCTTCGTCCAGTAGCCGAGAAGCTCATCACTGCTGCAAAGGCAGGCGATCTTGCTGCTCGTCGTCGCGTTATGCAGTCAATCCAGAACAAGAGCGTTGTACACACACTCTTCACTGAGATTGGTCCACGCTTTGCTACCCGCAATGGTGGATACACACGTATTACTAAGGTCGGTCCACGTAACGGTGATAACGCTCCAATGGCAGTTATCGAGCTCGTCTAAGTCCCGATCGTTATGGCGCAACCCACTCTCAATCCCGAGAGTGGGTTTCGTCGTTTAGTCATTGATTTATCGTATGACGGCACTGACTTTGCCGGCTGGGCTAAGCAGCCAGATCAACGAACTATTCAAGAGACAATTGAAGAAGCGCTGACGCGGATCACGCGCCACCAAGTCGCCACGATTGTCGCCGGCAGAACTGATGCCGGAGTGCATGCCAGACACCAGATCATTCACGTTGATATTCCTGCGGTGCCGCATATCTCCCGATACCGTCCCGATGAGACCGAGTGGGATATCGAAAATTTCTACTATCGCATCAATCAAATCCTTGATAAAGATATTCGTATCAATTCTGTGGTGGAAGCGCCGCCCAACTTCCACGCTCGCTTCTCGGCGGAAGCACGCCATTACCGTTACAAAATTTTGGATAACAATCGCGTCTTATCTCCACTCCAGCGAGTTGATGCAACGACCTGGTTTAGAGAGCTCGATATCGATCTGATGAACGAGGCGAGTGCGCAGATGCTAGGGGAGCGTGATTTCGCAACCTTCTGTCGATTCCGCCCAAACAGCACAACGATTCGTGAGCTCAAGCGTTTTGAATGGCATCGCGATAACGATGGCTTTGTCATTGCAGATTTATGCGCGGATGCCTTTGGTTGGAATATGGTGAGAAATCTTGTTGGAGCAGCGGTCTGCGTGGGCGAGGGCCGGTACCCTGCCTCGTGGATGAGTGAAATACTCACAGCAAAGTCTCGGGTCTCAGACTCTTATGTCTTCCCTGGATCTGGCTTAACCTTAATGCAGGTCGATTACCCAGCTGATGAAGATCTACTGGCACGGATCGATATGACCCTTGCAAAGAGAGATGAGACCTTCCATGAAGCAAGCGAGTAAGACGGTACGCGCACTCACTCTTGGAGTCGTCGGAACATGTTCACTTGTTGGCTCTTCTGATTCTGCGCACGCCACAACCACCTATCTCGGAGATGCGATAAATTACAGTTTCGGAATCGTTCAAGTTCAGATCTCTGTTGATGCAACCGGCACGATCACCCAAATTGATACCCCACAATATTCGCGATCTGGCTCAAATGGTTCATATTCAAATTATGCAATTCCAATTTTAGTAAAAGAGGCGTTAGCTGCGCAGAGCGCAACAATTCAAGGTGTATCTGGTGCTTCATATATTTCACGAGGTTGGATTACTTCACTCGCTTCTGCAATTGCAAAAGTCGGTAGCGTCACAACAGCGCCAGCAACACCGACACCGACACCGACACCGACTATGAAGGCTAAACCATCACCACTTCCGACCATCATGAACCAGGGTGGTGAAGAAGGCGGTGAAGGCGGTGAAGGTGGTGAAGGTGGTGAACACGAAGGCGGTGGAGAGCACCGTCGCACCCCCACAATGGCACCCGCACCGATCGTGACAAAGCCTGCAGCGCCAACACCGATCGCCACGAAACCTGCGACCCCTACTCCCGTTGCGAGCGCCCCGATCATTCTCAAGCCCGGCACCAGTGTGATTCAGAAGTCCATCACCTGTGTGAAGGGGGCCACCAAGAAGGTCATCAAGGGTTTTGCGCCGAAATGCCCCGCAGGTTTCACGCTCAAAAAACCGTAAATCTGAGCCGTTCTGAGAGCTGATGAGGGCGCAACCCCATTTTGACCCGAGAGTGCCAAGGCGGGTAGCCTTCACCTCTTGCCTTACACGCTTTTAGCTTTACCCAATGAGACTACTGACTGAACTACTGACTGCAATAAGGAGAACCTCGTGCGTACATTTACACCGAAGGCCGGTGACCAAGCTACAACTCGTAAGTGGCATGTCATCGATGCAGAAGGCGTAGTACTAGGTCGCCTCGCTTCACATGCAGCAGTACTGCTTCGCGGAAAGCATAAGACCACCTTCGCGCCACACATCGATATGGGTGACTTCGTCATCGTTATCAATGCAGAGAAGATTGTTCTCACCGGACAGAAGGCAGCTCAAAAGATGGCTCACCACCACTCAGGTTTCCCAGGTGGAATGCGCTCGATCGTTTATGCAGATTTGATCAACCAAGATCCAACTCGCGTTGTTGAGAAGGCGATCCTTGGAATGATTCCTAAGAACAAGCTCGGCCGTCAGGTCGGCTCAAAGCTCAAGGTCTACGCAGGTCCAGCACACCCACACGCTGCGCAGAATCCTTCAGTATTTGAAATCACCCAAATTTCCCAGATCGTAAAGAATTAATAGGAGCGAATAAAAATGTCAGATCTCGAAACAACAGTCGACGCACAGGATGAACTCCTTACTTCTTACACAAGCAGCACACCAGCTGCAGCGACAAACCGTCCATCAATCAAGGCACCAGGTGGCGGAACCGGTCGTCGTAAAGAAGCAGTTGCACGCGTTCGCTTAATTCCAGGTTCTGGCAAGTGGATTGTTAACGGCAAGGAACTCGCTGTCTACTTCCCAAATAAAGTTCACCAACAACTCGTTTCAGAGCCATTCCGCACCGTTGGTGCTGAGAACGCTTTTGATGTCATCGCCCGTATCAATGGTGGCGGAACATCAGGACAGGCCGGTGCACTTCGTCTCGGCGTTGCACGTGCCCTCAACGAGATCGATCGTGATGCGAACCGTCCAGCGCTTAAGAAGGCTGGCTTCCTCACACGTGATCCTCGTGTTATCGAGCGCAAGAAGTACGGCCTGAAGAAGGCTCGTAAGCGTTCACAATACTCAAAGCGTTAATTTACCTCTCTCACTTCTGGCATACATTGCTCGGATCTGGAAGATAGATGGCACTCTTCGGCACTGATGGTGTGCGGGGTCTTGCTAATCGCGACCTCACTGCAGAACTAGCTCTCGATCTTGCTGTCTCTGCTGCCCACATTCTTGGTGAAGTCGGAGCCTTTTCTGGCCACCGCCCGAAGGCCATTGTCGGACATGACTCACGCGCATCCGGAGAGTTCCTCGAAGCCGCAACAATTGCAGGCTTGGCGAGTGCAGGAGTAGATGTCTATCGAGTTGGAGTTCTACCCACTCCCGCTATCGCCTACCTTGTCGCTGAAACTGGTGCAGATCTTGGTGTGATGATTAGCGCTTCACATAATCCAATGCCAGATAATGGAATTAAGTTCTTCGCAAAAGGCGGCGGAAAGCTCGATGATGCATTGGAAGCCAAGATTGAAGCAAGGCTCAAGGAGCCGTGGGAACGTCCAACCGGCGCCGCCGTCGGTCGAGTGATCACTGATGAGAGCGCGGCAGAGCGATATATCTTCCACCTCCTATCCTCGCTCGCTGCAAATCTCAATGGAATTAAAGTTGTTGTGGATTGCGCGAATGGCGCATCATCACGCGTTGCACCAAAAGTTTACGAGCGCGCAGGCGCAGAAGTCATAGCAATTTCAGCGGCGCCTAACGGCTTAAATATTAATGATGGCTGCGGCTCAACTCACCTAGAAAATCTCAAAGCAAAAGTCCTTGAAGTTGGTGCCGATCTTGGTATCGCACATGATGGAGATGCAGATCGTTGTCTTGCAGTAGATGCTAATAGAAATGAGATCGATGGTGATTTCATCATGGCGATTCTCGCTGCCGATCTGCACTCTCAAGGCAAGTTAACCAAGCAGACCGTTGTCGGAACCGTGATGAGCAACCTCGGTTTCTTAAAGGCGATGAACGAACTTGATATTAAGGTAGAGACCACTGCGGTCGGTGATCGATATGTGCTTGAGAAGATGCTTGCGGATGGATACACACTCGGTGGCGAACAATCTGGCCACATCATTATGCGTGAGCATGCTAATACTGGCGATGGACTTCTTACTGCGCTTCACCTGATGCAGGCGATGAAAAATTCAGGTAAGAGTCTGTCTGAGCTTGCCAAGGTCATGGTCCGATTCCCACAAGTCTTGATCAATGTACAAGATGTGAAGAAGGAAGAGCTCGCAAACTCAGAGCCCATCCAGAGTGCAATCGCTTCAAAGAGCGCAGATTTCGGTGGAACCGGGCGCATCCTCGTCCGGCCATCCGGGACGGAAGCACTCGTAAGGGTGATGGTTGAAGCCGCGACGCATGATGCTGCCGAGCAAATCGCCAATGAAATAGCGGCACTAGTAAGATCAGAACTCTCTTAGCGTTTCATCGATAAAAGGAGCCGAGCTAGATGTGTGGCATCGTTGGATACACCGGTAAGGCCACAGCTCTCTCGCCAGTATTAGAGGGGCTACGCCGACTTGAGTATCGTGGATATGACTCAGCGGGAATTGCACTCGCAGTCCGCAAAGGCGAACCACTCTGGATCGAAAAGCGCGCCGGCAAGTTAGGTAATCTCGAATCGACTCTCACCTCTGTGCCAGATGCTCACAGTGGAATCGGCCATACTCGCTGGGCGACTCACGGTGGACCAACCGACACCAATGCCCACCCACATCTTGATAACGAAGGCAAGCTTGCACTCATCCACAACGGAATTATCGAAAATTATGTTGACTTGCGCATCGAACTCGAAAAGCGCGGACACACTTTTACCTCAGAGACTGATACTGAATCGGTTGTTCATCTCTTAAGTGATGCTCGTAAAAAACACAACGGAGATTTAGCCGCGGCAATGCGTGAAGTCTGCAGTGAGTTACGTGGATCATTCACGCTCCTCGCGATCCACTCTGATGAACCCGGCCGTATAGTTGGCGCGCGTAGAAATTCACCACTTGTTGTTGGTGTCGGAGAAGGCGAGAACTTCCTTGCATCCGATGTCTCAGCCTTTATTGCCTATACCAAGCGCGCCCTTGAGCTCGGTCAAGATGAGGTCGTTGATATCACCGCTGATGCAATTGTTATTACCAACCTTGAAGGCGATATCTTGCCCCAGAAGGCATATGAGATCTCATGGGATGCATCTGCCGCTGAGCGAGGTGGCTTCGAACACTTCATGTTGAAGGAGATCTACGAACAACCTAAGGCAGTTGCCGATACATTAATTGGCCGTACCGCTGGTCTCGACCCTGAAATTACTGCGGGGATTAACCTTGAAGGAATCAGCAAAGTTGTCATCATCGCCTGCGGAACTGCTTTCCACGCCGGCCTCGTCGGTAAATATGCGATTGAAAAATGGGCGAATATTTCAGTGGATGTTGAGCTCGCTTCTGAATATCGATACCGCGAACCAAGTGTTGATAGCTCCACGTTAGTTATCCCAATCTCTCAATCGGGTGAGACCATGGATACCTTGATGGCGATGCGTTATGCGCGCAGTAAAGGTGCGCGAGTCTTCGCAGTCTGTAACACAAATGGGTCGACGATCCCCCGCGAGTCCGATGCAGTTCTTTACACCCACGCTGGGCCTGAGATCGCAGTTGCATCAACTAAGGCCTTCCTCACTCAACTCATCGCAATGTATTTAATTGGACTCCATTTAGGTGGAGTGCGCGGGACTTTGACCGCTGCAGAACATGATGAGATTGTCTCTCATCTCTCAGAACTTCCCGGGAAGATCGAGCAAGTCCTTGAGACAGTTGAGCCACTTCGCGAGCTCACTCGCCGCTTCAAAGATTCGAGCTCCATGCTCTTCTTAGGTCGCCACGTCGGCTTCCCTTCTGCACTTGAAGGTGCTCTCAAGTTAAAGGAACTCGCCTACATGCACGCCGAAGGATTTGCCGGCGGCGAGCTTAAGCATGGTCCCATCGCCCTCATTGATCAAGGAACACCAGTTGTTGCGATCATGCCGGCCACTGGTTCAATCTTGGCCGAGAAGATGGCAAGCAATGTTCAAGAAGTAAAGGCACGTGGCGCTGTGATCATTGCAATTGGTGATGGCGAGCTATCGAGTGCAAACCACATGATTCGTATTCCTTCAACACATCCATTCCTAGAGCCAGTTCTCTCGGTCGTCCCACTTCAAGTCATTGCTTATGAGATGGCGATCGCCCGAGGCAATGATGTTGATCAGCCACGTAATTTGGCTAAATCAGTCACGGTGGAATAAATGTTTAATAGCCTTCCAGAGATTAGGCGAGCGGAGATGCTACGAGCCTTTCGAGCCTCTTTCATTCTCTTTATCGGCTTCTTAATCGTTACTGAACAAGTCCTTACGAAGAGCTATCTCTATCATTTTGATCATTGGATTAAGAACCTTAAGCACCATACCTTCAAGGGCCTTTCAAGCCACGCACTTTTAGCCCTTGATGACATGGGGCTACGCAGTTTCACTGCGACGGTTTTGCTCGTACTTGCCGCCTTTATCGGCTGGCGTTTTAAATCCTGGCGTCCTATCTATCTCTCAGTCAGCGCACTGCTTCTGCTCAACGGTGTTGTCGGACTATCTAAATTAATCTTCGGTCGCACAAAGCCTCGTCTTGCCCTGGATCTTCTGCACGCCGGCGGCCTTTCCTACCCAAGTGGCCACTCGGCAAATGCCCTGCTCACCTGGGGAATGTGTTCGTACCTGATCTATCGCTATACCAATCGCAAACCCTTTCGAGGAATCAAGCTCAATTGGTTGGTCGCTTTGATCACCATCACAGTCTGCGTCGTCTCCTTGATTCGAGATACCCACTGGTTCTCCGATCTCTTGGGTGGGGTATTGATTGGTGGTTCGCTACTCGTATTTCTTATCGCGGTAGATCGAGCCTGGCCTTCGACAAGGCAGCCGTCATGATCTTTGGAATCGGTATAGATGTTGTTGATATTTCTCGCTTTGAAGAATCACTCGTTCGTACGCCCTCTCTCAAAGAGCGTCTCTTCAAAGGAACTGAGCTAGATAGACCGATCCATTCACTTGCCGCCCGCTTTGCCGCAAAAGAGGCGATTGCGAAGGCCATGGATTCTAAAGAGAATTTCCACTTTCAAGATATTGAGATCATCAACCTCGACAGCGGAAAGCCAACTTTTCAGTTGTCGGGCTCAACCCAGAAATATTTAGAGGGCAAGAAAGTGCATCTGACGTTATCTCATGATGCCGGTATTGCTTCAGCGATGGTGGTGATTGAAGAATGAGTGAACTCCGTGCGTATGTAGAAGTAGATCTACGAGCTATCGCAGCTAATATTCGTAAGATTGCGAGCGAGAGTGATGCGCAGATTCTCGCCGTAGTTAAAGCTGATGCCTATGGACATGGCTTGATTGAAGTTGCTTGTACTGCAATTGAGTCAGGTGCATCGTGGCTTGGTACCGCGTTATTAGAAGAGGCCTTCGCGCTTCGAGCTGCTGGAGTCAGTGCCCCAGTTCTCGCGTGGCTTACTCCACCAGGAGACGATTTTGACAGTGCCCTTCGCGAGCGTATCGATCTCTCCATCTCATCACTGGCAATTCTCGAAGAGATTCTTGCTGCAGGAGAGCGGACCGGGATTACCCCACGAGTACATATTGAAGTTGATACCGGTATGACGCGAGGGGGATTCCTTGATGAGTGGGATCCATTCTTGATTCGTCTGCGCGAGGTTAAAGATTCACTCCATATCGTGGGGTTTTGGACCCACTTTGCGAGGGCTGACGAACCAGATTCTGACTTCACCGATCAACAACTGATTCTCTTTAATGTCTTGCTCAACGCTTTGCAAAGTGAGGGGATCTTTCCCGAGATCATCCACACCGCTAATTCGGCCGGCGCTCTCGCACATCCAAGCTCGCACAAGCAGATGCTCCGACTTGGTATCGCGATGTATGGATTAAGCCCAGATATCACCACCATGGGCAGCTCTGAAGTTCTTGGATTAACTCCGGCAATGAGTATCAAGGCGAAGTTAGTGAATGTGAAGAGCGTGCCAGCCCTATCCCGAGTCGGTTATGGCGGAGCAGGCGTTACCGATCGAGATACAAAACTTGGCATTGTTTGTATGGGTTATAGCGATGGTCTACCACGCCGCGCAGATTCAACCGCTGGCGTCTCCTACCTCGGAGATCTTGCGCGATTGGTCGGGCGAATCTCAATGGATCAATGTGTAGTTGATCTCGGCCCTGATACCCAAGCACTTGCTGGTGAATATGTAACGGTGATTGGCGCTGACGGCTTTAGTGCTGATGATTGGGCGAGCGCCGCGGGCACAATTAATTATGAAATAACGACACGAATTGCGAGCAGATTGCCTAGAATCTACCTTCGTTAGTGAGCTAGTTGATTACAAGCACACATCTCACTGTAGAGAAAAGGGGTAGGTAATGAATAGCTCGACCCCACCTCTCCTCTCCATTGAATCAGTAAATGTTTCGTTCGGTGGATTAAAGGCGCTAACAAATATTGCACTTCACATCAATCCCGGAGAAGTTGTTGGATTAATTGGTCCAAACGGCGCAGGCAAGACGACGCTCTTCAATGTCCTCTCTGGCATCGTCTCTCCAAATTCTGGTGCCCTCACACTCAATGGTGATAAGCGCGAATGGCTTAAACCACACGAGCTTGTTGATCACCAGATTGCACGCACACTTCAAGGAGTGGGACTCTTCGGCGATCTCACTGTGTTAGAAAATGTCATGATCGGCGCTGAACTTCATGCAAAGGCTGGTCTCATGCGATCAATCTTTGGCGCTGACCGAAATAGTGAAGCGCACCTTCGTGAACGCGCCCAGGTTGCACTTGAAAATACGTACTGCGCCGATATTGCTCATCGACGTGCTGACTCACTTCCATACCCAATTACTAAGCGGGTTGCGATTGCTCGGGCGCTAGTAAGTAATCCACGACTTCTGCTGCTTGATGAACCTGCAGGAGGCCTCGGATCTCAGGATATTGAATGGATGAATGGGTTGATCCGAAATATTAAGGGGACGACCTCGGTCCTGATTGTCGAACACCATATGGATGTCGTCATGAGCGTCTGTGATCGAATCTATGTCCTTAACTTTGGTGAGCTGATTGCAGAGGGCACACCTGCAGACGTACGAGTGAATCCAGCAGTCATTGCAGCCTATCTTGGGGCTGGTGCTAAGTGACGCTCATTGTTGATCACCTCCGTATCCAGCATGGCACCATCACTGCAATTGACGATCTCTCTTTTGCGATCGAGCCTGGCGAGTTAGTGACCATTATCGGAAGTAACGGTGCAGGAAAGACCACACTTCTTCGCGCATTATCGGGACTTATCCCAACCGCATCTGGAAGTGCATCTTGGAAGGGCCAATCTATTCTTGGTCGACGTGCCGAAGATTTGGTTCGCAGTGGAATTGTTCACGTCTCAGAAGGTAAGGCAGTCATCCCAGAGCTCACAGTGGCTGAAAATCTTGAACTCGGTGGAATCTGGCGAAAAGATAAGACAGATATCGCACTCGCTACTTCAGAAGTTCTTGATCTCTTCCCTCGACTTGGTGAGCGAATGAAGCAAGGCGCAGATACCTTGTCAGGTGGCGAACGTCAGATGCTTGCAATCGGTCGAGCAATGATTGCAAGACCAGACCTTTTGCTTCTCGATGAACCATCTCTAGGACTCGCGCCACTCGTCATTGAGCAGATCTTCAGCGCTATCGATGCGCTCAGGCAGCGCCTTGGCCTCACTGTGGTCTTAGTAGAACAGAATGCAATTTCAGCTCTCGGTATCGCTGATCGAGGCATCATCATTAATCTTGGAAAGTTTGTTACCTCTGGCAGCTCTGCTTCATTAATGAGTGATCCAACACTTCGAGCAGCATACTTGGGCTTCTAATGACGACTTTTTTCAATACGATCCTTGTCGGCATTAGTAGCGGCTCAATCTATGCGCTGATGTCACTCTCACTTGTCTTAGTCTGGCGATCTACTCGCGTCGTGAATTTTGCTGCCGCTGGTCAAGCAGTGCTCTCTACCTATCTCGGTTATGAAGCGATGAGTCGTTTGCATAATTACTGGCTTTCACTTCCTATTGCAGTCATCGCTGGTGCACTGATAAGCGCCATCGTTGAATCATTTGTCATGCGGCCGCTGGCAAAGCGAAGCAAAGGATCCCCGGTTGAATCGATCGCACCGGTGATAGCAACCCTTGGCATCTTGGGGTTAATCCGCGGCATCGCTGGGCTGGTCTGGGGCAATACCTTCCTGCAGTACACATCACCGCTTTCAAGCAAGGGCTTCATGATTGGCCACACAACAATTCCATTCTCTCCACTTAACGCTGCTATCGTGATTGGTGCGGCAATCGTCTTAGCATTCTTCGCTGCAATATTTAGATTCACCCGGCTCGGTCTTGCACTTCGAGCAGCGAGTTTCCAGCCAGAAATTTCCAGACTCTCAGGTATCCGCGTAGATCGAATCCGAACTATCGGTTGGGCATTTGCCGGTGCTGCAGGTGCACTTGCAGGCGCATTAGTGACTCCAACAACGTATCTTTCGCCAAACTCACTCGACCTACTTCTTGTAAGCGGCTTTGTTGCAGCAGTCATCGGTGGACTCGAAAGCTTGATCGGCGCTGTAGTTGGTGGCTTAGTACTTGGAGTCGGTTTCGCTTTTATCTTGCAATATATCGGCAGCGAAGTCACCTTCAGCGCTGCATTTATTATCTTGATTATTGTTCTATTCATTCGCCCGCAAGGTATTTTCGGACGAGGGGGTAGCCGTGAAGCGTAAAAGTCCTGCTACCAGATTCTTGATCTCACTCGGGGTCGGTGCATTCTTGCTCATTGCGAGTGGTCACGTCGATGAGCTACGTGCATATCAAGGTGCGCAAGTTGCCATTTATGCAATTGCAATCGCATCGATCGTTCTCTTGACTGGCTACTCTGGACAAATTTCACTTGGTCACGGCGCACTTATGGCAGTCGGTGGTTACGCGGCAGTTATTGCGCAGATTCATTGGCACTTGCCATACCCACTCACATTTCTTATTGGTGGTATCGCGGGAGCACTTGCCGGTTATGTATTAGGAATTGCTGCAGCTAGATTGCGCGGTCCCTATCTGGCCGGCACAACTCTCGCCTTAGCAGTTGGTCTCCCATCTCTAGCAAACCAATTCCATATTCTTGGCGGCGAGCAAGGTCTCCAATTTGATGTGGGCACTGCGCCAACGTGGGTCGGTAAAGATTTCACACAGTACCGATGGTTCTTCTGGGTCGCCGTTGTCATGGCTTTGGCTATTTTCTGGCTCTTACGAAATTTGTTATCAACTCGTTATGGAAGGCGTTGGCGGGCAGTACGGGCTAATCCGACTGCAGCAGCACTTACGGGCATCGACATCGCCAAGGCAAAAGTATTGGCATTTACCCTTAGTTCTGCCGTTGCAGGCCTTTCAGGCGCACTCTTTGCAATGCTCCTCGGATTGGTCGCGCCACTTGCCTTCACATTGACCCTTTCTTTCACTCTCGTAACTGGTGCGGTGCTTGCAGGGGTCAGTAACCTCGGGGGTAGCATTATTGGCGCAATAGTTTTGGTAGCTATTCCAGAACTTTCAAATGCAGTTGCAACGCATTTGGGGGGATCGGATCGAGTCACTGCAAACTTGCCAGGCGTTGTAACGAGCGTGCTCTTGATCGTGACTGTGCTTCTCGCACCGAACGGACCCAAGATCCCGCGCCGTCACAAGTAGTCGCCGCTACAACTTCATATAGGCAATTCCTACATACCCTCAATGGAAGGAAATACATGTTCGTTTCGCGTCGAAATAAAGGCGGGATCATCGCAGCAGCGGCTATCGCTGCAGCGGCATTGGTTACCAGTGCTCTCCCTGCCCACGCAGAGACTGGTGTTACCAGCTCAACTATTAAATTAGGTATTACAGTTCCACTCACCGGCGCGGCAGCTCCTGGCTACAACAAGGTGCCAGCTGCGATGAAGGCGTATTTTGATTACGTCAATGCTAATGGTGGAGTGAATGGTCGCAAGATTCAGCTCGTCATCAAGGACGATGCTTACTCACCAGCTCAGACTCTCTCAGTCACCAACGACCTCATTCTCAAGGACAAGGTCTTTGCTCTCGTCGGAACTCTCGGAACTGCAAATAATGAAGCGACAACTCGCCTCGTCAACAGCCATGGAGTACCACGTCTCTTTGTGAACACTGGGTTCAGTGGTTTTGCTGATATGAAGAAGTATCCAACAACATTCCCACTCTTCCCTTCATACGCAACTGAAGCGAAGGCTATGGGCAAGTACATTGCAGATAACCTTGCAGGCCACAAAGTCGCCTTGATCTACCAAGATGACGATTTTGGCGCCGATGCTCTTAAGGGTTTTGCGACCGCAGGTACATCCTTTGTCGCGAAGATTCCATACTCAGCTCTCTCGCAGGCTGATCCTTCAGTTGTAGGTAAGTGGATCACCTCTATCGCAACTGCACAGGCAGATACCGTCATCATGTTTGGCGTCACCAGTGCTACCGGTGCTCTCGCCGGCGGTCTTTACAAGGCTGGCCTCATTGGCAAAGTACAGATGATCCTCGGCTCTGTTGGTAGCGATGGAACAACCCTGAAGGGCTTGCTTGGACCATTGGCTCCAGCACTTGCCGGATCAATTGCCGCCTCATTCTTGCCATCACCTTCTGATGCAACTGATGAGTACGTCAACCTCTTTAAGAGCGTCAATGCTCAGTACAACGCAGGCGCTGCCTTTGATAACAATGTTCTCGTTGGTATGAACTCTGCGATGTTGACCGTCCAAGCGTTACGCGCAGCTGGAGCAAATCCAACGCGTGCGAGCTTGATGAAGGCGATTGAAGCTAAGGGATCTACTTGGGCATCAGCTGCCTTCTCACCAATTCTTTACAGTGCTAAGAGCCACGTCGGTTACACCGGTTACTGGTTTGGAAAGCTCGGTACTGATGGAAACGCAGTCTCTGTCGATGGCCCTGGTAAGTACACCCTCTACACAACCGATTCTGGAACGGCGCCAGTTGTTAAATCATCTCCAGCCCGAACAGCCATGCCAGCGAAGGGATTGCCAACTAACTAATGAATACCTCATTTATGAAGAAGAAGATCGCAGTACTCGGAGCTACAGCTCTTGCAGCACTCGCATTCACAGCAGCTCCAACAGTTGCTCATGCCGCACCAGCGTGTGATGGCAAAGTCCCTGTCAGCTCTTGCGTCGGCGCCACTTCTGATGGTGCACCGTACTCAATGATGGTTCCAGCAAACTTCAACGGAACTGTTTACTTGTACTCACATGGATATCGCTACAACGTTGATATCCCAGCCGCAATCCCATTGATCGGCGGATACAAGGTAACAAACACGCCACAACCTGGTCCAAATGCAACCGTTATCCAATACCTTCTCAGCAAGGGATTTGCAGTAATGGGATCTGGCTTTGCTCGTCAAGGCTGGAATGGTGATTCAGGTGTTGCAACCGATGTCGAACTCATCAATACCTTCAAGACACAGTTCACCAAGACAACTCACGTTATTGCGTGGGGAGAATCTCTAGGCGGCTTTATCACTCAAGGTCTCGCAGAGAAGCTCGGAACTCAGCTCTCAGCTGCTGCTCCGCTCTGTGTTGCATCATCAAGTGTTGAAGCTGAGCTCAAGATGGCCGGTGATTTCTTGTGGGGCCTAAAGACATTCTTTGATCCATCAATTAAGGCTGGTAATTACTCAGCTGGCGCGGCTGGATATGCCGAAGCAATGGCTGACCTTGGCAAGGTATTTACCGTAATGGGTAAGTTGCAGGTTGGAATTGGCACCGAACTGGCAACCGGGAAGCCAACCTGGCCAGATACTGCACCGGCAGCTATCGCCGGGTCAGGTATTCCTGCGCGCTCAGCACTCTTGCTCACGGGTTTGATGGCAGGCGTTCCAACCCAGAGTGCACACTTTGATGGAACAACTGGTCCAGGATCAGCGAACTCATCAAGCTATACCGGCTTTGCACTTCTCGGAAGTCCAGCGCTTGGAGTTCTCGAAAATGGAACAAATGCTGCAGCTCTTGCAATCTTGGCAACTCTCGATGTCGAGCAGCAATCTGGAGGCGCGATCTTTGATAATACAAAGACTGACTACGCCGCTCAGGTTGCTTCCGAGGCAAGCACATACAACGCAGCTCTGAGTGGCTCTACTGCAACAGCTGGAATGCTTGCCTACCTTGCAGCGGCACCACGTGCAACTGCAACTTCAGCAGCGATCGCAAAGATGCGTGGTTTGCTCCAGTGGACTGGCAAGATCAGCGTTCCTTCAGTGACCATGGTTGGAGTTTCTGATCCAATTACTCCAGCAGGAAACTCAACATATCTTGCCAACCAGTATGCATCTCAATATGCAGCTCAGATTAAGGCGAACCTCAAGGCTCACATGCCTCGTGGCTCATCTAACTTGATCTCAATCTATGGTTTGACTCCAACCCATTACACAACATTTGATGCGACAGGTTCACCTGTGACATCAACGGCTGCGGCGAATGGAACAAACCACTGTAACTTCACCACAAAGCAGTACACCACAGTTGCCGATATGTTGGCATATGCCTCCACCAACGGTAAGAACCTCTCAGGCGGTGCACTCACGAGTGCAGTTCGCAAGATGGGTGGATCTACTGCTGATCCGAAGTTCCAAGCTACGCTGCCTAAGTTCTACTCGCAGGATTAATCCTCGCGAAAGCGCGTAAGTAAGAAGGGCCTCGGGAGACCGGGGCCCTTCTTATATTGCACCCCTTACTCTTTCAATTGGCCCGTGGCATTACTCTTGCCCTATGGCCGTAGTGAGATCTCTCGATGCGATGAAATCACTTGGCGCCCTCATTGGCGAACAACTCCACGCCGGTGATCTCGTACTTCTCAAAGGTGACCTTGGGGCCGGCAAAACGGCGCTCACCCAGGGCATCGGGTCAGCGCTCGGAATCACCGGGATTACCTCTCCTACCTTTGTTATCTCTCGTATCCATCACGGCAAAGAGACTCTCGTTCATGTCGATGCATATCGTCTAGTGGGCGAGCCAATGGCGATCTTCGATGACCTGGACCTTGATACCCAATTACAGAGCTCGATCATCGTCATTGAGTGGGGTGAAAGGTTTATCGATCGGTTAGCAGATTCATACCTTGAGATCATGATTGAATTTGGTGTTGGCGATAATGACCGAGTTGTGACATCCAAGGGCCACGGCGCTCGTTGGCGCGGTTTTCAACTATGACTGTGACGCTTGCAATTGATACCTCGACGGATCGCACATCGGTTGCAATCGTTCGAGATGGTCAGATACTTATCGAGTTACATCACGATGATGCACTCGCACATGGTGAGGTTTTACCAAAGCTTGTGCAGCAAGCGCTTGCGATTGAAGATGCAATTGATCAGGTTGCGATTGGCATGGGACCGGGTCCATTCACCGGCCTTCGAGTCGGCATTGCATTCGGTCAGAGCTTTGCGCTCGGCCGAGGTATTCCGTGGTTCGGCGTCTCGTCACTCGATGCTATCGCAGTAGATGCCGGTCTCGAAGATTTTATTGTTGCAATTGATGCCAGACGTAAAGAACTCTTCTGGGCGAGATATTTTGAAGGTCGCCGCATTACCGAACCAGCAGTGAGCGTTCATCAGATTGTCGAAGAGCTAGGTGTGACAATCATTCGCACGCCACCACGTGCTGCCGCAATTGCAGAGCTCTCGATCTCTCAAAACCTACGCGAGCCGCTCTATATTCGTCGCCCCGATGCCTATCCGTTGCCAGCTGGAATCATCTTCCGAACCGTCAATGCGATGGATGCAGTCGCGATGTACTCAATTGAGCAAGAGATCTACAAAGGTGAAGATCCGTGGTCACTCGCTCAATTTAAGGAAGAGATCGCCGCCAAAGATCGCTATTACATCATCGCCGAAAGTGAAGGCAGGGTGATCGGTTACGCCGGAGTCATGCTGGTCGGCGATCTGACCGATATCCTCACAATGACGGTAGCACCAGCCTTTCGCCGCAAGGGCATCGCTCGTGAGTTCTTAAAGCGCCTGACTGATTGGTCTCGCAATAAGAAGGTGATTGCCGTGATGCTTGAAGTTCGCTTTGATAACACTGAAGCGATTCCACTCTACGAGGCTAATGGCTTTCGAAAGATCTCAGAGCGCGCTGATTATTACGGCCCAGGCAAGACCGCTCTTGTCATGCGCAAGGAACTATCATGAGAAATGAGCCACTAGTTCTCGGAATCGAGACTTCGTGCGACGAGACTGCGGTCGGAATTGTTCGTGGCCGCACGCTGCTCGCAAATGTCATCTCATCGAGTGTTGAGCAACATGCTCGCTTTGGTGGAGTAGTGCCCGAGATTGCAAGCCGAGCACATCTTGAAGCGATGCAGAACGTTATTGGACAGGCGCTGCTCGAGGCGAAGGTCTCACTGAGCGATATCGATGCCTTGGGTGTCACCGCAGGTCCTGGTTTGATAGGTGCGTTACTCGTTGGTACATCAGCAGCATCTGGATTAGCACTCGCACTCGACAAGCCACTCTACGGCGTCAATCATCTCTCATCACATATTGCAGTCGATGCGCTTGACCAGGATCGAGTTCTAGAACCAGCGATTGGATTGTTAGTCAGTGGTGGACATAGCTCGATACTGAAGGTGAGTGATCTAGCTTCCGATGTTGAAGTACTTGGTGCGACCATCGATGATGCTGCAGGCGAAGCATTCGATAAAATCGCACGATTACTAGATTTAGATTTCCCGGGTGGTCCTGCGATTGATCGACTTGCTCACTCTGGTAACGCGAGCGCAATTGATTTTCCACGCGGATTAACCCACGCAAACGATCTCACGGAGCACTTGTATGACTTCTCATTTTCAGGGTTGAAAACTGCAACCTCCAGATATCTGAAAGCAACACCTGATGCGGTTCGAGCCGATGTTGCGGCATCATTCCAAGAGGCGGTCGTCGATGTGCTCCTGACCAAGGCGATCTCGGCAGCACGTGCCTTTGGCTACGAGAGCATGATTATTGCCGGGGGAGTCGCAGCCAATAGCCGCCTCCGAGCTGAAGCGGCCAGGCGCTGTGAGCAGGCTGGAATCCGGCTTCGGACCCCTCCGGTAAGCCTTTGTACCGATAATGGCGCGATGGTCGCAGCCCTCACCAGCCTTATGGTCGGCGCAGGCCAGAGCCCCACGGGGATCGGCTTCGCCGCAGACTCCAGTTCTGGATTGGAAAGGCTCCTCTGGCGCTAGTAGAGTCGGCTTTAGCACTCTCGGGGCCTGTCTGCTAATCCCAGACCCCAGGGGGTGAAAACCTAAGTAACTAACGAGTTCTCAGAAGAAGGAGCGCATCATGGCAATTGCCATTAAGCCACTTGAAGATCGTATTGTCGTTCAGGCCAATGCCGCCGAGCAGAAGACCGCATCAGGCTTGGTCATCCCAGATACCGCGCAGGAGAAGCCACAAGAAGGCACCGTTGTTGCAGTAGGACCAGGTCGTTTCGATGACGGCGTCCGTACTCCGATGGATGTCAAAGTTGGCGATGTTGTTCTGTACAGCAAGTACGGCGGAACTGAAGTGAAGTACAACAACGAGGAGTACCTCGTACTTTCAGCTCGCGATGTACTCGCCATTATTGAGAAGAACTAACCCAGATGGGCAAGAGTCTTCAATTTGATGAAGTCGCTCGTCGTGCGATGGAGCGCGGTGTCAATATTCTCGCTGACACTGTCAAAGTAACACTTGGACCTAAGGGTCGTAACGTTGTTATTGCAAAGTCCTATGGCGCCCCACTCATCACCAACGACGGCGTCACCATCGCCAAGGAAATCGAACTTTCAGATCCAGCCGAAAACATGGGCGCTCAGCTTGTTAAGCAAGTTGCTGAGAAGACTAATGATGTCGCCGGAGATGGCACAACAACTGCAACGGTTCTTGCACAGGCAATGGTCAAAGAGGGTCTGCGTAACCTCGCAGCAGGTGCGCAGCCAATGGAGATCAAGCTTGGTATCGAGGCTGCTGTTAAGGCAGTTGCCGAAGAGCTGAAGAAGAATTCAAAGGCCGTTTCAGGTAAGTCACAGATCGCAGATGTTGCAACGATCTCAGCACAAGATAAGGCGATCGGTGATCTCATTGCAGAAGCGATGGATAAGGTCGGCAAAGATGGCGTTATCACCGTCGAAGAATCTTCAACTACCAACCTCGAACTCGACTTCACTGAGGGTATGCAATTCGATAAGGGTTACATCTCACCGTACTTCGTTACTGATTCAGATCGTATGGAGACAGTGCTCGATGATGCCTACATCCTGATCTCAGGCCAGAAGATCTCAGCGCTTAGCGAGATCCTCCCTGTGTTGGAGAAGGTTGCTCAGGCTAATAAGCCGCTCTTGATTATCGCTGAAGATGTTGAAGGCGAAGCGCTCTCAACTCTCGTGGTGAACCGCATGCGCGGAACATTCACATCAGCTGCCGTGAAGGCTCCTGGTTTTGGTGATCGACGTAAGTCGATGCTCCAAGATATTGCGATCCTCACAGGCGGACAGGTGATCTCGGCAGAGGTTGGTCTCAAGCTTGATGCAGTCACTCTCGATCTACTTGGTCGCGCACGTCGCGTCGTTATCACCAAGGATGCCACCACAATTGTGGATGGCGCTGGCGATAAGGCTGATGTTGCATCACGCGTCAACGAGATCCGTAACGAGTTAGCGAATACCGATTCTGATTGGGATCGCGAGAAGCTACAAGAGCGCGTTGCAAAGCTCGCTGGTGGCGTCTGTGTGATCAAGGTCGGCGCCCATACTGAAGTTGAACTCAAGGAGAAGAAGCACCGCCTTGAAGATGCAATCTCAGCAACTCGCGCAGCTGTTGAAGAAGGAATCGTTGTTGGAGGCGGAGCTGCTCTCGTACACGCAGCCTCAGCGCTCGATGGCGATCTTGGACTCACCGGTGATCGCGCAGTTGGCGTTCGCCTTGTTAAGAAGGCGTGCGATGAGCCACTACGTTGGATTGCAGAGAATGCTGGCCACGAGGGTTATGTCGTTGTCGCAAAGGTCCGCACTATGAAGCCAAATGAAGGTTTCAATGCTGGTACTGAAGTCTATGGCGACCTCGTTGCTGATGGCGTCATCGATCCAGTGAAGGTAACTCGTTCAGCACTTGCTAACGCTGCATCAATTGCAGCAATGTTTATTACAACTGAGGCGCTCGTCTTTGAGACCCCAGAAGATCAGAAGGAAGAGGCGACATCAGGACATGGTCACTCACATGGACCTGGTGGGCACTCCCATTAATTAACTCCAATAAAAACCCCCGAGATTATCTCGGGGGTTTTTTTATTAAATAACAACTATTACGAAGCGGTCGACAGCTCATTTGCGACAGCGCTGAGAGGTTTGCGGCGCTCATTGATTGCGACGCGTTCATCCTCGGAGAGGCCGCCCCAAATTCCATATGGCTCATGGGCAGCAAGAGCTTGTTCACGACAGGCTTGAATAACAGGGCAGGTTGCGCAGATCGCCTTCGCGGTATTTTCGCGATTGCGGCGGCGTGGGCCACGCTCACCATCAGGATGGAAGAACATCTCTGACGGGAGATCGCGGCAGGCGCCGGAGAACTGCCACTCCCATGAGGAGGCAACTGGCTTCGGTAAGCGCGCGTTTTCGTTCATAGGTGGGACTCTACAATCGTTTCATAGATTGTTCAAGTACTGGACAAGCCGTGAAGCGGTTTCGGGTGGAGATCTGCCTCACTTACGACCATGCTTGGGGGTATGGAGAGCATCGACCGCTACACATCTGAGATTGAGATGAGTGTTGCCTCGGTCGCCAGAAGGATCGGCGTCGCCCCCGGAACACTGCGAACCTGGGCTAGACGGTATGGAATCGGACCAAGCGGACATATCGATGGCGCGCACCGACGCTACTCCCACGAAGATCTCGCTCGCCTGCTCTACATGCGCAAATTAATTATTGAGGGTGTGCCACCGATTGATGCAGCGAGCGCCGCACTCGCACTCCCTGACTCTGAGCTACACAAGAACTCTCAAAACGCCCAACACTCACATCTGCTCGACTCAATTCTTACGGCGAATGATCACGCACTTGTAGATCAGCTCCTACGTGCTGCGCGATCACTAGACCGCGAGCTCATCGAACGGACTCTTGCAGGTCATGTCGAATCACATGGCGTTGAAGCGACCTGGCACGCAGTCTTGGTACCGCTACTTGTCATCGTCGGAGATGATTGGGCACGCACGGGTGAAGGTATTGAGATCGAGCATCTGCTCTCCGATCTAATTCTGCGATTATTTAATAACCGAATTCATGCAAGCACCCCCAAGATCAATCCACGTCCGGTACTGATTGCAAGCATTGGCGAAGAGACGCACTCATTGGCGATTACTGCGCTCGCTGCCGCGCTCTCTGAGAGAGGAATTTTGATTCAATTCTTAGGTGCGCGCACACCTGCATCTGCAATTAACGAAGTAGTTCGTCGAAGCGCGCCACCAGCGATCTTCCTCTGGGCTCAACTGCGTAAGAATGCCGACCCTTCATACATCTCTGATCTACCTTCGGTAAGGCCGAAGCCACTCGTGATTGTCGGCGGTCCAGGATGGAGCTCGCAAGAGCTCAAGGGTGCAACCCTCGCCACTGATTTAATGAGCGCCTGTAGCGATATTGAGCGTGCAGTAGGTCTATAGGCGTTTAATTCTGCGCTCTCTGCCCTAGTAAGATACCGCCATGAACGAGGCCGCTCGCGAAAAAGTCGTCCTTCTCGGACTGACCTATGACGATGTTCTCCTCCTGCCTGATGCCTCTGATGTAGTGCCTTCTGAGGTTGCCACCAAAACCCGTCTTACGCGCGGAATCGAGCTCGCAATTCCGATCGTGAGTTCTGCGATGGATACCGTTACTGAAAGCACCATGGCGATCGCAATGGCAAAGGCTGGCGGAATCGGCATAGTTCACCGAAACCTTGCGATTGATGCTCAAGTCCAACATGTTCTTGATGCCAAGAAGCACGGCATCGTTGGCGCCGCTGTTGGAGTCGGCGATGATGGTTTTGCTCGCGCTACCGCTTTGATTGAAGCTGGCGTTGATGTTGTTGTTGTCGATACTGCTCACGGTCACCATCGCGCAGTACTTGATTCAATTGCTCGTATCAAGAAGAGCTTCCCAGATATTCAAATTATTGGTGGCAATGTCGCAACTCGCTCCGGTGCGCAAGCTCTTATTAATGCTGGCGCAGATGCAGTCAAAGTTGGTGTTGGTCCAGGATCAATCTGCACAACTCGTGTTGTTGCAGGTGTCGGTGTCCCACAAGTCACCGCAATCATGGAAGCGCATAAGGCCTGCTCTGTTGCAGGTATTCCACTCATCGCAGATGGCGGACTTCAGTTCTCTGGCGATATCGCAAAGGCGATCGTCGCTGGTGCAGATACTGTGATGCTAGGTTCACTTCTTGCCGGTTGTGATGAATCACCTGGTGAACTCATTGAACTTAATGGCCGCAAATTTAAAGGCTATCGCGGAATGGGATCACTCGGTGCGATGCAATCTCGTGGTGAACAGAAGTCATATTCCAAGGATCGTTACATGCAAGATGATGTTCTTGCTGAAGATAAATTAGTTCCAGAAGGCATCGAAGGAAAGGTCGCTTACCGCGGCTCGGTCGCAACCGTTGTCCATCAACTCGTTGGCGGGCTCCGTTCAGGAATGGGCTATGCCGGCGCTGCGACGATCAGTGACTTGCAGAAGAATGGCCAACTCATTCAAATCACTGCTGCCGGCTTACAAGAGAGCCACCCGCATGATGTGCTTGATATTGCCGAAGCTCCTAACTACAACAGAGGTGGCAAGTAGATGAATGAGATAGAGATCGGACCAGGAAAGCGCGCTCGTCAGGCTTACTCTTTCGACGATATTGCGATCGTGCCGAGCCGTCGTACTCGTGACCCAGAAGAAGTTTCTATCTCTTGGCAGATAGATGCCTACAAATTTGCCCTTCCTATGCTCGCAGCTCCGATGGATTCAGTCGTCTCACCGGACACTGCGATCGCGATCGGAAAGCTCGGTGGACTTGGTGTTCTCAATCTAGAGGGTCTCTGGACTCGTCACGAAGATCCACGTATCGCACTCGCTGAGATCGCCTCCCTTCCACAAGAGCAAGCGATTCGTCGCATGCAAGAGCTCTATGCAGCTCCGATTCGATCAGAGCTTGTGAAGGCACGTATCGCCGAGATCCGCGCAGCGGGTGTCACAGTCGCGGCAGCGCTCTCACCACAACGCACAGCAGAGTTTGCTAATGATGTTATTAAAGCGGGCGTAGATATCTTCGTTATTCGCGGAACAACTGTCTCGGCAGAGCATGTAGCAACAAAGAGTGAGCCACTCAATCTCAAGAAGTTCATCTACGAACTCGATGCACCCGTCATTGTTGGCGGCTGTGCAACCGGTACAGGAGCGCTCCACTTGATGCGCGCTGGCGCAGCTGGAGTTCTCGTAGGTTTTGGTGGGGGATCAGCTCACACAACTCGCACCGTTCTTGGTATCTCTGTTCCGATGGCCTCTGCCGTTGCGGAAGTTGCAAGTGCGCGTCGTGATTACTTGGATGAATCTGGTGGACGTTACGTTCACGTTATTGCAGATGGTTCAGTCGGAAAATCTGGTGATATCGCAAAGGCGATCGCTTGTGGCGCAGATGCCGTCATGATGGGATCACCGCTAGCGAGAGCTCATGAAGCACCTGGCAAGGGTTGGCACTGGGGCCTTGAAGCAGCACATGATGAACTTCCACGTGGCGATAGGGTCAAAGTTGGCACCGTGGGCTCACTCGAAGAGATTCTCGTTGGTCCATCACACACTGCTGATGGTTCTATGAACCTCTTTGGCGCGCTCCGTCGTGGAATGGCAACATCTGGATATTCAGATCTCAAAGAGTTCCAACGCGTAGAGGTTGTCGTCGCGCGTGGCTGAACAAGATTTAGTACTTGTTGTTGATTTCGGAGCCCAGTACGCACAATTAATCGCGCGCAGAGTCCGTCAAGCACGCGTCTATAGCGATATCGTGCCATCATCAATGCCGGTTTCGCAGATGCTTGCAAAGAAGCCGAAGGCGATCATTCTTTCCGGTGGACCTTCTAGTGTGTATGCACCAGATGCGCCAACGCTTGACCCAACAATCTTTGATCACAACCTTCCAATCTTCGGGATCTGTTATGGCTTCCAAGCTATGGCCGCTGCACTCGGCGGTGTCGTTAGCCAAACTGGTAAATCCGAATTCGGTCGCACAACGATGACTCACGACGGATCATCTCGTTTACTCGGCGGGCTCGATTCTGAGTTCCGGGTATGGATGTCTCATGGCGATAGTGTCACTAGCGCCCCTGCAGGATTTACATCTACTGCATCAACTGAAGATACGCCGATCGTCTCCTTTGAAAGTAGCGACGCACTTCTCGCCGGAGTTCAGTTCCACCCAGAAGTTCTTCACTCCGAGAATGGCCAAGAAGTTCTACGACGTTGGCTGATTGATATCGTTGGTTGCACTCCTTCGTGGACTTCTCAAAACATTGTGGCAACCGAAGTTGAAAAGATCAAGGCGCAGGTTGGCACCAAACGCGTTATCTGCGGTCTCTCTGGCGGTGTTGATTCAGCAGTAGCTGCAGCTATTGTTCAGAAGGCGATTGGCAGTCAGCTCACATGTGTCTTCGTTGATCATGGCCTATTACGCGAAGGCGAAGCAGAACAAGTTGAGCAAGATTTTGTTGCAGTAACTGGTGTGCAGTTGATGGTAGTAAATGCGAAGAAGAAGTTTCTCGATGCCCTTGCTGGTGTGACTGACCCAGAGACAAAGCGCAAGATTATTGGTCGTGAATTTATCCGCACCTTTGAAGAATCAGCACGTGAGCTCTCGGCACATGAATCTGTTGACTTCTTAGTGCAGGGCACTCTCTACCCAGATGTTGTTGAGTCTGGTGGTGGTGAAGGTGCAGCAACGATTAAGTCTCACCACAATGTCGGTGGACTTCCAGATGATCTTCAATTTGCACTCATTGAACCGCTTCGCACGCTTTTTAAGGATGAGGTCCGTGAGGCTGGGCTCGAGCTAGGCCTGCCAGAAGAGATTGTCTGGCGCCAACCCTTCCCAGGACCAGGGCTAGGCATTCGCATCATCGGTGAAGTTACTGAGAATCGTCTTACAATCCTAAGAAAAGCCGATTTAATCGTCCGCGAGGAATTAAAGTTAGCCAAGTTAGACCGAGAGATTTGGCAGTGCCCAGTTGTCTTACTTGCAGATGTTCGCAGCGTAGGAGTGCAGGGCGATGGCAGAACCTATGGACATCCCATTGTTCTCCGCCCAGTTTCGAGTGAAGATGCAATGACTGCAGATTGGAGTCGACTTCCGTACGATGTACTGGAGAAGATCTCAACGCGCATCACAAATGAAGTACGGGAAATTAATCGAGTAACGCTCGACCTGACGAGTAAGCCGCCAGGAACGATTGAATGGGAGTAAGTATGAAGATCACCAAGCGCACTGCACTGGTTGGAGTTCTTGCTGCCACTTTGCTCGCTGGTGTTCCAGAAACTTCGCAAGCAGCCGACCACACAGCGAAGGGTAAAGCGACCGCTTCTGCAATCAAGTGTCATCCAGTAACCGCAGTGGGGCATCAGCCACCACAGATCACGCCACCTGCTGTAAAGCCGCCATTTAAGAATCGCACCTTTACCTTCACAACTAATTGCGGAGATATCGTTGTTGCAGCTGATGGTCAGAAGGCACAACTCACTGTTCTTGCGATGACCGCTCTCGCTAAGGGTGGCTACTTCGATCAGACGCTCTGTCATCGCCTCACAACTGCCGGACTCTTCGTTCTCCAATGCGGAGACCCAACTGCGACTGGCTCAGGCGGACCACAATTCACTTACCGCGATGAGAATCTGCCAACCGTAACGACTAATGATTACCCTGCTGGAATCGTCGCAATGGCTAACTCAGGTGCAAATACCAACGGATCTCAATTCTTCTTCGTCTATAGCGATACAACTCTTCCTCCGTCATATACCCGTTGGGGAACAATCACCAAAGGGCTAGATATTCTCAAGGCGATTGCAGCCCAAGGCACTGTCAATGGAAGTACTGATGGAACTCCGAAGCAGGCAGTTGCGATTGAAAAGGTTTCGGTCCGCTAATTGCTTGAGTAACGCCATCTCTATCCAAATCTCACTTTCACAACTAGAGTTCCACTCGACTATTCGAGAGGAAAAGTGATGTCGAATTCCGACGTAACATCTGAGTGGGTAACAATTAATGGAGCAGAGCTCTATGTCGAAGTGATTGGACGCGGAGCAAATAAGCCGGTATTAATCGCGCATCACGGCGGCGGCGGAATCGGATCTTTCCATGAGCCGAAAGCAACCTTTGGTCCACTCGCTGATCTCTTCCAAGTTGTGGTCTTCGATGCCCGCGGTTGCGGCATCAGTAAAGGTGACGCTCCCTTCTCACATAAGGCGTGGGCTGATGACGTTGAAGGGTTGCGCAAGTGGATGGGCGTTGAACAGATCGTCGTGGCTGGTGGTTCCTATGGCGGCATCGTCGCGCTCGAATATGCAGTGGCATATCCCGATCGAGTAAGTGCGATGATCTTGCGCGACACCACAGCCGATAAGAGTAACTTTGAAACCCTCGTTCAGAATGCTCGCAAGCAAGATCGTGTGGAGCTGAACTGGGAGAACTTCGACCGATACTGGTCGGGTCAGGTCCGCGATGATGCAGACCTCAAAGCGCTCTGGGCCGAACTCATTCCGCTCTATGACTTCAATTACGATCCAGTCGCCTCTGCAAAGGCAGTCGAAGCAGGCTTCTATCGCCACGAGTCACATAACTGGTGCTTTGTTCACAACGTTCCAAACTACGATCTCAAGCCGGTGCTCCCAAACGTCAAGGTGCCGACCCTGGTCACAGTAGGCCGCACAGATTGGGTTACTCCAGTAGCGAGTTCACAAGTGATTGCCGACCTTCTTCCGAATTCAAAGCTCGTGATATTTGAGAAGTCTGGCCACTCACCTCAGCGTGAAGAGGCGCCACTATTCCAGCAGACCATGCGGGAGTTCCTCGCAGAATCGATCGGGGTCAAGTAGCCATGAGCAAAGTAGCGGTAGTTACTGGCGCAGGCCACGGCATCGGAAAGCAGATTGCAGATGAGTTAGAGGCACTTGGGCATCGCGTCCACCGGGTAGATCTTCCTGAAGTTGATCTCTCAAATTCGAAGCTCACAACGCAGTACTTCAACGATCTTGGTCCTGTAGATATTCTGGTCAATAATGCTGGTGGCGTTGTTGGACAAGTTCATCATCCGCTCGAAGAGATCACAGACGAGATGTGGGCCGCTATCTTTGGTGCAAACATGATGAGTACTTTTCACTGCACGCGTGCAGTTGTGCCTGGTATGAAAGAGCGTAAGTGGGGGCGGATCGTCACGATCTCTTCAGGCGCCGGACGAAGTGTGAGCCTCACCGGTATTCAAGCGTATGCAACGGCGAAGGCAGCGCAGATAAGTTTTACCAGGCAGATGGCCTACGAACTTGGGCAGCATGGAGTCACAGTCAATTGCATCGCGCCAGGATTTATTCTCTCAAACCCTTCGACGCAGAAGCAGTGGGAGAGTTATGGCGATGATGGCCAGAAGAAGATCATTGATGCCATCGCAGTACGACGTTTGGGTAAACCTACAGATATCGCAAACGCCGTGAAGTTCTTCGCTTCAGAGGAGAGCTCATGGGTAACAGGTCAAACTCTCTCTGTTGATGGCGGTCACTCACTCTTTTAAGCCTTAGCCAAGTAAAGGCAGAACTCTTCGCGCTACTTCTAAGAGCCTGAGATCTGCTTGGAGAGCGCCAACGAGTTGGATTCCCATAGGTAGTGGCTCGCAGCGCGCTGGGAGTGTGATCGCTGGTTGACCGCTGACATTAAAAATTTCGGTATAGAGGCTCTCATAACTGCCAAGCTCTGAGTCAATCGGAGGGGTCGTCTCGGGAGCGAAGTACGGAACTGTCGGCATAATGAGTGCATCGATTCCTTTCATATACTCACTTAACTCGACTAAAGCGTGGCGGCGGATCTCAATTTTCTCTTCATAATCTTCCTTTGTTACAGCCTCACCGAGAAGAAAGAGGCGACGAGTCTCATCACCAAAATGCCCTGGATCGCTCTGAACCTGCGCGCCATAGATCTCCCAGGCTTCGTACAAGACAACATCGATGAAGGCTGAGCGGAACTTTTCGAGCACTCCAGCATCAATATCGACGAGCTCAAAGCCATTGGCACGAAGACGATCCTCGATCTCACGGAAGCGAGTGGTTATTCGTTCATCATTGCGATGATCATCAACGAGATAGTTCGGTACTCCAAGGCGAATGCGCTGTGAAAGTTCTGGCTTTTTAAGAGGCACCATAGTGGTTGCCAGTAACGCTGCCTCGATCAGGTCCAGGGATTGAGAGATAAACCCGAGATGATCATAGGTAGGAGCTAATGCAGTTACACGATCTAAAGAAATCAATTGAGAAGTTGGCTTAAATCCAATTGTTCCGCAGTATGCCGCTGGGATTCGTATTGATCCACCAGTATCGGTGCCAACTGCGAGCGGAATAATTCCTGCTCCTACTAGCGCCGCCGATCCCGCACTTGATCCTCCTGCAGTTAATCGAGTATCTAGTGGGTTGCGAGTCTCAGGAATATCAGGATGCTGGGCACCGGCTGCATATTCAAGGAGAGAAGTCGTTGCAACAATTTTCACACCCGCGTCAAGAAGTTGATCGATGACTCTCGCGTTACGTTCTTCGAAGGGCGCGCTCTGCATATCGACTGGGTTGCCATTTCCCCTGCGATGGCCCTTGAGCGCGACCATATCCTTCACGGCAATAGTGACGCCGGCGAGATCTACGTCACCTTGACGATTCGAGGATGGCGCTCTCTCGATAGCGGGTTCAAAGATCTCAACGATTGCATGAAGGGGGAGCCCCTTACTTCTCAGTAACTCGTACATAGATGGCAAGGGTATATCGCAAGGCAACTCCGACGACTCCTAACTTTCATCTCCAAAGCACGGGATTTATAACATCTTTGTTACTAGCCCCGAGATGGAACGGAGTGAAAATAATTTCTTGGAAAGTAGTGCTTATTTCAGCGTTCTCGCATACGCTTTTAACGTTGTCACGCAAAGCGAGCTGGTCGTACTAGTTCAGGTTTGCTCCATGTCAGCAACCTAATGCTTGATCTGATCAAGCATTTACCCTCGATAGGAGAGAAATACATGTTCACCTCAAAGAAGTCACGTCGAGTACTTGTACTCGCTACGGCTGTCGTTGGGTCTTTGGTAGCGAGCATTCTTCCAGCAAGCGCTGAGAATGCGGCACCTAAGGGCGATCTCGTCCTTGTGCGCAACCAAGACTTCGCAACATTTAATCCAGATCTTGCTCAGAATGACTCGATCTTCCCTCAGCAACAAATCTTTGAACCTCTTTACATGATTAGCCAAGATGGTAAGACAGTTTCACCATGGCTAGCAAAGAGCTCTTCACAAGCAGCTGATAAATTAACTTGGACAATCAAGCTCCGTACCGATGTTAAGTTCAGCGATGGAACACCTATGACATCTGCAGATGTTAAGTTCTCACTTGACCTCGCAACAAAGGGCGATGGCTGGGGCTTCTTGAACACTGCTATCGACACAATCACTACACCAGATGCAGCAACAGTTGTCATCAAGACAAAGACCCCTTGGGCTCCTTTGCTCTCTGACCTTGCTTGCTTCTCTAACTCAATCCTTCCTAATAACTTCGGCGGAAAGACAGCTGAAGCTTTCTACAAGGCTCCAATCGGAACAGGCCCATTCAAGCTTGATCACTGGACACCTGGAACTGAACTCAAGATGGTTGCAAACACAAATTACTGGCAGCCAGGAAAGCCTTACTTGAACTCAGTAACATGGAAGTACGTTGTCGATGACAACACCCGTGCATTGATGCTCGCATCAGGCCAGGCTGACATCAACGAGTTCCCACCAGCAACTTCTGTTCCACAGATCAAGAAGACCGCAGGTCTTATGGTCAAGGCATTCCCTGCCGCTGCATCAGAATTCATCGCTATGAATGAATTGAGTACTCCAGCACTCGCTGATGTACACGTTCGTCGTGCTCTTTCTTATGCATTTGATCGTCGCGCAGTCATCAAGGTAGTCCTTGGTGGTCTTGGAACCCCATCAAACTCAATCCTCGCTCCAAATGTTGGCTTCTACGATGCTAAGTCACCAGGCGTTCAATATGACCTCAAGGCTGCTGCTGCAGAGCTTGCAAAGTCAAAGTTCGCTAAGGGACTCAAGCTTGAATATCTAGCAACATCAGGAAGCGTCGAAGATAATGCGATGAGCTCAATCCTGCAGGCATCTCTGAAGAAGATTGGTGTAACACTCACCATCAAGACTCAAGAGCCAAAGGTAAAGCGCGCAACTCAGAAGGCGATGAATTATCAGCTAACAAGCACAGGCTGGACAATGGATATTTCAGATCCAGACGAATTGCTTACATTCGCACTTGATCCTGAGAACGGTGGAACACACGCCTTCTACACGAACTACAACAACCCAGCTGTTGTTGCTGCAGTTCGCGCTGGACAGTCAGATGCTGATCCAGTCGCTCGTCAGAAGTCATACTCATTTGTACAGAAGACTGTTGCAAATGAAGCGATGATGATCTTTGCTTACAACGCACCATATATCTACTCATGGAGCTCAAAGATCACTGGATTCCAAGTAACCCCAACACTTTCTTACCATATGGAAGATGTGAAGAAGGGTTAATTAATTCAGTAATACGAATATGGGGAGTACGCTCCCCATATTCGGTTCTAAGCAAAGAAGTAATAACTCATTAGAAACTAGAGAGGACGTGGTGGGGCTTTAATGAATTTCTTGTTCTATGCTGGCAAGAGGTTCTTACAAGTCCTACCCGCCCTCTTTGGCATTTCAGTCGTTGTCTTTCTCTTAGTTCATGCAATCCCTGGAGATCCAGCAGATGTAATCCTCGGGCAGCGAGCCACCGATGCGCGCGTTAAGGCGATTCACCACTTACTTGGTATCGACCGCCCGCTTCTCATCCAGTACTTCTCTTTCTTGGGCCACCTCTTCCAGGGCTCTCTTGGGGTAAGTTTTTATAACAACACCGCCGTTAGCTCCCTCATTGCAGGAAGATTGAGCGCAACTCTCTTCTTGATGTTCGGTGGAATTATTCTTGCACTGCTTATCAGCCTCCCACTCGCAATTCTCGCAGCATCAAAAGAAGGTGCAATCAGAGATCAGGTTGTGCGTGTGGTGCCTATCATTGGTTTAGGAATGCCTCAAGTTTGGATCGGTATAGAACTGATCTTGCTCTTCGGTCTCAAAATTCATCTCTTCCCGGTAAGTGGTTTCGGGGATACTTTCTTGCAACATCTGCGCTCCACATTCTTGCCATCGCTCTCGATTGCAATCGGCCTCTCACCTATTTTGATCCGTAGTCTTCGTGCAGCGATGCTCGAGATCCTTGAAGCAGATTTTGTATTAACAGCAAAGGCAAAGGGAATCGGACGAACCCGAGTCATGCTTTCGCATGTAGTTCGTAACTCGATCATCGCATCTGTCACGGTACTGGGTGTAAATATCGCGTATCTTGTTGGCTCAACCGTTATTGTCGAACGAGTCTTCGCAATTCCAGCGACGGGCTCTCTCATGATCGATGCAATTTCACAGCGAGATTATCCCATTGTGCAAGGTGTCACCATTTTCTTTGCTCTCGTCGTTGTCACCGTCAACTTGCTCGCAGATTTAATTCATGCCGCACTTGATCCGCGAGTGGCGCTATGAGAACTCAACGCTTCCCAGGTAAGGGAATTGTTAAGAGACTTAACTTCTCTGCAAATACCGCCCTCTACTCTGGGATTATTATCATTGGGCTTCTAGCCCTTATTGCGATTGCTGCTCCATTGCTCTCTCATTACGACCCTACGGGACAGGATTTAGAAAATACCCTGATCGCTCCAACCAGACATCACCTTTTAGGTACTGATCAGCTTGGTCGAGATGTACTTACTCGCATAATGTATGGCGCCCGAATCGATTTAACGATCGGAATCCTTGCAGTGGTCTTTCCATTCATACTTGGTACGACCCTTGGATTGATCTCGGGTTGGCGTGGTGGACTCTTTGACACACTGGTAATGCGTATCGTCGATACAACAATCGCATTTCCTTTCTATGTCATGGCTATCGCTCTCGTATTTGTAGTGGGTGCCGGCCCTAAGGCGATTATCTTGGCGATCAGCTTGGTCGGATGGGTTGCCTATTGCAGAATTGTTCGAGCAGCTGTGCTGGTTGCTAAAGAGTTGGATTACGTCCATGCTGCAAAGCTGAGCGGGCTTCCAACATCTCGAATTTTACGAAAGCACGTTCTGCCAAATGTTATTACTCAGGCGATTATCTTCTCGATGAGTGACATCGTCTTGAGCATCTTGGCGATCGTTTCTCTTGGTTATCTCGGTCTTGGTGTTCCGATTCCAACAGCTGAATGGGGATCGATGATTCAAGAAGGCCAGGCTTATATCTTGCAACAGTGGTGGATCCCTACTATTCCAGGAGTTATGGTTGTTATCACTGGCTTTGGGCTCTCACTTATCGGCGATGGATTGGTGAAGAGGTTAAATAAATGAGTACGCCACTTCTATCAGTCAGAGATCTCCATGTTGAGATTGATACTTCTCGCGGTCTCTTAAAAGCGATTCGCGGTGTCTCCTTAGATGTTAACGCTGGAGATAGCCTTGGAATCGTTGGCGAATCTGGCAGCGGTAAATCCATTACTCTCAAGGCAATTCTTGGTCTACTTCCGAAGAATGCGCGAGTAACCAGTGGAGAGATCCATGTCGACGGAGTAGATCTAGCGACGCTGAGTGAAAAAGCCAGGCGCGCACTACTTTCAGAGAAAATTGGAATTGTCTTCCAAGATGCGATTGCAGCCCTGAATCCAGTAATGCGCATCGGCGTACAAATTGCAGAGGTCCCTCATCGCCGACTTGGTTGGTCGAAAGAGAAATCCCATGCACGCGCGATCGAGCTCATGGAGCTCGTAGGAATTCCAGAGGCAGAGAAACGTTTCTCTCTCTATCCACATCAACTATCTGGTGGCTTGCGCCAACGTGTAGCAATTGCGATAGCACTTTCTGGAAACCCACAATTAATCTTCTGCGACGAGCCAACCACTGCCCTTGATGTCACCATTCAGGCTCAAGTTCTTCGCTTGTTGATGGAACTTCGCGTCAAAGAGCGCACTGGTCTTGTCTTTGTTACCCATGACCTCGCCGTTGTTAACGAGATCTGTGATGAGATCAACGTTATGTATGCCGGTCGCTTCGTTGAAAGCGGAAGCGTTGCAAATACCTTCCAACGCCCGTCGCATCCGTACACCTACTCATTATTGAAATCAGCTCCAGATGTTGATCACCAAAGTGAGCGACTCTTCTCAATATCGGGGGAGACGGCAGATCTCACCAAACCCGTTACAGGTTGCCCATTTGCGCCGCGCTGTTTTGCTACAACACAATTGTGTAGCGAGAACGAGCCAGCACTTCTGGCCCAGGCAAGCTCATTCTCGGCATGCCATCACGCATCAAACTTCACCGAGAAGATCCCTGCAGGTCACTTCTCTCAAGGCACCCAAGGAAAGGCGCGCTCATGAGTGATATCGTTTTAAGCGCATCTAACTTGTCAAAGCATTTTGTTGGCAAGCAATCTCTCATTGGCAAGCTTCGCGGGAAAGAGCCGTTGTCGGTCCCTGCTGTCGATGGAGTAGATCTCTCGATGCCAGCTGGATCAACAATTGGGCTTGTCGGAGAATCCGGTTGCGGTAAATCCACTCTTGGACGAACACTCGTTGGTCTTTATCCATCGAGCGGAGGATCTCTCTCACTCTTTGATCGTCAGATTGGTAATGATCGTTCTCTTGAAGAACGTCGCGCAGTGCAAATGATCTTCCAAGATCCGTACTCCTCGTTAAACCCCCGCATGAAAGTCGGGGATATGCTCGAAGAGATTCTCTTATTCCATAAGCTTGCAGATAAAGAGAGCGTTCAGAAACGCTGTGTTGAGTTGATGGAACTTGTTGGATTGCCAGTTACTGCTTTACAGGCCTATCCACGTCAGTTCTCGGGTGGACAGCGCCAACGAATCGGTATTGCCCGCGCGCTCGCACTAGAGCCAAAGATTCTTATCGCAGATGAAGCGGTTTCAGCTCTCGATGTATCGGTTCAGGCCTCCATCGTTAACCTTCTCCAAGATTTGAAACGCGATTTGGGCCTCACAATGCTCTTTATCTCTCACAATATTGCGATTGTGCGACAGGTTAGCGATCGTATTGCGGTGATGTACTTGGGCCGTATCGTTGAAGAAGGCCTGACCTCTGAAGTATTTAATAACCCACAACATCCTTATACAAAATTACTTCTTGGATCAGTTCCAAAGATGACCCCAGGTTCAAAACTTGGAGCTGCGCCTCAAGGTGAACTCCCAACAATTCAAGCGCGCTACGAGGGTTGCCGCTTCCAGAGCCGTTGCCCTATTGCGACATCTGCCTGCGCCACAACAGATCCTGCGCTCATCCAGATTGGATCGAAGGATCACCAAGCTGCTTGTATCAATCTTTAACATGAAGAGTTCACCGCTCTTTCGAACGGTGATTATTTACATAGAGAGAGGCTCGCGATGGCAGAGTTACTGATCATAGGAAGCGAAAGAAGTGAAGCTGGCATCCCTGCAGCGATGGAGATCTTGCGTCGTGGTGGTTCTGCGCTAGAAGCGGTTGAACGCGGATTGATCCTCTGTGAAGATAATCTTGCAGATCATTATGTAGGCACCGGTGGCCTCCCCAATGCACGCGGAGAAGTAGAACTTGATGCATCCATCATGGTTGGCTCATCCCGCGCATTCGGCGCAGTTGGAGCTGTGAAGAATTTCCCTAATCCAATTTCGATCGCACGCGCAGTGATGGAGAAGTTGCCACAGCATGCCCTTCTTGTGGGTCAAGGCGCTGAAGATTTTGCAGACTCAGTTGGATTTAAACGTGCCGAACTCTTAACTCCAGAAGCTAAAGAGCTTTGGCTGCAGCAACTTCGAGATGTTCCTGTTCAATCCATTGAAGGCGAAAACACCAAGGCGATGACCGGTGACGTTCGCTACCGCTTGGCTGCAATCGAGCTTGTGAAAAAGTTTGCACCTCACGAGGGCCCATGGGGAACAATCAACATTATCGCTCGCGATCGCTCTGGAGAGATTGTCTGCGGCGTAAGCACCAGTGGCTATCCATACAAGCACCCAGGCAGAGTCGGAGATTCTTCGATCCCAGGAGCTGGAAATTATGCGGATAGTCGCTATGGCGCAGCAGCGTGCACCGGTCGTGGTGAGCTCTCGCTACGTGGCGGAACTGCACGAACAGTTGTAGAAAATATGCGCCACGGTATGAGCGCCGAAGATGCTTGTTTTGAAGCTCTCAAAGATGCAAGAAATCTTCCTGATGATTTCAGAGCTGAACTTCGATGTCTTGCTATCACCGCAGATGGCCACCATGGTGGCGCTGCTGGTATGGAAGGTTCTACATACACACTGATGACCGAGAGTTCTACTCAACCTGAGTTCCGACCAAGAAAGGCACTACTATGAAAATCTACATCAGCTCCGACATGGAAGGCACAGCAGGAGTAGTCGATTGGACCCAATGTCTCCACGGAAATCCAGAGTATGGCTACTACCGCGATCTGCTTCAAAACGAGATCAATGCAAGTATTGAAGGCGCACTTGCTGCAGGAGCCACAGAGTTCTTGGTCAATGATTCGCACTCAAGCATGCAAAATCTCAAACCTGCAACCCTTGCTGGCAAGGCTCGTTACTTGTCAGGAAAACATAAGCCTATGTACATGATGCAAGGCCTCGATAGTTCATTTGATGCAATCTTCTTCGTGAGCTACCACGGTTCGATGAGTAGCGAGGGTTCTGTTCTTTCACATACGTACAATCCACGCGCGATTGCAGATATCAAGCTCAATGGAAAGATCGTCTCAGAGGCTGGCTTAAATAGCCTTGTTGCACAGCACTACGGTGTCCCAATCGTTCTTGTGACTGGTGATGAGACAACACGTATCGAGACAGAGCTTTGGTCACCTGATGTTCGCTCTGCAGTTGTGAAAGAGAGCGTCTCACGCCTTGCAGCTAACTCGATGCACCCAGTTGAAGCCTGTGAACTTATTAAGTCGAAGGCTAAAGATGCAGTAACTAACCTTGCATCTATTCGTAAGCCTGCGATCACTCTGCCTGCAACAATTGAGATCAGCTTCCATAATGGAGACTTTGCAGAACAAGCCACATGGATTCCAGGCACTACCCGAATAGGTGCGAAGACTGTGGAACTCACTGATACAGACCCACTTGCGCTCTTCAAGCGTTTCATCACCACCGTATTCCTTAGCCGCACAATCGTCGAATAGTAAGAGGAGCACTCATGACTGATCTCAGAGGAAAAATTGCCATCGTTACTGGTTCTGGAAATGGAATTGGGCGAGCGACGGTCAAAAAGATTGCTGAATCTGGGGCGAAGGTCACCGTTTCAGATGTTATTGTCGAAGATGGAGAACGAACCGTTGCAGAGATTACAGCTGCAGGCGGAGAAGCGATCTTTGTCCAGGCGGATATCTCGCAAGAGTCACAGGTAAAGAACCTTATCGATACCACCGTCAGTACATATGGTGGTCTAGATATTCTGGTTAATAATGCTGGAGTGGGTGGCGGTCAGCTGCGCACACACGAGATCGAACTCGAAGACTTCATGCGCATTATGGCGATCAATGTCGGCGGAACATTCCTCTGCACAAAGTATGCGCTTCCACATTTCTTGAAGCAACGCGATGGAAGAATTGTTAATATCGCATCTACCTATGGATTGATCGGTGCACCGAAGGCTGCTGCATATTGCGCATCTAAAGGTGCGATCATCAACTACACCCGTCAACTCACTGTTGATTATGCCCCAGATGGAATTCGCATCAATGCGATCTGCCCAGGATATATCGATACAAGTCTTGGTCGTCGACGTGCGACTTTGGCACCAGGGGAACTTGAGGCAGCTATTGCACGCCGTGAGAAGGCTGCAGGAATGCAACCTATTGGCCGTCAGGCACAGCCAATCGAGGTTGCAAATGTTGCTGCATTCTTAGTCTCTGATGATGCTTCATTTATGACAGGTTCAATCGTGACTGTCGATGGAGGCTGTGTAACAACCTTCAATTACGGTGAGGCCTCTAACTAGTTTTATTTAGTTGCGACTACCTTGAAAGTCTCTGCGAAGCGACCTTCAGGTAGTCCTACTGACTTAGCGTTGATTGCTCCCCATTCACGGAGGCGTTCTGCCATTGCATCCATATCTGCAATCTGGCTGACATGCTCACGTAGTGCGAGAATCTTGCGCTCAATAGTGCTCGTTGTATCAATGTAATGGTCGTTAAATTCATTTGTCATAACCCATGCCTCTGAGACGTTCCAAGGTTCGAGCCCCTCGTCTTTGAGTAAATCTGGAAAGGCGAACGGGTTGCCACAATCTGGATAGACCGCCTGCATCGCAGCCTCTGCAGCGGCAAGGTGATCTGGATGTGAGGCAAAGACACGATCGTAATTTCGCTCTGGGCTCTGTACGACTAACCGTTGTGGACGTACCTTGCGAATGAGGCGGACAATATCTTTTCGTAATTGAATTGTTGGTTCGAGTAAGCCATCGTGATATTCCAAGAAGTGAATATCTGAGACACCGAGTACCTTGCCGGCATTGGTCTGTTCACGCTGACGAATTTTGCGCATCTCTTCACGGCTTACTGTGAGGTCACTTCCACCCTGCTCACCGTTGGTGCAGATGCCATACGAAACCTGGATGCCTGCATCGGTCCACTGGGCGATAGTTGCACCAGCTCCGAAGTCGAGATCATCTGGGTGGGCTGTAACAATGAGAACTCTCTCAACATCGCTATCAGGCATCGGCTGGGCAACTGGTGGCATAAGTATTTGTCCTATCTCGGGGCTATGCTCGCCCCGTGTCATTAGTAGAGGGCTTAAACCCACAACAACAAGCGGCGGTAGTGCACGAGGGTACTCCGTTGCTCGTCGTCGCGGGTGCAGGCTCAGGGAAGACGAGAGTTCTCACCCGTCGTATCGCGTACCTCATGGCCAATCGTGGTGCTGCACCCTTCGAAATCCTCGCCATCACCTTTACCAATAAGGCCGCCGCTGAGATGAAAGAGCGCGTCGCCGATCTCGTCGGAGACCGGGCTCGCAGTATGTGGGTCTCAACCTTTCACAGCGCCTGCGTGCGAATCCTGCGCCAAGAGGCATCACGCCTTGGCTACTCCAACTCATTTACGATCTATGACTCAAGTGACAGCGTTCGCCTGCTCACCGTCATCATGAAAGATATGAATCTCGATTCCAAGCAGTACACCCCGCGAGCGGTGCAAGGTCTGATCTCATCGGCAAAGAACGAACTCATGGGGCCAGCTGATTTTCAATTACAAGCGACCGATGCCTTCCAGCAGATCGTTGCTGAAATCTTTGCCGTCTACCAACGCCGTCTCCAATCAGCGAATGCGATGGATTTCGATGATCTCATCGGTAAGACCGTTGATCTCCTTCAGCGATTCCCAGAAGCTCGCAATCGGTATCGTTCACGCTTTCGACATGTCTTAGTCGATGAGTATCAAGATACAAACCACGCCCAATACATATTAATTCGTGAGCTCGTCGGCACTCCTTACGAGGCGATCCCGATGGCCGAGCTCTGCGTTGTGGGCGATGCTGATCAATCGATCTACGCCTTCCGTGGCGCAAATATCCGAAACATCTTGCAATTTGAAGAGGATTACCAGAACGCGACCACGATTCTGTTGGAGCAGAACTACCGTTCCACGCAAAATATTCTCGGTGCTGCAAATGCCGTGATCGCCAATAACTCTGAACGTAAAGAGAAGAACCTCTGGTCGCAAGAGGGCGTTGGTGCGCCGATCACTGGTTACCTTGCAGAATCTGATCATGACGAAGCTGGTTTCATCGGACGTGAGATCAACCGGTTACGCGATGAGAACCTCTCTAACCCAGGTGACACTGCAATCTTCTACCGAACAAATGCTCAATCGCGCCTCTTTGAAGAGACCTTTATGCGGATGGCGATTCCCTACAAAGTTGTTGGTGGTGTGCGCTTCTACGAGCGTAAAGAGGTCAAGGATTTTCTCGGCTATCTACGAGTCCTCGTAAACCCTGAGGATGAGATCTCACTGCGCCGAATCATCAATACCCCAAAGCGTGGCATCGGCGACCGCGCACTCGAGATTATCGATAGCCATGCCAAGAACTCTGCGATCTCATTCTGGAGCGCACTCAATCAACTCGATCACTCATCTGATATCGCAGCTCGCTCTGCGGCCTCGATCCGTGACTTTGTCGCTTTAATAGATCAGATGCGTACCCTGGTGGAGGCAAAGGTCAGGCCATCGGTGATCGCACAAGCAGTGCTCGAGCAGAGTGGCCTCTTGACCGAACTTCAAAATTCTCAAGATCCACAAGATGAGGGGCGAATCGAGAACCTCGAAGAGCTCATCTCAGTTGCGACAGAGTATGAAGAAGGTGAAGTCGAAGATGGTGAGGAGATCTCACTCCTTGGCTTCTTGGAGCAAGTCTCACTTGTTGCCGACTCTGATCAGATCCCAGATGGTGAAGATCATGGGGGAGTTGCGACGATGATGACGCTGCACACTGCGAAGGGGCTCGAATTTCCCACCGTCTTCTTAACCGGCATGGAAGAAGGAATCTTCCCGCACTCACGCACACTCGGTGATCCAACAGAGATTGAAGAAGAGCGACGGCTGGCATATGTAGGACTGACTCGAGCCCGCCAGCGCCTCTATCTCTCACGAGCAGAATATCGATCATCATGGGGCGCACCGATGTATAACCCGCCCTCACGATTCTTATCTGAGATCCCTGAAGAGCTCGTCACATGGAACGAGGTTCAACGATCTTCATCGATGACAACTCGTACCAGTGGGCTTGGATTATCTAGTTCACCGAGATCATTTGGCCCGCCACCAAAGGCGACCGGGAAACGAACTTCCGAGACCATTGCACTCAGCGTCGGAGATCGTGTGTCCCACGACACATTTGGATTGGGCACTGTGACTGAAGTAAGCGGGGATGGCGACCGGGCGCAGGCGACGATTAACTTCGGAACTGCCGGCGAGAAGCGACTGCTGCTGCGTTATGCGCCGGTAGAGAAGCTCTAATTTTCTATTAGAATCCACCCGTTAGCGGAACCAGTCCGCTATTAAAGATCGGGGTTGTGAGTGGATCTCTTTGAGTATCAAGCTCGAGATCTCTTCGAAGCACACCAGATTCCAGTCCTCGGTGGCGCTGTTGCATCAACTGCAGCAGAGGCCGAAACCGCAGCTGCATCTATGGGCGGAAAAGTTGTCGTTAAAGCACAAGTAAAGATCGGCGGCCGCGGTAAGGCCGGTGGAGTAAAGCTCGCGCAAGATGCAGCAGATGCCCGCGTTAAAGCCGAAGCAATCCTTGGAATGGATATCAAGGGCCACACTGTTCACAAAGTCATGATCGCTCAGGCAGCACCGATCGCCGAAGAGTATTACATGGCAATTTTGCTCGATCGTGCCAACCGTAATTTCCTCGTCATGGCATCAGTTGCTGGCGGTATGGAGATTGAAGAAGTCGCACATACTCAACCCGAGAAGCTAGCGCGCGTAGGTATCGACCCTAACGTCGGCATCTCGAAAGCACAGGCACTTGAGATCGTGAAAGCGGGACAGTTCCCAGCAGAGGTCGTTGATCAAGTCGCTGATGTTCTTCTTAAACTTTGGGCAGCATTTGTCGCAGAAGATGCGACGCTCATGGAGATCAACCCACTCGTTAAGACTGAGGATGGTCGCATCGTCGCTCTTGATGGAAAGGTAACCCTCGATGAGAATGCAGAGTTCAGACATGCTAACCATGCTGCGCTCGCTGACTCAGACTCTGCAAATCCACTTGAGGCTGCTGCTAAGGCGAAGAACCTTAACTACGTGAAGCTTGATGGCCAGGTTGGCATCATCGGAAACGGCGCCGGTTTGGTCATGAGCACACTCGATGTTGTTGCTTATGCTGGTGAAAAGTTTGGCGTAAAGCCAGCGAACTTCTTAGATATTGGTGGCGGAGCTTCTGCACAGGTAATGGCAGATGGTCTCTCAATCATCTTGGGCGATCCTGATGTCCGTAGCGTCTTCGTTAACGTCTTCGGCGGAATCACCGCATGCGATGCTGTTGCGAATGGCATTGTTCAAGCGCTTGCGATGCTCGGTGATACAGCCACAAAGCCGATCGTTGTACGCCTTGATGGAAATAACGTCCTCGAAGGTCGTCGTATCCTCAATGAAGCTGCGCACCCATTGGTACAGCAGCTCGAGACGATGGATGGAGCAGCTGCAAAGGCTGCAGAATTGGCGGCTAAATAATGGCTATCTTCATCGATGAAAACACCAAGGTTATCGTCCAAGGTATGACAGGTTCCGAAGGAACTAAGCACACCGGACGCATGATCAAATCAGGCACCAATATTGTTGGTGGCGTAACACCGGGCAAGGGTGGCCAAGTTGTTGAGATCGAAGGCAAGTCACTTCCTGTCTTCAACTCAGTTGCTGAAGCGATTGCTGCGACTGGTGCGAACGCATCGGTTGTCTTTGTCCCACCGAAGTTTGCTAAGGCAGCGGTTATGGATGCGATTGATGCCGCGCTTCCGCTCTGCGTCGTTATCACTGAGGGAATTCCAGTGCATGATTCAGCAGCCTTTTATGCTCATGCAGTTGAAAAAGGAACCACACGACTGATTGGCCCTAACTGCCCAGGTCTCATCAGCCCCGGAAAATCTAATCTTGGAATCATTCCATCAGATATCACAGGTCCTGGAAAGATCGGTCTCGTTTCGAAATCCGGAACCCTTACCTATCAGATGATGTTTGAACTCCGTGACTTTGGATTCTCAACAGCGATCGGTATCGGTGGAGATCCCATCATCGGAACTACACATATCGATGCACTTCGCGCCTTCCAAGATGATCCTCAGACCGAGGCGATCGTGATGATTGGTGAGATCGGTGGCGATGCTGAAGAGCGCGCTGCAGCATTCATCAAGGAATATGTCACAAAACCGGTCGTTGGTTATGTTGCTGGCTTTACTGCGCCAGAAGGAAAGACGATGGGCCACGCAGGTGCGATCGTTTCAGGATCTTCTGGAACCGCGCAAGCAAAGAAGGAGGCGCTCGAAGCAGCTGGGGTTGCCGTCGGTAAGACTCCAAGTGAGACCGCGGCCTTGATGCGCAAGTTGCTCGGTTAGTAGAGCAGAAAATGTTAGGACGCATCCTCGCGGTCTCGTTACAACAGGCCGCGCGGAGCGTCGCACTTACACTCTTCCCAGCGAGTTTTATCTCTCTCTTTGCCTGGGCGACTTCAGGTAGCCAATCTGGAAATACAACTGATCCAATCCGCGCATCCGTATGGATCTGGCTCGGGGCACACTTGGTTCCCTTTCATCTCAACATTGCTAGCGATCACCTTGCCGGCGCTCTCACCATCTTGCCGCTAGGTGCGCTGATCTTTCCGGTCTGGGCGATCCGTAAGAGCTTTCCAAAAGTTGCAGAAGCTCTGCCTAAGGTAGAAGGAGCACGATTCTTCTTCGCACTCTCCTACACCGTGATTGCCACCATCCTTGCGGTGCTCTCTCGAAGTGGCGGAATAAAGCCGCTCTGGTATCTAGTCCCGCTCTTCACCTTCCCAATTTCTTATATTGCCACCTATGACTTTAAGGCTGCTGTAAATAGATATCTTCGCTTTGCCTTCCACGCCCTTCTCGTTCTGTGGGGAGTTGCGGGAATCGCGCTGGCGCTATCACTCGCTGCACACTGGAGCGTCTTGCGCGACCTTGGCACCGTTATCGCCCCCGGAATCGTCGGCGGCTTTCTCTTCCTTGCGATTCAAATTCTCTATCTACCAAATGCCGCCTTTATTGCGCTCTCGTACCTCACGGGGATCGGATTCCATCTGGGATCTGGAACAAGTATTTCTGCGATGAGTTTTACAGTTCATGGCATACCTGCAATCCCACTCTTCGCAGCGCTTCCGACGGGTAAGCACCCACTCCTTACATTCGGGTCGTTGGCAATCGTTCTCTTTGCCTTGATTATTCTGGTGCCAATTCTGCGCGAGAACTCACTCTTTAAAATCAAGCAATACCTGGCGCTCCGTACATCACTTCTCATAACTCTGATCGTCACGGTGATTGCATTTCTCTCATCCGGTGAGCTACTGACATCACAGCTCAAGCTTGTGGGAGTCACGTGGTGGCGAGTGAGCGCCATCTTTGCCACAGCCTTCGCAGCGCTACTTATTCTTACTACCTATATACCTGCAGGTATTTCAAAGGTGCGCAGACGTGGCTAAACGAATTCTCCTACTCGCATCAGGTTCTGGCTCGCTGGCACAGGCGATCTTTGACGCCGGTTTTAGTGAGAAAGTTGAGTTCGTCGGATTGATCTCTGATCGAGATTCAATGGCGTTAACTCGCGCGCGCAACGCTGGAGTAAGTGATATCTACCTTCCAATCGCTACCGATCGCAACGAGTGGAATGCAGCACTTCTGGCGGCAACGAGCGATCTCAACCCTGATCTCGTTGTGAGCGTTGGATTCATGCGCATACTTTCGCCAGAGTATGTTGAAAAATTTAGGGTTATGAATACCCACCCTGCGCTCTTACCCGCATTTCCTGGCGCTCATGCCGTACGAGATGCTCTCGCTGCGGGTGCAACCGAGACTGGCACGACGGTGCATTGGGTCGATGCTGGCGTTGATACTGGTCCTGTTATCGCCCAGCAAGTCATTGAGATCGAACCGAGTGATACCGAAGAATCGCTGCACGAACGGATTAAGATTGCCGAGCGCACTCTCATCGTTGAGACGCTCGAACGCTGGATAAACGGGGAGCTATAGAGATGAGTGAACGTAAGCAGATTCGTCGAGCGTTGATAAGCGTGTACGACAAGAGCGGCCTTATCGAGCTCGGAAGTGCTTTGCAGGCAGCTGGAGTCGAGATTCTCTCGACCGGTTCAACTGCCAAAACTTTTGCCAGTGCTGGAATTCCGGTTACTGCAGTAGAGGATTACACCGGGTTCCCCGAGATGATGGGTGGACGCGTCAAGACGTTGCATCCGCGGATTCACGGTGGAATCCTCGCCGATCAAAATAATCCTGAGCACCTCGCTGCAATCGCCTCGCACAATATTGCACCCTTCGATCTGATCGTTGTGAATCTCTATCCATTTAGCCAAACGATTGCATCAACCGATGATTTTGCCGAATGTATTGAACAGATTGATATCGGAGGACCGAGCATGCTACGTGGGGCAGCTAAGAATCACGGCTCAGTTGCAGTCGTCAGCAGCCCATCGCAGTATGCACGAGTTCATGCAGCGCTTGGCTTTGGTGGCTTTGACCTCACCGAGCGGATCGAGCTCGCCATGGAGACCTTTAGAACAACGGCTGAGTACGACCTGACAATCGCCACGTGGCTTGGCCAACGCATAGATCACAGCGATGATTGGCGGGCACAAGTGTGGCATCGCATCTCTGGACTTCGTTACGGAGAAAACCCTCATCAAGGTGCTGCTGTTTATGGCGAAGCTGGCTCTCGTGGAATCGCCCAGGCTAAGCAGCTACATGGAAAAGAGATGTCATTTAACAATTACACAGATGGCGATGCGGCCCTGCGCGCCGCATTTGATCATGCGCAGCCTTGTGTTGCAATTATTAAACATGCAAACCCGTGCGGCATCGCGATCGCTGATGACATAGCCAGTGCTCACTCAAAGGCGCATGCTTGCGATCCGGTTTCAGCCTTCGGTGGTGTGGTTGCTGCAAATCGCGAGGTAAGTGTCGCTATGGCCACCCAGCTTAGTGAGATCTTTACTGAAGTTGTTATCGCGCCATCATTCGCACCAGAAGCAGTTGAGATATTGAGTAAGAAACCTTCGATCAGATTATTAACGATCGATGGGTATTCGATTCCACGAGTTGAAGTCAGACCAATTTCTGGTGGATTACTTGTTCAGGAATCAGATCTGATTGATGCCGCGGGAGATGATGCGGGTCAGTGGAGACAAGTAAGTGGCGCACCGCTGACGCCTGCGATGATGGCTGATTTATCCTTTGCCTGGCGATCAGTTCGGGCGGTGAAGAGCAATGCAATTCTCTTGGCCCACGATGGTGCATCGGTAGGAGTTGGCATGGGTCAGGTCAATCGAGTTGATTCAGCAAAGCTTGCGGTATCGCGAGCAGGTGATCGCGCTCGTGGATCGGTTGCAGCAAGTGATGCCTTCTTCCCATTTGCCGATGGTCTGCAGATCTTGATCGATGCCGGGGTCAGCGCTGTAGTTCAGCCTGGGGGCAGTGTTCGTGATGAGGAAGTCATCGCTTCTGCGACCGCTGCAGGTATTGCTATGTTCTTCACCGGAACACGACATTTCTCGCACGCTTAGTTAAAAGATAGGATCGCACTATGAGCGCAATTACCTTGGATGGCAGAGCAACCGCTGCCGCGATTAAGGCAGAGCTCAAGGTGCGGGTGGAGGCGATGGCTGTTAAGCCGGGTCTTGGCACAATTCTTGTTGGTGACGATCCTGGTTCACATACCTATGTTGGCGGAAAGCATAAAGACTGCGCCGAGGTGGGTATTCATTCAATTCGTATTGATCTTCCTGCTTCAACATCCGAGGCAGATCTCCTTGCTGCTATCAACGATCTCAATAACGCGAAAGAGTGCACTGGTTATATTGTGCAGCTACCGCTTCCGCTAAGTATCAACCCCCATACAATTCTTGAAGCGATTGATCCTGGCAAAGATGCGGATGGGCTGCATCCACTCAACCTTGGCAAACTTGTCATCGGAGATCCGGCACCGCTTCCATGTACACCTCGCGGCATCCTCGAACTGCTCCATCGTTACAACGTTACGACCCGAGGCGCTGAAGTTGTCATCATCGGGCGAGGCCTTACCGTTGGTCGCCCACTTGGATTACTTCTGACGCGTCGTGGAGACGATGCGACCGTAACAACGGTCCATACTGCGACTCGAGATCTTCTTGCGCATACCCGCCGCGCGGATATTGTGATTGCGGCGGTCGGAAATCCACATTCAATTACCGCGCAGATGATCAAGCCAGGCGCAGTGGTCCTTGATGTCGGTATTACCCGGACCGATGCTGGCTTGCTCGGTGATATTCATCCAGATGTTGTGAATGTAGCTGGCCACTTCGCGCCAAATCCCGGGGGAGTCGGTCCAATGACTCGTGCCATGTTGCTAACAAATGTCGTCGAGGCGGCCCTGCGTTGATGAGTAAGTGGTCAGATCTATCCAAGCAAGAACAGTTATCGATCCTCCTTACTGTGATTGGGGTCGGTCTTGCCCTCCTCAACCGAGTTCGGGCCGGAAGCGTTATTTTGGCTCTGGGCAGCGCCGGATATACCTACCTCAGGTACCAACGGATCGGCATGAAGCGCCGAATTGAGCTCTATCTGCCCCTTGGGATCGCCGCTGCGCTCATCGTTGTGGCAATAACGCTCCCGCACGCGAGGTAGCATTTCGACTGGATTTTCACGCACTACAAGCAGATAGCTAACGAGAAAAGGCGGAGAAGGACATGGCACTACACGGAAAAGTGACTGTCGTTGGATCTGGATTTTATGGATCGACGACCGCACTTCGCTTAGCCGAGTACAACATCTTTGAGACCGTAGTTCTCACCGATATTGTCGAAGGTAAGCCTGAAGGTCTCGCTCTCGATATGAATCAATCTCGTGCAATCGAAGGCTTTGAGACCAAGGTCGTTGGTGCAACCACTACTGCTGAGGGCGGCGGCTACGAAGCAACTGCGAACTCTGATGTTGTTGTGATCACCGCTGGCCTGCCCCGTAAGCCAGGTATGTCTCGTATGGATCTGATCGGCGTTAACGCTGGGATCGTCCGTGGCGTTGCAGAAAATATTGCTAAGCACTCACCAAAAGCCGTGATCATCGTTGTATCCAATCCGCTTGATGAGATGACAGCGCTCGCACAGATTGCTACTGGATTCCCCAAGAATCAGGTGATGGGCCAAGCAGGAATGCTCGATACCGCCCGCTTCACAAATTTTGTCGCTGAAAAACTCTCAGTACCAGTCGCATCAGTAAAGACCCTCACACTTGGTTCACATGGCGAAACTATGGTTCCTGTCCCAAGTCGCTGCACCGTTGACGGGAAACCACTATCAGAACTACTCAGTGAGTCAGAGATCGCAGATCTCGTAGAGCGCACACGTAATGGTGGCGCTGAAGTTGTTGCGCTACTCAAGACCGGTTCTGCCTACTACGCACCATCTGCCGCCGCTGCCCGTATGGCGAAGGCAGTTATTGAAGATTCCGGTGCGGTCATGCCCGTCTGCGCTTGGGTCGATGGCCAGTACGGTATCGAAGGCGTCTACCTCGGTGTTGAGGCAGAGATCGGGAAGAACGGAATCCGTAAAGTTGTTGAAGGCTCGCTCACACCAAGTGAAGTCGAAGCACTCAAAGTAGCGGCCGAAGCGGTTCGCGCTAAGCAAGCAGATGTGAAGGAGCTCTAACATTAATAAGATCAAAGTAACCGGAACCGTTGTCGAACTCGATGGCGATGAGATGACCCGAATCATCTGGCAGTTCATCAAAGATAAGTTGATCCTGCCCTACCTCGACGTCAATCTTGAGTACTACGACCTCAGCATTCAAAAGCGCGATGAGACTGATGACCAGATCACCATCGATGCCGCAAAGGCGATTCAGAAACACGGCGTTGGAGTTAAGTGCGCAACGATCACTCCTGATGAAGCCCGCGTTGAAGAGTTTGGGCTCAAGAAGATGTGGAAATCTCCGAATGGAACCATCCGCAATATTCTCGGTGGCGTAATCTTCCGCGAACCAATCATCATCTCAAATGTTCCACGCTTAGTGCCTCACTGGACCAAGCCGATCGTCATTGGACGTCACGCTTTTGGTGATCAGTACCGCGCTACCGACTTTAAAGTCCCGGGTGCTGGCAAGCTCACGATGACCTTCGTTCCAGAGGATGGTTCGGCGCCTATCGAGCACACAGTCTTTGACTTCCCAGCTTCAGGTGTCGCAATGGCGATGTATAACTTGGATGAATCAATCCGCGACTTTGCGCGCGCATCACTGAACTACGGCCTGCTTCGGAAGTACCCGGTCTACCTCTCGACAAAGAACACAATCCTCAAGGCTTACGATGGTCGCTTCAAGGATATCTTCCAAGAGATCTACGAAGCAGAATTTAAGACAGCCTTTGATGCTGTAGGAATCTGGTACGAGCATCGACTCATCGATGACATGGTCGCGATGTCACTGCGTATGGATGGTGGCTACGTCTGGGCTTGTAAGAATTACGATGGCGATGTTCAATCCGATACCGTCGCTCAAGGATATGGCTCACTCGGTCTTATGACTTCGGTACTCATGACTCCAGATGGCAAAGTTGTTGAATCTGAAGCGGCTCACGGAACTGTGACTCGTCACTACCGCGATCATCAGGCTGGAAAAGAGACCTCAACAAATCCGATTGCATCTATCTTCGCCTGGACACAAGGCTTAGCTCATCGTGCAAAGCTTGATGATAATAATGAGCTTGCCGCATTTGCTAAGACCCTTGAATCTGTCTGCATCCAGACCGTTGAGTCAGGGAAGATGACAAAGGATCTTGCACTCTTGATCTCAAAAGAGGCGCCTTATCTCAATACTCAAGCCTTCCTCGATGCAATCGATCAGAATCTCCAGAAGGCTCTCGCTTAATAAATAAGTAAGAAATAAAGAACCCCGCACCACTTGGTGCGGGGTTCTTTGTGAGAATTTACTTGACGAGACGCTCTCCCGTTGTTGCATCAAAGAGATGGATCGCTGTTGGAAGGGCTGAGACAGTAATAGTCTCGCCCGCCTTTGGAGGATTCTTAGGATCCCAGCGAACAATCACTTGCGCACCTTCATCACCAGATTGAGCGAACTTAACGCTCTCATCGACTGGCTTTCCGTAGATAAATGCATCAGAGCCGAGCTCTTCCACAACTTCTACAAGGACCTTAAAGCCACTTGCTGATGGCGCGAAACCTTCTGGGCGAACACCAACAGTGACTGTTGATCCAGCTGATGAAGGAACGTCGACGTCAAAACCGCCAACATGTGCCTTGCCACCACTGACTGGAACGTTCAAGAGGTTCATGGCAGGTGACCCAATGAAGCCAGCAACGAATGCATTTGCTGGGTTGTCATAGAGATTACGAGGAGTATCGACTTGCTGAAGGAGGCCATCCTTCAGAACAGCAACACGATCGCCCATAGTCATAGCCTCAACCTGATCGTGGGTGACATAGACAGTTGTGATGCCGAGGCGGCGTTGTAGCGCTGCGATCTGAGTGCGAGTTGCTACGCGCAACTTTGCATCAAGGTTAGAGAGTGGTTCGTCCATCAAGAAGACTTGTGGTTCGCGAACAATCGCACGACCCATGGCAACGCGCTGGCGTTGTCCACCAGAGAGCGCCTTTGGCTTGCGATCAAGGTATGGCTCGAGATCGAGCAGCTTTGCTGCTTCAAGAACTCGGCGATCACGCTCAGCCTTGTCAACGCCTGCAATCTTTAAGGCGAAGCCCATATTTTCAGCGACTGACATGTGGGGGTAGAGCGCGTAAGACTGGAAGACCATCGCGATATCGCGATCTTTTGGTGCAACGTTGGTGACATCGCGATCACCGATGCGGATAGTTCCGCCATCGACTTCTTCGAGGCCAGCGAGCATGCGAAGTGATGTTGATTTTCCGCAACCTGATGGGCCAACAAGGACGAGGAATTCGCCATCGTTAACGGTGAGGTTTAATTTATCGACTGCAGGCTTAGTTGTGCCTGGGTAGATACGTGATGCATTTTCGAATACGACTGAAGCCATGGCTCAGTTTCTCCTTCTCCGGGCAGGTACGTGCCCGACGGTCCGTTGGATGAAGGTCGAGAGGTTCCTCTCGATTAGCCCCAGTCTAGAGCGGGCTCTAGCGGGCGTCTACCGTGATGGTTGGCCCTTCTGGTCCCTTCCGGTCCCTTCCGGTCCCTTCCGGTCCCTTCCGGTCGCCTCAAGTTGAGCCCATCTAGGCCTTGGACTAGATTTGGCCTTAGCACTCTAGGGAGCCGAGTGATAACCCGGCCGCTGGGTGGAGATAGATCAAACCTAATTATTAGAGGAGATATCGCAATGGCAAAGATGATTGCCTTCAACGAAGAGGCCCGCCGTGGCCTAGAGCGCGGCATGAACGCTCTTGCAGATGCCGTCAAGGTGACCCTCGGACCTCGTGGTCGCAACGTAGTCCTCGAGAAGAAGTGGGGCGCACCTACCATTACAAATGATGGTGTCTCGATCGCTAAAGAGATTGAACTTGATGACCCGTGGGAAAAAATCGGCGCCGAGCTCGTCAAAGAGGTCGCTAAGAAGACTGATGATGTTGCCGGAGACGGAACAACAACAGCGACCGTTCTCGCTCAAGCACTTGTCCGTGAAGGACTTCGTAACGTCGCTGCGGGATCAAACCCGATGGCGCTCAAGCGTGGAATCGAGAAGGCGGTCGAAGCGATCGCTGCCGAGCTCTCATCGATGGCAAAGCCAGTTGAGACGAAGGAACAGATTGCCGCAACTGCTTCGATCTCTGCCGCAGATACGACAATCGGCGAGATGATCGCGCAGGCGATGGATAAGGTTGGTAAAGAGGGCGTTATCACTGTTGAAGAGAGCAACACCTTTGGACTCGAACTCGAGCTCACCGAAGGAATGCGTTTCGATAAGGGTTACATCTCTCCTTACTTCACCACAGATTCAGATCGTATGGAAGCCGTTCTTGAAGATGCTTATGTTCTCATTGCAAATTCAAAGATCAGCAATATCAAAGATCTCCTTCCCATCCTTGAGAAGGTTATGCAATCAGGCAAGCCACTCTTGATCTTGGCTGAAGATGTTGAGGGCGAAGCCCTTGCTACACTCGTCGTGAACAAGATCCGCGGAACCTTCAAATCTGTCGCTGTGAAGGCGCCAGGATTCGGAGATCGTCGTAAGGCGATGCTTCAAGATATTGCCATCCTCACCGGTGCAACTGTTATTGCTGAAGAAGTTGGTCTCAAGCTTGAGAGTGCCGATATGTCACTCCTTGGCCGCGCCCGCAAGGTCGTTGTCGCAAAGGAAGAGACAACAATCGTTGAAGGCTCAGGCGATGCCGAGCAGATCAAGGGTCGCGTCAATCAGATTCGCGCCGAGATCGAGAAGAGCGATTCAGATTACGATCGTGAGAAGCTCCAAGAGCGCCTCGCAAAGCTTGCTGGTGGCGTAGCTGTCATCAAGGCAGGTGCCGCGACAGAGGTAGAACTCAAAGAGCGTAAACACCGTATTGAAGATGCAGTACGTAATGCGAAGGCAGCTGTAGAAGAAGGAATCGTCGCCGGTGGTGGCGTTGCACTTCTACAAGCTGGCAAGGCACTCTCAAAACTCTCACTCACAGGTGATGAAGCGACAGGTGCTCGCATTGTTGAAGCTGCCATCGAAGCACCGCTTAAGCAGATCTCAATCAACGCTGGTCTTGAAGGTGGAGTTGTTGTTGAGAAGGTTCGTAATCTCGAAGATGGCTTCGGGCTCAACGCAGTAACAGGTGAGTATGTCGATATGATCAAAGCAGGAATTATCGATCCTGCAAAGGTCACGCGCTCTGCACTGCAGAACGCGGCATCAATCGCAGCGCTCTTCCTCACGACTGAGGCAGTGATTACCGATAAGCCAGAGCCAAAGGGGCAGCAGGCTCCAGCGGGTGGCGGGGATATGGACTTCTAGGTTTACCTAAAGTCAAGAAGAGAGAAAGCCCCCGAGAAATCGGGGGCTTTCTTCGTACAGTAAGGTTCTCACATGGAAAAGGATCTCTTTGGCGCACAGCAGCAGGCTCGCTCTGCTGCAATTGAAGATGCCAACGATGCAACCTTTGTCGGGGAGTTAGTATCGATCGATACTGATGATCGCATTGCGACTTATCTCTTTGAAGCAGCACTCCCGGGTTATCACGGATGGCGTTGGGCAGTCACCATTGCAAAGGTTGACGAAGATGCTCCGACCACAATTTGCGATGTAGTACTTCTCCCAGGTTCCGAATCACTCATTGCGCCAGAGTGGGTCCCTTATAAGGATCGTATTCAGCCAGGTGATCTCGGTGTCGGAGATATCATCCCGACTTCTGCAGATGATGAACGACTCGTTCCAGGATTTGCAGCGCTCCCATCTGATGAAGAACTTGATCCCGCACAACTCTTTGAATTTGGCTTAGGCCGCGCACGCGTACTCTCAATCGTTGGTCGCGACGCTGCTAGCAAGCGTTGGTACGAGGGTGATCGCGGACCACACGCGCCGATCGCACAATATGCACCGAAACCATGTGCCGGCTGCGCCTTCTTCCTTCCGATCGCTGGATCACTTCGGTCGGCTTTTGGCGTCTGCGCCAACGCGCTCTCACCCGAAGATGCCCGCGTAGTATCGGTTGATCACGGCTGTGGCGCTCACTCAGAGGCGCTCGTCGTCGCTGATTGATCAATCTCGCCCCATCTCTTTGATCCACTCCTGAAATATCCGTTAAACTATCCCTCTTGCACCAACCGTCCCGAGTAAGAACTCTTGAAAGGAGTAGCCGATGCCTATTGGCCGCGTTAAATGGTTTAGCCTTGAAAAGGGTTTTGGTTTTATCTCCAATGAAGAGGGCGAAGATGTCTACTTGGCATCGGATGCACTTCCTGCCGGCGTCACAACAATTAAGCCAGGTACCAAGCTTGAGTTCGGCATTGCTGAAGGTCGCAAAGGACCACAGGCGCTCTCCGTACGCATCATTGATGAATCGACTTCAGTTGTAGCGAATACCCGTATCAATGCTGATGATCTTGCAACGATTATCGAAGATACCATCAAGATGCTCGATAAGGTCGGTAATGGCCTACGTCATGGCCGTCATCCATCAGGACCAGATGCTGCACGCCTTGGAAAAGTACTTAAAGGAATTGCTGCACAGATCGAGGGTTAATCCTCGATTACTTACTTTCGCGACGAATTCGTCGAACTGAGTATCGAAGACCAAGTAATCCAAGAAGCGCTCCACCAATACAGATCCAGATCTGATTTGAGGGGGCGCTTCGCGCTATCTCAATCACCAGCGCAACGACCCACAGCGAAATACCAACTATTAAGACTGTCACGGTCTCTCTCATGGCTCCACTCTACATCCAGGACTAGAATTATCAGGTGGCATTCGTTATTCGAGAGACTGGATCACTTCGATCCTTTCGCCACCGCAACTTTCGCTTAATCTTCGCCTCTAACCTCGTCTCAAACATCGGCGGGTGGGCTCAACGTGTTGCGCAAGATTGGCTTGTACTCGAGCTGACGCATAGCGGCCGTGATCTTGGACTTGTGACTGGTATTCAGTTTCTGCCCTCATTGATTTTCTCTCTCTACGCCGGCTCTCTCGCTGATCGGATAAGTAAGCGCAAGCTCTTGCTCATTACTAATCTCGGTGCCGGTCTTACCTCTTTCATTCTTGGGCTGCTCGTCATCACTCATCACGTCAAGCTTTGGCATGTCTTTGTACTTGCCTTTCTCTTAGGAGCTTTTGGCTCACTTGATGCGCCAGTTCGCCAAGCATTTACCTCAGAGATGGTTGGAAAGAGCGATCTCGCAAACGCCGTCAGCCTCAACTCTGCCAACTTTAATATGGGGCGTTTGATTGGACCTGGTGTCTCGGGACTTCTGATTGCCGCTTTTCATACCGGCCCTTCATTTCTCTTCAATGCCGCCTCATATCTCTTCGTTATTTGGTCGTTATTGGTGATCCGAGAATCAGATCTCTTTATTGAAGAGAAGGTTCGGACGAGCGCTAAGGCGAAGCAGGCTCTACATTATGTCCGGGCGCGGCCGGACATCCTCGCTGTCATGATTACCGTCTTCTTTACCGGAACTTTTGGCCTGAACTTCCAGATCTATAACGCGCTTATGGCAACCCAGATCTTCCACAAGGGGGCTGCAACTTATGGCTTCCTAGGCACGATCCTTGCAATTGGATCACTCAGCGCAGCAATTATTTCAGCCAGATTAGATATGCGCCGTGACGTCCGCTTTATTCTTCGATTCGCAGTGATCTTTGGCGCCGGCCTCACAGCGATTGCCTTCGCACCGCGCTATTTGACCTACGCCCTAGCGCTACCGATCGTAGGAATGTTGGCGTTGACGATGATGATCTCAGCGAACTCTTATGTGCAAGGCCACTCAGATCCAGCTATCCGGGGTCGCATCATGGGTCTCTACCTGATGGTCTTTATGGGTGGCACACCCTTTGGATCACCACTGATTGGTTGGCTCTGTACCCAAATCGGAGTACGAGAGACGATCGCTCTCTGCGGCGCCATCACCGCGCTCACACCGTTAGTTACTTACTTATTCCTGCGCCACAAATTGACGACACCCGAGAGCGTGAAAGTCGACGATGTATTAGTGGCTTTTTATGAGCACAAGTAAGAAGACACCGGCTAAAACAGCGAGCGTCACAAGCCTACGAACTTTGTAACTCATTACTTGCCTAAGGCCGCTACGACGAAATCGATACAGCTAATAAGCGCATCGACATCTGATGGATCAACTGCTGGGAACATACCGATTCGAAGTTGATTCTTACCGAGCTTGCGATAGGAATCAGTGTCAACAATGCCATTGGCGCGCAAGATCTTTGATACTTCAGTCGCATCGATCGATTCATCAAGGTTGATGGTTCCAACGACTTTGGAGCGCATCGCTGGGTCTGTCACAAATGGAGTTGTGTAAGAAGTCTTCTCGGCCCATGAGTAGAGGCGAGATGAAGAGTCGGCAGAGCGCCCTGCAGCAAAGTTCAATCCACCATTGGTGTTCATCCATTCGATCTGTTCTGCAAGGAGCATGAGAGTCGCAACGGCAGGGGTGTTGTAGGTCTGATCAAGGCGTGAGTTATCAATCGCAATCTGCAGATCAAAGAAGGCTGGAATCCAGCGACCGCTCTCCTTAATCTTTGCTACGCGTGCGATTGCAGCTGGACTCATGATTGCGATCCAGAGTCCGCCATCTGATGCAAATGATTTTTGAGGCGCAAAGTAATAGACATCTGATTGGGAAATATCGAGGTCTAATCCACCGGCAGCGCTCGTTGCATCGACTAAGACCAATGCGCCATCGGTACCTGCTGGACGAATAATTGGCATAGATACGCCAGTGCTCGTCTCGTTGTGCGTAAAGGCATAGGCATCCACACCAGCTTCTGCAATTGCCAATGGGTGTGATCCGGACTCAGATTTAATAACTGTCGGCTCATCGAGGAATGGCGCCTCTTTAGCAGCTTGTGCAAACTTAGATGAGAACTCACCAAAGGTGAGGTGTTGTGACTTCTTCTCAATGAGTCCAAATGTTGCGATATCCCAGAAGGCAGTAGACCCGCCATTACCAAGAACAACTTCATATCCTTCTGGCAGATTGAAGAGTGAGGCAAGACCTGTGCGCACGCGATTCACAACGTTCTTGACCGGCTTCTGGCGATGTGATGTTCCAAGGATTGTTCTTCCGGATGCAAAGAGGGCATCGAGTGCGGCGGGACGTATCTTTGAAGGACCACAACCAAATCGGCCATCAACTGGCTTGAGGTTGCTCGGAATAATAATCTCGCTCATCGTGTGCCTCTCTTGCGAATAAGTTCTATGGATAAAATCTTTGGATATCCCAACCACCATTGGTTGAGGAGTCGGTATTGATATACCGAACCCGGTCATGGAGTCGTGAGTAACGCCCCTGCCAGAGTTCAATCGTAGTTGGTGCGACGATGTAACCACCCCAATGTTCAGGGCGTGGAACTGGGCTACCTTCAGGATATTTAGCTGCAAAGGCTGCCTGACGCTCTTCAAGATCTGCGCGATTGGCGAGCAGGGTTGACTGAGCTGAGGCCCACGCTCCGATCTGGCTACCCCACGGCCGGGTGGCAAAGTAATCATCACTCTCGACCGCCGAAACTTTACTGGCGATGCCTTGAATCATTACCTGTCGCTCCATGGCATACCACGGGAAGAGCAGCGCTACCTGCGGATTGGCTGCGATCTCGCTCGCCTTATGAGATTGATAATTGGTAAAGAAGGTAAAGCCCGCAGATGTGACATCTTTGAGGAGAACGGTTCGAGAAGAGATGCTCTCCGTTGTCGATGTGGAGAGGACCATCGCATTTGCTTCTACCACCATCGAGTTATTTGCCGCCTCGGAAAGCCAGTTTTGAAATTGGATGATTGGATCTGGGTCGACATCGACGAGGCCAATCTCGCCATAGGACTTGCGCATTGCGCGGATCGCATCCCTGGCCGCCTTTTCGGCCTCACTTCTCTCTTCTATTGCCATAGGTGTATCTAACTTCACTTTCCCCATGCGGGGCTACTTGGAAGTGTTTGCTTGCGATTCGAGCGGGTCAATGCCAACCTAGGGTCTGTTACCGGCCAGTTGTGGCCGCCTGCGATTGGGAGAAGCCGTGTCAGAAGATTTCAAGCCTGGACTAGAGGGCGTCATCGCCTTCGAATCGACGATCGCCGAGCCCGATAAAGAGGGCAGCGCCCTTCGATATCGTGGCGTCGATATCGATGATCTAGTCGGTCGCGTCAGCTTTGGAAATGTCTGGGGCTTGCTCGTTGATGATGAATTTAACCCAGGACTACCACCTGCAGAGCCGTTCCCACTTCCAGTGCACTCCGGCGATATTCGTGTCGATGTGCAATCTGCGATCGCGATGCTCGCACCTGCCTGGGGATTTAAGCCACTCCTTGATATCTCTGATGAAGAAGCTCGTAGCAATCTCGCACGCGCATCAGTCATGGTGCTCTCGTATGTCGCTCAATCTGCTCGCGGACAGATCTTGCCAATGGTTCCTCAGTCTGAGGTTGATAAGGCGCACACCGTTGTTGAGCGCATGATGATTCGTTGGCGCGGCGAGCCTGATCCACTTCACGTTCGCGCAATCGATGCCTACTTCTCATCAGCAGCTGAGCATGGAATGAATGCTTCAACATTTACGGCACGTGTCATTGCTTCAACTGGGGCAGATGTTGCGGCATCACTCTCTGGTGCAATCGGTGCGATGTCTGGACCGTTGCATGGTGGTGCACCTTCACGTGTACTTGGCATGATCGAAGATGTCGAGAAGATGGGCGATGCTCGCGCATACGTTAAGGGAATTATGGATCGCGGCGAACGCTTGATGGGATTTGGTCACCGCGTCTACCGTGCTGAAGATCCACGTGCTCGCACACTTCGTCGTACCGCACAGGAGCTTGGTGCACCGCGTTATGAAGTTGCCGTGGCACTTGAGAAGGCGGCGCTTGCTGAGTTGCATGAGCGCCATCCGGAGCGCGTTCTTGAGACGAACGTAGAATTCTGGGCTGCGATCGTCCTCGATTTTGCTCAGGTTCCTGGACCGATGTTCACATCAATGTTTACCGCAGCCCGTACCGCTGGCTGGTCTGCACATATCTTGGAACAGAAGAAGACTGGCCGCCTTGTGCGTCCATCAGCTCGCTATATCGGTCATGGCCCACGCAAACCTGATCAGGTCAAGGGCTGGGACGCATCAGTAGAGCAACTTCACCACTAACACTCCACCACTTGCGTGAGAGGATAGTTGCGTGACTCGCTCTATCATCTGGTTTCGCCGAGATCTTCGGATCTCGGATCACCCTGCGCTGAACGCTGCAATCGCAGCTGGTGATGAAATAGTTCCGGTCTTTATCCTTGATCCCAAGCAGAATACCCAGAGTGGTGGAAAGCGCTTGGCATATATGAGCCAATCGATTCGCGAACTCGATCGCGCTCTTGGTCACTCACTCCATGCAATGGTGGGAGATCAAGTCACTGTGCTACAGGATTTGATGAAGCGTTATGATGCAAAAGAAGTACATATTTCAGAAGAGTTCGAGCCATATGGCAAAGCGCGCGATGAACGAGTTGAAGCCTCCGGAATTCAATTAATCCGAACCGGTGGTCCGTATGCAGTAGCACCGGGTCGTGTCCGTAAGCCAAGTGATGGCACTCCGTACCGGGTCTACACACCGTTTTACAAAGCCTGGCTCGCACATGGTTGGCGTGATCCCGCCCCAACACCAGTCGAGATTCCTACCGTTACACCGAGCGAATCAGATCGCAGCTTCCCTAGTTGGGAGATGCCAGCTGATGTGAATGTCACACCTGCCGGTGAAGAAGCAGCCTTTGAGCGGTGGGCTTGGTTTAAAGAGAATAGCCTCGATCAATATGACGAAAGACGAAACTTCGCCGGGATCGATGGCACCAGCAAGTTGAGTGCGCACCTCAAATGGGGAGAGATTCATCCGCGCACACTGCTTGCAGAGCTGAATCAAACAAAGGCTCACGACACATATCGTAAAGAACTCGCGTGGCGCGAGTTTTATGGCGATGTACTTCACCATAACCCCCATACCGTAAATGATTACTACGCACCGCAATTTGCCGCGATGAGATATGACAAGCCAGGGGATAAGTTTCGCGCTTGGTGTGAAGGCAAAACTGGCTACCCATTCGTTGATGCCGCCATGCGCCAGCTCGTCCTCGAAGGGTGGATGCACAACCGAACACGTATGGTTGTCGCTTCATTTTTAGTAAAGGATCTTCACTTAGAGTGGCAACTCGGAGCAGATTTCTTCAAGGAGCATCTAGTCGATTGGGATGTTGCCTCTAACTCCCATGGCTGGCAATGGACCGCCGGTACCGGCACCGATGCCTCGCCGTATTACCGCGTCTTTAACCCGATTGAGCAAGGCAAACGCTTCGATGAGAATGGTGATTACATCCGAAAGTATCTACCAGAGCTTCGCCATCTTGCAGCTCCAGATATTCACGAACCATGGAACGTCTTAGATGGTTACCTTCATGATTATCCGGCTCAGATTGTGAACCATGCTAGCGAGCGAATCGAATCATTGGTTCGCTTAGAAGAAATTAAGGCCCGCAAACCAGAGAAGCCGGAGTAGGAACCTTAATCTCGAGCGAGCACGATCCCGGCACTACTTCGTTTCGCTTCATACATTGCTCTATCTGCACGTTTTAACAAATCGCCTTTACCATCACTTCGCACTCGCCCAATGCTTACCCCGATTGCAGTACTACCCGAAGCAAGTGTGATGGGATAACTGACCGATGCAAGTAGGGCTTGAGCAACTTCAACACCGTGCGATTCGTCTCCGTAGATGATGACGCCGAATTCATCACCACCAAGCCGCGCGATCAACGCGCCGTGGGAGAGTGATCTGGAAAATCGCAGTGAGATCTGTCGCAGCAGTTGATCTCCGACATCGTGTCCCATCGAATCGTTAATCTGTTTAAACCCATCTAAATCTAGGATCAGAAGCGTCCCCTCCTTACGCTCGAGGATCTCTACTTCGGCAAGAAATCTCCGTCGGTTGGCTAACCCGGTGAGTTCATCAATTCGCGCTAGCTCCCGATCGCTATGAGCAAGTCGCGCCTCTCGAAGTGCGACGGACATGCGCAAGAAGGCGAGCATGATCGTGATGAGCGCTGGTACCAGTGCAAATGTTGGGAAGTAATGTGGTCTCACCGCAGCTATGCCAAGAATCGTCGCACTGGCGACAAGTGCGAGTGTGGCCGCAACTCCCGTTACGCGATCTGAGAGCTCACCTTCTCCACCTTTGTGCCATAGCGATTCGGCGATGATCAGCAAACTTAAAACCCACCCATCATCGATGAGCGATGCAAACCCGTAGCCAGTAGTCGCAGATTTCCAGAGGAAGTAAAGATCGGTAGCAGCAAAAATAGCGATGCCAAATAACATAATGATTGATCTCAACCCCCTTCGCTGGAAGATAAGTGCAACGACGGCAATCGCAAGGAGGACACAGTCTCCAATTGGATAAAGAATTGAGAGGAAGACTGTAAACGGTGTACCAGTGAAGGCGACCATTGCTGGCGCTAATAAGAGCGATGCAATTACACCGGATACACCGAGTGCGATGATTAGCACATCGAGAAGCTCGAGGGCCCGCACTCGACGCTTTGCAGATAGCGCACGAATCATTCCAAAGAGAATGAGCGGATAGAACAGTGCATATGCGATATCGGTTCCGCGTGGCCAGATCTGAAAGGTCATAAATGAGTTCCAAGAGCTAATACAAGATCCGAAGGTCCAGCATCCCAAAGCGAGACCGATAGTGATTGTCGCAAGGCGGTCATTAAAGAGCGGTGCGTAATAGGCCGAGAGGGCTGCGCAGAGAGCGATCGCATTAAAGAGGATGAGATCTGAGAAGATCGTCGGCTGTGGAAAGATTAAGCGGATTCCCAGATGCAGAAGTAGTAATCCCACTGCGAGAAGGCGCAAGGTGAGATATCTTCGGCCAGTACCTATTGCCACAGGGTGAGGGTAATCGACTTTAGAGAAGGAAAATAGAGCTTATGGATAACCACGTGGCAGATAGCGGAACTGGGCAGATTGGCCGTCGTGCACTCCTTTGCGGAGCTATCGCTCTAGCCGTTGGTCTTTCAACAGATATCGCATCCGCTGCGGTGGCTGCTCAGGGCATTAAGCAGCGCAAAGATGGCAAGCTCGATATTGATTTATCGAAGAATCCTGCACTCAAGAAGGTTGGTGGTGCCATCACTATCGATCTCTCAGATGGCTCATCAGTCGCAGTTGTACGTACTGCCGCAGGAGTTAAAGGTCTTACAGTCTTAAATTTAAGCTGCACCCATAATGGTGTGACGGTGATGCAGAACGGTAATCAGTGGCTCTGCCCGGCACATGGTTCGCAATTCACCTTGGCCGGAAAAGTACTTCAGGGCCCCGCTCGAACGGCACTATTGAAGTATCCGTCGAGCGCGACCCTGAAGACGCTTACGATTGGTTAATCAGTAATAAATTAAAGACCAACCTTGCAGGCAGATTTACGGACGGAGAGCGCCTGATCTGCTGCAGCCTTGATTGTCGCTGATTGAGTTGGTTGATTAGCAATCGCATCGTTATAGCGCTTTGTCATATCATCAATCTGGGCCTGAGCTTTGACAAGCTTTGCTTGGAAGTTATTAGGAACCTTCTGCAAGTTTGCAATATCTTTCTGACCGCTGGTGATTGCTTTGTCATAACCCTGGTAGGCGCGAATCCAGTTACCGTAGTTTTGAACGTTCACATCTGGATTACTTACGGCTGTTACTGGGTTAGCAGCCCAGGCAGCAATCTGAGTTGCGGTGTATTTTGCAGCGAGAGTTGTAGCGGTGAGGTCACGCTGCTTTGCAGCGTTATCACGCTTTGCCGTCACATCTGTGAGGTGGGTATTGAGCGCAGCGAGCGCAGCATCGACTCCGACAACTTTGATAGGCACAGAAGGTGAGACAGTATGGTTATAGCCGACGATATATTCCTTCGTCTTTGTCGCTGCGATTCCCTGGTTCAGAACATCAATCGAGTGCTTTGAGGCATCGATCGAAGCCTTAATAGCGGCTAGCGTGCTGTTCTGTGAAGTGGTGAAGCCATCGTATTGACCCTTTGCTGCAACATATGCACTTGCGGCAGAGATGCAATCTGCTGTGGTCCATGTAAGGCCAGCAGGTGCGCCAGCTGGGTTGCTGGTGCAGGTGTACTTCACGGAACCGACGGTCTTTACTGCCTTGGCAGTGGTGCACTTGGTGCCCTGCTTGACTACGGCAGCGTTCGCTGTGCTGAAGCTAGAGAGAACTAGTCCGGCAGCGAGAACGACCGGTGCGAGCTTCGTAAATTTCTTGAACATGGATGACCCCTCATAAGCGTGAATTGAACCAATGCTTACCCACTGGTTATAAATCTGATTCTATGGGTAGAAGCCTCAGAACGAGGGTTGACTCCACGCGCAAATGTGGGTGAATTGGCTGAGAATATTGGTCAAAGTAGTCAGATAAAGTTGGCACAGTCAGGTCCCAGTAGCTCAGTGGATAGAGCGACCGCCTCCTAAGCGGTAGGCCACGGGTTCAACTCCCGTCTGGGACACCAGTATTTGAAGCGATTATTGGAAAATAACTGTTCTTGCACCCACGATAAAGATGCGATCTTCTGCATAGAGCTTTACCGCCTGCGATAAGACCCGGCGTTCAATATCACGACCAAGAGCAATGAGATCTTCTGGTGTCGCTGAGTGAGTCACGTGAGTGACATCCTGAGTAATGATCGGACCCTCATCTAACTGCGGCGTCACGAAGTGAGCACTTGCACCGATCATCTTTACGCCGCGCTCATGAGCTTGGTGATAAGGCCTTGCTCCTTTGAAGCCAGGCAGGAATGAGTGATGGATATTGATGATTCGACCATTGAGCGCAGAGCAGAAGCGCTCCGAGAGAATCTGCATATAACGAGCGAGTACAACAAATTCAACACCTTCATTTTTTACAATTTCTAAAACTTTTTCCTCAGCAGCTTCTTTACCA
>CAIMOX010000030.1 GCA_903843225.1 uncultured Actinomycetes bacterium | reverse complement strand
TTTAAAGCAGACAATCTGCTCAAAAGAGAGGCATAACCATGAGTGAAGTAGATGTAAAAGATGAGGCCACAGAGGCTAATAAAGAAGGCGTTAAAAAGAGCCAGGTAGAGCGCCTTGAAGAGGAGGGCGATGCTGCCGCTGATTACCTCGAAGCGCTTCTCGATATCACCGACCTCGATGGCGACATTGATATCGATGTAGAGAATGGTCGCGCGGCACTCTCTATCGCTGGCGGCAAGCTTGGCCACCTCGTTGGCAATAATGGCGAGGTCCTTGATGCCCTACAAGAGCTCACCCGTCTCGCTGTGCAAACTAGCCTCGGCGAGCGCTCACGCCTCATGCTCGATATCGATAACTTCCGTTCAGATAAGAAGGAAGAGCTAGCAAAGCTCGCCCATGAGACCGCTGATGAAGTGAAGTCGACTGGTTCCGCTATTAAATTGAAGCCAATGAACGCCTTTGAGCGTAAGGTCATCCACGACACGATCCAAGAGATCGGCCTCACCAGCGAATCTGAGGGTGAAGAACCTAATCGCTGCGTCGTTGTACTCCCTGAATAAGGAACTCCTATGAGTGTTTCACGTGAAACACTACTCTCGAACTACTTCTCAGAGCGTCAAAGAGAGGTCGAGCGCTACGCCGAGCTCCTCGCGAGCTGGGGGATTGAGCGCGGTCTGATCGGCCCTCGAGAGGCTGATCGAATCTGGGATCGCCATATCGCTAACTGCATTCCGGTCTCAACCTTGATCCCTGAAGGGGCCACTGTCGCTGATATTGGATCAGGAGCTGGACTTCCAGGCATTGTGATCGCCTTGGCCCGCCCAGATCTTCGCGTAACCCTGATCGAGCCCCTCCAACGCCGGGTTGATTTCCTCAATGAGGTCATCGCTGACCTCAATATCCCTGTCACAGTGATTCGAGGCAAGGCAGAGTCGGTCAAGAGCGCCTTCGCCATCGTTACTGCGCGAGCTGTAAAACCACTTCCAATTCTCTTGCCGATGGTCTGGCCGCTTATCGCCTCAAAAGGGGCCTTACTGGCGATCAAAGGGGAGTCGGCCCAGGCAGAGATCGATGAAACGACCCCTAAAACGAATACCGTTACCACCCTCCACACACTCACCGTCGGCGAGCTTGAGATGGCCCGGATCATTGAGGTCAGAAAATCTGTTTAGATTGAGCCATGAGCGGAGCTGATGTTTCACGTGAAACAGGTAAGTCAGTCATCGGAGTCCGCCGCTTAAAAGAGGCGATGCCTCGCCCACTTAAAACCCGCCTCTTCACCGTCGCAAACCAGAAAGGTGGGGTAGGTAAGACAACCTCAGCGGTCAATATCGCCGCCGCCCTCGCAATGGGTGGACTCAAAGTCCTTGTCATTGATCTCGACCCCCAAGGAAATGCCTGCACCGCACTCGGCATCGACCGAGATGGCGAGGGGATGTATGAGGTCTTCGTTGATGACCACCCCCTCGCATCAATTATTCAAAAAGTCGCAGGATTCCCACATTTAGAGTGCGCACCCGCTAACCAAGAGTTAGCAGGCGCTGAGATCTCGATGGTCAATATGGTTGCTCGCGAATCGATCTTAAAGCTCGCACTTCAAGATTACCTGCGTACTCGTGAAGAAGAAGGCAACCGCCTTGATTACATCATTATTGATTGCCCACCAAGCCTTGGGCTACTCACTATCAATGCACTGACGGCGGCAGATGAAGTTCTTGTGCCGATTCAATGCGAGTATTACTCACTTGAGGGCATCTCTTTATTAGTTTCAACTCTCTCCAAGATTCAGCGCGCACTAAATTCAGCAGTACATATCTCAACCATCCTTCTAACAATGTTTGATTCACGTACTCGTCTCGCAAACGATGTTGCCAATGATGTACGCGCGCACTTCCCGAAAGAACTTATTGATATTCCAATTCCACGTGCAGTACGAATTAGTGAAGCGCCATCTTTTAGACAGACGGTAATGACCTATGACGCATCATCACCAGGCGCGATCGCATATATGCAGGTTGCCCGTGAGATTGCGCTACGCGGTGCAGGACCACGAGAAGATGGATCAACGCAGAGCAATCCAGAATCAGGAGCGATCACAGCATGAGCACTCGTAAAGGCGGACTAGGTCGCGGACTTGATTCACTGATTCCTTCAACACCACTTCCACATATTGAAAACAACTCAGGTCTCGTTGTTGCCGATCGCGCTGAAGTAGATATCAATGCGATCTCACCGAATCCAAAACAACCACGAACAACATTTGATGAAGATGCACTCAATGAATTATCTGCATCCATCAAAGAAGTCGGTGTTATGCAACCCCCTGTGGTTCGCTCACTTGGTAACGGTCGTTATGAATTAATTATGGGAGAGCGCAGATTACGCGCATCAAAACTCGCTGGCCTTAAAACAATTCCAGTCATCATTCGCGAGACTGCAGATAATGAATTACTACGTGAAGCACTTGTTGAAAATATTCAACGATCACAATTAAATCCACTCGAAGAAGGCGCTGCCTATCAAAACCTTCTCAATGACTTTGGGTATACCCATGAAGAACTTGCAACCAAAGTTGGTAAATCTCGCTCAGCCGTAACAAATACCTTACGACTTCTTAATCTGCCAGCTTCAGTGCAACGTCGTATCGCAGCAGGAGTCCTCTCTGCGGGTCATGCTCGTGCGCTTTTATCAATGACCGATGAATCTCAGATCGAAGCTATCGCTAACAAGATTGTCGCCGAAGGACTGAGTGTTCGCGCAGTGGAAGAGTTAGTTGCACTTGGCAGTGAGAGCAAGAAGAACAAGAAGGCTGCAAAGCCTGCGGTGATCTCACCACGACTCAAAGAAGTTGGTGATCAACTCAGTGATGCGCTCGATACCCGAGTTAGCGTTGAACTAGGTAAAGAGAAGGGCAAGATCACGATTGAATTTGCCGATCTCGATGATCTCAATCGGATCACTCAAGCAATTATTTAAGAGATTTACTCTGCTTATTTAAGGCTTCAATCTCGGCTGTCACAACAGCGCCGAGCGCCTTCACGCCGTCACGGATTCGCTCTGGTGTTGGGTAGCAATAGGAGAGACGCATTGAGCGCGAACCAAATCCATCGGCATAGAATGCAGTGCCTGGTACAAAAGCCACCTTCGCAGCGATCGCCTTCGGCATCATCGCCTTGGTATCAATACCTTCAGGCAATGTGATCCAGAAGTAGAAGCCACCTTCAGGGTGGGTCCAGGTAGCGCTCTTCGGGAAGTACTGCTCAAGGCTTTCAAGCATCGCATCGCGACGCTCTTTATATAACTTGCAAAATTCTGCGATCTGCTCACGCCATGGTTGATCAGCTAAGTAGCCACTGATCGAAAGTTGGGCAAAGTTTGATGGGCAGAGAATCGATGATTCAGCTGCAATCACTAACTTCTCTTTGAGCGCTTGTGGAACGAGCGCCCAACCAACACGGAAGCCAGGTGCAATCGTCTTTGAAAATGAACCAAGGTAGATCACATTCTCTGAATCCTGAGCACGCATCGCATCAGGTGCTGGTCCATTGAAACCAAGGAGGCCATATGGATTATCTTCAACAACAAAGATCTTCTCAGCGCGGCAGATTTCAAGAATCTCAGTACGACGTGCGGCTGGAATCGTTACACCACCAGGGTTCTGGTAATTCGGAATCAAATAGAGGAATTTAATGTGTTTACCGAGCGCCTTTGTGCCAGCGATCGCTTCACGAAGGCGTTCGGGGATCAAACCATCTTGATCCATCTCAACATGCACGACATCAGCCTCATATTGTTGGAATGTGCCGAGCGCACCGACATACGATGGCGCTTCAACCAAAACAACATCGCCAGGGTTGATAAAGATACGAGAGATTAAATCAAGAGCCTGCTGTGATCCAGTCGTGACAATGACATCATCTGGATGGGCACGAATACCTTCGAGCGCCATAATGTCGCAGATCTGTTCGCGAAGCTTTGGATGGCCTTGTCCGCTGCCGTACTGGAGTGCCTCTTGACCGTTTTCACGAACTAACTTTGATACAACATCGGAGAACATCTCCATCGGAAGAGCAGAGAGATTTGGCATACCGCCAGCGAGCGAGACGATCTCTGGACGAGATGCAACGGCGAAGAGCGCGCGAATTTCAGATGGTTGGAGAAGTGAAGCTCGCTGGGCAAAGCGAAGCTCGAGGTTCTCAGGTGTCCCAGTATGGAAGCGCGTGATCTCTTGGCTCATCTGCGGATCTTACTTCCTGATGCCTGCTCGGCGAAGGTCACTAATGCGTAGGGTGCCGGTCTTTGCATCATCTTCAGCCGATAAATAGAGACGTTGGATCGCGATCATCAGTGATTCGACGACCGTCTCGCGGAATTCGGGGTCATGTAGGCGCTTTTGGTCTCCTGGATTACTCGAATACCCCACATCAACCTTTACGGTCGGGGCTTTCGTCCGGCGTAGTAAATCCCAACTCATCGCATGAGTCCGACAGTTGAGCAGATCGGTACGGGCTGTGATCTCTCGCTGGACTAATTGAGCGAAGCGCTCACCCACGACAGAGTGGACACCGTGCGCATCGGCGCCGTAATAATAGGTCGCGACTCCATGTGCACTCTCGTTCTTGTAACTATCAATCCCAATCGAGATCACTAAATCAGCAGCAGATGAGTTCGCCTTATCAATTCGCTCTTGATGAGAAGGATTAGTTGTAGCGCCACGAGTGATGAAGACCGAGACTCCAAGTGCAACTAAACGACCTTCTAATCGCGAAGCAATATCAAAGGTAATTGATGGATCAAAGCATTCAGAGGATGGGTCTAAAACAATAACCTTGTCAGCGAGTGCTGGCCCTTTTCCTTCGCGAGCTACTTGTTCACGAAGCTGTGCTGGCGCACCACCTGAAACAACTTTTGTTAACCGCAAGATCGACATGATCGTGGATGCACCACAACGGCCATCAATTTTAATGCCTGCTGATTTTTGAAACTCTTTTACCGCTGACTCTGTTCGGACTCCAAAGATGCCATCGACTCGACCACAATTAAATCCAATTTCAATTAACCGAGACTGCAACACCGCGACATCGTCACCGCGCATAAGCCTGGGAGCAGTTAACAAGAGTGTGCGATCGCCGAGTTTCCAACGAGCTTCTTCGAGAGTATCAGCAGTTGCTTCATCAACGATGCCTGTAACAATAAGCCCGCGATTTTGTTGGAATGCTTTTACAGCAGATTCAATCTCTACTGAGAAGAGTGATGATGTTTGGGAGACCAAACCCAAACGATGGAGAGTGTTTGTCAATAATAAGACAGCGTCCCCGGAATCACCAAGGTGAAGGGGGACGCTGCTCACTGTAAAAGATCTATCGAGTTCTAGGTATTAAGCTATGAAAGATTCGAGATCTTTGAGAAGTGCAGGCTTTGGCTTTGCGCCAACAATGCTCTTCACTACTTCACCGTTAACGAAGACATTCATTGTTGGAATTGAAACAATGCCGTACTTCATAGCGATCGCCGCTTCTTCATCGGTATTAAGCTTGACGATCTTAATCTTTGCGCCGTACTCGTTTGAGATCTCTTCAAGGATTGGACCTACAGCGCGGCATGGACCACACCACTCAGCCCAGAAATCAACTAATACAGGTGTTGTGCTCTTAAGAACTTCAGCTTCAAAAGTTGCGGTTGTTACTGGTGTTGTTGCCATGGCTCATTCTTCTCTCTCGAGTGGGTAGGTAGATCTTAATCAGGTCTAGCTCATTACTTGTGGTTGAGAAAACGCTCAGCATCGAGTGCGGCCTGGCAGCCTGTGCCAGCAGCGGTAATAGCCTGACGGTAGGTGTGGTCGACGAGGTCACCACAGGCGAAGACACCCTCAACACTGGTTCGGGTTGAGTGGCCGCCAACAGTGACATAGCGCTCGGCGTCGAGCTCGACCTTGCCCTGGACCAACTCTGAGCGTGGATCATGTCCGATTGCAACAAAGAGGCCAGTAACTGCAATCTCTGACTCGCTACCATCGGCAGTATTACGAAGCTTAAGGCCCGAGACTTTCTGCTCTCCAAGCACATCTATCACTTCTGTGTTCCAGATGAATTCAATCTTTGGATTGGCCTGCGCACGCTCTGCCATGATCTTCGATGCCTTCAGGGTATCGCGACGATGGATAAGAAGAACCTTTGAAGCGAACTTTGTGAGGAAGTTTGCCTCTTCCATTGCAGAGTCGCCACCACCAACAACAGCAACTACTTGATCTCTAAAGAAGAAACCATCGCAGGTTGCACACCACGAAACACCGTGACCAGAGAGACGCTTCTCATTCTCAAGGCCAATCTCTTTATAAGCAGATCCCATGGCAAGAATGACAACCTTTGCTTGGATGGTTTTACCAGAACCATCCTTAAGAACTTTAATTTCACCGGCGAGATCCATCTCAACAACATCATCAGTAATGAGCTCTGCACCAAAACGCTTTGCTTGCTTGCGCATTGCATCCATGAGATCTGGCCCCATGATGCCATCTGTGAAACCAGGAAAATTTTCGACTTCAGTGGTGTTCATGAGCGCACCACCGGCGGTTACAGAACCCTCGTAGACGATTGGCCGTGAACCGGCGCGTGCAGCGTAAATAGCGGCGGTATATCCAGCTGGGCCAGATCCAACAATGACAATATCTTTAACTTCGCTCATACCGACACCTTATCTCTATTAGATCTTCCGACCGAGAAGAACTCGAAATGTGCTTCCCACTTCTGAAATTTTAAATACATGCGCAAGGCCAAAGTAGCCAATCCCACTCAATCCCAGAACAACGAGCAACCTGAAGCTATTCCCACCAGGGATATGAGAGCTCACCAATCGAAGTGGCAAGGCGATGCAGAGGAAGATGGCGGCAAGGCGACCATAAAGTCCCACGATCTCACCGGTGTTAATCCGAATCTCATAGCGACGAAGTAAGCGGATCGTGCTGTAAGCGCCGATGTAGTACGAAATAGAGAGCGCTGCAGCTAAGCCAACCGTGACCCACTTTGCCGGCAGGGATAAGGCAGCGATGATTGCTAAGAGGCTAGCGGCAAGATTCATGATGAAATTTGAGAGAACTTGTAGTTTCACATTTTCAAAGGCATTTAACCCACGTAGCGCAATTAAGTTAACACTCAACGGCAAAAGTCCGAGTGAGAAGCCAGCTAATACTTCACCAAGATATTGGCCGTCTGCGGCAGAGATACCAAAGAAGAGGGTATGGGTAATGAGTGGACCAAAGAGTAAGAGTCCAATCGCTGCCGGGACGGTAATAATCCCAACTAATCGAATAGTTCGTACCAATGAGCCATGGATATCACTCACACGCTTTTCGTGAGCAAAGAGCGAGAGTTGCGGCAGGAGAGCAGTCACTATTGAAATCGTCACAATTGAATGCGGAAGCATCATAATAAATGTGGCATTGCTGTATGGCGTATATCCGACACCGATTGTAATTCCCTCTTTGAGTGCGCGCACAGCAGCGTGAGTTGAGAGATTAACGGTTACGAGATAACTGATCTGGCTAATCGCTGCAAAGGCCAAGGTCCAGCTTGCAAGATGGAGTGATTGTCTAATCTCAGGGTCACGCCAATCAAAGCGCGGAGTGATCTTGATCTTCGTCTTCACAATGATTGGAATTAATACTGCAGCCTGCACAACATAACCAAGGGTGGTAATAATTCCGATCCAGGTCGCCTCTGATGTGCTAATCGATGTAACAGACCAATGTGGTTTCTGATGCAGGAAGTAACCGATGCCTGCAATGCCGACAAGATTGTTAAAAATAGGCGCCCACATCATTGGCCCAAAGCGCTCTTTTGCATTAGCTATCTGACCAAGGAGGGCGAAGAGCCCCATAAAGAAGATCTGCGGTAGACACCAACGCATGATGAGCACAGTGAGATTAAATTCTGGGCGGCCGATATAACTAGTAGCAAAGATACGAACTAATAGTGGCGCTGCAATAACAGCAACGGTTGTGAGTACTCCCAAAACCACAACAGTGGCGGTTAGTAGGCGTGAAATAAAGGCGGAACCTCCATCGGGCTCACGAATTGCTCGTACAAGTTGTGGAACAAAGACCGCCGTTAGCGCCCCACCAATAATGAGGTTATAGAGAATATTTGGCATTGTGTTCGCGACGTTAAAGGTGTCACCTAAGAGTGCGGTTCCTAAGAGAGCAACAGTAAGTAGGCCACGAACTAAACCTGTGATCCGCGAGAAGATTGTTCCGATAGCCATAACAGTTGATGAGCGCATGAGTGCGCGATCATCGTGACCACCTTGTGTTGTACTCATGCCGCTCGCCTTCTACGAATACGGCGCAAGGATTGCAGTAGCGCGGCGAAGAAGAGTGTTAATGCCGCGGCAGCCGTGATCCAAGTTGCGATTGGACTGATCACTTTGAGCGAGAGTGAGTACACCTGCTCTTCACTAATAGCATCGCCACGACTGTTCTGCACATCGATACTGAGTGCGCTATTACCAGAGGTGAGGACTTTTACCGGAACAAGAACTTGCACCTTTGATTTACCGGCAACAATAACTCCATTAATATCGTGAGCGAGTACACGCTCATTCAGTGAGTTGATATTCAAGTTAACAGTTGCACTCATAGGGAAATCGTTAATAATAGTAATAGGCAATTCCTGTGTAGATGATGTCACTGTGAATCTACCTGGTGCCAACCGAATACTTGTTCGCAAAACTTGGATTGATTTATCGATATCGTTGAGTAAGAGCGCTCGATGAGTCGAACTCAACGTAGGATTTAAAATACGCATAAGCGAGAGCCGGGCGTTATTAAGATCGTCGGACGCCATATAAATAGCACGACTCTGAATTGTCGCGTAAGCATCGTTAACATCTAAAACACTTTGATGAGTGAGAGTGAAATAGTTAGTGCTGAGATATTGAAGTGGAGCGCCTACTGGCTTCGCAAGTAAGGTTGCTAACCGCACCTGTGAAGCTTGTAATAAGTAGTTCTTCTCATGGGGAGTCAGACGGCCAACCCAGTACTGGGATGGATTTGCGTAGACCATGGCATCAACGCGTCCACTTGCAGCTAAATCTGCCACGCGAGCAAGGAAGTTTTTAGCAAAGTCTTCTCCCGCACCTTTGGATTTATCAATGAGGAGATAACCCTTTGACATGCTCATTACTTCTTCAATCAAAGCCGGATCAATACTCCATCGAAGCCCTGCCCCACCCTTGAGATATAAGAGTTTTCCAAGTGATCCGACCGGTGATAAATCGGTAGCAAGTTGATCATCAATGAATACGCCATTTAAGAGTTGATGCGATGGCGCGGTGACAAAGATTGTTGTGGAGTTTGCAGCAAAGGATGGAGCTGGCAGAAGTGAAATGGCGAAGGTAGAGAGTGAGAGGAGAATAAGCAATAAACGCTTCACACTCTTCACAGGGTGAGCTCGCCAGCTTTTGCAATGAGCTTCTTCTCATCTGGATAGGCAAGCATCGAAACAATCTGATCAAGTGGGAACCAACCCACTTCATCAACCTCTTCAATTTGAGCTTGCAGCACCCCACCCACCTCTTTAAAGAGATAGTGATGGACAGTTTTGTGAATTCTTTTTCCGCCAGCCATGAACCAAAAGTCGATCACACCAAGAGCGCGTGAGATTTCAGATTGGATACCAGTCTCTTCAGCAACCTCGCGGATCGCCGCCATCTCGGGTGTCTCACCAGCTTCGATGTGACCCTTAGGAAGTGACCAGAGAAGTCGCTCCTTTGTTGGGTCTTTAAGATCACGACGCCCGATTAATAATCCTTGTGTTCGACTCCCATCGATAACAAGTCCACCGGCGCTCACCTCATCGACGCGCTTCGCATAAGGTCTTGACGGCGACTTTGATGACGCCTTTGATGAAGGTCGCGAGTTTGTCTTCTGCGGCGGTTTTGGAGCAGGGGCTACCGAACTCTCTTGGGATTGAGCGGTAGAAGATGTAGAAGTTGCGGTTGTAGCGGGGTTTGCAGAAGAAGGCCGTTTACGACGACGTCTCTTTCGCTTAGCTGCGCCACCCGCACCAGGTGCCGGGGTCATACCAGCAGGATACTCCTGTCTCTCTCCCGAACAGCTCGATGTAACGGCGCGAGCGTTCGGCTTTTGAGTTCGAACCTCTAGCCTTATCCCTATGAGCGAGAGAGTTGGGCAGGTTGATGGCCCAAGAGAGCTGGCAATTACTCTTGCTATTACCGCTCTACGCCGCGAGGCTCCAATCACTGACTCGCTCGCCGCCGCCTTCAAAGATGCCGGCTTCACTCTAGCCCTCGTCGGCGGACCAGTCCGCGACGCGATCTTAGGCCGCCTTGGTAATGACCTTGATTTCACAACAAATGCGAGACCCGATGCAACGAAGAAGATTTTAAGCAAATGGGGTGATGCGATCTGGGATACCGGCGCAGCCTTTGGAACGATCGCTGCCAAGAAAGGCGATGTGACAGTAGAGGTCACTACCTATCGCAGCGATGTTTATGATCCAGATTCTCGTAAGCCTGAAGTAGATTTTGGTGATTCCATCACCGGCGATTTAGGTCGACGCGACTTCACCGTCAATGCGATGGCTCTTGAGTTAACAACAGATAAACCAGAATTTATAGATCCATTTAATGGAATCACTGATTTAGCGCTACGAATTCTTCGCACCCCTGGAAAAGCAACTGACTCATTTAGTGATGACCCATTGCGGATGCTTCGTGCTGCCCGATTTATGAGCCAATTAGATTTTGCAGTAGAACCAGAAGTCGTTGCGGCGATGAGTGCAATGGCAGAGCGTATTTCCATCATTTCAGCAGAGCGTGTTCGTGACGAACTTATAAAAACAATCATGTCTGCCCACCCCCGACTAGGGCTCTCACTTTTAGTAGAGACTGGACTAGCTGCAAAGGTCTTGCCTGAACTACCTCTACTAAAACTCGAAATCGATGAGCACCATCATCACAAAGATGTCTATGAGCACACCCTGACCGTTCTTGAGCAAGCTATTGCGCAAGAAGATCGACTTGGTGGACCCAATCTTGTGATTCGGTTAGCGGCGCTTTTGCACGACATTGGTAAGCCAAAGACGCGTGAGTTAACTCCTGGTGGCGGGGTTTCATTCCACCATCACGAAGTTGTCGGTGCGCGTATGGCGAAGGCTCGTCTAAAGGCTCTCCGCTTCGATAATCACACCATTGATGATGTTTATACCCTTGTCTTCTTGCACTTGCGATTCCATGGTTATGGCAGTGGTGAATGGACCGATTCGGCAGTGCGCCGCTATGTTCGCGATGCCGACCATCTCCTTGGACACCTCCATGTATTAACGCGCGCAGATTGCACCACACGCAATGCAAAGAAAGCGGCGATGCTTGCTGCTACTTACGACTCACTTGAATCACGAATTGCGATCCTTGCTGAGGAAGAAGAGCTCAATAAAATAAGACCAGATCTTGATGGAAATCAGATTATGGAAATCTTGGGTGTAAAACCGTCACCCCTGATTGGTAAGGCATACGCACATTTGCTCGAACTCCGACTTGATCGTGGTCCGCTTGGTGAAGAGGTAGCGCGTCAAGAGTTACTTACGTGGTGGGAAGCGAACTCCACGAAGTAACCCTCCACTTGTAAAAAGATATGCGATGCAAATAAGCGCGGGAAGAAGTATCGATTTACCACTTGTTGGCAAGACGAGTGCTGCTACCAAGGCCCCTCCAACAATGGCGCCGTTGACACAGACATCATAAAAAGCAAAGACGCGACCACGGAACTCATCATCGATCTTAGATTGCACAAGCGCATCATTTGTTACTTTTACAGCTTGGCCGCAGAGCCCAACAAAGAAGGCGGCGAGAATAAGTGACCACTGTTTTTGTGAAAGTAGAAAGACAATAATGAATGGGACTCCAGCAACCATCATCAAGCGAATCCACTTATGTCGGCCAAATCGTTCGACAAAGATCGGGGTGATTAGCGAACCAAGCCCGATTCCTACACCAGCGATTCCTAGCGCGACTGCAAAACCAGATAGCCCCGCATCAGGATTATTGGATGGATGGTAGGTATTGCGTTCTAACAAGAGCCCCATCAAGGTAAGCGCAGTAAGGCCACCTCTCTGAACTGCTGTTGCCAAGATGCCACGGAGTGCATCACTGTGCGCGCGAAGGATATGGAACCCTTCAAGCATCTCCCGCCAACCACGAATCTCTTGAGAGATTTCATGCTCGCGCGGGCCGATCTCACGATGTTTTAATCGCTGGGTGAGCGCCGCAGAAGCTAAATAAAGAAGCGCCGCTAGCGCAATAACAACCGCATCACTGAAATCACTCTTATGCGAGTGATCAAGGATCTTTTTGAGGCCAATACCTGCACCACCACCAATGACAACACCGAGAGTTCCGCCAGTCACTGCTAAGGCGTTCGCGGCAATCAATTCACCTTTTTTAACAATGAGTGGAAGTCCAGCAGATAAGCCGGCGAGAATAAGTCGATTGATACCAAATGCAACGAGCACCAACAAGGTAAGAGGAACACCAGTGAGCCCACTCTTAATCGCAACTGCAATAAGTACGAGATCCAGTGCACGAATCAGATTTGATACTTGAACAATCTTCTGACGAGAGAAACGATCGAGAAAAATTCCGGCATATGGCCCGACGAGTGAGTAAGGAAGCAAGACGACGGTGAATGCGATCGCGGCGGCAACGGCATTTGGTTGGCGCTCTGGCGAAAAGAGTACAAATGAGGCGAGCGAGGATTGGAAGAGCCCATCAGTGAATTGGCCTAACCAGCGAATCTGCAGCAGTGCAGGCAGGCGACTGCCTTTATGAAATGGCCAGTAGTGGCTCTGCTTCTGCTGGTTATCTTGCACAGAACTAAGCGTAGTTAGAAGTTACCTATTATCCTTTTACTTATGTGGTCTAGACGCGATTCAATCGATTATTCATTGAAACGTCGCGCCACGTTGGTCTCCTACTTTAAAGGCGCGCAGGCAAAGGTCGATATCTGCGATGCCGATCCTTATCTTCGGTTAGCGGCAAAGCACCACGGGGAGGCGGTCGAACGGCCATGTCCAGTCTGCCGCAAAGTGGAGATGGTGGTTCTTCACTACGCCTTTGGCGATCAACTCGGACAATACTCAGGTCGCATTAAGTCCATTAAAGAGCTTGATGAGATGCAGAGCGAATTTGGCGAGTTTCGTGTCTATGTTGTTGAGGTCTGCCGTGGATGCGATTGGCACCATCTGATCTACTCGTTCAAATTAGGGGATGGTCATATGCGTAAGGCTCCTCGCAAGACGAGATAAGCCTAGATAGGTCTGCGCCCTGCAATCGGTAAGGCGGTAACCTTGCGCTTATGGCGAATTGGAAGAGTTGGCTCATTCGCGGTGCGATCTTTACGATCGGCGGCGGCTTTGTCGTCGGCGCACTCGCCTTTGGCGCCGCATATTTCACTGTGAAAATTCCTGACCCGAATGCCTTTGTGAATAGCCAGTCAACGATCATTCAATATGCCGACGGTAGTGAGATTGGGCGTATCGGTTCCGAAAATCGAACGATTGTAAAACTTGCAAATATTCCACTCAATCTCCGTCACGCAGTACTTGCAGCAGAAGATAAGAACTTCTACTCCGAATCAGCATTTAGCCCAACTGGAATCTTGCGAGCGGTTTATCACAACATCACAGGAGGATCACTTCAAGGTGGATCAACCATCACTCAACAGTATGCAAAGACCGCTTTTTTAAGTCAGAGCAGAACCGTAACGCGTAAAATTAAAGAATTAGTTATTGCGACAAAACTTGAGAGCCAACAATCAAAGGATCAGATCTTTGAGAATTATCTCAACACTATTTACTTCGGCCGCGGCTCATATGGTGTATCTACTGCGGCGCAGGTCTACTTCAATCGATCAGTAGATCAATTAACGATTGCTCAAGATGCAGTAATTGCGGCGATTCTAAACTCACCGGGTTATTACGATCCCCAGAGTGTGAATGGATTGCGCCGCCTTAAAGGTCGCTTCACTTATGTGCTTAATGAGATGGTTAAAGCAAAGTGGTTGACTTCCGCCACCGCGGCCCGCGTTAAGTTCCCATTTATTGAACCCCGCACTCTTGGTGGGGCACTCGGTGGACCTAAAGGTTATGTCATCTCTTGGGTGCAGCACGAGTTATTGAGTCTCGGTTTTACCGATCAACAAATTCAAGTCGGTGGCCTCGTAGTAAAGACCACAATTGATAAGACCGCTCAACAAGCCGCGGTCGATGCAGTAGCTAAGCGCACCCCAGCAAATGCGCCTGCAAACCTGCGTATTGCACTGATTGCCATGCGCCCCGGGACCGGTGAAATCACCGCGCTCTACGGTGGGCAAGATTATGTAAAACAACAGCTCAACAATGCGACTCAAGCAACTGCGCAAGCTGGTTCATCTTTCAAACCCTTTGCACTCGTCGCAGCTCTCGAGCAAGGTATCTCTCTCCAATCTGTGTGGAATGGCTCATCACCTGCGGTTTTCTACGATGCAGGTGCACAGAAGAATTACTCAGTCTTTAACTATGGCGGTGAACAATTCCCGCACATCACTCTCGCAGATGCAACCGCGCACTCGGTCAACACAGTTTATGTTCCACTTGGTATCAAAGTTGGACCAGATAAAGTTATTGATGTCGCTCGCAGAGCCGGAATACCTGACTCTGTAAATATGATCGCAACACCTTCAGTCACGCTCGGTGTGGCGAGCCCACACGTCATTGATGTCGCTGCGGCGTATGCAACTTTTGCAGCGCAGGGTGTTTATGCAAAACCATTTATTATTAAAGAGGTTCTTGGTGCCAATCAAGGCGTTCTCTACGAATCACATGTTCAAGCAAATCAAGTATTTGCCGCAGATGTCATGGCCGATACAACTTCAGCTTTGGAAGGCGTAACGAAGTTCGGTACTGCAGCTGGCGCACTCGCTGGATTTGGCCGCCCTTCTGCGGGCAAGACAGGAACAACCACTGATAACGCATCGGCTTGGTTTAATGGTTATACCCCACAGATGGAAGCAACTGTCGCGATGTTCCGTGATGATGCAACGCAATCCCTAAATGGGATTGGTGGTTTAAATGCAGTTACGGGTGGTTCATACCCTGCCGGAATCTGGAACCTTTTTATGAAGGCAACCCTGGCAAATCAGCCAATCGTTGACTTCCCTGCTCCTTCAAATATTGGTGGAACTGCGCCAGTAGATATGACACAAGCGGTACCAACTCTTGATCCATCACTTGCGGAGAAGCCGACTCCAGTGGCTACCGCCTATAAACCAACACCTACGCCTAAAAAGCCTAAAAAGAAGTAATTCGTAGGGACTTTAAGCGATGAAATTTGCGACAAAGTCTCTCTTGATTGTGGCGTTCTTCAGCGCGCTACTCTCCTTTGGAAAATTCGATCACTGCCTCAATACCAACTTTGCAACACCAGATGTCTATACCCACGCCTGCTATTCAGATCTACCAGCGCTCTTTGGCGCACGAGATTTAGTGCGCCACGTCTGGCCATACTCGAGTGCAACAAATGCGGTTGAGTATCCACCAGTAACTGGCGTGATTATGTGGGCAACTTCGCTACCAACACATAATGACAAGATTTATTTTTTGATCAACGCTGGGTTTATCGCTCTACTCTTTATGGGTATCGCGCTACTAGTAGCGAAGATGAAACCGGAGCTCTGGTATTTACTTCCGCTTTCACCAGCAGTGATAGCTTCGCTCTATATCAATTGGGATCTCTGGGCAGTCGCATCAGCGATCGCAGCGGTCTATTACTTTGATCGACGCAAATATGGCTGGAGCGCCCTGCTTCTTGGGTTATCGGTAGCGACAAAATTCTTCCCAATAGTGATACTCGCACCCATTGCCTTGATCTTCTATCGGCGCAGGCAATTAAAAGAGCTCGTCAGATATTTTGTAGTTACGGGTGGAGCATGGCTTGTCATCAATGCCCCATTCATCGCCTTCAACCGTACTGGCTGGTGGCGTTTCTTTAAGATGAATAGCGAGCGCGGAGTTGATTTCGGTTCACTCTGGTATGCCCTCAACCTCTTGGGAATCACCACCAAGAATGTAAACCTGCTTTCGATTCTGCTCTTTTCGATTGGCATCACCGGATTTGCCGTCTACTTCTTTGGACTCGCTGAGCTTCCAAACCTTGCAACCGTCTCATTTATCGTTGTTGCGATCTTCACGATCTCTAGCAAGGTCTACTCACCACAATATGTTCTCTGGCTAACTCCGCTTGCGATTCTGGCAATGAGAGGTACGAGAGATCGTTCTAGCTTCTGGATCTGGCAGGGAGCGGAGCTGCTCTATCACGTAGCGATTTGGGAGTATCTGGCCTCGTACTCGGGCAGCCACTTTGGGATTCCCGCGAAGGCTTATGCAGCGGCTACTTTGGTCCGAATTGTCGCAACTTTGTACTTCTTGGTTCGGGTATCCACACGCTCAAAAGCCCCACAGAACCTCGAATTTCTCATCTCACAGGCGGGCGGTTACGCTTATCCTTCCTTGAACAAGGCCTGGCACCCGCCAGATCTGTAGTTCGAGGGTAACCCTCCTGTCGCAGAAATCCTGCGACCGCTTTAGTCCAGAGGAGGTTGGGTTAACTCATGCGTCACTATGAAATCATGGTCATTCTCGATCCTGAATTAGAAGAACGTACAGTCGCACCGAGTCTTGAGACATATCTCAAGATCATCAAAGATAGCGGTGGAACCGTCGACAAGCTCGATATCTGGGGTCGTCGTCGTATGACCTTCGAAATCAACAAAAAAGCTGAAGGCATCTACGCTGTTGCAGATCTGCACTGTGCACCAGAAGCGATTAAAGAACTCGATCGCCAACTCAATTTGAACGAAGCAGTGCTTCGTACCAAAGTCGTCCGCCCCGAATAAGCCCATTAAGTAGAGATAAGAGAAGAAAATGGCTGCTGGAGATACAAACATCACAATGATCGGTAACTTGGTCAACGATCCTGAACTGCGCTTCACACCATCAGGTGCTGCAGTTGCAAAGTTCACCGTTGCATCAACTCCACGTTATTTAGATAAGGCAACCAATGAATGGAAAGATGGCGACAGCCTCTTCCTTCAATGCCAGATCTGGCGTCAAGCTGCAGAGAACGTTGCAGAATCATTAACTCGCGGAATGCGCGTTATTGTCTCTGGTCGCCTCAAGCAGCGCTCTTACGAAACTAAAGAAGGCGAAAAGCGCACTGTCTTTGAGGTTGAAGTTGATGAAGTAGGTCCATCACTTCGTAACGCAACCGCCAAAGTCACTAAGACATCAGGCAAGGGTGCCGGTGGATTCTCTACCGCTCCTGAAAGCTCTTCTTCAGAAGATCCTTGGTCAGCCTCACCAGTTGGTGGCGGATGGGCAACGACAGCTGCAGATGATCAGCCTCCGTTTTAATCATTAATTAACCAGATAACCATTCTCGTCTAATGGCGAGGCATCCAATTAAGGAGCACCACAGTGGGAGCAAGAAGTAATAAGACGCTGAAGCCAAAGAAGGTTGCACCAAAACTTTCAGCTGCAGCGCTCAAGAAGTTTAAGAAGAAGCCATGTTCATTCTGTCGCGACAAGGTGAGCTATATCGATTACAAAGATATCGCCACACTTCGCAAGTACATTTCTGATCGCGGCAAGATCCGCGCACGTCGTGTCACAGGAGCATGCACCGAACATCAACGCGCAATCGCCGCAGCGGTCAAGAATTCCCGCGAAATGGCGCTCTTGCCTTACACCTCTACAGCTCGATAAGGACAGGTACCTATTATGAAACTCATCCTTACTCAAGAAGTAACAGGTCTCGGCCACGCAGGCGATGTTGTTGTCGTTAAAGATGGCTACGCACGTAATTTCCTCGTACCAAACGGCCGCGCAATTGCGTGGAGCGTTGGCGGCGAGAAGCAGATCGATGGCATCAAGCGCGCTCGTTCAGCACGCGAGATCCGCGATCGCGATCACGCAGCAGAGATCAAAGCAACCCTCGAAAAGTCCGAGGTCGTTGTAAAGGTCAAAGTTGGGGCAACTGGTTCAATGTTCGGATCTGTCACAGATAAGGACATCGTTGCAGCAATTAAGAGCACAACAGGTATCGATATCGACCGTCACCGCATCAAGCCTGTTGGACATATTAAGAAGCTCGGTAGCCACGCAATCAAGGTCAGCCTTCATAGCGCAGTTACTGCAAACATCACATTGAACGTTGTAGCTGCTTAATCATCCTGCATTACCTAAAGAGCCCCATCTGCTGATCAGGTGGGGCTCTTTCATATAGTGAGACGATCTAAGAAAGTTTTACCCACAGCCTTTTACGCTCAATTCACCCGATTAACCCCTACTTACCCACAGATAAATGGGGGTTACCCACACCTTCTCCACGGATATTCACGAGTACTGCACAGTGTGGCGCACAGCGCGCCGAGCGTAATCTTGGGAATGTCAGTGGCAACGGCCAAGATTGCGCCATGAGCTTGGCAGAGGTACCTCCCGCAAATAATTCAGCGCCCCGCCCTATTCGCGCATCGGGTCCTGGTGAATTTGAGCGTAACCCGCCGCAAGATTTGATTGCAGAGCAGGGCGTTCTCGGCGGAATGCTTCTCAGTAAAGATGCAATCGCAGATGTCGTTGAAGTGATCAAAGCGCGCGACTTCTATCGACCAGCGCACGAACTTATCTACGATGCAATTCTTGATCTCTATGGTCGCGGTGATCCTGCTGATGCAGTGACAGTCGCTGCAGAGCTCACAAAGCGTGGCGATATCGCACGCGCAGGTGGCGCTCCATATCTTCATACCCTCATCAACTCTGTACCGACCGCTGCTAACGCTGGTTACTACGCACGTATCGTTGCCGATCGAGCAATCTTACGTCGCCTCGTTGAAGCCGGAACAAAGATTGTTCAGATCGGATACTCCGAAGAGGGCGATATTGAAGATGCGGTAAATCAGGCGCAGGCTGAGGTCTATGCAGTAACTGATACCAACGCCTCTGAAGATTACATTCAACTTTCAGAGTTACTCCCGGCAGCGCTCGACGAGATTGAAGCGCTCTCTAAGGGAATGGTTGAGCACGGCGTTAAGACTGGATTTAAAGATCTCGATGCGCTCACCGGTGGTTTACATGCCGGCAATATGGTTGTTCTCGCTGCACGTCCAGCTGTTGGTAAGTCAACGCTAGGACTCGATATTGCGCGCTATGCATCGATCCACAATGGCGATGCATCTGTAATCTTCTCACTTGAAATGTCTCGCTCAGAGATCACGATGCGTATGCTCTCAGCCGAAGCGCGCGTAGGTCTTAACAATATTCGCTCTGGTTCACTCTCTGATGAAGAGTGGGGCCGTCTTGCAAAACGTATGGGTGAGATCAGCCAAGCACCGCTCTTTATTGATGATTCACCGAACCTCTCACTGATGGAGATCCGCGCAAAGGCGCGTCGACTCAAGCAGAAGCACAATCTCAAACTCATTGTTATCGATTACCTACAGCTCATGACCTCGGGTAAAAAAGTTGAGAACCGCCAGCAAGAGGTCTCGGAGTTCTCACGTAATCTCAAGCTTCTCGCAAAAGAGCTCGAAGTCCCTGTTATCGCTATCTCACAGCTCAACCGTGGACCAGAACAGCGCGCCGATAAGAAGCCGATGCTCTCTGACCTTCGTGAATCTGGTTCTATTGAGCAAGATGCTGACGTCGTGATCCTGCTCCACCGCGATGATCTCTACGACTCACAGATGCGCCAGGGCGAGGCCGATCTCATTATTGCTAAGCACCGTAATGGACCGACCCGAACCATCACAGTCGCATCCCAACTTCACTTCGCACGATTTAGCGATATGGCCGCAAGCTCAAACTTCGCTTCGCAGGCACCGCAGCAATCAGAGCCAACCGATTCATTTACTGGTGGCTTTAACTAGTAAGTATTTTAGATCGGGTTGAGCTTTCCGCTCTTCACATCGTAGATCGCACCCATCACAGTGATCCCGCCCTTAAGTAGCGGATAACTTTCGATCCGCTGGATATCGGTGATGAGCGCGGCGTTCTGATCTTTGACGGTACGAATCTCAACACCGCGAGTATCAATCCCTGATCTCTCTTGAATCAGCGCATGCATCTCAGCTTCAGTCGCTGATGCCATTCGACAATCAGTATGTGGCATAACCAAGATGCGGTTCACATTAAGTAAGTGCGTGGCAAGAATCAATGTACGTAATACGTCATCTGTAACGCGGGCACCAGCGTTACGTAAAATCTTTGCATCACCGGCCTGCATTCCAACGATACGGAGTGGGTCAATACGTGAATCCATACACGTCACGATCGCTAGGCCCTTAAGTGCTTCACCACCTAATTCATGAGCCTTAAAGTGAGAGACAAAATCTTCATTGGCAGCGAGTAGATCTTTGAAGGTCTCCATGGGGATAATTTACTCTGTTGTCGCCGAAGCTCGATCCGCCACCGCGATACCCGCGAGTACTACAACGGCACCGATGAGCTGGATGAGATTGAATCGCTCACCGAGCAAGATCCAAGCGAAACCACCGGCGAGAACTGGCTCGAGCATTCCGATCACACTGCCAGTCGATGCCGTGGTGTGAATAATGCCCGCCATCACACATGAATACGGAATAACAGTTCCAAAGATGATCACCGAGAGAACTAAGAGCCAACCAGGCGCGTGATGGCCATGAAATCTGCCGAGTAACTCAACCTGCTTCGTGAGGTTATGAACCGGAAAGCTCCACCACGGCATGATGAGTGCATAGAAGAGCGCAGTAACTCCGAGCCCCCACGTCAGAATCTCACTAGATGTTCGGGTCGCAGACATTCCCTTTGATTGGAGGAAGTAGACGGTCAGAGCGAAGGCCGAGGCCAGCGCGCCAAGTAATCCGAGGCCGTTGAGCGTTAGACCCTTCCAGACCTGGGCCAAGAGAATTAATCCAACAAAGGCGAAGGTGAGACCAATCCACATCGTCTTCGCGACCGCACGTTTTCTGACAAAACGAAGCCACAAGGCGATCCATAACGGAGAAGTGAATTCAATGATGAGGGCGATACTTACCGGCAACCTCTGAATCGAATAAAAGTATGTGGTCTGCACACCTGCAAACCCGATGATGCCAAACAAGAGCAGCTTCGGAATTTCATTGAGCTTTGCTCTAAGGGGATTACCGGTACGAATTAAAGCGATAGTAAAGAGAACTATGAATGCACCAGTAGACCGAATCTCTGTAAGGCGCCACGGCGGCATCCCAGATTCAAGGACCCACTTAGAGACTGTGCCATTTGCCGAGAAGAAGAGCGCTCCCAGTGCAAGAAGAAGCTCACCGCGGTATTTGGTCAACACAGCGGTGAGCCTATCTAATGAGTCGGGGTTAGTAAGCGCCTTCAGGGAGGTTCATGATCGCGCCATCTTCGGAGGCGATGATCTTGAGTTCAGCGCGAAGGTGTGGAAGCACTGTACGCACGAAGAACTTTGCGCTCGCTAGCTTACCGGTATAGAAATCTTTATCCTTACCAGTGGCAGTCGGTAGCTTTGCAGTAGCGATATCTGCTTGACGCAAGAGCAACCAGGCGATGATGATTTCACCGACGCTCATCAAGACGCGAGTGGTGTTGAGGCCAGTCTTATAAATCTCTTCTGGATTCTCTTGTGACTCCATTGCATAGCCAACCATCGTGCCGATCATGGAGTTAACAGTCTCAAGTGCTTTGCTGAGCTCTTCCTTCTCAGCTGCTAACTCTCCACCAGATGCTGCGAAGGTTCCGATCTCTTTACCAAGGAGACCAATTGCGCGACCGCCATCTTTCACGATCTTACGGAAGAAGAAGTCGAGTCCTTGAATTGCGGTTGTGCCTTCATACAAGGTATCGATCTTCGCGTCTCGAACATATTGCTCGAGCGGCCAATCTTGTGTGAAGCCAGAGCCACCAAATGTCTGAAGTGATTCAGTACCAAGGAGCGTCCATGACTTCTCTGAGCCATAACCCTTAACAATTGGAAGGAGGAGATCATTGAGATGCTCAAGGTCTTCAGCATCTTTACCCTCAGCTTTAGCGAGCGCAATCGCATCCTGAATCGATGCGGTGTAGAGCACAAGCGCACGCATTCCTTCAGAGTAAGCCTTCTGCACCATGAGTGAGCGGCGCACATCAGGATGATGGATGATCGTGACACGTGGTGAGGTCTTATCGTTCATCACCTTCATATCTCCGCCTTGTACGCGCTCTTTCGCATACTTCAGGGCTTGCTGGTAACCAGTCGAAAGCGTTGCAATCGCCTTGGTACCAACCATCATGCGAGCGAATTCAATCACCTTGAACATTTGGAAGATTCCGTTATGGACTTCACCTAAGAGATAACCAACACATGGCTCTTTCTCACCCATGCTGAGTTCGCATGTTGCTGAAACATTGAGACCCATCTTGTGTTCAACATTGGTGACATAGACACCATTGCGCTCAAGCGGTTCGCCAGTCTCTTTATCGAAGTGGAACTTCGGAACCAAGAAGAGTGAGAGACCCTTTGTTCCAGGTCCGGCACCTTCAGGGCGAGCTAATACATAGTGCAAAATATTTTCTTGAAGGTCTGAGTCACCAGATGTGATGAAACGTTTTGTTCCGGTGAGATGCCATGAACCATCCTCTTGCTTCACAGCCTTGCTTCGACCTGCTCCAACATCAGAGCCAGCTTCAGGTTCGGTGAGCACCATCGTTGCGCCCCACTCGCGCTCGACAATGAACTTCGACCACTTCTTCTGCTCTTCACTACCGAGTTGCCACGAGACATTCGCCATCGATGCACCGGTTGTATAGAGATGTACTGCCGGATTTGAACCCAAGACCATCTCGGCGATCGCCCAACGGACTGAGAAAGGAATAATTGTTCCGCCGAGTTCGGCAGGCGCATCAATACGCCACCACTCGTTATCAATAAAGGTGCGATACGACTTCTTAAATGATGCCGGCAGAGTGACTGAGCCAGTCGCCTTATCAAAGGTGGTGCCGATGCGATCGCCATCAACAAAGCTGGCGGCGAGATCGTTCTCGGCCATACGTTTTACCTCTTCGAGCATCCCCATAACCGTCTCGCGGTCGAGCTCTTTGTAGAGGGATGTACCCAGAATTGACTCCCGGCCCAGCAGGTCGAAGAGGCAGAATTCAATATCTCGAAGATTCGCTATGTAATGGCCCATGGCGCAATAATGCTACCCACCAGTAACTTATGCAAGAGGTTTCGAGGCTATAGGGTCGGCGAGTGCTACTAAGTGACCGCGATATCCGTTCAGAAGTTGAGCTTGGCCGAGTCAAGGTCGAGCCATTTACCGAGGCGATGATCCAGCCATCGAGCGTGGATGTTCGTCTCGATCGATTCTTCCGAGTATTCGAGAATCACAAGTATTCAGTGATCGACCCTTCGATCGAGCAGCCCGACCTCACTCGTGAGATCGCCGTCGATCCGGATGACCACTTCATCCTCCACCCAGGTGAGTTCGTATTAGCGAGCACCTATGAAGTCATCACACTTCCTGATGACATCGCTGGCCGGCTCGAGGGCAAGTCATCACTCGGTCGCCTTGGACTCCTCACACATTCAACCGCTGGCTTCATCGATCCAGGCTTTAGCGGACATATCACGCTCGAACTTTCCAATGTCGCAAATCTCCCCGTGAAGTTATTTCCAGGAATGAAGATCGGTCAACTTTGTCTCATCAAACTCTCATCTCCAGCAGAGCATCCATATGGATCAGCGCTCTATGGTTCTAGGTATCAAGGCCAACGTGGACCGACGCCATCAAAGTCATGGCTGAACTTCCATAAATCCGAGATTAAGTAATTAATTTTCCTAAAGGAGCGTAAGGTCAGAGTATGAAAATCGCCGTATTGATTATTCCACTAGTACTTCTTCTCATCATTTGGGTTGTTGTTAATTACAACGGACTTGTTAAGACCAACATCGCTGCTGATGAAGCATTTGCTCAGATTGAAGTCCAACTCAAGCGCCGCGCTGATTTGATCCCCAATCTTGTTGAGACCGTCAAGGGTTATGCAACCCATGAGAAGTCGACCCTAGACGCTGTGATCACTGCACGCGCGAAGGCAACTTCTGCAACAGGCGTTGCTGATGTCGCCGCTGCCGATGGACAACTCACCACAGCGCTACGTGGTTTGCTCGCCGTCGCTGAGAGCTACCCTGATCTCAAAGCATCATCAAACTTCCTTGCACTTCAGGAAGAGCTCTCTACAACGGAGAACAAAGTAGCTTTCGCTCGCCAGTTCTATAACGACACTGTGCGTCAACTCAACCAAGCGATCAAAACATTTCCTTCGAGCCTCTTTGTAGGTATGGCCAAGGTCAGCGCTCGTGCCTTCTATGAGGTCGAGAACCCTACGGATCGCAACGTTCCCAACGTTAAGTTCTAGCACTTAGTAGCGATGTCAGCATCCCCTCTAGATTTTCGCGCACTCCAAGGCGCTAACCGCCGTAAAACTTTTATGCTCTTAGCTGGCATGGGAGTGCTTGTGTGGGCAGTTGTCTTTGCTGCAATGACCTATCTTGGGAAATCAACAACGTTAATTGTTCCGGTTGCGGTCGGTATCGCGCTGATCTCAGTATGGGGTTCGTACTATCTCTCTGACTCACTTGTCTTGACTATGACTGGTGCACGCGTGATTGAACGCGAAGATAACCCAGGGCTCTTTAACTTAATCGAAGAAGTTTGCTTGGCATCAGGGCTAAAGATGCCAAAGGTTGCGATCGTTGAAGATAACGCACCTAATGCATTTGCCACTGGTCGTAATCCTGAACATGCACTGATTGCATTTACAACGAGAATTTTGCAGGTGATGGATCGCGATGAACTTCAAGGTGTTATTGCGCACGAGATGGCGCATGTTGCTAACCGTGACACTCTCGTCTCGGCAGTTGCGGCGACAACTGCCGGCGCAATCGCAATCTTGAGCGATATGTTGATGCGTGTCATGATCTTTGGCGGCGGAAGTCGCGATGATCGCGATAATCAACAGAACCCATTTGCAATTGTGATCTCACTCATTGTTTTGATCTTGGCACCGATTGCCGCTGTTCTATTAAAGAGTGCGATCTCGCGTAAGCGTGAATCACTTGCGGATGCCACCGCAGTTGCCTTTACCCGTAACCCAACTGGACTGCGCCGTGCACTCGAGACTCTGCAGTCAGATACAACAGTTGTGCAACAGAAATCGAATGCTGTTGCTCATATCTGGATTGAGTCACCATTAGATGGCAAAGGCGTATCGAAGCTATTTAGTACCCACCCACCGCTAGAAGAGCGGATCGCAATCTTGCGGAATATGGAAGCTAACCCTTTATAGGAAAGTGCAGGGCGAATTCGCAGCCCTGACCAAGCTCTGAAGTAACTGTTACAGAACCACCATGGGATTTCATCACTGCATCAACAATCGATAGGCCAAGGCCCGACCCTTCACCCTTTGTGCGAGCACGTGAAGTATCAGCGCGATAGAAGCGCTCAAAGATCCGCTCTTGATCAGTTAGTGAGAGTCCTGGTCCCTTATCGGTAACAGTTAAAGTCACCTCATCGGGTAAATGGGCGATAGAGATTGTAATAGGAGTGCCTGCAGGGGTATGCGTGCGTGCATTCGCTAAGAGATTTGCAACCACTTGGTGGATTCGCGTGGCATCACCGAGTACGAAGTTCTCGTCATCTGGCAGGTTAAGTGAGATTGGGTGATTGGGTCCAGCGGCACTCGCCGATGCAACAACTTCTTCAATGAGATGTGTGAGATCGACTGGCTCGTTAATGACTTCTGGATGCTGATCGAGGCGAGCCAAGAGTAAGAGATCTTCAACCAGCGATCCCATGCGAATCGATTCCTTCTCAATCCGGCTAATCAATTCCTTTGTCTTCTCAGTGCCTTCAACCGCACCCTGTCGATGCAACTCGGCGAAGCCGCGGATCGCAGTGAGTGGCGTTCGAAGCTCGTGTGATGCATCAGCAACAAAACGCCGGAGTTTAGATTCAGATTCAACCCGAACAGCGAACGATTCTTCAATCCGACTAAGCATTCGGTTGAGTGAGGTAGTTAATTTTCCAACCTCAGTGGTTGGTCTCACCTCCGGCAAACGCGCGGAGAAATCACCACCGGCGATTTCAGCAGCCGTTACTTCGATCTCACTAAGAGGCTTAAGACTGATCCGAATAAAGTAGCGAGCAATAAATCCGATTAAAAGTAGAACAATGAGTGAGATTAAGAAGAAGAGCGAGGTGAGCTCTTTCAAAGTTTTGTTAACGCTATCAAGTGATGAGGAGACAAGAACCGATCCTTGTTGCGAGGGAAGAACGGTAGCGATGACGCGATAGCTTGTTTCCTTGGAGTCGGTAAAGGTAAATGGCTTGTTGTGGCGTGCCAAAATCTTCGCCGTGGAAAAGCCATTAAAGGCCGTAACTGCTCCGCTTCCGGCAAGGTCTCCACCGATTTGGCCAACAACTGCTCCGGTAGCATCCAAGAGAGTCACTGTTGTTGTTGTTGGGACTCCCCGCAAAGGCCGAATGGGGCGAAATTGAGTGTCATCTTGAGATTGTTGAGCATTCTCGATACCAGCACGATCAAGTTGCACCTGTGTCGCATGGGCAATCGTCACTAATTGATTATCTAGTTGATTGACTAAAAAATTACGGAGAGATTGAATCGCGCCAAAATCAGATGCGCTCACACCGATCGCTGTAACAATAAGGACCGAGACGAGCAAGCGGTTGCGAAGACTCCAGCGCGATAATGACATAGTCCTGGAAATCTACTCTAATTCGTTACTTCGCAGCAGGCATTCTCATGCGATAGCCGACGCCGCGAACGGTATGGATAAGAGCGGGTTCGTAGATATCAATCTTCTTACGAAGGTATGAGACATAAGTTTCCACGATTCCGGCATCACCACGGAAGTCGTACTGCCAGACATGATCCAAAATTTGGGATTTACTGACTACACGATCAGCATTGATCATCAAGTATCGAAGCAAAGTGAATTCAGTAGGAGATAGTTCGATGATATTTCCAGCGCGACGAACTTCATGAGTAGCCTCGTTAAGCTCAAGATCGGCGAAGCGGACCTTTTCATCATCGAGCTCTGGCTCAACCGCACCGATACGACGCAAGAGTGCGCGCAAGCGTGCAACGAGCTCTTCTAAGCTAAAAGGCTTGGTGACATAATCATCGCCACCGATGGTGAGTCCAGCAATTTTATCTTCGGTTGTATCTTTCGCAGTGAGGAAGAGAACACCAACTGAGTGGCCATCTTGGCGTAACTGGCGACAGACATCGAAACCATTTTGATCGGGAAGCATCACATCGAGAATAAGTGCATGTGGTTTGAACTCTTGCGCGACGCGTAGCGCCTCTGAACCACTTGCTGCAGTGCGGACATCAAAACCTACAAATTTTAGGCTCGTTGCAATGAGATCAGAGATACTCGATTCATCATCGACGACAAGGATGCGTTGAGTGGTTTGAGTAGATGGGAGTCCTGCGGACTGTTGAAGAATTGTCATTGTTTTCACCTCGATCCGAAGCATCCTCGCGATCACTGGGGATTACCTGAGAACCAGCCTAGCCCCGCCCCTGAGTTCCGGGCATCCACAGGGATATCAACAGGTGTGGAGGAGTTACAACGGTGTAATTAAGTGCGAGTTAAAGAGTCAATGCCAGCGTGTGGCGAGGGTAAAGCCAGCCCCGATGAAGCCAAAACCGATGAGCATATTCCAGGATCCGATATGCGGGATCGGGTAGCTGGTGCCTGAGACATAGAAGACGACGATCCAAATGAGGCCGGCGAGGAAGGCTGTAACCATTGCTGGCGCCAGCCAAGATGGAGATTCTTTGATGAGCGCAGCATGTTCTCTCTGCTCCACGACCTGGTCGTGGTGATGCTGCTCTTGAACCTTCTTGCGGACCTTGGATTTAGGCATGGTCGAAGATTACTACAGATTGAGCGAGAATAAGGAGGTGAGCGCCAACCAATCCAGGATTCTGGTCGTCGATAACTATGACTCTTTTGTCTATAACTTGGTGCAATACCTTGGGCAGATTGGGGCCGAATGCACTGTCGTGCGCAACGATGAGATCACCGTCGAGCGCGCCCGTGAATTTGATGGCGTCTTAATCTCCCCGGGCCCTGGTACTCCAGAAGCAGCCGGAATATCTATTGAGATGGTGAAGTTCTGCGCAGCGCAGGGGATCCCACTCTTTGGTGTCTGCCTCGGGCATCAAGCGATCGCTACCGCATTCGGAGCAAGTGTCTCGCGCGCACCAGAGTTATTACATGGCAAGACCTCAATTATTCATCATACTAATCAAGGTATCTTGGAAAATATTCCGACTCCACTCACAGTTACTCGCTATCACTCCCTTGCGATCGAGCCGGAGACCCTGCCAGATGAACTCGAAGTCACCAGTAAGACTGATACTGGAATCGTGATGTCGATCGAACATAAAACTCTGCCTATTTCTGGAGTTCAATTTCATCCAGAGTCAGTACTTACTGAACATGGGCACAAGATGCTCGGCAACTGGTTAGTTGTGTGTGGTGATGCGACGGCACGTCAGCGCTCTGAAGGTTTGAGTCCAGTAGTCCTTAAAGCCCAGTAAATTTTTATAAATTCTAGTTCTGCTTGTTCACCGTGATTGTTACCGAGGAGCCGATTGGTTGTGAAGCGCCTGCACTCGGTGCTTGTGCCAGAACATTTCCAAGTGTCTGTGCTGCATCATAGGCGTAGATAATTTTAAATAAGAAGCCAGCTTGCGTGAGAATAGTCTGCGCTTCGATTTCACTGAGAGCTGTCACAAGTGGGACAGCTGCGCTACCACTCGCAATTTGTAAGATAACGCTGCTTCCCGCAGCCAAAGCGGTACCAGGTGCTGGTGTCACTTGTAGAACAGTGCCGGGGTTCTGATTGGAATCAACTGGTAGTACCTGGGCAACAGTGAGGCCAGCGGCTAACAATGAGTTGCGAGCATCGTTGAGCGTTTTTCCTACGAGGTCTACTGGGACCGCACTCTGTCCAGGTCCGGAAGAGATCACGATCGAGATCGATGAACCAGATTGAACTCGCGATGTTGCAAGCGGTAGTTGGCTCGCAACCCGACCAATTGGAATTCGACCATCAGGACCCTGAGTGATGTTGACCGTGAAGTTGTGTAGAAGACTCTTTGCTTGATCTTCTGTGAGTCCAACCACGCTCGGAATTTGAAGAGTTGCAGTACTTCCTTTGACTACAAAGAAGATGCCGGCACCACCAACGAGCAAGATGAAGGTCACGAATGCGGCGAGTAAGAAGTTCTTCCGTGGCTTTATGCGACGAATCTTGGTCGTGATCGGCTCACCCTTCATCGCGCGACGAAGATCAGTAAGCATTGCATATGCGCTTTGATACCTGTGTGCAGGATCTTTCGAGAGTGCGACTGCACAAATTGTCCCAAGTGCAGGATCAACATCAGGTGCGCGCTGGATTAGTGGTACTAACTCGCCAGATACATGTTGGAAGGCGATCGAAACCGGCGTGTCACCCGTGAATGGTGCTTGGCCCGACAAGAGCTCGTAAAGCACGCAACCAACCGAGTAGATATCACTTCGAGCATCTGCAGTCTCACCGGTGGCTTGTTCTGGTGAGAGATATTGCGCAGTCCCGACAACGTTCCACGTATTCGTCATGGTTGCGCCAATATCTGCAAGCGCTCTGGCGATTCCAAAATCCATAACCTTGATCTCGCCATCTGTGGTGATCATGATATTTCCGGGTTTTATGTCGCGATGAATAATCCCTTGCGAGTGTGAGTACTCAAGTGCTTCAAGGATGCCAGCTGTGAGTCTGAGGGAAGTTTCAGGATCAATCGCTTCATGCTGTTGGAGCAGCACGCGCAGAGTGTGTCCCTTCACAAGCTCCATCACAATATAAGAGTCAGTACCATCCTCGCCAGAGTCATAGACGGCAACGATTCCGGGATGGTTGAGACCAGCAGCAGCAAGTGCCTCTTTACGAAAGCGTGCGACAAAAGCTGGATCGCGTGCGAGGTCACTACGTAGAATTTTGATTGCGACCTCACGATTTAAACGATCATCATGAGCCGCGTAAACATCTGCCATTCCGCCGGTGCCGATCATTGCACCTACTGTGTATCGATCACCTAAAACTTTACTCATGAGCAGCACCTAATAGACCACTCTCTGTGAGTGGCGCATCAACAATCTCAGCCCAAAGAATTGTGATGTTATCTGGCGCACCCTTCGCCTTCGTCTCATCAATCAAGGTATTGAGTAGCTCTGATTCATTACTCTTCTTAATGATTTGCGTGATCTCGTGATCAGATAAGACCGATGTGAGCCCATCGCTGCAGAGTAAGAACTTATCTCCTACCTTTGCATCTAAGACAACTAATACCGGATCTATTCCAGAGTCTCCCATTAGCGCTTGAGTAAGAAGTGATCGTTGGGGATGGCTGTGCACTTCATCAGGTGTGAGACGCCCCTGATCAATAAGCTCTTGCATCACAGTGTGGTCGACGCTGATTTGAGAGAGTTTCTTTCCGTTCCAACGGTAGGCGCGAGAGTCACCGACATGAAGTAACTCAATTGTGCGATCAGTGAGGTGAAGCGCTGTCAGAGTCGTTCCCATCCCAGATAAGGCTGGATTAGCTGCACTTTGATTGAGTATCTCTTGGTCGATGGTGTAACAAATATTAAGTAAGAGATCTTCGCGGGATTCATCATCAACCGCGCCATCTTGAAGGATGGGACCGAGAGCGGCGAGTGAGGTAATAGCGATCTTGGAAGCGACTTCACCAGCAGCGTGTCCACCCATGCCATCTGCAACTGCAATGAGACGTGGTGAGAAGAAAGCAGCATCTTCATTTCCATCGCGAACTAATCCGAGATCGGTGGCGCCGAGAACACGGAAGGAGGGAGTCATATCTGCCCCTTTCCTTGGTGAATCACCGTGATAGAACGTGGATTACAAGCCCTGAGCCTAACAAGTTACCCTAGGGTCGTGACCAGTAATCCGACTAGATACGCCTACCTTGGGCCCGAAGGCACATTCACAGAGGCAGCGCTTCGCCAGATCACAGGATCTGATGACGAGCTAATTCCCTATGCAAATGTGACTGCAGCCCTCGATGCGGTCCGTGCTGGCGATGTCGTAAAGGCGCTCGTTCCAATCGAAAATTCAGTTGAAGGGGTTGTTGCTCGAACCCTCGACGAACTCGCAACCGGAGTACCCCTCGTCATTACAGCTGAGACAACTTTGCCAGTCTCTTTTGCTTTGATGGTCGCTAAAGATCGCGTCGGTAAGAAAATCACAAGGGTTGCAACACATCCTCACGCCGAATCACAATGTCGTACATATATTGCGCGCGAACTTCCAGATGCAGAAGTTATCGAGACAACATCAACCGCAGCTGCAGCGAAAGGTCTTAGCGAGGGTGCATATGATGCCGCGATTGCAGCGAGTTGGGCAGCGCAAAAATATGATCGCGTCGTAATCGCTGAAGATATCGGCGAGAACGCCGGTGCAATAACTCGTTTCATTGTTGCAGAGCTCCCTGGCGCAACCTCGGAGCCAACTGGTAATGACCGCACATCGTTAGTTGCCTATATCGCTCTTGACCATGCCGGAGCGCTGCTTGAGATCTTGACTGAATTCGCCAAGAACAATGTGAACCTCACCTTTATCCAGAGCCGTCCAACTGGACGCGAGCTTGGTCATTATCACTTCATTATCGATGTCGAAGGTCATATTAAAGACGCCACAGTTGAGGCCGCAGTGAAGGGACTTCGCACGATTTGTGAAGATATTCGCTTCCTCGGTTCGTATCCAAGAGTTCGGTAGAGTGATCCCGTGATCGATATCAAGGTACTTCGGGAAAATCCAGATGCAGCTCGCACCTCACAGAAGGTTCGTGGCGAAGATCCTGCCCTCATCGACCTCTTTATTGCAGCCGATGATGCTCGTCGTACCGCACTCACCGCTTTCGAAGGTATCCGTGCAGAGCAGAACACCCTCTCTAAGAGTGTTGGTGCAGCCAAAGGTGATGAGAAAACAGCACTTCTTGAGAGCGCAAAGGCGCTATCTACTCAGGTAAAGGCTGCCGAAGCCCTCTCATCAGAGCTCGCCGACAAAGCTGATTCGATCCTTCGTCAGATTCACAACTTAATTGATCCAGAGGCACCAGTGGGTGGCGAAGAAGATTTTAAAATCATTGAACATGTTGGTACTCCACGCGACTTTGCAGCCGATGGCTTTGAAGCGAAAGATCACGTTGAAATCGGAAAGATTCTTAAAGCGATCGATACTGAACGCGGCGCCAAGGTATCTGGTTCACGTTTCTATTACTTAACTGGAATGGGTGCACTACTTGAGTTCGCGCTCGTGAATTACGCGATCTCATCTGCAACTAAGGCTGGTTTTACTCCAGTGATTCCCCCCGTGCTTGTGAAGCCACATGCGATGGAAGGAACCGGTTTCTTAGGACAAGCTGCCGAGAATGTATTTCACCTGGAAGAAGATGATTTCTATCTAGTCGGTACATCTGAAGTACCACTTGCTGCGTATCACATGGATGAGATCGTAGATCAACTTCCACTTCGTTATGCCGGTTACTCATCTTGCTTCCGTCGTGAGGCCGGGACTTACGGCAAAGATACTCGTGGAATTATTCGTGTTCATCAATTCGACAAGGTCGAAATGTTTACCTTCTGCAAGCCAGAAGATGCCAAGGCAGAGCACTTACGTCTCCTGCAATGGGAGAAGGATTTCATGAATGCGATGGAGATTCCTTACCGCGTCATCGATGTGGCATCAGGAGATCTCGGTGCATCTGCAATTCGTAAATTTGATATTGAAGCATGGATCCCAACTCAGAACGCGTATCGTGAAGTGACCTCAACTTCGAACTGCACTGAATTCCAGGCTCGCAGATTAAATATTCGCTACCGCGAAGAGAGCGGAACTAAGCCTGTAGCAACGTTAAATGGCACTCTGGTCGCTATCCCGCGCATGATCGTTGCGATCCTCGAGAATCACCAGAACGCCGATGGTTCAGTCAATGTTCCGCAAGCACTACGTCCATTCCTGGGAGTAGATAGATTGTTGCCACAAGCGTGACGATTCCGGGCAAGCGTCCGAAACTTATTGCAACTGATCTTGATGGCACGATTGTTGTTCATGGTGCTGGCTACAACGAGAGTCAAATTCGCCAACGCACGATCGATGCATTTACTAAAGCACGCGATCTAGGTATTCATATCTACTTTGTAACAGGTCGACCTCCGCGTTGGATGCCAGAAATCCGTGATGCCTTTGGATTCGGCAACTCCATCTGTGCAAATGGCGCGATGCTCTATGACTTTATGAACGATAAGATCCTTGAAGAGTTTGGGATTCCAATTGCGAATCAATTAGAGATCGCCTCAATACTTCGCACGCATATTCCTAATATTTCATTTGCTGTTGAATTTGGTGATGAGTTCCATCACGAGGTTGCATATGTTCCGCGTTGGGATATCGGAGTCGATATGCAACCGGTCGACAAGATTGAAAGCCGAATGACTCACCGAGCTTTTAAAATGCTCGCTCGTTGTAGCGATTATGAGATGTCTTCTGATGAGATGCTCGCGATTGCGATCCGCGAAGTTGGACACCTTGCGACCATCACACATTCCAATCCCACTGAATCACTCCTTGAGATTTCAGCTCTTGGTGTGAGTAAGGGTGAGACGCTGGCGAAGATAGCGACGAGGCTCGGATTAACAGCAGAAGATTGCGTCGCATTTGGCGATAACCCCAACGATTTCTCGATGCTCGCCTGGGCGGGAAGATCATGGATCATGGGTGATGGCCATCGTGATGGCATCAATTATGCAAAGTCTGTCGCAGAACCTCATCACGCCGATAGCGTTGCGCGGATTATCGAAGAGCTGCTCGAACTACCTACTTAATCGCCCTACCTTCACACTCAATTTTGAGGGTTCGGATCGAAAGGGTAAGTTTGTCCACGGAGGGCTCGCATAGCGGCCGAGTGCACCGGTCTTGAAAACCGGCAAGGGAAACCTTCGTGGGTTCAAATCCCACGCCCTCCGCCATATTTTCACCGTATCTAGTGGATTCCACCCGCATAACTGGGTGGTTCACTTCACAAACTATATGCACAGATAAACATGGCAAAGAGTTCGCAAGGGGAGCAAACTTCTTCCATGGCAACTGGCGTATTTTCTCAAGGGCGAGCAAAGATATCCGAGCGCACATTGCGCACCGATAAATGGTGGATTCAGCCGCTCATCACCGTACTCGTACTCCTCGCATTTATCGTCTATGCGACCTTCCGTGCATTTGAAAATGGCAATTACTTCGTCGAACCATTGATCTCACCGTTCTACTCACCATGTCTCTCGACTGCATGCGTAGCTGGTGCATCACTTCTCGGAACACCATTTGGAATTATTCGTATCTTTGGCATGATCTTATCACCATCACTACTTATCCTGATCTTCCCATTGGGATTCCGTATGACCTGCTATTACTACCGTAAGGCGTATTACCGTTCATTCTGGATGTCACCACCTGCATGTGCAGTTGCTGAACCACATTCCAAATACACCGGTGAAACTCGCGCACCTCTTATCTTCCAGAATGCTCACCGCTGGTTCTTCTATGCCGGCCTAGTCTTCAACGTCTTGCTCACAACAGATGCAATCTTGGCATTTAGAAACTCTGAGAAGCAATGGGGCCACATGTCAGTCGGCACACTCGTGCTCTTGGCTAACTCCACATTCCTATGGCTCTACTCATTGTCTTGCCACACCTGTCGCCACACAGTCGGTGGACGTCTTCGTAACTTCTCGAAGCACCCGATTCGCTACAAGGCTTGGACCTTTGTCTCAAAGCTCAACCATTATCACCAAAACTTTGCTTGGGTCTCTTTGATCGGCGTTGCACTTGCTGATGTGTATGTACGTGAAGTCGCGACCCACGCGATCACTAACTGGTATTTCTTCTAAGTCGGGGGATCGTAGAACATGTCACAGCTTGAAAAGTACGCATACGATGTCGTCATTGTTGGCGCTGGTGGAGCAGGCTTGCGTGCTGCAGTTGAAGCGCGCGAATCCGGCCTCTCTGTAGCAATCGTCTGTAAGTCATTATTTGGTAAGGCCCACACCGTTATGGCTGAAGGTGGCGCTGCTGCTTCGATGGGTAACGTCAATGAGAATGACAGCTGGAAGGTTCACTTCCGTGACACGATGCGTGGCGGTAAGTTCCTTAACCATTTCCGTATGGCAGAACTCCACGCCAAAGAAGCCCCAGATCGCATCTGGGAGCTCGAAATGTGGGGCGCACTCTTTGATCGCACCAAAGAAGGAAAGATTTCACAGCGCAACTTTGGTGGCCATGAATATCCACGTCTCGCTCACGTCGGTGACCGTACTGGTCTAGAACTTATTCGCACGATGCAGCAACGTATCGTTGCTCTTCAACAGAAAGATCGCGCAGAGTTCGGCGATGCCGAGAAGAATCTCAAAGTATTTGCAGAAGTAACAATCACTGAAATTCTGAAAGAGAATGGCAAGATCGCCGGTGCTTATGGTTACCGCCGCGAAACCGGTCAAGAGATTCTCTTTGAAGCACCTTCAGTTGTTATCGCAACTGGTGGAGTTGGTAAGACCTTCAAAATTACTTCAAACTCATGGGAGGGCACTGGCGATGGCCATGCGCTCGCTCTGAAAGCCGGCGCGAACTTAGTTGATATGGAGTTCTTGCAATTCCACCCAACCGGAATGGTCTGGCCGCTCTCTGTCAAGGGAATCCTTGTTACTGAATCAGTTCGCGGTGAAGGTGGAATTCTTACCAACTCACTCGGTGAGCGTTTTATGTTCAAATACATTCCAGATGTATTTAAAGATAAGTATGCAGATAACGAAGCTGAGGCAGATCGTTGGTATCTCGATCAAGATAACAACCGCCGCCCACCCGAGTTGCTCCCGCGCGATGAAGTTGCCCGCGCGATTAATACCGAGGTAAAGGCCGGCCGCGGAAGTGAGCACGGTGGAGTATTCCTCGATGTCTCAAAGCGAATCCCAGCTGATGTTATTAAGAAGCGTCTGCCATCAATGTGGCACCAGTTCTATGAACTCGCAGGTGTAGATATCACCAAAGAGGCGATGGAAGTTGGCCCAACCTGTCACTATGTCATGGGTGGCGTTGAAGTTGAGCCAGATACTGCAGCAGCAGTCGGAGTCGATGGTCTATTCGCCGCAGGCGAAGTAGCTGGCGGAATGCATGGCTCGAATCGACTGGGTGGTAACTCACTCACCGACTTGCTCGTCTTCGGCCGTCGCGCTGGCATGGGCGCAGTCGCCTATGTGAAGTCACATGGTAAAAATCCAGTGAGCGAAGCGACGATCGCGGCAGCAGCCGCTCGGATCGAGGCGCCATTTACTCGTACCGGTGGCGAGAATGCCTACACGCTCCACCAAGAGCTACAAGAAGTCACGCAGAACTTAGTCGGAATCATCCGTACCGGCGCTGAACTCGAAGAAGCGATCAAGGAGATTGCAGATCTTCGTAAGCGCAGCGGCAATATCTCAGTCGCTGGTGACCGTAAGTTCAACCCTGGCTTCCACTTAGCCTTCGATCTTGACAATATGTTGCTGGTTGCAGAGAGCACAGCAAAATCTGCAATCACGCGCGAAGAGTCTCGAGGTGGTCATACACGCGATGACTTCCCTGGAATGGATTCAACCTGGCGTCAGGTCAATCACATTGCAAGTTTTGATGGCACGCAAGTGAATGTCAAGAAGCAACCACTTCCTGACATGCCAAAAGAGCTCTTTGATCTCTTTGATATCCACGAACTCGAGAAGTACATGACACCGGCAGAAATTTCGAAAGGCGGTTCCAACTAATGGCACGCACTCTCAAATTACGTATCTGGCGTGGTGACGATAAGACTGGCGGACTACAAGATGTCTCAGTCGAAGCGAACCCTGGTGAAGTAG
>CAIMOX010000029.1 GCA_903843225.1 uncultured Actinomycetes bacterium | reverse complement strand
GATCGGGGTGGCCATAACCGCCGATCTCATCGTAGGTAACAAGTACTTGAGGTTTTACCTCGATAATAATCTTCGCAAGTTGGTGAGCTGCGCTATCGAGATCTGCCTGCCAGAAAACATCTGGTCGATCATTCGGCGGCGTTCCCATCATTCCGCTATCGCGATATTGATGATCAGGTGCGCCGAGGAATCGATGATCCGTCACACCAAGTGCTGCCATAGCATTTGCTAATTCGACCTCACGAATTGGTGCCAGACCATCCTCACGATCTGCAGCGAGATGCGCCAACTCCGGAACCAATATCTCACCCTCTTCACCACGGGTGCAGGTGACTAGCGTTACCTTGTACCCCGCAGCGGCATACATCGCCATCGTCGCGCCGTTGTTGATCGTCTCATCATCTGGATGGGCATGTACTAATAAGAGGCTCTTCTGGGTCATAAGAGCAGGATAACAAGGAGCTGGTTATTAGTTATCCTTCTCATATGACTACCGATCTCAAAGGACGCCTCCCCCGAGATGAGCGACGGGCTCAACTCCTAGCTGCAGCACTTGAAGTCTTTACGCAGGCTGGGTATCACTCTGCTGCGATGGATGAGATCGCTGACCGCGCAAATGTAAGTAAGCCAGTTCTCTATCAGCACTTTCCATCAAAACTCGATCTCTACCTAGCAGTTCTCGATCTCCACATCGATTCCCTCGTCTTTGAGATCCAAAGGTCAATCGCCTCGCAAACCGATAATTCAGAACGCGTCAAAGCGACTGTTGGGGCCTACTTTGATTTCATTAATCGTGAGGGTGAAGCCTTCCGCCTTCTCTTTGAGAGCGATATGGCAGTTGAGCCATCTGTCCGTGAACGTCTCACCCGTATGACATATGACTGTGCAGCAGCCTTTTCAGCCGTCATCTCCATAGATACTGGTCTACCCAAGGAGGCATCCATGATGCTCGCCGTTGGAATCATCGGAAATGTGCAATCAGCAGCTCGCCATTGGCTCGAGCGCGACGGAAAGATTGATCGCGATAGCGCGGTAAAACTCGTTGCCAGCCAGATCTGGCGCGGTATCGGTGGCTTCCCCAAGCAGAATCTCTAATTTTTGTTGAAGCAGTTTTAATCTAACTCGATAGGATAGAGACATGGCTAAAGAGATCAAAAAGTGTGACCTTCGTATTGGAATCGCAGACACTGGTGTAGATCTCGTCTACGAGATTGAAGACTCGCCAGAAAACGTTGTTGCGGCGGTCAAAGCTGCACTCGACGCTTCGAAGACGCTCTCACTCAAAGATGTTAAGGGACGCGAAATTCTTGTTCCGTATAACAAGATTGCCTTTGTTGAAGTTGGTAGTGGCTCGGACCGTAAGGTTGGCTTTACAACCTTATAACTCTGCGATCACTCGCCTTTGCTTCTAACTTCTCCCACTGGTCTGGATCGGTTGTAAATTCACCGAGCTCGTTCATCTTTCCGGTGCCGTGATAGTCGCTCGACCCAGTCCTCGCTAAATTGGCTTTTGCCGCGATATCGAAGAGTAGTTGCTGCTGTTCTGGAGTCTGGTCGCGGTGTTTAACTTCAATCCCATCGAGCCCGGCCGCGATATACGAATCAAAACTCTCGAGGTCCACAACGCGACCACGTAGTGACGCCAATGGATGGGCGATGATAGAAACTCCCCCGGCCTTCTTGATCAGCTGGATTACTTCTTCAGGCGTGGGTGAGTAGTGTGGAATATAAAAGGGCGAGCTATTAGCTAGCCAATCTGCAAAGACTTCATCTCGACTCTTAGCCAAACCCTTTGCTACAAGTGCATCTGCAAGATGTGGGCGGCCAAGTGTCGCGCCATCGCTGAGCTGGGCGTGGACTTCTTCTAACGAGATCTCGATCCCAGCTTCATTCATACGGGCGATGATCTTCGCCATTCGTCCTACGCGATTATCGCGAGTCTGCGCCAGTACCTCTTGAAGAGGTAGGTAGCTTGGATCGAAGAGCAGGCCAAGCATATGAACGCTGATTCCATCTTGAGTCTGACAGGAAATTTCAGCGCCAAGTACTAGATCTAGGCCTGGACGTAGCCACTCTCTCGCTTCATCCCAACCACCAATAGTGTCATGGTCTGTCAACGCAAGAGTCGTGATCCCTTGTGAGAGCGCCTTATTAATTAACTCCGAAGGTCGATCGGTTCCATCACTGAAGTTCGTGTGGGTATGTAAATCAATTCTCATGTGCGATTACGACCTAGAACGAAGATGGAGCATCCGAGAAGAATTCCAAGTACGCCAGGGATGATTCCAGCACTCGGTTTTTGATGTAACCAGAAGTAGGCAAAGACTGCAGCGACTGGCACTTCGAAGAAGACGATAAGTGACACTACAACAGGTGAGAGGCGTTTGAGTGAGAGATTAAACATCGTATGACCGAGTAGTTGTGCACCTAGGACTAAGAGTGCAAGCCATAGCCACTGAACTTTAGGAAAGGCGATCAAAGTTGATCCAGAGAGGAAGATGATCGGCAGAACAGTTATTGCACAAGCTCCGTAACAGATACTTGTATACGTTGAAGTTGAAATTTCTTCCTGAACTTTTGATCCAATGAGCACATAAATAGCCGCTAGAGCGGCGCAGACGATTGCAAAAATATCTCCTTCAAAGGCCCGCAGCGATAAGCGCAGATCGACACCGGTGATAATAAAGACTGATGCAAAAGCGACAAACATTCCAAAGAGTGAGAGCCGTGCGATATGCCCACCTTTGGCTCGAATATAAATAGCGCTAAATATTGGTTGGAGTGCTGTCAGCGCGGTACCCGCAGCAACGCTGGTAAATCGCATTGCCAGGAAGAATCCGATGAAGTGCAGTGCAAGAAAGACACCAGAGATCGCTGCAACTTTGAGCGCTCGCCGCTGCGCCGGACTCTTCCATTCCCTTTTTCTTAAGGCAAAAGGCGTCATGATGATTGATCCAGCTAAGTTCCGCCAGAAGACGAGCGTCGGGACCGGCATGGTGCTCTTTGCGATCAGTGGCCCCGATGTACCGATTCCTAAAATTCCAAGTAAGAGGATAGGAATATCTCGTCCGGCCGGCAGCGCCGTGTGATCTTCTACTTTGCTCATCAGCGAATAAGGTCTTCGCTTAGAAGAAGGTGAACCAGATCATCGCTGCAACACATACCGCAACGATAGCAATAATGAGTGAGTAGACCCCGCTCATAGTCTTGGTAGCAGCGAACTCACCCATCAAGCGCTTATCACGAGAGATTCCAAACATATAAAGCAAAAGTGGGAGCAGTAGCACTGCATTGATAATCTGCGAAACAATCAAGATGGTGATGAGCGGTGCACCTGGAATCAAAATGAGGGCTGCCGCTACTACGGTGATCGCTGCAAAGGTCGAATAGAAGAGTGGAGCTTCGCTATATGAATCATCGAGGGCTGCAGGGCGACCAGTGAGATCGCTTATCGAGTAAGCCGTTGATAGCGGCAAGATCGAGGCAGCCAAGAGCGCTGCGCCAATCAACCCGATCGCAAAGAGATCTTTTGCGAGCGTGCCAGCAAGTGGCGCAAGAGCAGCAGCCGCCTGTGAAGCATCAGTGATATTTGTGATTCCATGGGCGTTGAGAGTTGCTGCGCAAGTTACGATCACGAAGAATCCGATGACTCCTGTGAGCAACGAGCCTGTCCAGACATCTACTCGGAGAAGCTTTAAATCATCCTTGGAAAGTCGCTTATCAACTGCATAGGACTGGATGAAGGCTAATCCCCATGGTGCAAGCGTTGTACCAAGGGTCGCAGTCGCAAGATAAATAGCATCGTGATTGATGGGCATTGTCGGCAAAACTAGGCCTTTAAAGGCAGCGCCCCACTGTGGATGTGACATGAAACCTGCGATCACATACGCAAGAAATACTGCACAGAGGGCAAAGAAGACCTTTTCAACTCGCGCAAACGACCCTCTCAATACCAGCGCTGAAACCACAATCGCGGCGATCGGAACACTTATGTAACGCGAGAGTCCAAAGAGTTGACCAGCGGCCGCGATGCCAGCAAATTCTGCGGTCATGGTGCCGACATTTGCCACAACAAGTGCTGAGGCGCTCAAAATTCCAGAACGCGCGCCATATTTCTGGCGAACTAATCCAAGTAGACCTTGCCGAGTGACAACTCCAATTCGTGCACCTAAATCTTGAAAGATAACGAGTGCGATCGTTGAAATTAAAAGGACCCACATTAACCGGTAGCCATAGTGTGCACCGAGTTGGGAGTACGTCGTAATGCCAGCGGGATCATCATCAGATAAACCGGCAAGGACGCCGGGGCCCATCACGCCAAGAAAGGCGGCAAGGCGAACCTTCTTGGGAGAAATTCCCTTTTTGACTGTCGAACTCTTTGTCACACTCATGCCCGACCCTCATCACTTGTAAGGGCGTCAACGAGGTCATCCGCGAGGATTCGACCGATCGGCTTGTTCTTCACATCAACCACGACAATCGAAGAACCGCGGTTGTTCGAGAACTCTTCAATGACTTCATCTAATGGCGTATCAATCTTCACTGTCGTAGGGAATGGTGCAGCGATAAGTGTCTCAATCAGTGCGCTCGATTTTGCTGCTACGAGCTCGATCGTTTGAATATGGTCCACTAAGCGGCCACGATTATCGACAACAAGGACGCCATCAACCACATCACGTTCTTTATGCTCAATAAGGAGCTTAAGAGCAGTCCCGACCGTATCAGTCTGCTTAATGACGAGCATGTGCGTTGTCATCATTCCGCCAGCAACGCGCTCATCAAAGGAGATGAGTTCGCGAAGTTCGCGGGCGGTGCCCTTCTCCATTTGCGCAAAGATTGCATCACGGTGCTCTTCATCAAGGTCACGCATTACTTCGGCTGACTCATCCGGTTCCATCAACTCCAGGAGTTCGGCGGCGCGATCATTGCTAAGTCCACGCAAGAGGCCTTGTAGCTCATCCTCTTCCATCTCTTCAAGCGCATCTGCCGCAAGCTTGGGATCCAAAAGCGCGACAAATGCACCTTGTTCACGTCCGGCTAAGTCTTCAAGCAAATCTGCCAGGTCAGCTGGGCGAAGTTGTGAGAGTTTCGAACGATGTCCGGCGGTCTGAACAACGCCACTGTCACTTGTGAGTGAAGCGATTGTGGCCCAATCCACTACATGCTCAGGAGTTGGCACACGACTTAAATTTCCTGGAAACAATCTACGCACAAAAGATTTGAAGGAGATATCTACACCAACGAGTCGGACTTCTTTATCGAATGGGGCGAGATAGAGATCCGAAGATCGAACTACTCGCAGGCCATCGACATCGACAATTTGATGATCTAAGACATCAGCGTCGAGGAGAGATTCGCCATCACGGCGTTTGAAATCTTCTAAATTTATTTTGAGTGATGAGATGCGGATCTCTTGCTGGCTTATCTGAGAGATCTTTGCACCGTTAATATACGACTTGCGCTGCCCGACTTTGACGATCAAGCCAGACACTGGTGGGTAGGTTGCCTCATCATTTCGAACAACAATGTCTACCAGCTGACCAATATCACGACCATTCTCATCGCGTACCGGGCGACCAATAAGTCCAGCAACCGAGACAAGAGAGTCACGGATCGACTTTTTGGCGAGGGCATTATCTGAGCGGCCAACGATCTTCTTCGCCACGGTGTTGATGCTGCTCACTGGTGGCGTTTTCATAGCCCAATCTTAGATGATTACGTATGAAGAGTTAGCGGCACTCCCACGAGCGACCTCGGCCGAGTAATTAACTTAGTCAAAAGTTCATCAAAGGCTCTACTCGCCAGGGCTTCGGGATTGGCAAGCGTAATTGGGTGGCCATTATCGCCACCTTCTCGCAAGGCGCTATCAAATGGGATCTGAGCTAAGAGCTTTACCTCTCCGCCGACGAGATTGGAGAGTCTTGTTGCAGTCTCTTCGCCGCCACCCGAACCAAAGATTGACATCGGCTCGCCGCAATGAGGGCAGGGCACATCGCTCATATTTTCAACGACACCCAAAATCTGCTGCTTGAGTTGATGGGCAATTCGACCGGCACGTTCGGCTACTTCGGCAGCCGCAACTTGTGGAGTCGTTACTACGAGGATCTCTGATGCTGGCAGGAGTTGACCGAGTGAGATCGCGATATCGCCAGTTCCTGGTGGCAAATCGAGAAGTAAAAGATCGAGGTCGCCCCAATATGCATCACTTAACAATTGTTCGAGCACGCGATGAAGTAAAGGACCGCGATAGGCGATGGGGTCAGACCGTTCAGGCTTGAACATCTCCATCGAGACAACTTTAACTCCGTACTTTTCAACGGGAATAAAGAATTGATCGATCGACGTTGGTCTCTGACCAAGAACACCCATTAATCGTGGAACCGAGTGACCATAGACATCGGCATCAAGGATCCCAACTTTAAGGCCAGCACGCGCTGCCGCGACCGCGAGGTTCACGGTCACTGAAGATTTACCGACGCCACCTTTTCCGGATGCGACACCAATCACGCGCGTAAGCGAATTAGGGAGAGCGAATTGAATTGTCTTCTCGCGGCCACCGCGCATAATGCTCTTTACATTTGCGCGCTGTTCTTCATTCATAGAGCCAAAGGTGAGATCTACTGTTTTTACACCATCAATGCTCAGTGTCGCCGATCGGATATCGCGATCAAGCCGCTCGCGCATCGGACAGCCCGGAATGGTCAATAGGATAGTTAACTTCGCCACGCCATTGAGAAGGTCTACCGAGTCAACCATTCCCAACTCGGTAATTGGTTTGTGAAGCTCAGGATCAATGACGGTTGCAAGCGCTGCGCGAATTGCTTCAACAGCGCTCGCTGATGTATCACTCATAAAAGATCTGGATCAATCCTGGCATTCTTCGAAATTTCTCGGATCTCAGCGATTGGGAGTGCAGATTCGCCAGCCTCGTTCAGGGTCTTGGTAATAAATTTCTTTGGATTTAGGTCTGAGACTTCAAGATTCTCAAATCCAGGTCCGAGATTCTCACGGAGTTCTTCGGTCGCCTTCGAAGTTAACTCTTTAAAGCGGCGAACTAAGCGAGCGGCATCTGCAGCTACGTGCGGAAGACGGTCCGGTCCAACCAAGATAACGCCAAGTACAGCTAAGAGCAGCCATTCCCCCGCGCCAATATTGAACATACCGCTAGCCTATCGCTTTCTGTGAAATATCGATTAATGCTTCACTTCTTGGCTACGAGAGTAACCACTGCGGTTTTTGTCGTAGCCCCGCGCAGATAGTGGATCGTCACACGGTCACCAATATTGTGAGAACGGATCGCAACGATTAATTCATCGGCATTACCGATCGAGATTCCATCAATTTCAGTGATGATGTCACCAACTCGTAGACCAGCCCGTGCGGCCGGTCCACCCGGCAAGATCGCATTTGGGGTGTTAGCGATACGAGCTCCAGGACCTGCAAATGTTGAATCTACTGAGATTCCCATCAACGGATATGTTGCCTTCCCTGTTTTGATGAGTTGCTCTGCGGTCTTCTTTGCCTGGTTGATAGGTATTGCAAAACCAAGTCCGATCGATCCTGATTGACTACTAAAACTCGATCCAAGTGAAGCGATCGCTGAGTTCACACCAATTACTGCACCATTGTTATCGACGAGCGGTCCACCAGAGTTGCCTGGATTGATGGCAGCATCGGTTTGAAGCGCATTGATAAATGAACTCTCGCCATTTCCACCGCCTGATGTAACAGCGCGATTTTTTGCAGAGATGATTCCAGATGTGACAGTTCCTGCAAGTCCAAGTGGTGAACCGATCGCAATCACTGGATCGCCAACTTGAATTTTGTCGGAGTCGCCAAGCTGTAGTGCCGGCGCATCGGTGACATCAATTTTTATGACTGCTAGATCGTATGAGCCATCTCGACCAATCACCGTCGCTGGGTAACTCTTCCCGTTTGTAAGATTTACAGTAATTGAGCCACCACTTGTCAATGCTCCTTCAACGACGTGATTATTTGTGAGGATCGTTCCATCACTCTGGATGAAGAAGCCTGATCCGGTATCTCCACCGCTGGAAGTCTGTGCATCGATAGAGACAACAGATGGTGAGACTCGTGCAGCTATACCCGCGATTGAATCAGGAGCGCGCTGGACGGTAGAACGAGTTGAAACCAGATTGGAGTTATGCATCGAGAGTGTGCGATCAACGATTGCGCCTACCCCTCCTGCAAGGAGAGTCATCACCAATGCAAGCCGGATAGTGATTCCTGAAGCACGGTTGTTCTGAACTGGAGGTTGAAGATCATTCGCCGAAAGCCACCAGGGTGTGGCAGATGGCGGAGTAGTCGGTGTGCTTGCTGGGCTATTACTAGGCGGGGTTACTACTTCATCGCTCATGGATACGATCCTATAAGGCAAACCTTAGGAACTCCTTACGACCAAATGAGTACTAGATCAAGATTTTGTTGCGAGCAGGACTCCCGCGCCTAGCGGCAGAAGTGTCCCCCGCCAGCGTTGATCATCCTTGATCGCCCGCAGGCCATCTCGCCTTGAGATCGTCTCGAAATCTCGTTGGGTCGGGTCTGCCACCTTCCCACCACTGAGGGCGTGATCAATAACGAGGGTGCCTCCTACTCGTAGTAGTCGATGAGCCTCGTGGATCAGATCCATGAGATCTGCAGCAGTACGAATGACGACCAGGTCATAATTTCCATCAGCGAGTTTGCTCACTATGTCATGGGTGACACCACTAATTAATCTGAATCGTTGCGGTGAGATACCTGCCTCTTCAAAAACTTCTCGAGCCGCGGTAGAGAGCTCGCGTTCAGCATCAATTGAGGTGAGTACTGCATCTGGTGTCATTCCTTGAAATAACCAGAGACCACTCACGCCAGATCCTGTTCCAATTTCTACAACAGACTTAGCGTTAATTTGGCTTGCCGCAAATTGTAAGAGACCACCAACGGCTGGAGTTGGATCTATCGCGCCGCACTCCACGCCATATGCTCGAGCTTGCTGCATAAAAATATCTTCGCGCACATAACTCTCTGAGTATGCGCTCATATCCCCGCGATTGCCAATTGTTGTCACAGGGTACGGATCCATTCAATGAGGAGACGAACTCCAGAAGCAGTTCCGCCCTTAGGATTTTCTCCAGTGTCACTATCGGAACGACCAGTACCAGCGATATCTAAATGCACCCATCGCCGCTTGCCGACAAATTTCTCTAAGAAGAGGGCAGCGGTGATCGACCCGCCCCCAAAACGCTTGCGATCGATATGAGCGTAATCCGCAATTTCGCTATGAAGCGCTTGCGCATAATCATCAACAAGCGGCATCTGCCAAGCATTGTCGCCAATTCGTTTTCCAGCTTCATGAAGCGCGTTTGCAACTTTAGAATCACGTGAATACATCGCAGCATACTGGCGACCGAGTCCGATGCGCGCAGCGCCAGTCAATGTAGCAACATCGACAAGATAATCAGGTTGCAGCTCAAGATCGGCGTAAGCAAGACCATCGGCTAAGACCAGGCGTCCTTCGGCATCGGTATCGAGAACTTCAACCGTTGTTCCACCGTATTGAGTAATCACATCAGAAGGCCGCTGTGCAGTTCCTGAAATTAGATTGGCGGCGCACATCATGAGAGCTGTTACGCGCACCTTCGGTTGAACTTCGGCCATCGCTAGTGTCGTAGCCATCACGATTGCAGCGCCAGACATATCCGTCTTCATCGGTGCCATCTCTTCCCAACCACGCTTAAGAGAGTAACCGCCGGTATCAAAGGTGATTCCTTTGCCGACCAGGACAACGTGTGGCCAATGCGCGCTGCCACGTGGTGCATAGCTAACTTCAATCATGCGTGGGCCTGGATTAGGTTGGGATCCACCAACCGCGCGCAGACCACCAAATTTCTTGAGCGCCGCACCTGAGAGAACATTGACGGTCAGCGCTGATGATCCGATCTTCTTTACAGCCCGCGTAGTTTGCGCCGCCATCCACGCTGGGTTCTTCTCATCTGAAGTTGCATGAATCAAATCACGAGCAAGCCAGACTGCATCAATTAATGATGATGCATATTTAAGTTCATCGCCAAGTTTTCCAGTGAAGATAAATGTGCAAGGTTTTGGCTTAGCGCCACTCTTAGCCGTCCAAATATATTGCGAGAGGGCGAGCGCATTGAGATGTACAACCGCATGTTCACTAGAAGTAATAATTGCATTGAAGACTCTTGCGCTCTTACCCTTAACTTTTCGACCAAGTGCAACACCGGCCTTGCGATAGTCACTACTTGTTCCTTGACCGACACCAATGATGTAGAGACGCTTCACAGAATCGTGAGTGATGGGAACTTCAATGAGTTCGCCAGCTTTGCCTGCAAACTCTGGCCACTGTGTGAGGATGGCTGAAAAATCAACGCCACACTCTTTGGCGATGAGTGTATTAATCTTGCCTGAACCAACAACGGCCTGGCCATCAATGATCTCTGCAGCAATGGCGAAACCATCAATCCCAGAAGACGGCGGAAGCGCCGAGCCTGAGAAGAGGGTGAGATCTGGTGGAGTTGTGGTGTTCACACCCCGACCTTATAGAAAATTACTTCTTAACGAGGGCTACTGCGGCTTGTAATACGTTGCCGAGATTTGTTGCCTCTTCAATGTTGAGTTCGACCACAAGGCGTCCGCCGCCTTCAAGTGGGATCCGCATCACCATGCTGCGAGCTTCCTTTGTGACTTCCATTGGACCATCACCAGTGCGGGGTTTCATCGCTGCCATTGGAGAAGTATCTCGTACCAACGGGTAAGAGTGGAAATCGAAAAAAGGGCAAATCACGCCTAGCTAGATGATCAGAAGGCTAATTCTTCGTAATAACGGCCAGGATTTTGGCTCGACCGCTAACAATAAGGGATTCGACCGGTTTGGCTGGAACTCCTAAGGCCGATGCAATCTCTGCCGCAGATCTTCCATGGATGTAATGCAAGGTCAAGATAAAACGTTCTTCCTCCGGTAACTGGGCAAGGAAATCCGAGAGGCTGCTATTGGAAGCAGGCGATTGCTCGGACACGGGATCAGGCTACCCGCGAGTGAGGGCGTCAATCGCCTCTTTCACCTGAGTAGTCCATGAGACCAGCTCAATCTGACCACTCTTGAGGAGCTTGTGATCGCCTAAGTGATCAAGGGCCACTTTAAGCGGACCGTAGGCATTGACTGGATCGAGGATCGCGATCGGCTTGGCATGGAATGAGAGATAGCGGCCGACCCAGATCTCAAAGAACTCTTCAAGGGTGCCGATGCCACCAGGGAGGGCGATAAAGCCATCAGATAGCTCCTCGATCATCGCCTTACGCTCTCGCATCGTGTCGACTAGATGTAGCTCTGAAGCTTGCGGATCCTGGATCTCACGTTCAACGAGTGCGCGAGGAATAACCCCGATCGTCTTTGCACCATGATCCCGTGCGCCGCGGGCGACTGCGCCCATCATCGAAATCTTCGCGCCACCCCAGACCAGATCATGCCCGCCTTGCGCAATCCCCTTACCAAGTTCGTAGGCAAAGTCGACCAGCGCCGGATCAATATCAGGGGCTGATGAGCAGTAGACCGAGATCTTCATGCGGAGATTCTAGTGTCAGTCGCGGAGGTTCCGCTTGAGCGGATTTGATAGGTTTCGTAGATGAGTAATGCATATGGGTATGGCGTCGCGACGATCGCAGCTAATGGCGATCTCCTCGATACCTGGTACCTCACCGTTGGTCTCGGCTCGCTACCGTCAGACGCACCAGATCGTGCAACTTTTTTGGCGCCGGATGCAATCCGTGGAGTGACGAAGAAGATCATCGACCTTGAGATCACTCTCGAAGATGCACCACAGAGCGCAGAAGATGCGTATCTACGTCTGCACTTACTCTCACATCGCCTGGTAAAGCCTCATGGTCAGAACCTGGATGGCCTCTTTGGATTACTTATCAATGTTGCATGGACATCCGCAGGCCCTTGTTCACTCGTCGACTTTCCACTTACCGCTGCGCGCTTACGTGCGCATTATGGAAACCTCACCGTCTTTGGCGTAGATAAATTCCCACGAATGGTTGATTACGTAATTCCAGATGGCGTTCGCATCGCTGATGCTGACCGCGTGCGCTTAGGTGCCTACCTCGCTCCCGGAACAACTGTCATGCATGAGGGTTTTGTGAATTTCAATGCCGGAACTCTTGGCAAATCAATGGTCGAGGGTCGGATTAGCGCGGGCGTCGTTGTCGGCGACGGCAGCGATATTGGTGGCGGAGCATCAATTATGGGCACACTCAGTGGTGGCGGTAAAGAAGTAATTTCAATCGGTGAGCGTTCACTACTTGGCGCAAATGCTGGAGTCGGTATCTCTCTCGGTGATGAGTGTATCGTTGAATCTGGTGTGTACATCACCGCCGGATCAAAGGTCGCACTCCCCGATGGATCGATCGTTAAGGCGCGAGAATTATCTGGCGCGAATAACTTAATCTTCCGTCGCAACTCCCAGAGTGGTGCGCTTGAAGCTCTACCAAAGAGTGGTCAATGGGATGGACTTAACTCCATCCTGCATGCTAATTAATTGATTTGAAACCAGGATGCTGGAATCTTCAGCTTTGATTTGAAGACTCCAACTGCAAGAGTTGATTTAACGCCAGTTGATGAAGTCGCCGTCACAGAGATCACGCTATTGGTTGTGGTTCGTCCATCAACACTTAATGTAGCGATATCTGGTAGCGCGAAGGCCCCTTTGAGATCGTTCTGATTAAGTACTCGTTGCCAGTGGGCATAACTTGGATTTAAAACAATATCGAGTGAATATGGGTCGGCAACGCTTGTGAGGTAAGGGAAAGCCGTCCCCCACACATCTTCGCTGCGCTGTGTTAGGCCACCGCTTGATGAGAAGAAGTAAACGTTAATTGGTGCACCGTTATAAGTGATGCTGATCCCTGATGTCGCATCAACTGCGGACTTCCAAAGCGAACCTAGTGCAGGCTCTGCCTCTTTTGTATACCCAACAAAGTTTTGGTCATAAATAGTGTTGTAGACATTGCAGTCACACTCTTTGCGAATCGTGGCGACTCGAGCAAGCCCATATGTACGCGAAGCAATCGCTTGCGCTGAAATCGCAGCTGTAGGCCAGGCAGAGCTCATCTCGCTAATGCCGTACACATATTCAGTGTCGAGCTTGAGCGTTGTTGTGACCTCCATCTTGCCGGCAACTGCTCGTAACGAGACTGAACCATATTTCAGTGAAGTACCTGCAACCTTGATAATGCCATCCCATTTGACCGTGAAGAGTGAGTTCGGTGAGAGGATATGGGTTGGCAGGCCTTTCATAGTGATCGTTGGGGAGATTACCTTTCCGACCACGGCAAATTTAAGAGTTGCACCTTGTGGGATGGGTACCGGAGGCTGCGTGAGATCACCTTTAAAGAGCTGTAGTCCACTGCCAGTAATAGCTTGGTAGGTTGATTGATGTGCAATATTTACTCGGATATCTTGAGTAATCGGTGCTGTTGTTACTTGAGCGCCTGGAAAATAGTAAGTCAAAATATCGGTAGCGCTCTTACCTTCTAGGGCCATTCCTTCTGCCCCAATTTGGCTCATGCCAACACCATGACCAAAGCCAGATCCAGTAATAATAAAGTGGCTCGGAAGTACATCTGCATGAGCTGTGGTTGTAAAAAGTCCGAAGAGTGCAGATGTGAAGAGGAGTAATGACTTGCGCATTACTTCACCAGGTTTGCAGGAGAGGTCAGAAAGCCCAGCCCCCATGAGATATGCATTGTCGCTAGAACTGCGGGAAGGGTGATGCGCTCTGACCAACTCTTACCAATGACTTGTGAACTCAAAAGAATCGCAGATGCATAAGTCAGCGCAGGGATGAAAAAAATCGAATTAAAGAGAAATCCCGTAAGAAGAGATAGGCCAATAATAAGAGTCGCAATCGGAGGCGCTAAGTAGCGATAATTAATTGTGCCCTTGTGATGGCGCGTTACTGCTCGACGCCAGCGACCGTATTCAAAATACTGCTTCGCAAGCGCTCTTAGGTTTGGTCGTGGTCGATAGATCACCGCAAGGCGTGGATCAAACCAGATCGTGCCGCCTGCTTCACGTAGCCTAAAGTTAAGCTCCCAATCTTGCGCGCGAATAAAACGTTCGTCATATCCGCCAGCAGCAACGAGCGCACTCTTCTGGAAAACACCGAGATAAACGGTATCTGCTGGTCCTGCTACTCCGCCAACGTGAAAGCGAGCACCACCAACGCCGATCGGTGATCGCATCGCGCGCGCAACCGCATCCTCAAATCGCGTCTTACCTACCGCAGCCATGACTCCGCCGACATTTACGGCGCTACTACTTCCCATGATCTCAACCGCATCACGGATGTAACTCTTTGAGATCTCGGCATGGCCATCGATACGACAGATGATCTCGAACTTCGCGGCAGCAATTGCAGCGTTTAGCCCCGCAGCGGTACGACCCGTGGGGTTCTCAACAAGAACAATGCGTGAATCCTTTTCGTGCAGCGCCTTCGCAATCTCATTCGTCCGATCGCGTGACGGGCCTAGAGCGAGAATGACCTCGAGCTCACCGGGATACTCCTGCGCCAGAATTGCGGCGATTGCGTCGGCAAGAAACCGTTCCTCATTGAGGATCGGTAATACGACGCTGACACCCGGCTGCATAGATACCCACGGTACCCTGCCCTGGCACTACTATCTCTGCAATGGCACTGAAAATCTCTGTGATTGGCACCGGATATCTCGGTGCAACCCATGCTGCCTGCATCTCTAGCCTTGGATTCGATGTCATCGGAATTGATACTGATGCCTCAAAGATTGCCGCTCTCCAAAATGGCAAGGTTCCGTTCTTCGAACCTGGCCTTGAGGAACTTCTCGCCGAGCAGATCGCCACCGGTCGACTTACTTTCAGCAACTCTTTTGATGCAATCACAGATGCCGATATCCACTTCATCTGTGTAGGAACACCACAAGTCAAAGATGGTCTCGCAGCCGATATGACCTATGTCAATGGCGCGCTTGAAGCGATCGCACCACTCATTAAAGCTGGCTCACTCGTTGTCGGAAAATCGACCGTCCCGGTCGGTACCGCGGCCCGTCTTCGCGCACGACTACTCGAAATTAATCCGCAGGCTGATCTCGCTTGGAATCCAGAGTTCTTGCGTGAAGGTTTCGCCGTTGATGACACACTCCACCCAAATCGGCTCGTTGTCGGTGTGACGAACGATCGCGCTGAAGAACTTCTCAAAGAGGTCTACGCAACTAATCTCGGTGATGGTGTTCCGTGGGTTCGCGCAGATCTACCTACCGCTGAGCTCGTTAAAGTTGCAGCGAATTCATTCCTCGCCACCAAGATCTCCTTTATCAATGCGATGGCAGAGATCTGCGAAGCAGCAGGCGGTGATGTCACCGTTCTCGCGAAGGCGATCGGCTATGACCCACGTATTGGAAGTCGCTTCCTGCAAGCTGGCATCGGCTTTGGTGGAGGCTGTCTTCCTAAGGATATTCGCGCCTTTATGGCACGCGCGGGTGAGCTTGGCGCTGAGCAAGCTCTCGAATTCCTGCGCGAAGTAGATTCGATCAACCTGCGTGCAAGACAACGCGTCATTGATCTCGTCCGCAAAGATCTCTCACAAGATTTGGTTGGCAAGAAGGTTGCGATCTTAGGAGCCGCCTTCAAGCCTGATAGCGATGATGTTCGCGACTCCCCAGCCTTAGATATCGCCGTGCAGATTCACGCCGCTGGTGCAAATGTGGTGGTGCATGATCCCAAGGCGACGATTCCAGCATCGAAGCGATTCCCAGCGCTGACCTTCACCGAAAGTATTGAAGAATGCCTTAAGGATGCAGAGATTGTTCTGCATCTGACGGAGTGGAAGATCTACGGTGAGCTCGACCCAGTTGTGATGAAGGCGCTCGTTAAAAACCCAATCTTGATCGATGGTCGCAATATGTTAGATCGCAGTGAATGGCAGAAGGCTGGTTGGCATGTCAGGGCCCTTGGGCGTGCTGACACTAATCGTTAAAGCTAAAACCCAGTCTTCTGATTCCGCTTAGCGTTGAGGTTCGTACCCTTTTGAAGTGAATCTACGCGGGCCTTCTCCATCAGCGTTGCTACTTTTTCTGCTACCGCAGAATCTGAGGTGCCTAGAATTCGAGCAGCAAGTAACCCAGCATTCTTTGCATTTCCGATACCAACTGTCGCAACTGGAATTCCACTTGGCATCTGAACAATCGAAAGCAGTGAATCCATGCCATCGAGGTATTTCAGTGGCACTGGAACGCCAACAACAGGAAGAGTTGTTGTAGCTGCGATCATTCCTGGTAAATGTGCGGCACCACCTGCACCAGCGATAATGACTTTAAAACCTGCAGCGGCTGCGCCGTGTGCAAAGGCGAGCATCTCATCGGGAGTGCGATGAGCACTGACGACATTTACTTCGTACTCGACTCCACACTCGTCAAGGATGGTGGCGGCCTCTTGCATGATCGGCCAATCAGAGTCAGAGCCCATAACAATCGCTACTGATTTACTCATCAATCGCTCCGCTCAGATAATCAATTGCATGGTCGATTTCCTGCATTAATTCTACGAGATCTTCGCCCAGAAGGGTGACATGGCCGATCTTGCGACCGGGTCGTACCTCTTTACGATAGTGATGGAACTTTAAGCGTGGGTTTCGGGCCATGAGATGAAGATATGGACGGTACATATCGGGGTAATCACCGCCGAGCATATTTCCCATCACCGCCCAATCGCTGGTGCGAGAGGTGTCACCCAGTGGGAGATCTAAGATCGCGCGAAGGTGTTGTTCAAATTGCGAAGTCTTCGAACCTTCAATACTCCAATGGCCTGAGTTGTGAGGGCGAAGTGCGAGTTCGTTAATAATGAACTCATCGCCGACCTGAAAGAGTTCGACCGCCATGACGCCAACGAGATCGATTCCTTCGGCAATCTTCAGCGCAATACTGCTCGCTGTAATTGCTAGCTCATCACTTAACTCCGGAACCGGCGTTACAGTGGTTGTGCAGATGCCATCACGTTGAACCGTCCAGGTTGGTGACCAGGTCGATGCCTGTCCGTGCGGTGAACGCGCCACCATAATCGCGATCTCGCGAGTGAATATGAGTTTCTCTTCTAACAAGAGTGGGGTCGGTAGCGCTTCTAACTCTGCCTGTGAATTAATCACCCAGACTCCGCGACCGTCGTAACCACCTGATGGGGCTTTGGCGATGAGTGGGAATTGAAGCTTGGGGGTACCACCAGAATATTTTTCAAAGCGTGGATTGGGAAGATCAAGCTTCGCCATCTTCTCGCGCATTGCTAACTTATCTTGCGAATAGATAAATGAATCAGATCGCGGATAGACCACGACTCCTGCAGCTTCAAGTGAGCGAATAACCGATTGCGGAACTAATTCATGCTCAAAGGTAATGAGATCACAGCTGCGCGCGAAGGACAGTAGCGACTGCACTTCGTTGTAATCCCCTACGGTATGGGCACATACCTGTGCACCAGAATCGTTTGCATCCGCAGCAAAGAGTTTAAGGGTGATTCCGAGTTCGGTAGCTGGGCCGACCATCATGCGAGCTAGTTGCCCTGCGCCAATTACACCAACTGTTGGAAAGCTCACGGCGATAGTTTATCTAACTTAATGAGAGGTGAACGATGTCGCCCACGCTGACCACCTCGCCCGAATCCAGTAGTAGCTCACCCTGCGCCGAGATACCTGCAGCTTTGCCCGCAAGCGAACTGCCATCAGGGAGTTGAACCGAGACCGACTTACCCATAGTTGCGCTGGAATCAAGATAGTCATCGATGAGATCTTCACCAGCTTCCCATTCCGCAAGGTTGAAGGCGATCTCTTTTAAGATCGCGACCAGCAAATCATTTCGATCTGGTGCAGCACCTAATGTAAGCAGTACTGATGATGCAGTTGGTACCGGTAGTTGTTCTTCTCTCATTGAGACATTGATTCCGACACCAATGATGATGCCATCATTGTGTACTTCGCAAAGTATCCCACCAACTTTTCCGAGATCACTCAAAATATCGTTTGGCCACTTCGTAAAGAATTCAATACCTAATACTTCGGCCACAGATAGACCAACCAGTAATGGAATGAATCCCCATTCACCCGAATCCCGCTTAGGAGTGACGTATGCAGAGAAGAGAAGTCCAGTTCCGGCTTCTGCTTCAAATGATCGATCTAATCTGCCGCGACCAGCGCTTTGAAATTCAGCGGTAATAACATCGCCATGGAGCGGGGAGGATGCTTTCAGGGCGGTCTGTGTTGAATCAATGACGTCAACGCACTCTACCGACCAGTAACTCTTCTTGCCGTTCTTATCGATCGCGCTTAGCGCTTTATTGATACTCGTTTGATCAAGCTTCACCGTAGTACTCTATAACCGTGAGTGACGAAAGAATTGCAAAACGCCATGCAGAAGGTAAGAAGACTGCACGCGAACGAATAGATGCGCTGGTAGATGATGGCTCTTTTATCGAATTAGATCAACAGATTGAAGATGGTGTTATTACTGGGTATGCAACAGTTGATGGTCGAACCATCGCTCTCTACTCTCAAGATTTCCTCGTCAAAGGCGGCAGCCTCGGCGAGATGACGGGCAAGAAGATCGTTAAAGTCATGGACTTCGCACTCAAGAGCGGTGTACCACTTGTTGGTCTCAACGATTCAGGTGGCGCTCGTATTCAGGAAGGCGTAATTGCGCTGAGCCAGTACGGCGAGATCTTTAAACGTAATGTTCGCTCATCCGGTGTCATTCCACAGATCTCTGTAATCATGGGGCCATCTGCCGGCGGCGCTGTTTACTCACCTGCACTCACAGATTTCGTAGTAATGGTTAACAAGACATCAAATATGTTTATCACCGGCCCTGACGTTATCAAGGCAGTGACGGGCGAAGAAGTAGCAATGGAAGAGCTTGGTGGAGGCCACACCCATAGTTCAAAGACTGGTAATTCACATTACCTTGCTAAGGATGAGGATGACGCCCTTAACTACGTGAAGGCGCTTCTCTCGTTCCTGCCATCAAATAATCTTGATGATTCTCCGGTATTTCAGGCAACTGAATCTATGGATATCTCTCCGTCAGATCGTGCACTCGATTCACTGATCCCAGATAGCGCAAACAAACCATATGACATGCGTATTCTAGTTGAGGCGATTCTCGATGAAGCTGACTTCCTTGAAGTGCATGCGCTCTTTGCACCGAATATTCTCGTAGGTTTTGGTCGCATCGAAGGTCGGTCTGTTGGAATCATCGCTAATCAACCATCACAATTTGCCGGAACTCTCGATATCGATGCCTCTGAGAAGGCGGCACGTTTTGTCAGACTCTGCGATGCCTTTGGTATTCCAGTTATCACCCTTGTCGATGTCCCTGGATTCCTACCGGGCACCGAGCAAGAGTGGGATGGAATCATCAGACGCGGTGCGAAGTTGATCTACGCCTACGGCGAAGCATCTGTGCCTCTGATTACAGTAATTACTCGCAAGGCTTATGGTGGCGCCTACATTGTTATGGGATCAAAACAGCTTGGTGCTGATGTGAACCTTGCCTGGCCATCTGCTCAGATCGCCGTTATGGGCGCTCAAGGCGCAGTGAATGTGCTCCATCGCCGTGAAATTGCTGCTGATCCATCGGTCGCTGCTGGGCTTATCAAGCAGTACGAAGATGAGCTACTCAATCCAGATATTGCGGCAAGTAATGGTCTGATTGATGCAGTGATCGAGCCACACCAGACTCGCAGACAAATCACTCTCGCACTTCGTGCACTTCGCAATAAGCGAGTAGAACTTCCAACTCGCAAACACGGAAATATTCCGCTCTAGTGTTGATTGGCAAGCGGATCACAATCGTCACCGGAGATCCCACTCGTGAGGAGTATGTAGCGATCTCACGTGCAGTGCGTGAAATTCAGAAACGTGAAAACCCGGAGAAGAAGTATCGAACATCATGGGCTCGTCTCAAGATTGCCAACTCTTTACCGCGTAAATGGGGTAACACGCCTTCATGAGTACTCGCCGCATCATCCTCGCCTCAGCATCACCCTCGCGTAAGCGACTCTTAGAGTCAGCCGGTATCACGCCTGAGATCTTTGTCAGCGGCGTCGATGAAGAAGATCCAGATCTCCTTGCCCTCAAGCCATCAGAGATGGTGATCGCACTCGCGATTATGAAGGCGCATACCGTTCGAAACTCTCATCCAGTTGGCGAAAACTCACTTGTTATTGGTTGCGACTCCACCTTTGAATTTGAAGGCCAGAACCTTGGTAAGCCACTCATCCGTGACGCTGCCATCGCGCGTGCAAAACTCATGCGTGGAAAGAGTGGATACCTGCACACCGGTCATAGCGTGATCGATACCGCTCAAGATATTGAGGTCTCAGATATTTCAACCTCAAAGGTCACCTTCGTAGATATGACCGATCGCGAGATTGACGAATACGTAGATAGTGGCGAACCACTGCAGGTTGCAGGTGGCTTCACCCTCGACGGTCGCTCCGCACCTTTTATCTCTCATATCGATGGTGATCCAACCGGCATCATTGGATTATCACTGCCGACCCTTCGTAAAATCATGATTAATCTCGGCCTTGAATGGGGCGATCTACTATGAGTAAGAAGATCAGCGCAGTTCTCATCGCTAATCGCGGCGAGATCGCAGTTCGTGTGGCGCGTGCCTGCCGTGACCACGGGATTCGATCGATCGCGATCTACTCCGATGAAGATCGAAGTGCGCTTCATGTTGAGATCGCCGATGAGGCGTACGCGCTCAATGGCCTCTCTGCAGCCGAGAGTTACTTGGATCAAGGCAAAATTATTGCTATCGCAAAACTATCTGGCGCAGATGCGGTCCACCCCGGCTATGGCTTTCTCTCAGAGAATGCTGGATTCGCAGAGAAGGTCATATCTGCTGGCTTGATCTGGATCGGTCCATCACCTGATGCGATTAGATTGCTCGGCGATAAAGTTTCGGCCCGGAAAATTGCAGCAGAAGTTGGTGCGCCACTAGTCGCGGGAACAATTGATCCCGTAGATGATCCACAAGAGATTGTAGATTTTGCGAAAGAGCACGGACTACCGGTCGCCATTAAGGCGGCGCACGGCGGTGGTGGGCGTGGCTTAAAAATTGCCCATACAATCGAAGAAATCCCAGAACTCTTCGCATCTGCCGTCCGTGAGGCTATTACTGGCTTTGGGCGCGGTGAATGCTTTGTTGAGCGCTATTTAGAGAAGCCTCGTCACGTCGAAACTCAAGTCTTGGTAGATAGCCATGGGAACGCCGTGGTGGTCTCGACTCGTGATTGCTCATTACAGCGCAGGCACCAGAAGCTCGTAGAAGAAGCGCCTGCACCATTCTTAACACCCGCTCAAGAGGAGCAGCTTTACGCATCAAGTAAAGCGATTATGAAGAAGGCTGGCTATGTGGGCGCGGGTACCTGCGAATTCCTTATTGGCCAAGATGGCACGATCTCATTCCTAGAGGTAAACACTCGCCTTCAGGTTGAGCACCCAGTCACAGAAGAGGTGACAGGTATTGACCTCGTGCGTGAGCAGTTCCGTATCGCATCGGGTGAAGCGATCAATCCCGTGGACCCGATCATTCGCGGCCACTCGATCGAATTTCGAATCAACGGTGAAGATCCAGGTAATGGCTTCTTGCCATCTCTTGGGACGATCACTAACTGGGAAGTTCCATCTGGTCCCGGAGTTCGCATCGATGCTGGTTTTGATTATGGTCACACGATCGGATCGCACTTCGATTCACTACTTGCGAAGTTGATCATCACAGCATCGACCCGTGAGGAAGCAATTGCTCGTGCGAAACGCGCGCTTGCGGAGTTTAGGATTGGTGGGCTCGCGACCGCGCTACCTTTCCATCGTGCCATTCTTGAAGATCCAAACTTTGTCGAAGATTTCAAGATATATACAAGCTATATAGAAAATGAATTTAATAACCAGATTGAGCCATTCTCTTATAAAGCTGGAGTCGCTGCCACCAAGGTCAACTCCCAAAAGATTGTGACTGAAGTAAATGGCAAGCGCTTTGAAGTTGTTGTTCACTCTGAAGAAGAGCAACATCGTCGCCACAAGATCACGTCAAATGTTGTGAGCGCGACGTCAGGTAATTCACTCGCGTCTCCCATGCAGGGCACAGTGGTGAAGATTCTTAAGGCAAATGGTGAGAGGGTTTCTGTAGGCGATCTTATTGTTGTTTTAGAGGCGATGAAGATGGAGCAGCCCTTACTCGCCCACCGCGATGGCGTGGTCGCAAACCTCACCGTCGGCGTTGGCCAGACCGTTACAAGTGGCGCCACATTGTGCGTTATTGAGGATGCCGACTAAATTGCTCGTATGAGCGATCTATATCTAGACCCACTTGGCACTGCAGAGCTAGCGGCGAAGCAGTTGGCTGCGAAGACCGGCAAGCCACACCATCACGTCGCACTGGTTATGGGGTCAGGCTGGATATCAGCGGCTGATGCTCTTGGTACCCCTACCCACGAATTCCCGGCGACCGATCTACCTGGATTCTTAGCGCCAACAGTTGCTGGCCATGGTGGTGTCATTCGCTCGTATGACCTCACCGGCCCAGAAGGTCCGATCCATGCACTCGTCTTCCTTGGTCGCACCCATCTCTATGAAGGTAAAGGTATTGAACCAGTTGTTCATGGTGTTCGCACTGCGGTCAAAGCTGGTTGCAAAGTAGTTGTCCTGACAAATGCTTGTGGTGGAATCAACCGCGACTACGCCGTCGGCCAACCTGTCATCATCCGCGATCACATTTCGATGACTGGTGTGAGCCCACTCATCGGTGCAAATTTTGTTGATCTTACAGATCTCTATAGTAAGCGCATCCGTACAATTGTGAAGAACTCGGATAGCTCACTTGTCGAAGGAGTTTATGTTCATTGGCGAGGCCCTGCGTATGAGACACCTGCTGAAATTTCTATGCTTCGTACTCTCGGTGCAGATCTCGTCGGCATGTCCACTGTGCCAGAGGCGATTGCTGCACACGCGCTCGGTGCAGAAGTTCTTGGAATCTCACTTGTCACAAATGCCGCTGCTGGCGTGACTGGTGAAAAGTTGAGTCATGAGGAAGTAATGGCTGCCGGAAAAGCTGCCGCTGGTCGCATGGGTGAACTTCTCGGAAAAGTTTTGCCGCAGCTGTGAGCCTTGACCCAACTCTGATCGGAGAAGTAGAGGCATGGATCGCCCTCGATCCATCACCAGCTGATGCTGCACTGCTCAAGAGTTGGCTGGATGAAGAGGACGAAGCCAAACTTCGCCGTTCTTTCAATGGATTTCTACAATTTGGAACCGCTGGTCTTCGAGGACCGATTGGTCCTGGGCCATCATGCATGAACCGCGCTGTTGTTCATCGTACAGCTGCTGGTATCGCGGCATATATGAAGGCGCGTGGATTAACTAAAGTCGTCATTGGCCGTGATGCCCGGCATGGCTCAGAGGATTTCACTCAAGAGAGCGCGCAAGTCTTTGCCGGTGCTGGCATGCAGGTCTTCGTACTCCCTCGCCCAATGGCTACTCCAGTACTCGCCTACGCCACTACTGCTCTCGGGGCAGATGTCGGAATCATGGTCACTGCAAGCCATAACCCACCGCAAGATAACGGTTATAAGGTCTATCTAGGTGGCACAGTTGATGGCATCCGTTATGCCGGATCACAAATTGTCTCACCAGCAGATCAGCAGATTGCTACAGAGATTGCAAAGATCTCAGCTCTTGCTCCGAAGAGTGATCAATGGACCGTTCTCGATGACTTAGTCTTTAACGAATATGTGAAGATAACGGCGGCGCTTGCACGTGCAACGAATCCTCTAAAAGTTGTCTACTCTGCAATGCACGGTGTCGGTGCTGAGAGCCTTGATTCAGTATTTAAGGCGGCTGGCTTTGATGCAGTAATCCATGTGCCGGCTCAACAGTATCCCGATCCAGATTTCTCAACAGTTGCCTTCCCGAACCCCGAAGAGCCAGGTGCGATCGATCTATCACTTGCACTGGCGCGTGAAGTCAACGCAGATATCGTGATTGCCAATGATCCCGATGCTGATCGATGCGCCGTAGCGATCAATGACTCAGCGTTAGGTTGGCAGATGCTTCGAGGTGATGAGGTCGGTGCAATCCTTGGTCACTACATCGCAACCACAATGCATGAATCTACCCTCAATAAATCATTTGCTAACTCGATCGTCTCGTCTTCGATTCTAAAAAAGATTGCCGCAAAACACGGAATTGAATTCCATGAGACGCTCACTGGCTTTAAATGGCTCGCAAAGATTCCAAATCTTCGTTTTGGTTACGAAGAGGCGCTCGGTTATGCCGTAGATCCCGCACATGTGAACGACAAAGATGGGATATCTGCAGCGCTAATGATCGCTCAATGCGCTGGTGAGTTAAAGGCTGCTGGTCGCACGCTTGCAGATTACTTAGATGAGATTTGGGCTGACTACGGCTTCCATGCAACTGATCAGATCTCAATTCGAGTGAGTGATCTTGCCCAGATTGATGCACTTCTTCATCGCCTTCGCAGCAAGCCACCACAGGCAATTGGTGGGTTCGCGCTGACGCAAGCCGATGATTTGGAGCAGCCGACCGATGGTTTACCGCCTACTAATGGCCTGCGCTTCTGGCTTGGCCCTAACCTACGTGTGATCGTTCGCCCAAGCGGCACAGAGGCGAAACTCAAGTGTTATATCGAGCTCGTAGCTCCTCAGAATGAGGCGATTTTGATCTTGCCACTTTTGAGGACTGCGCTCACAGCTTTGATGGTCGCTGAGTAGTTCTGTCCTTCACCCACAAGAGCCATCCCAATACCAGCATCCGTGAGGGTGTACAGCTTCCCGTAAATATTTGGATTTTCGGAGAGTACCGTCCCGAAGGTCTGGCCCTTACGGGCATACCAAATTGCATCATAAGCGGCTGTCTCAAGATGCTTTGTAAATGCACCAATCAAAAGTCCTTTAGATTTTGATGACTGCAACCAGTACTGATCTGGAAGCACACCGACAAGGCGCATGGGATGTGCCTTTGAATTGAGCGCAATCATGGCAGCTAAGAGTGATGAATTTCGCTCCCAATTTGAGTACACGACATCAACGCCCTTGCTATGCATCGTAGATAAGGCTGTTGCTGGTGAATCCATCAATGGAATCGTTATCGTGGCATCAATTTTTGGTTTGATTGATTTAGCACCTTGTACAAAGGCCGCACCTTGTGCCGGAGAGCTCTCAAACGAGACATCACCGACAAACCCAACCTTATTTGTCTTAGAAGCGCTTGCCGCCAAGACTCCGGCGAGATATGCCCCTTGTTGCGCATCAAAAATAAGTGACTCAACATTGAGGTTTGAGATTTTGCCATCATCGATTATTGAAAAGGAGAGGTCAGGAAATTCCATGCTGACAGTATTTACTGCATTCTCATATCCACTACCTACTGCGATAATTGTTGTGTATCCCGCGTTGGCGAGAAAGCGTAGACGGCGACTTCGATCTTTCTCGGTCCCATCTGTCACCATCTCACGGATATCAAGTGATGTGAGTTTGAGATTCATCTTTGCTAGATCTACGCCCATCGCAACGGCATCGTTCGCAGCACGATCACCACGACCACCAACGTCGTAAGCGATAGCGATCTTTACTGGCTGATCAGCGCGAGCCGGAGTGATCGGTGTTGATCCAAGAATCAAGGCAGAGAGAGCAGTAAAAACCGCAAGGTATGGGATCAGCCGCTTATGGCTAGCCACGAGGGATCAGTCCCATCGCGTTGTAAGCCTGCCGAACAGTCTCATCAGCAACAAGGGCAGCCTTTTCAGAGCCTACTTTGAGTAAGCGCGTGAGCTCACCCTTATCCTGCAGGAGTTCATTGGTTCGCTCGCGTATTGGATCAAGATGAGAAGTGACAACGTCAGCAACAGAGCTCTTGAAGTCGCCATAACCCTTATCGGCAAATTCATTCTCTAAGTCGGCAATTGAGGCACCCGAGAAGGCTGAGTGAATCGTCATCAGATTTGAGATACCCGGTTTATTTACTCCGTCGAAGGTAACTTCACGGCCAGCATCAGTTGTTGCACTCTTAATTTTCTTGGTGTTTGCAGCGGCGGTATCCAGGAGCTCAATGAGTCCTGAAGTAGAACTCGCAGATTTAGACATCTTTGCAGTGGGATCTTGAAGGTCATAAATCTTTGCGCCCGCCTTGAGGATATAACCCTCAGGAATTGTGAAGATCTCTTTGTAGGTACTGTTAAATCGCCCAGCAAGATCTCTGGTGAGTTCAATATGTTGGCGCTGATCCTCGCCAACCGGAACATACTGTGGCTGATAGAGCAAGATATCTGCTGCCTGCAACATTGGATATGTGAAGAGACCGACTACCGTTCGATCACTGCCGTTCTTCGCAGATTTATCTTTAAACTGAGTCATGCGGCTTGCCTCGCCAAAACCGGTGATGCACTCCATAATCCAGCCAAGTTGGTTATGGGCTGGCACATGCGATTGAATAAATAGCGTTGACTTTTGAGGGTCAATTCCAAGAGCGATCAGTTGAGCAGCTGATGCGAGTGTGGCATCGTGTAATTTTGCGGGGTCGATTCCGGCGGTTAGTGCATGAAGATCAACCACGCAGTAATAGGTGTCATGGCTCTCTTGGAGCTCAACCCATTGGCGCACAGCACCGAGATAGTTACCAAGGTGGAAGGAACCGCTCGTCGGTTGGATCCCAGATAGGGCGCGCGCTTTAGCCATGGTTCGTATCTTGCCATTGCGTGCGAGAGATCAATAACTGACCCGCTCTCTTTCCCTCGACCGTGAGGACATCAATCGTGATTCCCTCGATTTTAACGATATCGTGTGGCTCCGGGATCCGGCCAAGTGAGTGCATAACAAATCCCCCAGCAGTCTCATACGGCCCTTCGGGGAGAGCAATCTGGGTCTGCTCATAAAGATCTTCGAGTGAGATCAAGGCATCTACCTCAAAATCACCAACCTTTGACTGAGCCGTTACCTCACCGACAACCGCATCGTATTCATCGTGAATATCGCCAACAAAACATTCGACGAGATCTTCTAATGTGACGATCCCATCTGTGCCGCCATATTCATCAAGGACGACAGCGATATGTGACCTCTTACTGCGCATTTCAGTAAGCGCTGGTAAGACACCTTTGGTTCCTGGCAGATAGACGATAGGTCGCATGTACTCCAAGATGTTCTTAGAGGAGTCACTCTCTGTCAGTCGGAGCAGATCACGAGTATGTAGGAAACCAATCACTTCATCACTAGAACCACGAGTCACTGGGTAACGCGAGTGAGCGGTCTCGATCGCAGATTGCTTTGCTTGTGCGATCGTCAGAGTGACATCGAGGAAATCTACCTCGATACGAGGGACCATAATCTCGTGGAGAGATAGATCACCGGCGTTAAAGACTTCTTCAAGGATATCTCGCTCTTCAACAGTGAGTGCACTGTGCCCTGTTACTAGGTCAACTAATTCAGATTCTGACATCTGGCCACGAACTTCTTCTGGTAGTAAACCAAAGAGTTTTACAACTGCATCCGTAGACTTTGAGAGCAGCCAGATCGTTGGTGCGAAGATCTTGGCTATTCGATCAATGATTGGTGCCGCAGCGAGCGCAATCTTCTCGGTGCGATAGAGCGCTAATCGCTTGGGTACTAGCTCACCAAAGACAAGTGATACGTAAGCAATAATCGTGGTGAGGCCGACAAGTGAGAGCAGAGTCGCGACACCATGGCTCACTCCCCAATCTTCTAATCGAGGAATGACAAAATCTGTACCAATGCGATCGGCGCCAAGGGCTGCTGAGAGAAAGCCGCAGAAGGTGATGCCGACTTGGGCTGCTGCGAGAAAACGGTTGGGATTCTTGGTGAGCGCTGCGACTCTGGCACCGCGCTTACCGGTTGATTCAATCTGGCGAACCTGGGATTCGCGAAGTGAAATGAGTGCAATCTCAGCTGCGACGAAGATTCCAGCCAAGAGAATAAAGGCCAAGACGAGGCCGATGTCGAAGAGGAGTTGGCTACTACTTCCAGTGCTCATTTGTAAGGAAGTATAAGCAATCCCACGCCCTCTGTGGGCGAGAAGTGCATGAATACGAGGCTAGAGCGTGAAACCGGCGGTGCGTTGGGTAGTACGGGCTTCACGTAACCGACGCAGGCGCTTGACGAGCATTGGTTGCTCGAGCAGGGCATCGTCTCGATCGATCAGGTTATTGAGAAGTTGGTAATAAGAAGGAGGTGTGAGATCGAAGAGCTCTTTAATTGCAGATTCCTTGGCACCGGCATAACGCCACCATTGACGCTCAAATTCAAGGATACGAATTTCGAGCTCGGTGAGAGATGAGTGGTCATGACCCTGATCGAGCGCACCCATCGCGACATTTTCCATGGCCTGATCCTAAGCGTGAGGAGTGACATTTATGCGGATTGGCGCAGCTTGCCAACTCCACCAGTTCACCCAGATTTAATGTGACCCCGGCTACTTTTACCCCGAGCTGGATGAGCCACGGCGGCTAATTCAGTAGACTTCATTCAGTGATCAATGACGACCACAGAGGATGACGAAGTTTTAACGTTCAGGGGATTTCTTGATGTCTGTCATGACTGAAACAACTGGTAAGAGCAAGCCGAAGGTAGTCATTCTCGGCGCCGGGTTCGGTGGCTTGAATGCAGCTCGTGAGCTTGGAAGTGCTGCAGATATCACCGTTGTGGATCGTAATAATTATCAGACCTTTCTCCCACTTCTCTATCAGGTATCAACCGCCTCGCTCCCCGCAGATCACATCGCATACCCAATCCGCGCCGCACTCCGTAAATCTGGCGCGAAATTCCGTATGGGTACCCCGATCTCAGTTGACCATAAGAATAAGACGGTCAAACTCGATTCATCTGAAGTGATCCCCTTTGATCACTTGATCGTCGCAATGGGTTCGGCGACAACTGACTTTGGAATCCCCGGTGTTGAAGAGTTCGCACTTGGCATGAAGACCATCCACGAAGCGCTCGTCATTCGGTCACAGATCATGCGCCGCTTCGAAGACCTCACTCGCTTTGAAGATGATTCACGTCTTGCGATTGTTGTCGTAGGTGGTGGACCAACCGGTGTTGAGATGGCTGGATCACTCGCTGAGCTCGTCCAAGGCCCTCTTCACAAAGATGATTATCGCGCCTCAAAACATATCGATGTCTATCTCCTTGAGGCTGGTCCACGTCTGCTCCCAATGTTTAGCCCCGGACTCTCTGAGAAGACGATGCGTCAGCTTGAAAATATGGGCGTCAAGGTCATGGTCAATACCGCAGTAAAAGAGATCACATCCGGAAAAACGACCCTTGCCAATGGCACCGTTATTGAATCTGAAGTTGTTGTCTGGGCTGCGGGAGTAAAGGGTTCACCTGCCATCCATGACCTCTCATTACCTGTTAAAGGCAATCGCCTTATCTGTGATCCAACCTGTCAAGTAACCGACTATCCATATATCTGGGGCGTTGGCGATAACGCTGGTGTCATTGGTGAGAATGGCCGTCCACTTCCTATGGTGGCACCTGTTGCAATGCAGCAAGGAACCTTCGTTGCAAAGCAGATCAAGCGTCTGATCAAAGGTAAGACCGTTCAAGTATTTAAATATGTTGATAAGGGCTCTATGGCAACGATCGGTCGCAACAAGGCCGTTGTTCAAGTCAAGGGAATTCGCCTCTGGGGCGCACCAGCGTGGTTCGCCTGGCTCTTCCTCCACATTTATTATCTGATGGGCGGCCAGAAGCGCACTGCAACATTTGTTGAGTGGATCTGGAACTACCTCACCTTTGATCGAAATAACCGCTTCATATCTGAAACTCTCTAACTAGAGACACAATGGCCTATATCGATCTGCGTGGCCATCAGACCTGGTCGAACGAATTCGCTAACAATGGCGAAGCATTGCTCTCATTACATGGCGGGCTCAGCGCTTCTCATCGATGGGATTACCTCATCCTTCCGGCAGTAGCAGATAACTATCACGTCTACTCATACGACCGCACAGCTCACGGCCGCACGGGGATTCGCCCTGGCTACTACCACTTTGAATTCCAAGCAAATGAAGCGATTGCTTATATCGAAGATGTCATCAAGGGACCCACGCATATGATTGGCCATAGCGATGGTGCAATCATCTCGCTCATGGTTGCGATCAAGCGCCCTGACCTGGTGAAATCGATTGTCTCGATCGGTGCAAACTTCAATTGGGATGCAGGTTTTGCTCCAAATGAATTTGATGGCGAGATTATGATTTCAGAAGAGGACGCCGCTGAATATGCAGAGCTCTCTCCTGATGCTCCAGAGAATCAACAGAGCATTATTAAGCGAGCGAGGGAAATCTGGAAGAGCGAACCAACTATGACAACCGAAGATCTCGCAAAGATTAATTGTCCAGTTCTTGTCATGGCTGGTGAAGAAGAACCATTTAGCAATCACCACACCATCGATCTCTATGAGGCGCTCGCTGATGCTGATCTCGCGATCGTGCCAGGTGCTACCCACTCAGTAATGAAAGATAAGCCAGAGTTCGCGCTAGCAATCCTCAAAGATTTTTATAGCGGCCTACGTGAGAGAGATCTAGACCAGCAATAACTCCTTTGCCCGCTCGAGCGCTTGTGCTCGAGATTCAACGTTCAGCTTTCGGTATACGCTCTTTAAATGAGTCTTAATGGTGTTATGAGATATATGCAGCGTATTGGCGATCCGAGTAATAGGTAATCCCGACGCTAATCTACGCAGGATCTCAACCTCGCGTTTTGTCAGAGGCTCTGCAAGCCCCATCTGACTCCGCATTGAGCCCTGTTGTTCCGTGCGGATTCGTGAGGCTAGTTTTTCCATGTAAAGAGTTGGCTCGCGCTCAGCGAGAGTAAGCAGGAGATTCTGCACCTCTGGACTCTGGGCTACAAAGGTTGCTCGTGCGCCATTCTTAGACGCGATCGATGCCGCAACTGAAAGGTGCTTCAACGCCTCCTGCGGATAATCCTTTAGCGCCAGGGCAAAAAGCAACTCTTTCATCAGAGCTCTTCGAGGAGTTTCATTCTCGTAGTTCTTTAACAACTCTGGGGCCTGAGAAGGGTTTTTCTGGACGGCCTGGATAACTCTGAAATTTTCGGTGGTAAAAGTTTTAGGCATCCGAAAGAGCAGTTCATTTACTCGTTCTGGGTCAACTAGCCTCTCTCGAATGATTAACTCACTCTCGTCGATGATACGCAAAATCTCTGAGTCGAAAATATCGTCGCTCAACTCTTCTCTCGCAACTCTCAAGAGAGTAAGAGACTCGTTGAGCTGACCGAGTTGTGCTTTTACAACCGCCTTCTTGCCCATAAATGCGGCATACCAGGCCCAGACTCCATGCTTCTTTGCTCGCGCCAGATAATCGTCGATGATCTCAATCGATCGAGGCTCATCGCAGGATTCACGGTAGTAATCAGCCATCACGTACGCAGCGTCAAATGGTCCGTACACGCCTAAAATTTCAGTGCGATCAGATGCCGTGATCGATGCTTGAGCGAACTCTAAGGCGTGCTTGTATCGACCGTCGGCTAGCGCAATTTCTGATTGAACTGCGGGAATGATCACAGAATTCACTACATCATCCCCAGGGAGTTCAATCAGCGCTGCAAACCTCTTGGTTGCTAGATAATCCTCACGTAAGAATGATGCAGCGGCAGCAAGACGTAAAATATTTGTAATTCGAATTCGAAGTGATCCATATCCTTCTTTTAATAAAGGAGAATCCAGCATCTCTTCTGTGATTGCGATTACTTCTGTAAATGCGCCAAGATTGAAGTGAGCCCTTGCGCGCAATCCCCAAATTTCAACTCTGTAACCAGAGGTATCAGCAATATTTGGATAATGATTTTCAATAATCTTACAGAACGTGAGAACGCTTTGATTCTCACCAGTCAATTGGGCTACATATGCATCAAGGAGTATCTGATTAAGTTCAGTGCTACCTCCGAGATTAATATTTTGCGCTACTTGAGGAGCGATCGTGGCGAGCAGTTGACTTTCTCCTCGATTAATAATCTTGGCTATGTAGGTATGGCCCTTTCGAGCCAAATCTCTATCACCTAACTGAGCAAGAATTTCCACCGCACGTATTGGATTTCCCAGCGCTTCAAATATTTCAACGGCGCGCAACGCCTGAGCTCTAAGCTTCTCTGTATCCATTGAGATCTGCCTTAAGAGTTCTGCTCGAATGAGCGAATTCATCGCAAAGTGACCGTCTGTACCTTCTTCTAGGAATACTCCGTTCTGGCTCAATCGGATCAGAGGATGATCTCCAGCGGATGAAATCGGGAAGGGATTGAACTCTTGTGCAAGGTTGAAGGTTATATCGTCAAGAAAAATAAGTGACTCTAGGTATTCTCGATCTTGCTGAGGTAACCCCTCGATTGATGTCGAGATCAAAATACTCTCAATGGGGGTAAACATCTTATTCTTACTTCGATTATCCAGCCGGTCGATAGTTAATAGAACGCCGGCTGGCCACCCTTGAATTCCACGGAATCTTTCCATGAGCCCGGGATCGCTCAAGTCGAGCCCAGCCTTAGCCGCGAGTGCAGATATCTCCGCCTCATTGAATCGAAGGTCGGATGCGGTAATAAAAGAGAGAGCGTCGAGCTTCGCAGCACGGATAAAAGTATCTGCTGGCATAACATTGCGTAGTGAGAGGGTTCGCAGATTGCGCGGGGATATATGTGCGAATGCCATCACTACTGGAGCAAATTCTGGTGAAAACTTATCCGATCCATCTAAGATGAGAGTGAGCGGTTCTTCTCTTTCTGCAATCTCGTTTGCGAGTCGAGTCCCTGCCGCCTTGTAATCGATTGCGTTCACATCAAGTGTTTCAAACCATGGCGCGAACGAGGTGTAAATATTTCTTAACCCTTGGACGACATAGGCAAGGGATTCGTATGCCGTGTCACCTGTCTTGATGGTGTACCAAAAGAGAGGCTCTTTCACCTGCGCAGCAAATTGGACTGCGAGAACCGTCTTGCCAAATCCACTAGGTGCAATAAGGAAGGAGTTGCGAGGTGCGGGCCGATCGAGGCGTTCGATCAAACTTTCTCGCAGTATGAGACCCGGCGGAATCTCAGGTGGGGTCAGACGGAGGGCAGAGACTCCGGGCAAGAGTTTGCCCTCACCCATTGACGGCCCGCTCATGTTTCCTCACCCCCCAACAATGACAGAGGGTGAGGGTGATATCTATAACCCTGTGGGGTAACCCCTAACGGCTACGTGGCAGGCGCAGGTAGCGATTGCGATCGGTTGGCTCACCTTCCGCGAGCTCATTGAAATATTCGTTCTGCTTGCGTCGCTGCCAGTGGTTAGCCGAGAGGATCCGCGAGAGGCCAGCTAGGTTTCGTGGCTCCTCTAAATCAGCGGTCGCTGCGGCGATCTCTGTGGGGCTGTCGTGGTCAAAGACTGAGGTCGCAATAACTAGTTCTTCGCCATCTCGCAAGATCTCAACTACTCGTCCTTGCTGCGGCCAATCGATCAGTGAAGAAGTCAGTACATGCCAGAAGCCATTGACTCCTTCAGTGCCGATATAGCGCACCCGGTTGTCGTGGTCATGGCCAGCGAGCCACAGAATGATTCGAGGATGTTGTAAAAGTTCTTCTTCTAGCTCTTCACGTGCAACTCTTCGCTGCGCACCAGCAGGTGCATAATCGTTAAAGAGGCTGTGCAGTGGATGATGCGATGTCAAAATAAAGTAGGAAGGCTTTGGATCTGCCAAAAGGTCCTTCAACCACATGAACTGAACTTCATCAAGCGAACCCTGCCACCCGCCGTTGATATTCACGGTATCGAGTGAGATCACTCTGAATTCACCAATATCGCGATACCAATGCTTGCTGCCAGCTTCTGCATTCTCTTCTGTAAGCCCGTGACCATCGTGTCCTTTATCGGTGCACGAGAGATGCAGCCTCGCCCAATCAGATGGATCGTTAAAGCGACGACGTGGGTCAGCGTTTTGATTCCGGAAGCTACCGCCCTTGGGGCTTGCATAACCAGCCGGCCCAACCATCGACCAACCACCAAATGCTTGCCCGAGATCTACATCAGGACCCAGTGCTGTGAGTCGTTTATCGTTTGTGGCGATTCCTACGAGTTCGGCGTTTGGCGGAACAGTGCCTTGCAAGAGTGCATCGTGATTGCCATGAGTAGCAAACCATTTATGTACTAATCCAGTTGCATCAAAGGGTTTGCGAATTGCATCGGTTAATCCTGGGACCACAGGGAAGCCATAGAGCGAGCGTGGAAAGTCATCTTCGCAACCCTCGGGGGTTCCTTCGGGGTTCCAATAAGAGCGGTCGTAGTGCTCTGGATCCTTCTGTGCAACGCCCTCCCACGAATCGAGTGAGCCACTATCTGGATGGACCCGACCACCCTCCATGAGTGTGAAATACCAATCAAGCTCGTTCGCTTGAGCGTTATCTGTTACGTCACCAGTAGCAACCACAAAATCGATTGGGCGATCAGAGTGAAGGCCATGTTTTATCGAGTTAACAGTGCGCACCATCGACTCTAAAGTCTGTGAAGTAAGTATCTCTTGGGCTCGATATGCGCCTACAAAAGGAACCATCGCGGACATTGGATGGTGCGGATCAGCGAAACGATCCATAAGTTCTACACGTGCTGGGGATTGCGCATCACAAATATGCAGATCTGAGATATGGATAATCGAAAGGAGCGGTTGTGCTTCAGCGGACGGTGCTTGGCCAATCAGTACTTCACCTTCAGCTACTTCAAGAGTGACCCAACCAAGTTCGTTTGCAGCACCACGAGTGATTCGCTGCGATTGTGAGTTAGGCACGCTCGGCCATCACCTCATCACTTGAAATCTTGAAGGCGATCTTCTCGCCAATTTCAAGTTTACGAACCTCTCGGCTTGAAATATGAAGATGAATCAGTGGCGCACCCTCAACCGCGATCCCTACCTTTGTAAGCGGTCCGAGGAATGATTTCAAAGCCACAATGCCGCGGGTTGCATCAGCATCGCTCTCGCTCACAAGCTCGAGGGATTCTGGACGGATAATGACATTGACCTTCTCGCCTTCGACAAACACCTCTGCGCTTCCTGAGATATTTACCTTCTGGTTCAATACGCGAGCCTTGCCCTTGGCGGTGATCTCTGCCGGAATTCTATTTGCTAACCCAACGAAGGATGCAACAAATGGCGTAGCTGGGTTGTTATACAGTGCGATCGGCTTATCAATCTGTTCGAGCTTGCCATGGCTCATGACGCCGACACGATCCGAGATCGCCATAGCCTCCTCTTGATCATGGGTGACAAAGAGTGTGGTGATACCAAGATCGAGTTGAATGCGGCGAATCTCTTCGCGAATCTGGCTGCGAACCTGAGCATCGAGTGCCGATAATGGCTCATCGAGAAGAAGCACGCGAGGTTGGATAGCAAGCGCTCGAGCCAGTGCGACACGCTGCTGCTGCCCACCAGAGAGTTGGTGTGGGTAGGCCTTCGCTTTGCTCTCTAGTGATACGAGCTCAAGCATCTCTGTGACTCGCTTAGCGCGCTTATCGCTATCGACCTTGCGTGCCCGAAGTCCGTAATCAATATTCTCTGAGACTGTGAGGTTAGGAAAGAGTGAATACGACTGAAAAACCATGCCCATATCGCGGTGATTGGCCGGGGTCTCGTTATAACGCTCACCGTTTACAAGTAACTCACCCGCTGTAGCTACTTCAAGCCCAGCAACGATGCGAAGCGCGGTAGTTTTGCCACAACCAGAAGGTCCGAGCAGTGCTACGAGCTCGCCTGGGTTCACTGTGAGATCTAATCCGTCAAGTGCCTTTACCGGACCAAAGTGACGACTGACTCCGCGCAGCTCAAGGGTGCTGCTCGTGCGATCTTTTTTACTCATTCTTCCACCTCTACGCGTTGTGAACCCCTCTTAGAGAAGAGGGCAATTGCCGATAAGAGCGCGATCGCTCCAACGAAACTAAAGACAGAGATTGCAATCGCACCGAGAATATTCTGCTGAGCTGCGACAACAGTCCACGTCGGAAATGTCTCCCAATGCAAGAGCGATGTAATCGTGTATTCGCCGATCGATAATGCAAATGTCAAAAAGAGTGCGCCAGTAATACCGCTGCGGATCGCTGGCACGATGACGCGGATAATTGTGCGAGTCCATGATGCTCCCAAGCTTCTCGAGGCCTCTACTAAGGTTTTCAAGGCGACAGTCTGAAGGGAAGTATCAAGTGCGCGATATGTATAAGGAAGTGCGATGATGACAAAGAAGAAGACAAGTTCGTACTGAGTATTTTGCAAGAATTTAGGCATGGCAACTTGTGCGCCGATTGCGAGTGAGACCACAGGAATGATGAGCGGCAAAATGCAGAGGAAATCGACGAGAGATTTGAAGCGCTGGCCTTTGAGATTGAGATAGACCATCGTCGGAACCATCAAAAGTAGGTTGAGTGCTGCTGCAAGAACGGCCAGCTTAAGAGAGGTGAAAAGGCTAGGGTAGAAGCCATCCGCGTGAATCAGCCATTGGTAGTTGACCCAAGAGTGGCCTTTGCCGCCATTTCCTTTGAAGCTAAAGAGAGTTGCTCCGTAGAGCGGTACAAGAAAGATAAAGGTTGCAAGGAGTGAGGCTGTAGTAATTAACGGCCACTTCAGAGTGAATTTCCTCATGATTGACGCCACCTGGCCGCACGTCGGCCCGCCCAAATGTATCCCGCCATCGCAACGGTCGCGACAAGAATCATTCCAACAGCTAACGCGTCACCGAGATTAGCTTGATCCGAGATGACATTTCCATCAACCAGAGTTCCGATGATGATCGGGACTAATGGAACAGTTCCAACAGTCAGCGCGCGCGCAGTCGCATAGGCCGAAAAACCGCCAGCAAAGAGTAAGAAGAAGGCTCCAACAAAAGATGGAACTAGAAGAGGAATCCCTACTCGGCGCCAATACGTGAAGGGAGAAGCACCTAGGTTGATACTCGCCTCTTCCCACTCGTGACGTAATCCAGCGATCGCGGGCTTGAAGACCAAGACCATCAATGGAACTTGGAAGAAAGAGTAGACGAGAACGACCCCAGTAAATGAGAAGATTGTGAAATGCCCAGCGTAGATATCCCAGCCAAAATCTTTGAGAAGTTTTGTCACGATACCTTCAGTGCCGAAGGCTGCGACAAACATGAAGGCGAGCGGAACTCCACCAGAGTTAGCAAAGACTGCTGAGATGGAATCGATTACAGCTCCGAATTTTCCTCGGGCATATTTAACAATGATGTAAGCGAAGAAGGCCCCTAAAATTGAGCCAATGACAGCAGTTGTGATTGATAATTTTAGTGATGTAACGAAGGCGTGGAAGTAAGGACCTTTATGAAGAATAGGTCGATAGTTTGCAAGTGTCCATTCATTCTTATTGCCTTTGAAGCTTCGAAGCGTGACTGCAATTACCGGCCAGATCAGGAAGAAAGCTGTGAAGATAAAGAATGGGAGTAGTGGTAGCACGCCGGTCCCTCGGCCGCTCGAGCGAACTCGAGAATGTGCTCTCACTACTCCCATATGTTGCGGTTAGTTAACTAGTTAACTTAATTAACTTAGTTACCAGCGATTGCTGGCCACTGTGCCTTGAGGAGAGCCTTCGCTGCATCCTGGTCGGCTGGTGCTGGTGTAACGATCTTTGCACCTGCTGGGATTTCGTATCCAGCTGGAGCTGTTGCATTCGTCTTCTTAGCAACCATTGCGTCGTATTCGATTGGAAGTGCGCCGCCTGCGATCCAGATGTTCTGTCCGCCGTTGATTGATGCGAAGATCTTTGAGCCAGTCATGCCCTTTGTTGAACCGAGGTCCATTGAACCCTTGCCCTTGTTCTCTGAGTAGAGGAACTCTGTCCAGAGACGAGCTGCTGCTGGGTGTGGAGCATTGAATGGGATACCCATGATGTATGGAGTTCCCTTGATGACTGCATCTGAAGGAATAACATACTTAACAGTCTTTCCAGCCTTAGCAGCTGTAGCTACAGCTCCTGGACCGTTGAATGACCATGAGAATGAGACCTTGTATGCGCCGGCGAGGAAGTTCTGTCCGCTAGCAAGAGCTGTAACAAAGTTTCCTGAATCCTTCATAGACTTGAAGTAATCAATACCCTTTTGAACGTCTGCAGCTGTTCCGCCGTTAGCGAGGTTCGCTGCAAAGACTGACATAAGGGCTTCCTGTGCGCCTGATGGATCTCCACCGATTGCAACCATGTTCTTGAAAGCTGGATCCTTGAGGTCATTGAATGACTTTGGAGCCTTTGGAATTGAGGTGTCGTATGAGAGAGCGATTACGCCAGCGTAATCTCCGTACCAACGACCTGAAGCATCCTTGTATGCAGGTGTGATGTCATTCCAGTTCTGAACCTTGTAAGGAGCGAAGAGGTTTGAGTTATCTGCACCGTAGGTGATTCCGACGTCAACTGCATCTGGAACCTTTGAAGCTGGAGCTGTCTTTACTGTCTGAATTTCATAGGCAGACGATCCATCTGGATTGTCATCTGTGATCTTGATTCCGAAAGCCTTCTGGAAGAGATCCATGGCCTCGCCGTAGTTTGCCCAGTCACGTGGAAGTGTGATGACGTTGAGCTTGCCTTCTTTTTGAGCTGCCTTGACGAGTGCATCCATGCCACCGCATGACTTGAGATCTGTGCACTTTGTATAGTCGATTGAAGCAGCGTGTGAAGCTGATGTTGCAACCATTGAAGCTGCAGCCATTGTGGCCACGATAACTCCAGTGAGTAGACGCTTGCGCATATATCCCCCTTAAGGATTTGGTGAGCGCACTCAACCGCGGGGAGTTTGCAACGAGATGATGCAGGGGGTGTGATCTGGTGAAGTAATAGTTAACAAATGGTGCGCAGGTCTACTGCGCCAGCGAGAACGTGGGTTGCCCCTGCACCTGTGAGCTGATCCGGCTTATGAGCACCAGTTGATACTCCTACGATGATTCTCGCACCAGCGCTTACGCCAGATTTGATATCAGATTCCGTGTCGCCGATTACGGCAATCTCATCGCCTGAGATATGAGCGCCAAACTTCTTGTTATAGAGCGCGATACATCGAAAGATCATGTCAGGAGCGGGGCGACCCTGCGCGACCTCTGATGCCGCAACGGAAAAATCGATCAGTGGCGCCCACTTCAGCCCATCGATCACGGTATCTAAAATATCGCGCGGGAATCCCGTGGTGATTGCTACGGCAGTGCCACCATTGCGAAGATCTGTAAAGAGAGCACTCATTCCATCAAACTCCTCGAGGCGACCTGCTTTCACAAGCGCGATATATCTATCAACGAATCGATCGTGGGCAAGGTTTGCTTTTGCTTCATCCCCTTCGCAGAGATGAAGAAATACATCGATCTTACGCTCACCCATGGTGGCATTTACGTAATCAGTCATTCGATCCATCTCTGCACTGCCGCGATCTACACCCATCAATTCCATCGCACTTTGGAAGGCTTCGACTACTAGTCCACCATCTTGGGCAGTTGTACCCGCAACATCAAAGACCGCCATAGCAATTGGATTATTTTTTAAATCGACCATGACTTCACCGTCTCTTCTGCGATTGCTGGTGACAGGGTATTTCCGCGACCACCGACGCCGGTCACGATCTGCGCGCCTGGCGCGATCTCACGGCGAATATAGATTTCATCACTTGTGCTCTGGCTATAGACGCCATCCCAACGCCTCTCAATTCGTGGTACTTCACGTCCAAAGATTGAGTTCATCACGTTGCGCAGATGATCATAGGGAGCTTCATCAAGCTCGTGGTTAAAGGGTTCTGTATATTCATGGGTATCCCCGATAGTCATTGATCCATTGATCCGCTGCACCAAAAGCAACTGCATCTTGTATCGAGCCGCGATCTCAGTCTGGGATCCCAATCGATCAAGTGAGAGCTCTTTAAAGGCCGGGTAATAGCGGAGTGAATCAATATCCGCGAGTGAGTGAGAAAGCTTCGCACCGAGTTGTGCTGTTGCCGCCATCTGAAGTCTCACCTTACGCACGGGAGCTTGATCTAAATAATCTTCGATAAATCCTTTATGTGCTGCGCCTGCACAAATCGCCAAGTAATCCCCTGAATATTTACGGCCAACGATATCGGTGACGTGATTGCCGGTCTCATCATGATAAAAATCGACTACTTCAAACTCTGGGACCCAGGTGTAATGTGAAAACGTTTTTAAGTAATCCCGAAGGCCTCCGAGCAGCATGGCTGGCTCGACAGCTGCATCAGTGGTGCATTGCAACGCACCTGCATATTTACCGGCTAATTGCGGCTCAAGTGCGATCGTCTGATTGCGATCTAAGACTCTAAATCCGCGGGCATCAGCATCTGGCATAGCGCCAGCCTCTTGAATAACGGTGTATTCCGCATCGTTTTGAGCAATTGTGAGTGATCCATTGGCGCGATAACCAATCTCTGCCTTTGAGCCGATCGACCCCCATAACTGCGCCGCTCGAAGTGCAAGATCTAATTCAGCACCCGCTGCACGTCCGCTCACCCAGATGAGACCAAAGTTACGGATCGATGCAGATTGTGGCTTGATATCGCGCTCGAGATGAGTTACTGCAAAACCTTTTTCAGCTGCAAGTACTGCATGCATCGTGCCAATAATTCCGCCACCCACTATTAGAACGCGCTTCATAAGCCAATCTCACCACATCCTGCAGGCTGAAAATCCCACAGGAGATGACAAGTACATGAACTTATTTGTTATCCGTTAAAGGCGCGCATCTCTGCGCGAAGTGAATCTAGACCCATTGGGCCGATCTTCAGCGCATAGTTATGGAAGGCCTTGATATCGAACTTTGAACCTAGACGAGTCTTTGTCTCTTCTCGGATCTCCATCCAGATGCGCTCTCCGACTTTGTAGGAGATCGCCTGTCCTGGCCATGAGAGGTAACGCTCGATTTCAGATTGAGCAAAGACTGGATCGATCAGTGCGCGCTCAACCATGAGGTTGAAGGCAGACTCTGCGTTCCAAGGCTTGCCTTCGAAATCATCAAGGCCTAGGTGCATACCGATATCGACAACGATACGTGCGGCACGTAGCGCCTGACCTGAGAGATAACCAAGCTCAAGTGCTGGATCATCGAATGCACCGAGCTCATCCATGAAGCGCTCTGCATAGAGCGCCCAGCCTTCGCCATAGCCAGAGATCCAAGCACCTGTGCGCTGGAATCTGGTGAGGCGATCCTTCTCAATGATCGCAGTTGCACATTGGAGGTGATGACCCGGAACCGCTTCGTGGTACCACGTTGATGCGATGTGCCAGAAGTTGAAGGTCTCATTGCCAAGGGTTGGATACCAAGTGGTTCCAGGGCGAGAGAGATCTTCTGATGGCGGCATGTAATACGGAGCAGCGGCAGAGCCTTCAGGAGCTAAGCGGGCATCGCAGAAACGGACGCGATCATCGATATCGAAGTAGATACCATCAACTTTTTTGATAGCCGCCTCAGTGAAGTCCTTGAGCTCTTGTAAGAGATTATCTGCGCCATGGATCTTGAGGTGATCACTCTTTTCACAGAACTCGGCCACTTCAGCGAGCGTCTTGCAATGAGGTGCGATCTTTCCGGCAGCAATCCACATACGATCATTAATCGCTTGCAGATCCTGCTTACCCCATTCGTATGTTGCGCGAAGATCAAGCTCTGCGCCGGTGAAGTAACGGGCCCATGGTGCGTAACGCTTCTCACCCACGCCATCAGCTTCTGCTGATCGCGGTGCATGAACATCTCGAAGCCAAGTAGACATCTGCGCACAAGCTGCTTCTGCCTCCTTCGCAGCGGCAGCAACATCAGCATTTCCTGGTGCGATCTCTGCAGCAATCTTTGAGTAGGCACCCTCAGAGTGAGTCTTCAACTGACCAGCAACGGCAAGAACTTGGCGACGAGCAGTTCGGTGTCCTTCGGCATGAACTTCCTCGATGCAATCGCGCCATGATGCCAGCGCGCCACCGATCGCAGCCATGCGCTTTCCGGCGTTAGCAACCTGCTCCGGCGTATCAAGCTTCATGATCGTGAAGATGCTGCGGATAGCACTTACTGGTGAAGCGAGTTGCCCGTACGCAACATAAGCCTCACGAGAATCGTGGAGCTTTAGGCGTGACTCAATACGTTCGATAAGGACTGACTGCGCGATGCGATCGATCGAATCGGTTGGTTGGATGGTCTTCGCACGATTGAGGACATCACGAGCATATGCAGCAGACTTATTTGCATGTGCGAGTGAGAAATCATCGAGCTGATCCTCAAAGCCAGGAATACCGAGAGAAGTACATTCCATCGGACTGAAGGCCGCTCCTTTCTCGACATATTCATCGGAGAGGGCGAAGATTTCAGAGCGATGGCTTGTAGTTGTCATGGCTATTTTTAGCACTTACGAGTCGAAATAGCACCCTCTTGCGAGCGAAGAATTAAGCCCTAATATCGTTATCCTTAGCAGGTGCTCTCCCAATCGCTCACCTTCATCTTCTTCCTCCTTATTGGGCTCGAACTTCGTGAAGGAATTGCTCGGCCAAAGGAAGCGGTATTACCGGCGCTCTGTGCTTTTGCGGGAATGGTTGTACCGGCACTGATTTTCTTAGGGCTTCAACCCCATTCAGGTGCATGGGCCGTTTCGATGCCGACTGATGTAGCACTCGCAATTGGTGCGCTGAGTTTTGTCGGTAAGAAAGTTAATCCAGCAGTTCGGTTATTTTTACTCACACTTGCGATTGCTGATGATTTTCTCTCACTTGTCGTCATCGGACTCTTCTTCCGCAACGACCTCGATCTGTCGAGTGCGATTTATACGATCGGCGCAGCAACTATCGGATTCGTGCTTCCCTTCCGCAAACCACTCATCAAGGTATTAGGGCCGGTTGCAACCTTCATTATTATTCCGGTCTATCTTTGGATCAATCTTTTATCGAAGATTGATTTCTCGGTATTAACTGGCAAGATCAGCATCGCAGTTGTGATCGCACGTGTGGTGGGTAAAGTCCTAGGGATTTCCCTAGCGGCGTGGTTGCTCACACGATTTACAAAACTTCGTCTGCCTGTTGGCCTCACGCTGAACGAGATCGTAGGCGTTGGACTATTGGCAGGAATGGGCCTCACCGTTTCTTTGGTGATTGCCGAAATTACCTTGTCGGCTCCGAGTGATTTGGCCGAGGTCAGGACGGGCCTCTTCTTTGCGGCTGTGATTTCAGGGCTTGCGGGCGCTGTGTGGCTGCGCACTGTAAAGAGTGGAGCCCCCCGTCAGGATTGAACTGACGACCTTCCGCTTACAAGGCGGATGCTCTACCACTGAGCTAGGGAGGCGATCTCCTGACCGATCGGCGAGGATCGATCAAGATTTTCTCGGCTGGGCCTTACGGCTCAACCAAGAGGCGTAATTATGGCACGAGGTAATGCCAGTACGAAATCGTGGTTATATTCGCCTTATGCGCCTAGGAGTTCTTGATGTCGGTTCGAATACCGTCCACCTCCAGGTAGTCGATACCTATCCAGGGGCCCGGCCAAATCCAACCTATAACTATAAGGAAGAGCTCCGGCTGACCGAGTATCTTCAAAGTAATAATGCGATTTCACAGGCCGGAATCGATGCGCTCCGCGGCGCAATCGGACGAGCACTTGATCATGCAAAATCTGTCAAGGTCCAAGAGTTCTTGCCCATCGCAACCTCTGCCTTACGCGAGTCAGCAAATGGTGATTCGATTATTCAATCAATCAATAAAGATCTCTCCATAGATCTTCAAGTATTAAGTGGTGAAGAGGAAGCAAAACTCACCTTCCTCGCTGCCCGTCGTTGGTTTGGTTGGTCGAGTGGCCGACTACTCGTTATTGATATCGGTGGTGGTTCACTTGAAATCGCCGTCGGTACCGACGAGTCACCAGAAGTTGCGGTCTCACTCCCCCTCGGTGCTGCGCGGTTAACTCAGAACTTCTTATCGGGTGATCCTTACTCAAATAAGTCAGTGAGCAATCTTCGTGATCACATCGAAGAGCAACTTGATTCAATTCTGCCAGCCCTCGTTCATCACCAAGAGACTGATCGAGCTATTGCAACCTCAAAGACGCTGCGCACGCTCGCGCGCCTTTGTGGTGACTGGTTTGATGGAAATGGCAAAAATATTAAGATTGATGCGATCCGCAAGATCTGTAATCGTCTCGGCGACATGACACTCGATGAACGCACTCGACTACCAGGAGTCTCAGCAAACCGGGCTCGCCAAATTGTTGCTGGTGCCTACGTCACCGAATCTGTGATGCGCAACCTAGATCTTCGTGAACTCGAGATCTGCCCGTGGGCACTTCGCGAGGGCGTTGTCTTAAAGTGGATGGATTGGACCGAAAAGTAGGTTTTACTCCTTAACCGGAGCGTCCAAGCGGTCAATCTGCAATACATCCTTCTTATCGTGGTGAAGTACCCATGATTCGCCTGGTTCGAGCTTATTTGATGGGTAATCAAAGTCGATCTTCTTGGTGAGCTTCTCCATCATGCGGGGCAGAACTGGATTATGGCTGCATAGCAGGATCGGCTCATTCTCTTTGATGAGATCCTTCGCATAATCAATCGCCTTCTCTTTATTCTTCTTCCACGTATATTCGCTGACCTTGTTGGTGATTGTCAGAGGAATATCAAGTGCCTTTGCCATCTGTTCGACAGTGTCATGACAACGCACTGCATCAGAGGTGTGGATCTGCTCGAGACCGTAGACCTGATAGAGCGAGAGCGCTCTGTGGGCTTGCTGTTGCCCAAGTTGCTGTAATGGACGATCTTCATCTTCACCCTGCCACTCTTCGCGAGCGAGCGCCTTTGCGTGGCGGAGCATGATGAGCGGATAAGTGTCGTAAGGAATCGAACCAAATTTTTCGATTACTTCGCGATCAGAGTCGCGAGTTACCTTTTCAACAGCGCTCTCGAGTGAGTGCCATTCCAAGAGATCGACCTCATCGTTGGGATGGAACTCTGGCGAATCATCAGCGAGGCGAGCGCTCCAGTAATAAACCTTCTTCAAGCCATCTGGAACGAAATATTCGGTATCAGCAATAAATGGTCCAAAGGCCACCTTAAGGTTAGTCTCTTCAATCACTTCGCGAAAGGCACAGGCGATCAGCGCCTCGCCAGTATCTTGCTTTCCTTTAGGGAGTGACCAATCGTCATACTTTGGGCGATGGACAAGTGCAATCTCAACGTTCTTCTTGGTGCGACGCCACACAACTGCGCCGGCGGCAAAGATCATGTTGTTCAACCCCGGGCCCGATACCAATCAATAGAGGCCTGGTGGAAATCTGTAAGGCGCACGCCATTCGAGGTCTGCGTGATGCGTCGCCATGATCCATCTTCGCGCATCTCCCAATTTGAGGTCTGGCCGGATAGATACCCATCAAGAGCACGCATTAAATGGCGCTTGTGATCAGGTTGGGTGATCTTTACAAGGGATTCAACGCGGCGGCGAAGGTTGCGATCCATAAGGTCGGCAGAGCCAATCCAGAGCTCATCATCCCCGCCATTGGTGAAGTGGAAGATGCGAGAGTGCTCTAAGAATCGACCAAGGATAGAGACGGCGCGAATATTGTCAGATAGCCCAGGTACACCGACGCGAATCGAACAGATTCCTCGGACGATGAGTTCGACCTTTATGCCCGCTTGGCTCGCGCGATAGAAGGCTTCAATCATCTCCTCATCGAGTACTGAGTTCAACTTAAATCGAATTCCAGAAGGCTTACCCGCCTTATGGTTTTCAATCTCGCGATCAATCCGCTCAAGCAATCCCGCGGCCAAGGTGCGAGGCGCCACAAGGATTCGATCAAACGAGGTCTGGGGAGCAAAACCTGACAATTGATTGAAGAGCTTGTTCACATCATCACCGAGAACTGAATCCGCTGAGAGGAGTCCGAAATCCTCATAAAGTCTGGCGGTCTTTGGATTGTAATTACCTGTACCCATATGGACATAGCGGCGGATACCGTTCGACTCTTGGCGCACGACGAGTGAAAGTTTTGCGTGAGTCTTAAATCCAACTAGACCATAGACAACGTGGACCCCAACATCTTCTAACTTACGAGCCCAGCGCACATTCGCCTGCTCATCAAAGCGAGCACGAATTTCGACAACAGCTAATACCTGCTTACCGGCTTCAGCGGCTTCAATGAGCGCTGCCATGATCGGTGAGTCACCAGATGTTCGATAGAGCGTCTGCTTTATAGCTAGAACATTCGGATCGCGAGCTGCGCTCTCGAGGAATCGAACAACCGATGAAGTAAAGGATTCGTAAGGGTGGTGGAGCAAGACTTCATTGCGGCGAATCGCAGCAAAGAACTCGTCATAATCTTCTGAATCAATCTCGCGTAGCGCTGGTGGTACTTGATTCTGAAAACCTGGGAATTTGAGCTCAGGAAGATCAATATCTGCAATCAAATTAAGTCCAGTGAGATCTAGTGGCTCAGGGACGCGGGAGATATCGTGCTCTTTAATATCGAGCTCTTCCATCAAGGTACCGAGAAGGGCAGTATCGATATCAGGGTTCACTTCAAGACGTACTGGTGGACCGAACTTTCGGCGAAGCAACTCTTGTTCCATCGTTGCTAGTAAGTCATCTGACTCTTCCTCTTCCAGCGCAAGATCTGCGTTACGCGTAAGACGGAATGTGTAATAGCTCTTAATCTCCATGCCCGGGAAGAGCTGATCAAGGTTGGCGATGATCACCTGCTCCAGTGGGATAAACCTGCGAGCGCCATTCTTCTCAGCTGCAATAAAGCGCGGCAGATTCGATGGCACCTTCACGCGAGCAAAGAGTTCGCTCTCTGAATCTGGTTGACCCAAGACAACTGCAAGGTTGAGAGATAGTCCAGAGATATATGGGAATGGGTGAGATGGATCAACGGCAAGTGGTGTGAGCACTGGGAAGATCTTTGCCTGGAAGATCTCGTTGACATAGTCACGCTCTTCATTCGTGAGCGCTTCCCATTTGGTCAGTTCAATTCCGTGGTTCAGCAAGGCTGGCAATACTGATTCATGGAAGCAACGTGATTGGCGAGCAATCAACTCTTGCGTCTTCGCCGAGAGCACATTCATCAACTCGCGCGGGTTATATCCAGCGGTATTGCTCTTCGTGATTCCAGCTTCGAGTTTGCGCTTGAGTGAAGCGACGCGAATCATGTAGAAGTCATCGAGATTTGAAGAGAAGATCGCTAAGAAGCGGCAACGCTCTAAGAGCGGAGTGCTCTCATCTTCGGCAAGTTCTAGTACTCGTTGATTGAATGCAAGCCACGAGAGCTCGCGATCGATCAGGCGCTCGCGGGGATTTTCAGCGATCGAGTAGGACATAGGGATAGTTTCTCCTATTTAGGTGAACAACTGGTAACGAGCGCTGGAAATAGCGGTTATTTAGCTCGCTGCGCTGCGATTGTCTGCATAACGATCGCGGTCGCGACCGAGGCATTGAGCGACTCGACTGAAGAGCTCATCGGAATCGAGAGGATCAAGTCACACTTCTCGCGCGCTAGGCGTGAGAGGCCCTTTCCTTCAGATCCAACAATGACATAGAGCGACTCTTGCGCAAGTGAGAACTTAGGTAGGTCTTCGTCGCCATCAGCGGCGAGACCAACAACAAAGAATCCAGCCTTCTTCGCATCTTCGATCGAACGAACCAGATTAGTAACTTGAGCGATTGGCATACGAGCTGCAGCTCCGGCAGATGCCTTCCATGCTGATCCAGTCATTGATGCATTACGACGTTCTGGAATCGCGACACCATCTGCGCCAAATGCTGCAGCGCTTCGAACGATTGCACCCAGGTTATGAGGATCAGTAACGCCATCCATACCAATAATGAGTCCGACCTTCTTTTCTTCGGTCTCAGATTTGGTGGCGTGAGCGAGCATCTGATCAAAATCTGTGTAATTAAATGGCTTAATAACGAGCGCGATACCTTGGTGAGTCGAAGTACCAGTTACGCCGTCGATAATTGCGCGTGGGACTTCTTTAACAACAAGGTTTGCATTCTTGGCAAGACGAAGCGACTCCGCAATCTTCTCATCGACCTCGGTACGCTCGGCGATCAACAACTCTTTCGCCGGAACCTTCGCACGTAGCGCCTCAACAACAGAGTTCTTTCCCGCAACGGCATCACCAGCTGGTTTTGAATCGCGACGAAACTCTGGTCGGCGACTCTCTTCACGACGTGGAGCTCTTGCTGGTGCAGCTTCAGCCTCGCGGCGCTTTCTTCCTGGACGTGTCATGTAATACTCCAACGGGTTCCTTGTGGTGTGTCTTCAATGAGGATTCCCAAATGAAGGATCTGATCGCGAATAGCATCTGAAGCGGCGAAATCTTTACGGGCACGCGCCGCGGTACGTTGATCAAGGGCTAACTGAATCAGTCCATCGAGAGCGCCACTCTGAGCCGAAGCCTGAGAAGTGAATGCCTCATCATCTGGGTCACAACCCAAGATTGAAAGCGCACCACGTGCCTGCGCTGCGTAGGTAGCAACAAGGGCCTTATCTCCCGCTGTAATTGCGGTATTACCCAGGCGAACTGACTCCGAGATCGAAGCAAGCGCAGTAGGTACCGCTAAATCATCATTCATTGCGCTGGCAAACTCTGCTGAGTATTCAAGGCCAGGCTTTGCACCAATAATCTGCTCGGCCCGCTTTAAGAAAGATTCGATCCGGCGGAAATTTACTGAAGATTCTTCAAGTGCTTCAAAGGAGAACTCAAGCATTGATCGGTAATGGGCCGAGCCCAAATACCAACGGAGTTCGATGCCGCGAACAGCCTTCTCAAGAATTTCGTGGATGCGCAACGAGTTGCCGAGTGATTTCGACATCTTCTCGCCAGATGTGGTGACCCAGGCATTGTGCATCCAGCGCTGTGCAAAGCCGTAACCCGCAGCCTCTGATTGTGCAATCTCGTTTTCGTGGTGCGGGAAGATCAGATCGAGTCCACCGCCGTGAATATCGAAACTCTCACCAAGATAGGTGAATGCCATCGCAGAACATTCGAGATGCCAACCAGGGCGACCTGCTCCCCACGGCGTTGGCCATGATGGATCGCCAGGCTTAGCTGCCTTCCAAAGCGCGAAATCACGTGGATCTTTTTTGAAGGTGAGGTCTGCATCTTCAGCAGGTTGTAGATCATCCAGTTTCTGATTGGATAAGGTCAAGTAGCGTTTGAGCTTGCGGACTTCTAGATATACATCGCCATTTCCCGGTGCATATGCACTGCCGTTATCAATCAAAGTCTGCATGAGTTCAATCATCTGAGTGATGTGGCCAGTAGCGCGCGGCTCATAAGTCGGAGGCAGAACATTGAGAGATGAGTAGGCAAAGGTGAAGGCGCGTTCGTACTTCATCGCAACAGCCCACCACGGAGCCTTATCGTGCACGGCAGTATGCAAAATCTTGTCATCAATATCTGTGACATTGCGAATAAAGGTGACCTCATACCCAGATGCGCTTAACCAGCGGCGCAAGATATCGAAGTTCACACCCGAGCGGATATGTCCGATGTGAGGCGGGGCCTGAACGGTTGCACCACAGAGATAGATGCCGACCTTGCCGGGAGTGATGGGGACGAAGCGGTCTACAACGCGGGTTGCGGTGTCGTAGAGGTGCAGTTCGCCAGTCATTGGTGCAGTCTAACGGCTACTTGCGTGTGATCAGAGCCGTAGCGATTGCAGCTAAGCCTTTGCCCTCACCTGTAAATCCGAGGCCATCAGTGGTTGTCGCAGAGACTGATACAGGAGCGCCACCAAGTGCTTGTGAGAGCGCATCGATCGCTTCTTGCCTACGTGGACCAATCTTTGGACGATTCCCAACAATCTGAACCGCGACGTTATTAATCGCAAAGCCGGCGCGAGTAATGATTGAGAGAGTCTCTTGCAAAAGAGTTGCACCAGATGCGCCGGCATATTCTGGACGTGATGTACCAAAGTTCGAACCAAGGTCACCACATTGAGCAGCACTTAAGAGCGCATCACAGATCGCGTGCGCTGCGACATCGCCATCAGAGTGACCATCTACTCCAATCTCATTGGCCCAGACTAAGCCAGCAAGTGCCATAACTCGAGATGGATCTGACGAGAATGCATGAGCGTCAGTGCCGATTCCAACTCGAAGCTCGGCATCTGTTGTGGCAAATAAGAAACGGTTTGCACGGATGAGATCTTCGGGTGTTGTGATTTTGAGTGCACGATCTTCGCCCAGGATTACCTTTACTGGAATATCGAGCTCTTCAACAAGTCCAGCATCATCAGTTGCTTCAGACTCTGACTTGTGTGCGGTGATAAGAGTTTCGCGAGTGAATCCTTGTGGGGTTTGGATTGCGCGAAGTTTTGTGCGGTTAGGAGTCTTCGTAACAAAGCCATCCACATTGACACGCTTAATAGTGTCCACGACTTTTAACCCAGGAATAACAGCATCTGCACCAGCTTCTAACTCCTTGATAATCCGGCGAGCAAGATCGGTAGAGGCAAGTGGCCGAGCAGCGTCGTGCACCAATACATACTTGGAATCTTTAGAGACCTGCTTTAGCGCTGCACTGACTGATTCGGTACGAGTGATACCGCCGGTCACAACGGTTACTTCGCTTCCAAGAAGTGATTGGAATTGCGCCTCGAGTCCTGATGGGACAGCGACAATAACTTGATCTGCGATGGGTGACATCTGTGAGACTGCGTGTTCAATCAGCGTTCGACCACCGAGTTGGACAAGTGCTTTCGGGAGATTTGCGCCAAGACGTTCGCCAGACCCGCCAGCGGGGATGATGACTGTAATGCTCATCAGATACTCGCTTGAAACTAGGAAGCGAGAACCTCATCAAGAATTACGCCAGCCTTCTCTTCATCAGTGCGCTCTGCAAGAGCGAGTTCTGAGATCAAGATCTGCTTTGCCTTGGCAAGCATGCGCTTTTCACCGGCAGAGAGGCCACGATCAAGATCGCGACGGTAGAGGTCACGGACAACTTCAGCGACTTTAATAACATCACCAGATGCGAGCTTCTCAACGTTTGCCTTGTAGCGGCGAGACCAGTTCGTTGGCTCTTCGGTATATGGCTGACGCAAGACGCTAAAGACGCGATCTAGGCCGGCAGAGTCAACAACATCGCGTACACCAACGAGATCAACATTCTCGGCCGGGACTCGAACAGTGAGATCGCCTTGAGCTACCTTGAGGACGAGATAGATCTTCTCTTCGCCTTTGATAGTCCGGGTCTCAATTGCCTCGATTAACGCTGCGCCGTGGTGAGGATATACGACGGTTTCTCCGACTTTGAATGACATCGAGTTTTGCACCTTTCGATAGGGACCAATAATAGCAGGTAAGATTTGGACTATGAAACGCAGCCAATACGCTCCGATTGCCATCGGAATTGCCTCTCTTTTTCTCTTGACAAGTTGTGGTGCTAGTGGTCAAGGAGCCCCAACACGTAATATCAAGCAAGTAACTGATGGTGTTGAGAAGGATTCAGGTTCAATCTTTGCACGCGATATCTTGCTCGTAAACCAACCAGATGGCTCTGCTGTACTTGTCGGAACCTTTATTAATGAGGGTGCAACTGCAGATGTTCTGAACTCAATGTCAATCAACGGTGTCGCACTCAAATTCGATAAGCCTTCATATGAGCTCCTACAGAACAAGCCGGTAATCTTCTCTGGCCCTACTTCAAACGCTCATGCTGTGATCGCAGGACTTAACGCTGCTGCTGGCTCACGAGTGAAACTCAACATTACCTATGGAAGCACACCCGGTATAACCATGGATGTTTTGGTTCGTGAAAAGGATGCGATCTACGCTAACGTCGGTTAGGCGCTCGTCGCACTCGCTTACTCTTCGAACTTATAGCCCAGTCCACGAACTGTCTGAATAAAGACAGGATTGGCTGGATCAACTTCGATCTTTGCGCGTAGGCGCTTTACGTGGACATCTAGTGTCTTCGTATCGCCGAAGTAGTCACTACCCCAGACGCGATCGATGAGTTGGGAGCGCGTTAAAACTCGCCCAGAGTTACGGATCAAGAACTCAAGCAACTCAAACTCTTTTAGCGGTAGCGGAACTGTCTCGTTATTTACACTCACGATATGGCGCTCAACATCCATGCGAACCGGACCTGCTAAGAGGATTCCATCTGGAACAGAATCTAAGCCATCATCACCTTGGCGACGAAGAACTGCACGGATACGAGCAACGAGTTCGCGAGTTGAATACGGCTTCGTGACATAGTCATCTGCGCCGAGTTCTAGTCCAACGACCTTATCAACTTCAGAATCTTTAGCGGTAAGCATGATGACTGGAACGTTCGAGCGTTGACGGATCTGCCGACAAACTTCAGTGCCAGAGAGACCTGGAAGCATGAGGTCCAAGAGAATGAGATCTGCACCATGGCGATCAAACTCTGCGATTGCGCCATCACCGGTATCAGCGACGCTCACATCAAATCCTTCTTTACCTAATAGGTAAGAGAGTGCATCAGAAAATGAAGCTTCATCTTCCACGACAAGGATCTTCGTCATTATTGCGCCTCCACGGCTTTGAGCGTCGGTTGGTTATCTTGTTGGGTAAGCGGGAATCGAATAGTAAATGTGCTGCCAG
>CAIMOX010000028.1 GCA_903843225.1 uncultured Actinomycetes bacterium | reverse complement strand
GACCCCAGAAATATATAAAGCGTCAGCCTCATCTTCTGCTTCAAGGGGAGACCACCTGGCATAACGCTTCGCCTCAAGTGCTTGAGCTCGAAGTTTTGGAATCTCTTCAATCAGTGCACGACCTTGACCGAGCCAGCGCCCAGCTTCGACCTCGGTGTAGCCCACTGCAATTCCTTCTGCCATCTGCGACAACAGCTCTGCACATTCTTCGCCAAGCTTCTTGATCTGCGCTTCCGTGCGACCCGATGGCGTTGAAGCATGTGAGAAATACGAGAAGACGATTGCGACACCGGCACCGAGCAGCGTTGAGAGCAGGCGATGGAGCGCAGTGTTTCCGCTGATTCCAGGACCAATAACAATGAGTGCTGTAACCGGGACGTTCACGGATGCAACTTCACCAAGGTGCAATCCTCGTGCAACAACTGAACAGAGCAAGACCGTTGCTGCGACCGCAATGAAACCGAAGTGGAAGATATTTACCGTCGCAAGTGCAACGCTCGCACCGATTGCGGTTCCAACGATCTGACCAAATCCTTCGCGGACTGATTTATAGAGCGAGATTCGAATAGATAACGCACAGACAATCGCTGCGACTAAGCCGCCGCTCTTGATGAAGGTATCACCGAGAAGCCATGCCGAAGCTGATGCTGCCGATGCAACGGTAATCTGACGAACCCAGGCCTTGCGGTCGGTGAAGAGCTTGATCGTCTTTGCCCAGAACTTCTTCATGAGGCAACCTCCAATCGAGCGATATCAAGCCGATGCGCAAGTATCCCGCATCCGATGATTGCCGCCGCCGGGAAGAAGAGCGCTAGTGAAAGCCCATAAATGCCCGCAAGGGATGAGATGCAGAACCTGCCAATCAAGAAACCTGCTGAGCCAATGACCTGCATTCGCACAATCGCCCGCGTAGTCGGTACCCCAGGGATACTGCCAGCTACCGATACATATGACGGTGGCATGGGTGAGACCCCAAGTCCAAGCACGGCATATCCCACACACATCGCAATCAGTGCGCCGTGCGGGTGATGCGCCTTCAAGAAGTTTGCGATGATCAAACCACCAACATAGCCCGCGCCGCCAAGAAAACCACCGAAGCGAATTACTGTCGGAATATCTAATCGATCAATCACTCGGCCAACGGTAAATCGGCCCAAGATCTGCGCAAGAACAAATGATGTATATCCAAATGTTGCAAGCGATGCACTAAGTCCAAAACTGTCATGGAACAAAATAGATGACCAATCGCCGACGGATACTTCTGCAATTGATGCGAGTAATGATCCGATAGCGATAAAGAGAATAAAGTTCTTAATAGGTGGCGGCAGCGCCTCATTATGTTTAACAGTGTCATTGATAGATCGGTCCTGCAGATCGACCTCTTTTGGTAATAAGGCACGCGAGACTACAAATACGCCAAAGATTGCAATTAATGAATTAATCAAGAGATGTACTTCGACCCGAACATGTTTTGCAATAAATCCGGCTGCAAGGGATGCCGTGAAAGCACCGATCGACCAAGTGCCATGAAATGATGGCATGAGTGATCTGCCAGTTCGCTCTTGAATCATTGACCCTTGGGTATTGCAAGCAACATTCATGAGTGAGTATGCAAATCCGGCACTGAAAGCGACGATCGGGACTTGCCACCATGCATTAATAAATCCATAGGCAATCTGTGATCCACCGACGCCGATCATGACCAACTGCGCCAAACGTCTCGTGCCGATTCTGAGTGAGATCTTTGCACCAACGAGATTGCCAACAATCGAACCAACGTTACCGACCATGATCCCGTAGCCAAAGATTGCAACGTTGACGCCGACATGTCCACGAATCTCGGCGAATCTCGCCGACGTTGCCGCGACTGCCATGCCCATAAAGAAGAAGGTCAACCGCAGACTGATTTTTGCCTCACGTACTCGTTGCGGGCTAGGAAGGTTCACTCCCTAATTCTCTCGAAAAAGACTCGAACTCTCCTATTGTTACCCCATGAACTCACGCGAACAGGTCGAATTAGCTCTTGAAAAGTTCGAAAGAATCGATCGAACTGGCTACACGCTCAATTCAGTGCTGGCTGTACGCGAAGAGGCTCTCGCTGATGCTGATGCGTATGACAAGGCTGGGAATGATCTGCCACTCAAGGGTCAACCGATTCTGATCAAAGACAATATTGAAGCAGTAGGACTACCCGCCACCGCTGGATCACTCGCACTCGCAGATACTCCGGTTCAATCTGATTCACCACTTGTCGCACGACTCAAAGAAGCTGGCGCAATTATCGTCGGTGCAACCAATCTTTCGGAGTGGGCAAATATCCGCTCAACTAAATCAACATCAGGTTGGTCTGGTTTCGGTGGACTCACTGCAAATCCATGGATACATGCACATAGCGCTGGTGGGTCATCATCTGGTTCTGGCGCAGCGGTTGCTGCAGGATTAGTCGCGATGGCTGTTGGGTCAGAGACTGATGGATCGATTATCTGCCCAGCATCAGTCAATGGTTGTGTTGGAATCAAACCAACGGTTGGTTCTGTTCCGCGCGATCAAATGATTCCGATCAGCGGATCACAAGATTCCCCTGGTCCTATGACACAGACTGTTGCAGATGCTGCGCTGCTCTTGGAAGTCATGACAGGCCAATCAGGTTTTGTTGATGCGCTCGATCAAGGCGCTGGGATTCGTATTGGTGTTGTAAAGAATTGGCTCACCTCAAATGAGAAGACCAACGCACTCTTCCAAGCGGCAGTTGATGCAATCGCGAAAGCCGGAATCACCGTCGTCGATATCGATATCCCAACCCCCAAGGATCAAGTGGGCGATGATGAATACGATGTCTTAAAGCACGAACTCCACTCTGACCTCGGCGCATATCTATCGAAGCGCCCTGGCGCAAAGGTGAAGTCACTCGCCCAGGTTGTGGCATTTAATCTGCAGCATCGCGATACTGAGATGCAATATTTCAAGCAAGAGATCTTCGATGAAGCCCTTCAAATCGGTGGCCGAGGTCCGAAGTATCAGATGAAGCGCGACCGAAACCTCAACTGGGCAAATATGACTCTGGCTAAGGCGCTTGCCGATGTTGATGTACTCCTTGGCTGCACGTACTCACCCGCCTGGGTCTCAAAACTCGGTAGCGGCGATGACTATGCAGGGGCTAGCTGGATCACCACCGCGCCATCGATCGCGGGTGCCCCAATTGGCGCCGTACCTATGGGGCTAGTCGATGGGTTACCCGTCGGGCTAGGCGTAGTTGCCGCGCGGAACAACGAAGTCGCACTCGTACGAGCAATGGCAGCGATCGAAAGCGCGCTTGGGCTCGGAATTCTGACTCCTACCTTCACCAAATAAGCCTCACCGGCCTCCGATGAGAGTCTTCTCGCAGGGCTGCCCCTTATCTGACTGCATAAATTCAGTCATAATTCTCGGTATGGTCACTATGGGGAAAGAAAAAATGGCCAGCTCGCTAGATGATCAACCAGTATTTCAATTACTGGATAGGATCACTTTTAAGCCAACCCCCGAAGATTTAGCGCGCGGTATCGCAACTGATTATCTGCGAGAACACGGGGCGACGGGTGTTCGCTTTGCACTGCTCGCAGACGATGACTCGTTGCATCACATCGCCTCATACGGCTTCAAAGATTTTCCGGTCGGAAAGATCGAGAGCGCAGATCAGTGGCGCGCACGCAAAGATAAAGTCAAAGAAGTCATCTTCAACGATAACTTTATCGGCTGGACTCCAGATCGCACCATGATCGGTGCATCAATTCGCGAACGCGGTGTGAGCAAGGGATCCTTCGTCGTCAACTTCGATGCTCCGGTTGAAGATCATGGTGAAGTCCTTGATCTCGTCACAAAGTTAGTTCGAGTCGTTGGTTTCTATCTCACTCAAGCTTTTCCAGTGAACTCAACATCAAAGAGCCTGCTTGCACCAGCTCGTGAAGTGAGCCGCGGTGATTTCACATCACGTCAGCTCCAGATCTTGCAGGGCATGGTTGAAGGAAAGACCAACCACGAACTCGCAACTGATTTGGGCTATAGCGTCTCAACGATTCGCCATGAGACGATGCGGATATTCCAGATCTTGGGCGTATCCGATCGCCGTGAAGCTGCTCGCGCAGCGCTCGATCGCACCATTCTCTAGTCCTCTACCGATAGGGTTTCGGGTATGAGCGATCACATTAATCATCTATCTGCCGGCGTGATTCGCACTGATCTACCGATGTCCGATGGCCGAACGATTCGTTACTACGACCAGGGCCACATCACTCGTAGCGCTGTAGATACACGCGAAAAAGAGGAGCGTCCAGGACTCGGTGAGCTTCGCCTTGATCCACTCACCAATGAATGGACTGCGATCGCAGCGCACCGTCAGACCCGCGTCTTCTTGCCACCGAAAGAGTTATGCCCACTCTGCGCAACAAAGCCAGGACTTATCAGCGAGATTCCAGATAAGGCCTATCAAGTTGTTGTCTTTGATAACAAGTCACCATCATTTGCCGATCCTGGTGAAAGTTTCTCATTACCAAAATGGGCTGGCCTCAAAACTAAGAACGGTCAATCAGCAGGTAAGTGTGAAGTAATTTGTTTTACCGATAATCACGAAACTTCTTTTCACCAATTAGATGAAGATCAGATTCGTATCGTGATGGAAGCCTGGCGCGATCGCACGCGCGAGCTCTCGAAAGAGAAACACATCGCACACATCGCACCGTTTGAAAATCGCGGTGAAGAAGTTGGTGTGACACTCTCACACCCACATGGTCAGATCTATGCCTACCCATTCTTACCGCCGCGTACTGAGAAGATGTATCGCGCAGCAAAGAAGTTCTACAAAGAGACCGGCAAAATTTTGTTAGAAGAAATTATTAAGCGCGAAGTAAAAGATGGCGTACGCATCGTTGCGCAGAACGATCACTGGATCGCGTATGTGCCATTCGCTGCTCGCTATCCCTTTGAAATTCACGTTGCACCTAAGAAGTCTGTCGCAGATCTCGCGGCCTTGAGTGATGCGCAAGCCGATAGTTATCCAGCGATTGCGAAAGAGGTCTTACAGCGCCTCGATGGCGTATTTGGAATCGAGATGGCCTACATCGCAGCGTGGCACCAAGCCCCAGTCCGCAAAGGTCGCGACGTCATGCGCCTGCATTGGCAGATCACCTCGATCCGCCGCGCTCCGGGCAAGCTCAAATACCTCGCCGGCTCAGAGTCAGCCTTTGGGGCCTTCATCATGGATCTCAAGCCTGAGCAATCAGCTCAACAGCTCCGCGATGTCCGCCTGCCCAAAAATCGCTAGACAGGCAGATAACTCTCCAACGCTTCGCGAATAATTGCCGACGGCGTCTCGCCACGTCGTTTTACTTCGCGATCAAGTCGCTTCTTTAATTTCTCTGGTACTCGGGCCTTAACTTCTGGAGAGACTTTCTTAGCTCCGGTAAGTGATGGCCGTCCATGAACTCTCTTAAGGGTTTCTCTGGCAATCTGGCGAGCTTTGACTTCTGTGAGCCGCTCGCCGTTTTTGAGCAGAACAACTTCTCTATCAAGATTTACGTCGTCACCAACGATGTATTTAATCTTCGTCTTGTTCGTCTTATTGGCCATCTTTTCCTCCTCTTCTGAAATTAAAAGGCATCACGTGAATAATCAAAATCTGGTCAGGCATCTCAATTCCAATGATCTCCAGCTCAAGCCCACGATCATCAGCCCCTTGCCAATACCACTTCACTTCCTCGAGGTCAGTTCCAGGAAGAAGAATCGCCTCGTAGTTCTCGATGACGGACAAGGCGCGGCCTCTACCGATCTTGTGGCGCCTCGAGCTAGATGTAAACCGCAAACTCTTCGCCATACTTTATGCGCCACACAATCCTCTGTCAATGAAATAATTCGATAACGAGAAGAATGGCGGGAAGCTGTGACAACGAGGCCGAGAAATCCACAAGGCGGCTTAGCCCGGGGCCATGTCAGTCTGTGCTGATTCCAACTGCTCCCTCAGAGAAGGCTCAGCCTCGGCACCTACACTCATTAAGTGTCAGACCTCGACCTAAGGCCCCTGAATTCTCAGATTTCACTCGGGACTGTCCGATTTGCCGGAATTTGATCCCAGTTGGGAGCTTTTGGGGTCCGGAACCAAAAAAGTTTCCAAAAAGCGAACTATTTTGGTGGGTAGAGGACAACATTTGGGCAACTTCCGTGTCTTTACTAGTAGCAACTAGTTTTAAAAGGTATCCATCTGATTGAGCTCACTGAGTGAGCCCAAGGCACCACAACTCGAGTTAAAAAGGCGGATCTATCGTGGCACTTCGCAAGAAGCAGGCATCACAGGGGGCAACACCAGCCTCTGTCGACGCTGCCGCTGCGCTCACAGCCACCCCCGTCTCAGAATGGTCGATTGCAGACCTCTCAGCCCTTTACGCTGAACAACGCTCATCACTCACATCCCAAGCCCGCCGCATCTTGCGCTCAGAGGCTGACGCTGTAGAGATCGTCCAAGAAGCCTTCCTCAAGTTCATCTTGGCCGCCCCAGAACTCGATAGCCGCGATCGTGCGCTTGCTTACCTCCGCACCACCGTGAATAACCTTTGCCTCAACCAGATCCGCGCAACCGGATCCCGCCCGAACCTCGTTGCGATCGACTCAGAGACCTCTGTCGAGCGTATTAACGAGATCGCAGCCGAAAACCATGTCGCCTTTGATGATTCGATCGCCGCTGCTGAAGATGCCTCAATCATCCGCGAAGCCCTTTCCCGCCTCTCTGCCGACCAGCGCACCGCGCTTGTGATGTGGGAGATGGAAGGCCGTACCACCGAAGAGATCGCCGCCGAGATCGGCACCACTCCGGCGAATGTTCGCCACGTGGTCGCGCGCGCTCGCCAATCATTTGTCCGCGTCTTAGCCGAGTGGGTCGTCGATCACGAGACTGGCGCTACCGCGCTTGATTCACTCTCATCTTCATATAAGAAGGCAGCCGAGCTCGCCAAGAAGTCATCCAAGGTCGCGCTCTCACTCGTCTTACTCCTTGCAGCGTTTGTCGGCTTCAACTCATTTGGCAACAAGACTGTGGTCACCACAGCTCCTGGCCAGGCTCAAGAAGCTCCAGCCCCATCACTTTCAGGCTCAGCTGCCCCAAGCGCCGCATCACCTTCAGCCTCAGCTACCGCTGACCAGAAGAAGTCAGATGCCTTGGTCCGCCAGGTTGATGCCAAGACCGCTGCCTTGAGCTTCTATGGTCTTGATGCCTCAGGCATCCCAACAGGCTTCACCGTCACTGATCTCCAGGGTCACACCGGCAAGATCATCGTCGGAAAGCCATACCCAACCATGACCGATGAGGGCACCCTTTTAAGCGCCCCAGCGATGACTTTTGATGCCGGGGCCCCAGCGGTTCTGCTCAGTCAGACCATCTCAGTCACGGGCGATGGCACCACCTACGAAGTCACCCCATCGGTGGCTGTTAAGGGCTCATGGGCGCCCCTCAAGGTTTCAGCGACAAATACGGATATATCTCGCCAGGGCGACGGTACCTACCTCGTGACCAGCGTTATGTACATCGATTCGATCGCTGAAGCAGGTATCCTTATACCTGTAAGTCGCGGGCTAGATCTATCAAGCGCGCCGACTTCTGTCACTACCCGGTTGGTACTGAACCCTGGCAAGACACAAATCTTGGCCCAGGCGATTCAGGTGGCAACAAAAAAATAGCTTTCTCGCGCAATCCGGATATTGCGAGGGAATAGAGATGTGTCAGCACGTGCGTCACATCTCGTGGTCCGTAAGGACCGACTCATGACTTATGAGTCGGTGTTTGCAGACCAAGCCGAGATGGAGAAATTCTCCAAATCGACTTTTTCTGAAAGGAAAATAATGTCTACAAAGACAAGCATTAAGCGCATTGCCGCTGTTGCTGCTGTAGCGCTCACCCTTGGTGGGTTCTCAGCTGTTTCAGCACATGCTGCAACAACAGTTGCGTACACAACAATGTATGACACCACAAACGGTCGTCAGGTTGTTGGCGGAATCGCAACAGTAACCGCAACAATGGATACTTCAACTGTTCAGAACTTCTCAGTTTCTGGCGTAGGAAGCGTCCTCCTGTCTACGGTCGGTTCAAACACCACCCGTACTTACGGCGCAGCATCAGCCGCAGCCGGTGGACCAGGAACTGCTTGGACTGACACCGTCAGCGGCAATGGCGCTGGTTCAGATGCAATTGTTCTCCAGAGCACCGTTACTGGCACAACAACCATCACGATCACACCTCTCGTAAGCGGCGTTCCAGGGACAGCCGTTACAAAGACAATCACATGGATTGCTGCAACTTCAACCGCTGTCAGCACCCAGTACACAACCTCAGGCATGTCTTCAGGTGCAACAGCTGTTACTCAGGGCACGAACGCAACTATCCTTGCATCGAAGGCATTTCAGTCAACTGCTGGCAATCAGGCTGCTACGATCGTTGTCGCTCCAAAGGATGGAAGCGGATTAGCACTTGCCGCTGAGCTTTTGACTGCATCTGTTTCTGGCCCTGGAACACTTGGTATCGGAACGACTGCAGCTAACGCTTCAGGACGTGCGGTCACAGGTGCAGCTGGTCAGTACACCATCACCCTTTACGGCGATGGAACAGCTGGAACTTCAACTGTGACAATTTCTGATGGTGCAGTAGTTGTCGCAACCAAGACTGTTACATTCGTTGGAACAGTTGCTAAGGCTGTCGCTACACAGAACCTCTATGTCGCAGCAGCTTCAACACTTTCTAATCAACTCCTCGGTGCGACTCCAGCGACAGATAACGGAACCACAAACAATCTCTCAACTGCTGCTAAGACTCCGGCATTCACTCTAGAGTTGACTGATTCCAATGGAAACGACATTGCTGCTGGTGCAACAATCAAGCTCACAAGCTCTGACGCAACAGTCATCACTGTTGGTACATGTGCTGAAAATTCAACTTACTCAGGTAATTTTGAATGTTCAGTTTATGGAACAATCGGAGCTGCATCAGGTGCATCAGCAACTGTTACTGCTTCAGTATTGAACCCAGTAACAGGTCTCTATGATGTAGTTGCAAATGCTCTTACCTTCAAGGTAGGCGGAACTGTTTCTGCTGGAACCGAAGCTGCAGCTTTTGATGATTCTTCATATGCTCCAGGAACAAAGATGACACTCAACTTCACCGCAACGGATTCAAAGGGTAACCTTCCATATGACGGTCAAGCTGTAGTTTCAGCGTTGACAACTTCAAATGTTGGAATCACATCAGGAACACTCCCAACAACAACGAATTACTTCGTTAATGGTAAGGCTGCGGTTAAGTTCTTCGCTCCAATTATCGGTGGTACCTTCACTGTAAGTGGATATGATGCAACTCTCGCTGGTGCAACTGCAGCGGCAGTAACTGGTGCAACCAACCTCTCAGTATCAACAACAGTTACAAATCCTTCAGCAGATGCCGCACAAGCTGCAGTAGATGCTGCTAACGAGGCAACAGATGCTGCTAACGCTGCAACTGATGCTGCTAACAACGCCATGGATTCAGCAGATGCTGCACAGCAGGCTGCTTTGGATGCAGGCGATAAGGCAGATGCTGCTCTTGCTGCAGTAACAGACTTGGCTACAAAGGTTTCAGCGATTGCTTCACAGATCGCAAGCCTCTCAGCTCTCGTCAAGAAGATCGCTGCAAAGGTCAAGGCATAACTCTTACCAGTTAGCTAAAACCAAGCAGTAAAAGAAGGCCGGTCCCTGGTGGGCCGGCCTTCTTCCATTCCACAATCTTTTAACTCGCCATGTACTGCGTGAGTGCAGCCCCAGACTTCTCAATCTCGTTATCTAGTACCGCTGTGTAGATCTTCATCGTGATGAGTGGGTTGCTGTGACCCATGAGCTTTGAAGCGGTTGTCACATGAACATCAGCGCTCTTCAACATATAGGCGTAGGTTTTACGAAGTGAATGGACTGTGACGCCGTATGGGGACAATTTCTTGGCGATCGTGTTTTGATATCGCGGAAAGGGCTGAAATTCGCTCAATAATGGAACAGCCCTCACCCCGGCTGGTGTCTTGGTAATTCCATGCACTGATCGCGAAACATGGACTCGCCCGTCTCGAATATCGGTGTCACCCAGCGCTGCAGCCTCCCCATATCGAAGGCCGTGTAGAGCCAAGAATCTGATTCGTCGATTTTGCGATCCGAAATCAATCTCACGGAGAGTTTCCCATGTAAGAAATGGCAATACTTTTGGCGTGGGGAATGGCGCAGGGATTCGTGCGGCAGGAGATTCCTTAATCAATTCATGGAGTATCGCTTCTCGAAAGAGCACTCGGGCAACCATCAGAGCCTGGTATCTGCTTTGTGGTGTCAGAGGGTTGAGAGCCTCAATTGTTTGAGATGATGAAATTTCGTTGATATCTAGGTTCCCAATGCACGGATCTAGATTGCGACGATACGCACCTTGGTAATTTTTCAGAGTTTTCGGGGTTACTTGTAGAGATGGCCAGACAATCTTGGCCCATTCGTTCAAAAGCATTTTCCGGCCTTTCTAGATGAGAATGTCGGAAGGTAGTGCTTTATAGCCCATGGAGAAAGCCAGAAGGCCGGCCCCTTACGGGACCGGCCTTCTGTTGCTTAGGGTTTAGCTAATTCTTTCGAATTATGCCTTGACCTTTGCAGCGATCTTCTTGACGAGTGCTGAAAGGGCTGCGATCTGTGTTGCAATCGCTGAGACCTTTGTAGCCAAGTCTGTTACTGCAGCGAGTGCAGCATCTGCCTTGTCGCCAGCATCCAAAGCAGCCTGCTGTGCAGCATCTGCTGAATCCATGGCGTTGTTAGCAGCATCAGTTGCAGCGTTAGCAGCATCTGTTGCCTCGTTAGCAGCATCTACTGCAGCTTGGGCTGCAGAAGCAGCTCCGCCGCCACCTACGATTGATGCAGTAGCTGAAAGTGCTTCAGCAGCAGTTGAAACCGCGTCCACGCCGGTGATGTTCAATGTCCCTTCGATTGAAGGCGCATATGCACCGGTATAGGTTGCAACACCATTTATGACAGAGCTTGTTGTGCCAAGGCCAAGGTCTGCTCCACCAAGGTAGGTGTTATAAACAACAGTCTTAGCAAATATTCCATCTTGGTCATATGCTGGATTTCCGCTTGAGTCAGTCGCAGTAATTGTTGCTGTTACTGGAGCAAGTGGTGAGTATGAAGTTGCACCGAGTGCAAGTACTTCCTTGCTGATTGATCCACCAATTGAGAAAGTGATTGGATCTGATGTCACGCGTGTAACAGTATCAGAAAGAAGTGCGCCGACTGTGATAGTCGCCTTTGAACCTGAAACTGCTCCCGCTGCTCCGCTTACATAACATTCAAACTTACCATTGTAAGTCTTGGTTGCAGTATTTGGAGTTGTGTATTCGGTGCATGTGCCAGGCACGATGATAGTTGAATCTGAGCTAGTGAGCTTCAACGCTCCATAAGCCGTTGCCTTACCAGCCGCAACCTGGTTTCCATTGGAATCCGTGAATGTCACGATAAACGCAGGAGAGAGATTAACTGTTGTCTGAGTATTGATTGCAGCATTTGCATTTGGTGTTGCACCGAGTTGGGTGCCAGCCCTTGCAACATTCAGTACCTGAGTGACAGTTGCTTTAGCAACCGAGCCTGTGAATGTTACGGTCTTAGTTGTCAAAACTGTAGCACCATCGGAGACAGTGATAGTCGAAACACCTGAGGTTCCATCACCAAATACATTGATGGTGTAGGCACCAGCGGCACCTGTCACTGCACGACCTGCTGAAGCAACAGTGTTGTCTACGCCCACTCCAATTGTTCCAGGGCCTGAAACACTTACAGTCAGCTTCTCACTTGCTAGAGAATTGTTTCCACCATCGGCTGGAGCAACCAAAATAGTTGCTGCTGCAGAAGATGCTGCAGTTTGAGCTGTATTTGCAGCAAGGACAACTGCATTGGTTCCAAGAGTTGGTGATCCTTGGCCAGCAGTCATTCCTGAAGTTGTGTACTGTGCTGACACAGCTGTTGTTGTTGCTGCAACCCAAGTGATTGCCTTAGTTGTCGCAGTTCCAGCTACACCAGTCGTTGTGTTGATAGGCGTGATGCTGAAAGTTTGAGTTCCAGCTGTTGCAGAAGTAGCTGTTACTGTCAATGTTTCAGAAGTAATTCCGTTAGCAGCAAGACCAAAAGTTAATGAGCTTGTTGGGAAAGAGACTGTTGCGGCAGCAGGTGAACCTAGTGGAGCAACGAATGAGTGAGTACTGTCACCAGAACCAGCTGCGTAACTGATTGAACCGACTCCTGTGCTTGTAACGTTATAAATAGCACCGTTGGCACCACCGGCAACGTTGAATGTCACTTTGGCCTGGCCACCGATAACAGCGGTTCCTGTAGATGTGTTATAGGCCTGGGAATATGCCCAGGTATCTGTTTCTGTTGCATGCGCAGTTACAGCTGAGAACCCACCAAGGGTGAGTGCCACAGCAGCAACAGCGGCAATGCGCTTAATGCTTGTCTTTGTAGACATTATTTTCCTTTCAGAAAAAGTCGATTTGGAGAATTTCTCCATCTCGGCTTGGCCTGCAAACACCGACTCATAAGTCATGAGTCGGTGTTTGGGGGATTTGGTCTGAAAATCCCATTGATGTCGTGATATCATGATGTCATGACTAAACAGACCACAGTAAGGCTTTCCGATGATCTTGCCGCTCAGGCTGAGATCGTTGCCCGTACTGAGGGGGTTAGCGTTAACCAACTCATCACTTCAGCTCTCGAAGAAGAGATCAAGCGAGTTATCGCAGATAAAGAATTCACCAATCGGGTTCAGGCTTTGGTCGCCCGAGATAAGGCGATCCTTGATCGCCTTGCTCAGTGAAGTATCTATCACTCGCAGAAGTTCTTTTCATCGTGGTTGCAAGGTAATTCGACCTCAAAGGGCGCATAACTCTCAGGTAACCTTTAACCCATGGCGACTCGCGTACCTACCGTCCAACGCTCGGCTCTTAATTGGCTTTTGATTGGTGGCTCGCTGGTCACCCTCTTTATCTGGGCGTCGATCGAAGATCCTTTCAATGCCCCAAAGAGCTGGATCCTCTACTGCACCGGACTCTGGTTGGTGGGTTATCTGGCCTTTGAAGTCAAGAAGCGCTGGGCCAATCGCCTGGATCGGCAGACCCTGATATTTGCGGGATTGTTTGCGCTTTCTTTGTTTGTGGCTTTTTTGGCCACTGATGTGAAGCTGCAGGGCTTCTTTGGTGACTATGCACGTCGGACTGGCTTCTTCTCCTACTTCTCGTTGATTGTTTACTTTGTCGCAGCCTCATTCTTAATCAACCTCTCGAACATTGCTCTCTTTGATCGAGTGACGCTTGTGGTTGGTTTCATCGTTGGCTTCTATGGCCTCCTACAGCACTACAAGATCGATGTGATTAAGTGGAACAATCCTTATAACAGTGTGCTTTCCACTCTTGGTAACCCTGACTTCGCGGCTGCTGTGATGGCGATTTTCTTGGTATTGGCTGTGGGATTGATCTTTAACTCTGCAAAGGCGGTCTGGGTACGCGGTTGGGCTGCAGTAAATGTTCTGCTCTTGCTGGTGACGATCGTCTTTAGCCAGGTCCGCCAGGGCTTACTCGCTGGTGCGATCGGTGTGGCAGTGATTGTTCTGGTCTGGATTCATCAGCGCCAGAAGATTGCGGCTTATGGTCTATCGGTTGTGGCGATTATTGTCGGAGTACTTGGTTTGGTGGGAATGCTCAATCAGGGACCGCTGAAGAGCTTCTTCTATAAGGTCTCGGTCACCTATCGCGGTGATTATTGGCGTGCAGGTATGCGGATGTTTATCCACCACCCTTGGTTTGGTGTGGGCCTTGATCGATATGGTGCTTATTTCAGGCAGTATCGCGATGCTACGCAATCACTTCGTCGTGGACCGGATGTTGTATCTAATAATGCTCACGATGTACCGATTCAGCTAGCAGCCACGGGTGGAATCTTTGTATTGGTGGCATTTCTGGCTCTGACTGCATTTGTCTTCTGGCGTGGAGTTGTTGCTCTACGTAATACGGTTGGTGTGACGCAGATTGTTGTGGCGACCTTCTTTGGTGCCTGGATTACCTATGAAGCACAATCGCTGATCTCGATCGACAATGTCGGTATTGCGATCTGGGGCTGGTTGCTCGGTGGAATCGTCTTGGCGCTATCCAAGGATTCAGTGATTGAAGTTGTCGAAGATAAGCTAACGGCTAACTTGAGCCCGAAGGTGAAGGCTAAAAAGGCGAAGCAATCTTCTGTGGCTTCTTCGGGATCGATGGCCCAGCCGCTGGTATCGGGACTGCTCTTTACAATCGGTCTTGCACTCGTGATCCCGATGTATTTGGCGGATTCATCGCTCAAGACTCTGCGCGGATATGCAGCACCGACATCTCAAAACATGAGTGCGTATTTACAGATCGCTCGTAAGCCACTCACTTTTGGATTCCAAGATGCACATGTAAAGAACAGCGTCGCGATCTTGGTGGCGCAAGCTGGACAAGTTCCTGAATCTAAGACCGATTTACTTGCCGTGCTTTCATCCGATCCGCGATCCTATGATGCGCTGTATACCCTCGCCTCTATTGATGAGCAGACAAAGTCTATTCCAGAGGCGGTTACCTATCGCCGCAAGATTGCCGTGATCGATCCATGGAACTACAAGAATCTTTTGCAACTGGGTGTTGATCTGAAGGCATCAGGTGATCTTGCTGGCGCAAAGGCGATTGTTGCTCAGATCGATGCTTTTGCACCGCATACCGCTGAAAGTACGACTGCTCATAAGGATTTTGGGGCCTAGAAGAGCGTTAATCTAGGGACGTGAGCATGAAGGTAGCGGTAATCGGTCAAGGCTATGTGGGCTTACCACTTGCTTTAGCTGCCGCCGAAGTCGGCTATCAGGTAGTTGGCATCGACTCTGATCCCGTTCGCGTCGAATCCTTGAATGCAGGTCGTTCACCGATCGGGGATATCTCAGACCTCTATCTTCAGGGGCAGTCGATCTATTACAAGGCGACAACGGATTTCAGTGAGATCGCAGATGCAGATGTCGTTGTGCTCTGCCTTCCGACACCACTTGATTCAGCCGGCGAACCAGACCATTCGATCTTGCTAGCAGGTGCTACCGCCGCTGCCGAACATGTAGGGCCTGGTGCCTTGGTGATCAACGAATCAACGGTCTCACCAGGATTTACTAGAGATACCTTGGCGCCACTCTTTGCAGGTCGCGATGTTGCCTACTCACCCGAGCGGATTGATCCAGCAAATAAGAGCTGGAATGTCAAAAATACCCCCAAGCTTGTTGCAGGCATCTCTGATATGGCTTGTGATCGCGCCGTTTATTTCTACTCAAAGTTTGTGACTACTCTGACCTCATACTCATCGATTGAAGTCGTCGAGACTGCAAAGCTCCTTGAGAATTCATTCCGCTTAGTAAATATCTCATTCATAAACGAGATCGCAGAATTTTGTAGCGCGATGGAGATCGATATCCGTGAAGTCATCGCTGCTGCAGCGACCAAACCATACGGATTCATGCCCTTCTTTCCATCAGCTGGTGTTGGCGGCCATTGCATTCCGGTCGATCCTCAATACCTAGCATCAAAGGCCCGCGAAATCGGTGCATCTACGCGATTTATCGATCTTGCTACCAAGGTAAATCTCGAACGCCCGTCATACTTTGTCGGAGTCGCATCAGGCATCTTGGGCTCACTTACTTCAAAGAAGATCGTTGTTATTGGCGTGGCCTACAAGCCCAATGTCGCAGATGTTCGTGAGACTCCAGCTGAATCACTCATCTCGTTGCTGCGTAGCGCTGGCGCCGATGTTGTCTGGCATGACCACTTAGTGGGGCAGTGGAATGGTGAGGTATCGGCAGCACTGAGCGTTGGGTATGACCTAGCGGTACTCGTAAACCCACATGATGGCACTGATCTAGATGCCCTTGGCTCGATCCCAGTCATCGATACCCGCGGTGGCATCTAGTGAAATATCTCATCACCGGCGGCGCTGGCTTTATCGGGTCACATCTCGCTGATGCCTTAGTGGCACGCGGTGATAGCGTCGTGATTCTCGACAATCTCTCGACCGGCAATAGCCACAATATCGAAGAGTTGATTGGCAATCCATCAGTCTCATTCTTTAACGGTTCGATCTTGGATAGAGATCTCGTGGATCAACTCGTCGCAGGTGTTGACCATGTCTTGCATCTGGCCGCAGCGGTCGGAGTTTTCAATATTGTTGATAAGCCACTCGAATCTCTGCGGATTAATCTCAACGGTACCGAGAATGTTTTAGATGCCTGTGATCGTTTTAGTAAGCCAGTCCTCATCGCATCATCATCAGAGATCTATGGCAAGAACGGTGGGGGACCACTGAACGAAGAATCCGATCGCATCGTTGGATCGCCCCTGAAATCTCGCTGGTCATACTCTGAGGCCAAGGCGATCGATGAATCACTCGGATACTTCTACTTTGCCGAGAAGAGCCTTGCGGTACGGATCGTCCGCTTCTTCAACACGGTCGGACCGCGCCAAGTTGGGTCTTATGGGATGGTGCTTCCGCGCTTTGTCGCTGCTGCTCTTAAAGGTGAGCCACTAGATGTTTACGGAACTGGCGAACAATCTCGATGCTTCTGCCATGTGGCAGATGCCGTCGCTGGCTTACTTTCGGTGATTGATTCAGAGTCAACAATCGGTCAGGTCTATAACATCGGCAGCGATCGTGAGATCTCAATCGGTGACCTTGCAAAGCTCGTGATCGCGCAGACTCACTCAGCATCGGTCGTGGCACATAAATCTTACGAAGATGCCTACGGCGCGGGCTTTGAAGATATGCAGCGCCGCATCCCAGATATCACTAAAATTAAGGCGGCCACTGGGTGGGCACCAACTCGTTCACTCGAAACGATCATCGACGATATTGCGGGGTATGTACAGCATGCTGGTCTATGACTCATCGGTGCGCCAAACCCCTGTTATCTCGGTACTTAAGGCGGTCTGGGAGAAGCGTTCGCTGCTGCGGCTGCTGGTCGCTCGTGATCTGACAGTTCGTTATAAGCGATCGGTGATCGGTATCTGGTGGTCACTGCTTAATCCACTCTTTACGACCGCGGTGATGTTCTACGTCTTTAATACGGTATTTAAGGCGAAGTTGCCCGACGGTCAATCCTTCCTGCCGTATCTGCTCTCTGGCGTCCTCACGATGACCTTGTTTAACCAAGGACTCACCATGGCTGCTGATTCGATCGCATCGGGTGCTGGGGTGTTGACCAAGGTTTATGTTCGACCAGAGATCTTCGCCTTTAGTGCGACTATCTCATCAGCGATCAACTTCTTATTTGGTTTGATCCCGCTCACTGTTGTCTTACTAATATTTGGCAAGCACCCAGGCATTAAGACTCCACTGCTGATTATCTTTATGGGATGCATGACGCTCTTTACAACTGGGCTTGGACTCTTACTCGCGATCGCCTATGTGAACTTCGATGATTCCAGATCACTGATCAGTATCTTCTTACTCGCACTGCAATATATGACCCCGGTCTTCTATCCAATCAGCGCACTTGGTCCACATACCCAGAGCGTGATTCATCTCAACCCACTGACCTCGTACCTACAAATCTTCCGCGACGTCTACGGTGGCAATGCACATGCAACGCTCCACGAATGGGCGATGATGGGCTTTACCTCGATCTTCTTCTTTGTACTCGGCTTCTATGTCTTCGGTCGCAAGTGGCCCAAGGTGGTGGCAAAGTTATGAGTACACGCGAAACAATTGTTGAAGTCACCGATGCAAAGTTGGCATATCGCCGTACGCGCCATCGCGTCTCATCGCTCAAGCAGACTGCGATCGATACGATTAATCGCCGGATGTCGTATGAAGAGTTCTTCGCCCTCAATGGCGTGACCTTTGATGTTGCTCGCGGTGAGACTCTCTCGGTAATCGGGCGTAACGGTGCTGGTAAATCAACGCTTTTAAAGGTTCTAGCCCGAGTCCTACCCCCAACAAATGGGCGGGTAATCGTCCGCGGATCAGTCGCACCAATGATTGAGCTTGGCGCTGGCTTCAACCCCGAGCTCACAGGTGCCGAAAACATCATGCTCTATGGCACATTGCTTGGCCGTGATAGCAAGACGATGCAATCTCGAATCGAAGCGATCGCTGATTGGGCCCAGCTCACCGAGCATTTGGATATCCCGATCCGTGCTTACTCATCCGGCATGGTCGCGCGTCTCGCCTTTGCGACCGCGACCGACGTCACCCCAGATCTGCTCCTGATCGATGAAGTCTTATCGGTAGGTGACGAAGATTTCCAGACCAGATCGAAGGCTCGTACAGAGGCGATGATGAATAGCGGTTGTGCAGTTGTTCTTGTCACGCACGATCTCACCGCAGTGCAGTCGATGGCAACTCGTGCGATCTACTTGGATCACGGGACCATGAAGGCATCGGGTAAGCCAGAAGATGTTATCGACGCCTATCACGCAGATCTTCGCTAGCAGGATTTAAGTAGATGAAAGTCCTGCACGTAATCGCCCGTATGAATGTCGGCGGAACTGCGCGCTATGTCGGGGATTTAGTTTCTGCAGAGCCAGCAGGTTTTGAATCATTGCTCGCCACTGGATATGTCCAAGGCTCTGAAGTCGAAGATGACTGCGTGCATGGTCTTCCGATAGTGCGGATTCCTTCCATGGGACGGGCAATAAATCCCGTTAGAGATCTGCGCGCCTACCTGCAACTGCGCAAAGTCATACGTGAATTCAAACCCGACATTGTTCATTCGCACACCTTTAAAGCCGGACTTCTTGCACGGTTAGTCCCGGGGTCGCATAAGCGGATCCACACATTTCATGGCCATCTCTTCGATGATCAAAGCTTCAGTGGTCTTCAGAAGTTTGTGATTACCGCGCTCGAACGATTTAACGCTTCGCGCACCGATGTCTTGGTATCAGTGGGCGAGAAGGTCGGTCGCGAGCTACGCGCTGCTCGAATCGGGCTTGGCCAACACTGGGTATCGATAGCCCCGGGTGTAAGGGCCCTTGATACGACCACTTATTCAGGGGAGTTCGTAGTTGGCTGGATGGCCCGGGTGACATCAGTCAAGAACCCGATGCTCGCCGTCGAAGTCGCACGGTTATTGCCATCTACTCACTTTGTGATGGCCGGTGGTGGTGACCTGTTGGATGAAGTTCGTGCCGCAGCACCAGCCAACCTCTCAGTTGTCGGCTGGGCCGATGCATCTCAATTCTGGTCATCTGTCTCCGTGGCATTAAGTACATCCGATAACGAGGGTATGCCGATCGCGCTGATCGAAGCTCAACTTGCTGGGATCCCAGTAGTAGCCACCGATGTTGGATCCAATAGCGAAGTAATAGCCGATGGTGAGACTGGGTTTGTCGTAAGTAAGAGCGCCGATCAGATAAAAGCCGCGATCACCAAGCTTGCAAGCGATTCTGATCTCAGACGCGCAATGGGGCTGGCAGCGGCAGATCGCGCTCGCCTGGTCTTTAGCCCAGAGAAGATGATCGCAGCCCATGCCGAGTTATATATGGCATTATTCAGACTAGCCATCTAGGTGGTACTCAATGAACTCACAGGTTGGGCGGGTTAGATCACCTCATGAGCATTGGTAAGCGCTACAACGGCGATTGGGCCTCGATTGTTTTGGGGCTCGGCCTTGGTCTTACCGCTGCGCTCTATATCGAGAGTACCCAGCAATCGGATTGGAATAGCGTCTATCCGATAGTGATCTCGGTCAGTCGAATCTGCGCACTCCTTGGCTCATACCTCGCATTGGTTGGACTGGTACTCGTCTCCCGCATATCTTTCATTGAGCGATCGATCGGCCATGATCGCCTCGTCATCTGGCATCGCAAGCTCGGGCCATATTCGCTCTATCTCATCACCTTCCATGTCATTCTCGTCTCGATCGGCTATGCCGCAAACGATCATGCAAAGATCGGTGTCGAAATCTGGCGCATCATTGTGAAGTATCCATGGATGCTTCCGGCAGCAGTCGCCTTTATCTTCTTCGCCGCAGCAGGAATCACTTCCTATAAGAAGGCCCGCGCGAAGATGTCCTACGAGACCTGGTGGACGATCCACCTCTACACATATCTTGCTATCGGTCTATCGTTTATGCACCAAGTTCTTACCGGCCCAATGTTTATCGGCCACCCGTTGAATAAGGCGTACTGGACCTTCCTCTATATCGCAGCTGCTGCGATCATCATCTTGTGGCGCTTTGCAATTCCAACTGTTCGTTCGCTTCGCCATAACTTGCGGGTAGAACAAGTAGTTGTCGAAGGACCTGGCGTTGTATCCATCATCATGAAGGGCCGTAATCTCGATCGCCTTAATGCCCAAGGCGGACAATTCTTTAGCTGGCGCTTCATCTCACGCGGTCAATGGTGGATCTCGCACCCATACTCGCTATCTGCCGCACCGACGAAGAAGTACATGCGCGTTACCGTAAAAGATCTTGGTGATGCATCCTCTGATGTGATAAATCTAAAGCCTGGTACTCGCGTTTATTTCGAAGGTCCATACGGAACCTTCGTCGCATCACGCGCAACTCGTGGCCATGTGACCTTAATCGGTGGCGGCGTCGGCATCACACCGCTTCGCGCATTACTAGAAGAGTTTGATCCCACCATGGAGATTGATGTCT
>CAIMOX010000027.1 GCA_903843225.1 uncultured Actinomycetes bacterium | reverse complement strand
TTCAACTGGAGGGGCAGAGAGCGATACGCGAATTGTGTCGCCGATTCCTTCAGCGAGAAGAATGCCGAAGGCGGTCGCTGATTTGATCGTGCCCTGGAAGATTGGACCAGCTTCAGTGACACCGAGGTGAAGTGGGTAATCGCATTGCGCAGCAAGGAGTCGGTAAGCCTTCACCATGGTGACTGGATCATGATGCTTAACCGAGATCTTGATATCTGAGAAGCCATGCTCTTCAAAGAGTGATGCCTCCCAGAGCGCAGATTCAGCGAGCGCTTCTGGTGTTGCCTTGCCGTACTTAGCAAGGAGGCGAGGATCGAGTGAACCTGCGTTGACGCCGATGCGAATTGGAATGCCAGCATCGCCAGCAGCCTTCGCTACCTCTTTTACCTTGTCATCAAATTGTTTGATATTTCCTGGGTTTACTCGAACGGCAGCGCAACCGGCATCGATAGCTGCAAAGATATATTTTGGCTGGAAGTGGATATCTGCGATTACTGGGATCTGAGATTTTTTAGCGATCTGCGCAAGGGCATCAGCATCATCTTGTGATGGAACCGCGACGCGCACAATCTGACAACCAGATGCCGTGAGCTCGGCGATCTGCTGCAGAGTGGCGTTCACATCAGAGGTGAGCGTTGTACACATTGACTGAACGCTGACAGGAGCATCTCCACCGACAAGGACGCTACCTACTTTGAGTTGGCGGCTTTTGCGACGCGGCGCAAGAGTGGGTGGTGGTGCTGAAGGAATTCCGAGATCAACCATGAGCGTTATTCTGCCGTATTAAAGATTAAAATGCACAGGATTGAAAATATCAGCGGCGAGGAGCAGAACTGAGAGCGCTGCGAGGAAGATAAAGACCACCACGGTAATCGGAGTGAGCCGTTCCACATCAATCGGGCGTGGGGCTGGCTTACGTCGGATGCGAGCCCAGATATTGCGGAGCCCGTCGACAATTGCGATCGCCATATGGCCACCATCGAGTGGCAAGAGCGGCAAGAGATTAAAGATTCCGACGAAGATATTGAGGCTGGCAATAATCATGATGAAGGTTGCGATGCGCTCATTCCATGCAAGATGGTTATTGCTTGCAGTCTGGGCTGAAGCTTGAGCGACACCGACAACGCCTACTAACCCTTGTGGGTCGCGCGCCTTGCCACCAAAGGTCTGGCTCACAAGTGCTGGGAGTTTTCCGGGAAGTGAGACGAGCGAGGTGATGGAACTTGTGAAGAGATCTCGTCCCAACTGCCACGCATGTACCGAGGAGTCAACGGGATTTTGACGGAGCATCGCTTGAGTGTTGATGACGCCAATGATGCCGATCTTCCTTCCATCGACGACTTCACTCGCTGGAGTGATTGTCAGATCGATGCTCTGACCGTTACGAAGTAATGTCATTCTGATGGGAAGACCAGGGCTGCGGCGAATAACTTGAACATCCTTGGCCCAGTCTCTGACTGCGTGACCATTGATTGCAGTGAAGCGATCCCCGGGCAAAATTCCTGCTGCCTTTGCAGGGAGCAGTGGCGCACTCGCTGGGCACTTTCCATTGATTGTTGTATAACAGGAAGCTACTTGATCAACGGTTGGGGTGACGGTTGCAGTGCCGACTACGGCGAAGAGTGAGAAGAGAAGTACAAAGCCCAAAATAAAGTGGAGGGTAGATCCGGCGCCAAGAACGACAAGTCGCTTACCAACTGAGGCCTTATAGAAGGCACGATCAGAGTCCTCAGGTGTGAGCTCTTCGTGCGATGACATTCCGACGATACGACAGTAACCACCAGCCGGAATCGCTTTAACACCAAACTCAGTCTCACCCCGAGTAAATGACCAGATTCGCTTACCAAAACCCAAAAAGAACTCAGTGACCTTCATGCCGTAGTGCTTAGCGAAGAGGAAATGGCCAAGCTCGTGGAGCATGACAGAGAAGAGAAGTGCGAAGATAAAGGCGAGAATTCCGATGATTGCCAACATTAACGTGTGAGCCCTTCACTATATTCGGATGCGATCATGCGGGCATTCTCCTCAACCGCACTGACATCAGCGAGGTCGCGAATCTGAGTAGTGCTTGTGCTTGTGGATCCGGCAACACGATCTAAAGTTGCCGTCACCACATCAATAATTGCTGAAAATTCAATCCGTTTATCTATAAAGGCTGCGACTGCGACCTCGTTGGCAGCGTTGAGGGTTGCGGTTGCAACGACACCCATCTCCCCTGCACTTCGGGCCAGTGCTAAGGCCAAATATTTATTCTGATCGACCGGCGCAAAGTTCCACTCGTGAGCCTTGCTCCAATCAACCGCCGGCGTTGATCCTTTGAGACGATCCGGGAAGCTAAGTGCGTAACCGATCGGTCCCTTCATATTAGGCGGGCTGAGTTGAGCGATAGTTGAGCCATCGACATATTCGACCATTGAATGCACGACAGATTGCGGATGAATGACCGCATCAATCTGTGAGTAAGGAAGATCGAAGAGATAGTGAGCTTCAATAATCTCAAGCCCTTTATTCATCAAGGTAGCTGAGTTGATCGTGACTACTGGCCCCATCGACCAGGTTGGATGTGAGAGCGCTTCATCCACTGTTACGCCTCGAAGATCCGAACGATCTCTAAAAGCGCCACCACTTGCAGTGATGACAAACTTCTTCACCTCGCTGCGCTTACCAGCGAGCATCGCCTGGTAGAGAGCAGAGTGCTCTGAATCCACCGGAATAATTCGATCGGCGCCATAGGACATGACTAGTGGTCCACCAGCGACGAGGGATTCCTTATTCGCAAGTGCGACTTTGTTTCCAGCAGCAAGTGCTGAGAGGGTCGGCCCGAGACCAATTGATCCAGTGATTCCATTGAGGACGATGTCGCAACTTAAAGCAGCAATCTGGGTCGATGCGAGTGGACCATCAATAACGATAGTTGAACCCGCAATGCTCTCCCACGAATCTCGCCTCGCAGTGGTGCCAACGATCGGGACCTGAAACTTTCGCGCCTGCTCGAAGAGCAGGGGTAGATTCTTTGAACCGGCGCTTAATCCGACAACGCGGAAGAGATCAGGATTGGCGGCAACAAGCTCGAGGGCCTGCACACCGATCGATCCCGTCGATCCGAGAATAACAATGTCGCGCACGGGGCTAGCCTACCTGCTCGTAAATATGAAGGGTGCGTGAAATTACGCGTTGATATTGCTCATCACATGCTTAATTCGGGTGTAATCCTCAAAGCCATAGCCACTGAGATCTTTGCCATAACCAGAATGTTTGAAGCCACCATGAGGCATCTCGGCGACAAGTGGAATATGAGTGTTGATCCAGACACAACCAAAATCAAGCGCCTTAGACATACGCATTGCGAGTGAGTGATTGCTCGTCCACACTGATGAGGCGAGCCCATACGGGACCCCATTAGCAAAGGTGATTGCCTGCGCTTCATCGGTAAATTTCTGAACTGTAATAACCGGACCGAAGATCTCGTTCTGAATCATCTCATCATCTTGCAAGAGACCTGCGATCACAGTTGGGTTCCAGAAATATCCAGGGCGATCAACTTGTGTGCCACCAGCAACTAGGGTTGCGTGGGCTGGCATGCGCTCAATAAAACCAGCAACTCGAGCGAGCTGATTGGCATTGTTGAGAGGACCGTAGAGAACATCTTCAGTTGGACCACCAGTAGTGATATTTTCACGCGCCTCTTTACCGAGGAGTTGAACGAACTCATCGTAAACACTCGCATCCACTAAGACTCGAGTCGCAGCGGTGCAATCTTGACCTGCGTTGAAGAAGCCAGCGAGAGCGATACCTTCGGCTGCTGCAGCAAGATCGGCATCTGCGAAGACAACAACAGGGGCCTTGCCGCCAAGTTCAAGGTGGACCTTCTTCAGATCCTTTGAGGCGTTCTTCGCAACTTCCATGCCGGCACGGACTGAACCAGTGATCGAAACCATCTGCGGAGTTCGGTGATCAACGAGAGCTGCACCTGTTTCGCGATCGCCACACACAACGTTAAAGACTCCTGCAGGTAAGAACTCTGACATGACTTCTGCCATCCAGATTGTTGAGGCTGGTGTTGTATCGCTCGGCTTCAGGACAACGGTATTTCCAGCAGCGATCGCTGGCGCCCACTTCCAGACTGCCATCAACATCGGATAGTTCCAAGGCGTGATCTGCGCGCAGACGCCAATTGGTTCGCGCCGAATAAACGAGGTCATCCCCTTCATATACTCACCCGCTGAAAGACCCTCTAAATTACGAGCTGCTCCTGCGAAGAATCGAATCTGATCGATCATCGGCGGGAGTTCTTCAGATGCAGTCATGGCAATTGGCTTGCCGCAGTTCTCTGATTCAATAGCAATAAGTTCATCACCGCGAGCTTCAAAGGCATCAGCGATCTTAAGCAATGCACGTTGACGCTCGGCTGGTGTTGTGTTTCCCCATTCGACAAAGGCGGCAGCGGCAGCTTGCATCGCGAGATCAATATCTTCAGGCCCTGACAGTGGAGCGCTAGCGAAGATTTCGCCCGTAGCTGGATTAATCAGATCAGATTTCTTTCCAGAGATAGCAGGACGAGATTGGCCGTTGATGAAGTTAGAGAGTGATTTCATACCTCAGAGGTTACTTCGGCGGCGGCCAATTGACCACAGGCGCCATCAATTTCACGGCCACGAGTATCACGAACCGTTACTGGAACGCCATAAGTCTCAAGGATGCGGACAAACTCTGCCTCATCTTCTGGGCGCGAAGCGGTCCACTTTGAGCCAGGGGTTGGGTTGAGTGGAATCAGGTTCACGTGAGCATTGCGATTTTTCAGTAGACGACCTAAAAGGTCAGAGCGCCAGGCCTGATCATTAATATCTTTGATCATCGCATATTCGATTGAGTAGCGTCGCCCCGTCTTATCTGCATATTTATCTGCAGCCTCTAATACCTCTTTTACCTTCCATCGTGAGTTAATCGGCACCAAGGTATCGCGAAGTTCATCATCTGGGGTGTGAAGAGAGATTGCTAGGGTCACAGGAATATCTTCCCCAATAAGTTTTTCGATTCCGCTAACAAGTCCTACAGTTGAAAGAGTGACTGAGCGAGCACCGATTCCAAGACCATCAGGCTGTGGCGCCGTGATATTTCGGATTGTGCGCATCACGGCGTTGTAATTCGCCATGGGTTCACCCATTCCCATAAAAACCACATTGGAGAGGCGGGTTGGTCCACCTGGGAGTTCACCGGCATCGCATACACGTGCTGCTGCAACTACCTGTGCTGTGATCTCACCAGCGGTCAAGTTTCGAGTAAGTCCACCTTGACCGGTTGCGCAGAATGGGCAGTCCATGCCACATCCAGCTTGAGAAGAAATACAGACCGTTGTGCGATCGCTGTAACTCATTAAGACAGATTCAACGAGAACGCCATCATGTAATTTCCAGAGATCTTTGCGAGTGCGACCGCCATCTGCAGTAACTGAGCGTACGAGCGTCATGAGCTTGGGGGTGAATTTTTCAGCCATCAACGCACGCATATCCTTGGGGATATCACTCCATGTCTCAGGGTCATCGTTGTGATGAGTAAAGAAGTGAACCGCTGCTTGATTCGCGCGGAATGCTGGAATTCCAAGCTCCACCGCGAGATCTTTGCGGCCTTGTGGATCGAGGTCGGCGAAATGGCGCGGCGGTTTTACGCGTTGCTTTGGCTCATCGAAGACCAATTTGATTTCAGGCACGGTACTCATACTTTGTATCGATTCACGAGTTCAAGAACGGCCCATACCGCAGGTGCGGTAAAGAGAATTGAGTCAAGACGATCCAAGATTCCGCCGTGACCTGGTAAAAAGTTACTCATATCTTTGATTGAGAGGTCTCGCTTCATCGCCGATTCGATGAGATCGCCACAGGTTGCAGTAGCTACCGCCATCAAACCGATGAGCGCACCGAGCCACCAATGACGATGTAGGGCAAAGTGAAAGACGAGGGATGCGCCGACAGTTGTTGCAATAATCGATCCAGCGAGACCTTCCCAGGTCTTCTTAGGGCTGATTTCAGGGACAAGAAAGTGACGACCAAATAGCACACCAGAAAGATATGCAAAAGTGTCATTGCAACTTGTTAGGACAACGAGAGTGAAGATACGCGCAACTGCATTGTCGTGATGAGCGAGCAGGACGAGGAATCCACCGAGAAATGGGATATAAAAAATTGCAAAGACTGCCGCTGTAGAGCGTTTCACGAAGTCACCAGAGTTTAAGAACATCAAAATGACCATGGCGTTGGTTGTAACAAAGGCGAGGGCAATTGCAAGAAGTGAGACCTTGCCAAACCAGGCAGCGGCGATGGTAATCGGAACGGAGCCGACTAATAACCAATCGGGAATCTGCACTCCCCCGGTACGATAAGCATGGTTGAGTTCGCGAATCGCGATCATTAATGCAATTGTGACAAGCACAGCAAAGATGGCAGGGTTTATTGCAAGTGAGCCGAAGACTAATCCGATGATGGTTAGTGAGACCAGGATAGATGAGCCTAAGTTGCGGCCAGCTCTCTTATTAATGGCATCATTAATCGCAGATATATCTTCCATTTTAGACTTCGAGTAGCTCAGACTCTTTGGACTTCAATAACTTATCAATCTCGTTCACGTGATCGGTGGTTACCTTCTCAAGATCCTTCTCGTAGCGAGCGATCTCGTCTTTTCCGGCATCGCCATCTTTCTCCATCTTCGCCATGAGATCCATCGCAGCGCGGCGGATATTACGAATCGAGATCTTTGAATCTTCGGCCTTGCCACGTGCAACCTTGATGTAGTCCTTGCGGCGCTCTTCTGTCAGTTGTGGGAAGTTCACACGGATAACCGCACCATCCGTCGCTGGATTCACACCGAGATCTGATTCACGGATCGCACGCTCAATAACTCCCATTGCGCCTTTGTCATAAGGGCTGACTAGGGCCATTCGAGCTTCTTGGACTTGGAATGATGCGAGCTGTGAGAGCGGAGTAATGGTTCCGTAGTAATCAACCATGATCTTTGAAAACATTCCAGGGTGAGCGCGACCAGTACGGATCGCAGAGAAATCTTCCTTCGCTACTTCGATCGCCTTAGCCATCTTTGCAGTGGCATCTACCTGGATTTCATTGAGATCTGGCATGGTTTCCTCACTTAAACGAGAGTGGATTTATTTCTTTTGGGACGAGACGAGAGTTCCGATCGATTCGCCTCGGACGGCGCGACCAATGTTCCCATTACTCTTAAGATCAAAGACAACAATCGGTAGGTTATTTTCGCGGCAGATACTAAATGCGGCGGCATCAGCAACGGCGAGCGATTTCGCGAGTACTTCATCGAAGCTAATAGATTCATACTTTGTTGCTGATGGATCCTTCTTGGGATCTGCAGAGTAGACGCCATCGACACCGCTCTTGGCCAGCAAGAGCGCATCGGCATGAATTTCGAGTGCGCGTTGAGCGGCGACTGTATCTGTTGTGAAAAATGGCATTCCCGCACCGGCACCAAAGATCAAGACTCGATCCTTCTCTAGATGGCGGATTGCGCGGAGTGGAATATAGGGCTCGGCGACCTGGCCCATCGTGATGGCGGTCTGCACGCGAGTTGCAATTCCTTGCTTCTCGAGAAAATCTTGGAGCGCTAGGCAGTTCATAACGGTACCGAGCATGCCCATGTAGTCGGCGCGAGCGCGATCCATACCAAGTTGTTGGAGTTCGGCACCACGGAAGTAATTTCCGCCACCGACAACGATCGCAATTTGAGTTCCGCCGCGAACTACTTCAGCGATCTGCTTTGCAATATCTGCCACGACATCAGGATCAACACCGATGCCCTTCTGGCCACCAAAGACCTCGCCAGAAAGTTTAAGGAGCACTCTCTTATAACCGCTGCGGGCCATCGAGGGTGCTCCTTTCACTGATGAAGTACTTGTGGGTCAAACTATCAAGCAGAGTTTATTGCTTTACTGTCCGACCTTGAAGCGATGAAACGCCGACACTGCGGTCTTAGCCTCATCGAGGATCTGCTGAACTGTCTTCTTGGCATCCTTTGCGAAGGATTGCTCGAGAAGTGAGACTTCCTTGACGAATCCGGTCACGCGACCTTCGACGATCTTAGAAAGTGATGCTTCTGGCTTGCCTTCAGCGCGTGCGCTCTCTTCGGCGATACGACGCTCGGACTCGATCGCCTCTGCAGGGATATCTTCACGACGAACATACTGTGGAGCGAAGGCTGCGATGTGCTGAGCAACATCTTTGCCTGCATCAGCTGCTGCTGTTGCGAGTTGAACTAAGACACCAAGCTGTGGTGGAAGATCTGGGTTGGTGCGGTGTAGGTAGAGAGCAACTGGTGAACCATCAAGTACTACGACTCGACGGATCTCAATCTTCTCACCCAACGTTGCATTGCCTTCATCTACGCGCTCTTGAACAGTCTTACCGGTTGGGAGCTTTGAGGCGAGGAAGTCAGCGAGTTCGCCGATCTTTACTGCTTCAAGGTGTGCGATGAGTTCATCTGCAAGCTCTTGGAAGCGCTCACCCTTGGCTACGAAATCTGTCTCGCAGTTAAGTTCGAGCATGACACCAAGGTTGCCTGAAGCGCGTGCTACAACAAGACCATTCGATGTTGTGCGACCTTCGCGCTTTGTAACGCCCTTAAGGCCCTTTACGCGAATGATTTCAACGGCCTTGTCGTAATCGCCGTTGGCCTCATCGAGCGCCTTCTTGCAATCAAGCATGCCTGCTGCTGTTGCTTCGCGGAGCTTCTTTACATCTTCTGCTGTGTAAGCCAATTGTTTATTCCCCTACTGTTTCAGTTGCGGTGACAGGTGCGGTCTCGGTTGCAGCTGGTGCTGCAGCTTCGATCATTGCGCTTTCTACTTCAGCGATTGCAGCATCAGCAGCTGGTGCCTTATCGGCAACTGCTGCGCCAGCAGCTGAACGCGCAGCAAGTCCTGCTACTGCAGCATCAGCGATAACGCGTGTAAGCAAGCCGATTGAACGGATTGCATCATCATTACCTGGAATCTTGTAATCAACCTCATCTGGATCGCAGTTTGTATCCAAGATTGCAACGACTGGAATACCGAGCTTGTGAGCTTCCTGTACTGCAAGGTGCTCCTTCTTGGTATCTACTACCCAGATTGCTGAAGGCAGCTTGGTCATGTTGCGGATACCTTCGAGGTTCTTGGTGAGCTTCTCGCGCTCGCGGCGGAGTACGAGGAGTTCCTTCTTTGTGAGAAGGAGATCGTTCTTGGTCTCGAGCTGCTCGAGCTCTTTGAGACGCTGAATACGCTTGTAGACGGTTGGGAAGTTTGTGAGCATTCCACCGAGCCAGCGCTCTGTTACGTAAGGCATGCCTACGCGAGCTGCTTGTTCGATAATTGGCTGATGTGCCTGCTTCTTGGTTCCGACAAAGAGGATATGTCCACCCTTTGCGACGGTATCTTTGATGAAGTCATAGGCGTTATCAATAAGGCCAAGTGACTGCTGGATATCGATGATGTAGATGCCATTGCGCTCTGCAAAAATAAAGCGCTTCATCTTTGGGTTCCAACGACGTGTCTGGTGTCCGAAGTGGACTCCGCTGTCGAGGAGTTCTCGCATTGTTACAACTGCCATGACGGCATACTCCTTTATTGCATGCAGTAGCGCATGCACTCGGTTGATGAGCTCACAATTTGTGGGCTCCCTAGCCCCTGAATACCGACGTATCGAAATAGATACGACCGAAATGGTTACTCGCAACTTAAAAACTAAAGCTATGAGTCAGGTGCGTGAAGTCAGATCCCCCATTTCTGGGCTATCTGCTGGGCTGAGTCTAACTGACCCACAGGGGTGGATTTTCCACAGAAAAGCCGGATTGGGCCGCGTGCAATCGTCCATTACCTGGAGGCTGGCGCCATGAGAAATGAGATCAATCGAATTGAAATAGCGAGCGCAGCGGTCGGAATCCTGCTGATCATCGCACTGGCCCTCCCGGGCTCGGCTTCAGTTAAGCGCGCGGGTGCGCCTGCTGGTAAGCCTTCTGCAAGCGCTCTGGCGAAACATGGGTGTAAATCTGGGTCGTGGCTAGGGAGGAGTGTCCCAAGATCTCCTGAACAGTGCGTAAATCCGCGCCGCCTTCAAGTAAATGGGTAGCGGCTGTATGGCGCAATCCGTGTGGCCCCATCTTCGATCCCACCGCTGCCATCGCGCTGTAGACCACGTCCCGAACGGTGCGTTGATCGATCCGTTTACCGCGTGATCCTAAGAAGATCGCACTGCCCGAACTCTCCTTTGCAAGTAGCGGACGCGCAGTCGCAATGTAATTCTGTAGTGCTCGCATAGCGGGGATTCCTAACGGTACTACACGCTCCTTATCGCCCTTACCTATTACCTGTAGCGTATTGCGAGAGGTGTCTATCCCTGAAGCATCAAGGCCACAGAGTTCGGAGACGCGGATTCCAGATGCATATAAAACTTCAATCATTGCGAGGTCACGAATATTGATCGGAGTGGGCTCTTCCCCTGCCCGCTGCTGCATAGCTGCTAAAACAATTTCAGTATCTGCAATATCAAGAACTTCTGGCAACGTGCGGTGCGCTTTGGGAATCGCAAGTGACTGGCCAATATCTTCTGAAATCCAACCTTGGCTCGCTGCCCAATAGGTGAATGCTCGAATCGAAACAATGCGGCGAGCGATAGTTGTACGGACTGCGCCCTTATCGGTGAGTTCTGCCAGCCACGATCTAATATGCGAGATCGTTAGCTCTTTAAATTCGCCAACACCAAGCGACTCGATATGGCGCAGAAATGATTCAAGATCACTGACGTAACCCTTGATTGAATTTTCAGCGAGATTGCGAACGAGAGCGAGATGCTCTTCGTATTGGGCAATCAACTCTGCTGACATAAGAGTCAGACTACTCTGGCTTACGACCTTGACGGAGTAAGCCGAAGGTAACGGCATCTTCAAGTGCCATAGCAGATGCTGCAATCACGTTCTCGTGGACTCCGATTGTGCTCCACTCCCCAACACCATCACTTGTCTCAACCAATACGCGGGTGATAGCCCCAGTGCCGAGACGACCTTCAAGGATACGTACCTTGTAATCGGTGAGCTCGAGCTTTTCAAGTTCCGGGTAGAACTTCAAAAGACCAGATCTGAGAGCGTTATCGATCGCATTAACTGGACCGTTTCCAGTGCCAGTTGCGACGATCTTCTCACCCATTGCTCGTACTGTTACGGTCGCTTCAGATGAAACATGCTCAACTGCATCGCGATTAACTGTGGTTGCCCAATCTTCAATGGTGAAAAAGCTAGCGCGCTTGCCATCGAGCTCTTCACGGAGCAGGAGTTCAAATGATGCATCCGCTGCTTCAAAGGTGAATCCGCGAGATTCCATCTCTTTCACGCGCTCTACGACGCGAGTCACTACCTCTTTATTATCAGAGAGATCAATACCGAGCTCTCGTGATTTAAGTTCGATGGATGCGCGGCCAGCCATTTCAGAGACCAACATCCGCATATCGTTTCCGACTGACTCTGGGTTCTCATGCTGATAGAGCATGGGATCTACCTTGATCGCAGAGGCATGCAGACCGGCCTTGTGCGCGAATGCTGATACGCCTACATAGGGCTGGCGGGGTGATGGCGAAACATTCGTTACCTCAGCAACTGCATGTGAGATGCGGAATGCTTCGCGAAGAGAGCCTTCAGGAAGTACTTTCTGATTCTTCTTCAATTCTAGGTTTGCAATGATCGAGACCAGGTCGGCATTTCCGGTTCTTTCGCCATATCCGTTAAGAGTTCCCTGAACATGCGTAACGCCGGCAGCAACAGCAGCAAGTGAGTTAGCCACGGCACATCCTGTGTCGTTATGGCAATGGATTCCAAGTCGAGCAGATGATGCGCCGAGAACCTCGTGGACAACATCAGAGAGTTCATCCGGGAGCATTCCACCGTTGGTATCACAGAGTGCGACAACATCAGCTCCAGCGGTCATTGCAGTACGGACAACTTCAAGGGCATAAGCACGATTAGATTTATATCCATCAAAGAAATGCTCAGCATCTAAGAAGACTCGCTGTCCCCCGGCTCGTAAGAACTCAATGGAATCCTTAATCATGGCAAGGTTCTCATCGAGATTTGTCTTGAGTGCAAGGTCAACGTGGCGATCATGGCTTTTGGCAACGATCGTGACCGCCGGCGCCTGCGAATCTTGAAGTGCGCGCAAGAGTGCATCATCAGCTGCTTTAACACCTGGGCGACGGGTCGCTCCAAAGGCAACAAAGGTCGCGTTTTTGAACTTCACTTCTTTCGCTACGCGAGCAAAGAACTCTGTATCTTTTGGATTGGCACCGGGCCACCCACCTTCAATGAAGCCAACACCTAAGTCATCTAAATGACGCGCAATAGCGATCTTGTCATGGACAGAGAGATTAAGGCCCTCTTGCTGAGCACCATCCCGAAGGGTGGTGTCATAAATATGAAAGTTATCGGATACTGGCATTAGCAGACTCGCTTATTCCAGCCATGTTTATCTTCAATAGTTCCGTGTTGAATTCCAAGCAAGGTCTCGCGGATTTGTGCGGTGATCGGTCCAGGGTTGCCATCACCTGTTGTCCATGTCCCGTGCGCGCTCTTAGCAGCTCCGATCGGTGATACAACTGCAGCCGTGCCGCAGGCAAAGATCTCAGTGATCTCACCTGAAGCAACGCCATCGCGCCAATCATCAATCGAGATCATAACTTCCTCAACTTTATAACCAAGATCAGCTGCAACAGTCAAGATCGAATCACGAGTAATTCCAGGAAGAAGTGTTCCGGTGAGCTTTGGAGTAACAATCGTCGCGTCAGCGCCACTACCCTTAACAAAGTAAAGGTTCATGCCACCCATCTCTTCAACCCAGAAACGTTCTTTCGCATCGAGCCAAACAACTTGATCGCAGCCTTGGAGCGCTGCCTGCTTCTGTGCGATGAGTGATGCAGCGTAGTTTCCGCCACACTTCGCTTCACCGGTTCCGCCTTCAGCTGCGCGAACATATTCAGTACTAATCCAGACAGTTACAGCTTTGGATGGATCAAAGTAAGCAGATGCAGGAGTCGCAATCAATAAATACATCGCCTTATTAGAAGGGCGAACTCCAAGTCCGACTTCAGTTGCGATCATGAAGGGGCGAAGATAGAGCGATTCACCAAAATTCTTTGGTACCCAATTGCGATCTTGCTTCACTAGCTCTTCAACGCTCTGAACGAAGAACTCGATCGGCATCTCGGGAAGGGCCAGGCGTGCTGCGCTGCGGCCAAAACGGGCGGCGTTCGCTTCTGGGCGGAATAAGCTGATTCCACCATCAGGCTGCGAATAAGCCTTCATACCTTCAAAAATCTCCTGGCCGTAATGGAAAACAGCGGTGGCGGGATCAAGAGTGAGCGGACCGTAGGGTTGAAGAACAGCATCGCCCCAACCATCGGCTTCACTCCAATTCGCAATCACCATATTATCGGTATAGAACTTACCGAAGCCACCGGCAGCAACCATCTCCTCGCGAACGGAATCGCTCACAGGGCTCTGATTAGGTGTGATGATGATGTTCATTCTCTGCCTCTCTAATTTCTTAAAGATTCTGCGATTGCGGTTCCGACTTCTGCAGTAGTGCGCTTTGTTGATCCGCGATTTTCAAGATCACGAGTCACGGCGGCTGCGATTTCAGCGGCAGCATCGGTATGACCTAGGTGATTCAACATCATGGCAACGGATGAGATCGTTGCAGTTGGATCTGCCAATTGCTTACCGGCGATATCTGGAGCAGATCCATGAATTGGTTCGAACATCGATGGGAATGCACCAGTTGGATTGATGTTGCCTGAAGCAGCGAGGCCGATTCCACCACTGATCGCTGCTGCAATATCGGTGATGATGTCCCCAAAGAGGTTATCCGTGACAACAACGTCGAAGCGATGAGGCTGAGTGACAAAGAACATCGCTGCCGCATCAACGTGGATGTAGTCGGTGGTGATCGTTGGGTATTCGGCTGCTACATCGTTGAAGGCCCGGGTCCAGAGACTTCCAGCCCGAGTAAGCACATTGTTCTTGTGAACTAATGTGACTTTCTTGCGTGGCCGCCCCATTGCTTGCTCGAAGCCGTAGCGAATTGTGCGCTCTGCGCCCCGGCGAGTATTAATGCTCTCTTCGGTTGCGATCTCGTGTTCGGTGCCAAGGGCAAGTACGCCACCGGCTCCGATGTAAGGACCTTCTGTACCTTCGCGAACAACGATGAAATCAACCTCGCCTGGGTCGCGAAGTGGTGAGGCGACCCCTGGGTAGAGCTTGGTAGGGCGAAGATTGATGTAATGATCGAAGGCGAAACGTAGTTTTAGTAGTAATCCACGCTCAAGTATGCCGCTAGGCACTGATGGATCTCCGACTGCACCAAGCAAGATGACATCAGCTTTTGCTAAATCAGTCATGACGGAATCAGGGAGAGTCTCCCCCGTCTTGTGCCAGTACTTTGCGCCGAGCTCGTACTCACTCTTTTCAAATGTAAGACCGTGCTTTGCTGCGATCACATCAAGAACTTTTATCCCTTCGGCAACAACTTCAGGACCAATGCCATCCCCGGGAATAATCGCTAACTTATAGGTACTCATTACGAAACCAGATTTACTGAGCGTACAAACTCTGCGCCAGTCTCGCGCTGAACTGAGGCAACGAGCTCAGGTGTCAGCGAAGAGTCAACGGTGATCGCCATCAGCGCCTCACCACCTTCTTCATCACGAGCAACTTGCATACCACCAATGTTGATACCAGCTTTTCCGAGGACGCTTCCAACGGTTCCGACTACGCCTGGACGATCCCCATAACGGAGGAAGAGGAGATTGGCAGTTGGAGGAAGGTCTAGATCAAACTTATCGATTGCAATAATCTTCTCAACTTTGCGGATACCCATGAGAGTACCGTCAACAACAACTGTCTTTCCATTTGGAAGAGCTGCGTGGAGGGAAATCATGCTGCGGTAAAGAGGTGACTCTGGATCTGTAGTGACTGTTGAAGTTATTCCACGGTCAGCTGCCAGTCCTGGAGCATTCACGTAGGTAACATCTTCAGATCCCGTCGCGATGAGAGCGCCTTTGAGGGCGCTTGTCGCCAAGATTGTTGAGTCATACTCTGAAATATCTCCACGAACCTGAACGCTAATACTCGCTGGGAGTTCTCCGCCGATCGATGTAGCAAGCTGCGCCATCTTCTCAACGAGTGGAAGACTTGGACGAATCTCTTCGTGGATTGCGCCACCCTTTACATTGACCGCATCAGGGACGAGTTCGCCAGCAAGAGCCTTGCGAACTGAGACGGCGACAGCGATTCCTGCGCGCTCTTGAGCCTCATCGGTAGATGCCCCAAGGTGCGGGGTTGCTACAACGTTATCTAACTCAAAAAGCGGTGAATCTGTGCAGGGTTCCGTTGCGAAGACATCAAGTCCAGCACCGGCGACGCGACCCTCTTTGAGAGCGTTATAAAGAGCAGTCTCGTCGAGCACGCCACCACGTGCTGCATTAATGATGCGAACTGTTGGCTTGACCTTTGTAAGCGCTTCGACGCCGATGAGATTTGCAGTCTCTTTCGTCTTTGGAAGGTGGATCGTGATGAAATCTGAGACCCGTAGCAACTCATCAAGATCGACAAGACGTACATTGAGCTGCGCGGCACGAGCTGGAGCAAGGTAAGGATCGTACGCAACGACATCCATACCAAATGCCTGCATGCGAGCAGCAACTAGTTGACCGATGCGACCAAAGCCAACGATGCCGAGTGTCTTTTCAAAGATTTCGGCGCCGGTGTACTTAGAGCGAGCCCACTTGCCCGCGCGAAGCGCGGCATGTGCCGGAGAGATATACCGAGCAGATGCGAGCAAGAGTGTGATCGCAAGCTCTGCCGCAGAGACAATATTTGACGTTGGAGCATTAACAACCATGACACCAGCAGCTGTTGCAGCTGGGATCTCTACGTTATCAAGCCCAACTCCAGCTCGTGCAATAACCTTTAAACCTTTTGCTGCCGCGATCGCTTCAGCATCCATCTTTGTCGCCGAACGAATCAGCACTGCATCGACGCCAGCCGCGAGTGCGGCTAAGAGCTCTTCACGATCGGCGCCATTGCAATGACGAACGTCAAAATCTGGACCAAGCGCCTCCATGGTGGCAGGGCTTAACTCCTCAGCAATAAGTACTACAGGTTTGCTATTAGCCACGCGCTGCTTGGCCTTCCTGATAATCATCTTTGTTGTTGCCCTTGACCCATGACATCATCTTGCGAAGTTCGCGACCGACAGCTTCGATCGGGTGAGCTTCACCCTTAGCGCGAAGTGCCTTAAATTCTGGTGCGCCGGCTTCTTGATCATCGATGAAACGCTTGGCAAAGGTTCCGTTCTGAATATCAGCAAGAACAGCCCTCATATTTTCCTTCACGTTTGGATCAATGACGCGTGGGCCAGAGACGTAATCTCCGTACTCAGCAGTGTCAGATACTGACCAACGCTGCTTTGCGATTCCACCTTCGTACATCAAGTCAACGATGAGCTTGAGCTCATGTAAGCACTCAAAGTAGGCAACCTCTGGCTGGTAGCCAGCTTCAATCAATGTTTCAAAACCATACTGGACCAGCTGCGATGCGCCGCCACAGAGAACTGACTGCTCTCCGAAGAGATCGGTCTCGCACTCCTCAGTAAAGGTTGTGAGGATTCCGCCAGCGCGAAGTCCGCCAATCGCCTTTGCATACGAAAGGGTCAGCGGCCAAGCATTACCTGTTGCATCTTGCTCAACAGCGACAAGTACAGGAACACCGCGACCTGCTGAATATTCACGGCGAACTAAGTGTCCTGGACCCTTAGGAGCGACCATTGCGACATCGATATTTGCTTCTGGCTTGATGTAACCGAAGCGGATATTAAATCCATGTCCGAAGAAGAGGGCAGAGCCAGGCTTAAGGTTCGGCTTGATTGAATCGTTGTAAATGTGGCGTTGTACGTGATCTGGTGCAAGTAACATCACGACATCTGATTCCTTGACCGCATCGGCAACTGACAAAACACGAAGACCCTCAGCCTCAGCCTTTGCCTTTGATGCAGATCCATCTGCTAAACCGATACGGACATCTACTCCGCTATCACGCAAGCTCAGTGCATGTGCATGGCCTTGTGAACCATAACCAATTACTGCGACCTTCTTGCCTTGGATGATAGAGAGGTCTGCATCTTCATCGTGATATTGAGTTGCCACTTGGTTTAGCCTTTCGTTGTGGTCCTATCGGAACCTGGATTGATTAGTTGTACTTCTCTGAAAGTCGTAGTCCGCGCTCCATTGCGACGAGACCAGATTGAACTAACTCTTTGATGCCATATGGCTCAAGAACTCGTAAGAGCGCCGCGATCTTGTCGGCATTTCCGGTTGCCTCAATCGTCACCGCATCTTGGGCGACATCGACGACCTTGGCTCGGAATAGTTGAACTGTCTCAAGGACTTGTGAGCGATTTTCGGGCGTCGTTGCGACCTTTACGAGTAGCAATTCACGCTGGACAGAGGTCACTGGATCGAGCTGGGTGATCGAGATGACGTTAATTAACTTATCGAGCTGGGCAATCACCTGTTCGAGAGCGTGACCTTCCACATCAATCACGATCGTCATGCGTGAGGTCTTTGGATCTTCTGTTGGCCCTACAGCGAGTGAATCGATGTTGTAGCCACGACGTGAGAAGAGTGAAGAGACGCGAGCAAGTACACCTGGGCTATTTTCAACGAGAACCGAGAGCGTATGTTTGGTTGACATTAGAGCTCCTGTGAATCCCAGACAGGGGCGAGTGAACGCGCAACGGTAATGAGATCGTTGGATGCTCCGGCTGAGACCATCGGCCAGACCATTGCATCACGATGTACAGAGAAGTCGATGACGACAGGACGATCATTGATAGCCATCGCCTCATTGATAACGCGATCAACATCTTCTTTGCGTTCGGCGCGAAGTCCGACGCAACCCATCGCTTCACCGAGCTTTGCGAAGTCAGGAATGCGCTTAGAATGAAGTTCGGTGTTGGAGTAACGCTCGTTGTAAAAGAGTGTCTGCCATTGGCGAACCATTCCGAGTGATTCGTTGTTGATGATCGCAACCTTGATTGGAATGTTGTTGAGTGCACAGGTGACAAGCTCTTGATTTGTCATCTGGAAGCAACCATCACCGTCGATAGCCCAGACGACCTTATCTGGAGCACCAACCTTTGCGCCCATCGCTGCGGGTACTGCGTAACCCATGGTTCCTAAACCACCAGAGTTGAGCCAGGTACGTGGCTTCTCGTAATTAATAAATTGTGATGACCACATCTGATGTTGACCAACACCTGCGCAATAAATTGCATCAGGTCCGGCAATCTGGCCAAGACGTTGAATCACATATTGTGGTGAGAGGCTGCCATCATCTGGCTCATCAAAACCGAGTGGATATTGAGTACGCCATTCATTAACAGTCTTCCACCAACCGGTGAGGTCTGGCTTGCTCTTCTTAAATGCGCTCTTTAACTCTGGGAGAAGTCCTTTAATAGTGTTCTTGAGGTCTCCAAGGAGTGCCACATCAACCTTGCGATTCTTGCCGATTTCAGCTGGATCGATATCGGCGTGGATGATCTTTGCATGTGGCGCAAAGGTAGAGAGCTTGCCGGTTACTCGATCATCAAAGCGGGCACCGAGTGTGATGAGTAAATCTGACTTCTGGAGCGCAGTAACAGCAGCAACGGTTCCGTGCATACCAGGCATACCAAGATGTTGTGGGTGGCTATCAGGAAATGATCCGAGCGCCATCAGTGTGGTGACTACAGGTGCGCCACTAAGTTCAGCAAGTTCGAGTAACTCTTTGTAGGCATTCGCCTTGATCACTCCACCGCCAACGTATAAAACTGGTGAAGTAGATTGTGCAATTAGCGCTGCAGCATCGCGCAATGAAGAGTCAGTTGGATGCATGACTGGGTTATAGCCAGCGAGCTTGATCGAGGTTGGGTATTCAAAAGTTGTATTGAGCTGAAGGGCATCCTTCGCGATATCAACAAGCACTGCACCAGGACGGCCAGATTCAGCAATATAGAATGCCTCAGCGATTGCGCGTGGGATATCTTTTGGGTTTGTGACTAAGAAATTATGTTTTGTCACTGGCATCGTGATGCCGCGGATATCAGCTTCTTGGAAGGCATCAGTTCCGATAGCGGCAGATGAAACTTGACCAGTGATCGCAACGATCGGGACAGAGTCCATCTGTGCATCAGCAAGTGGAGTGACAAGGTTTGTCGCACCAGGACCTGATGTTGCAATACAGACACCCACGCGACCAGTTGCTTGCGCGTATCCGGTTGCAGCGTGACCGGCACCTTGTTCGTGGCGAACGAGAATGTGACGGATTTTTGAATCAAAGATTGGATCGTAGGCAGGGAGAATTGCTCCACCGGGGATACCGAACATGACATCAACGCCGGCAAGCTCGAGTGATTTCACGAGTGCTTGTGCCCCGGTCATCTCTTCTTTGCTCATATCTCTCCCCCTCTCGTTCATTGGTGGTCCCACCGTTGGTAAATGAGAAACCCCTCAGTTTTTCCACTGAGGGGTAGCGCACGTTCTAGTCAGACTAGATCGCGCGCTCTCGAATCACCACTGATGACTTCATGGGCTAATTCTCGCTTAGCGACTCGGGGTAGTCAACCCCTGAGACGTGGATCTCAATATTTGAGCGTACTCGCCTTAGCTAGTTACGGCGCCGTGAGAAGCGCTCCCCACAACCTTTGAATACTTCGCTAAAACACCACGCTTGTATTTGTGTGGGATCGGTGAGAAATGTTTGCGGCGCTCGGCCATCACACTCTCATCTACCAAGAGATCAAGTGTTCGAGCCGAGATATCGACCCGGACAATATCGCCATCTTCGACGAAGGCGATTGGTCCACCGTCGACCGCTTCTGGTGCAACGTGACCCACACAGAGTCCAGTTGACCCACCACTAAATCTGCCATCTGTTAGTAAGAGGGTCGACTTACCAAGGCCTGCACCCTTGATTGCGCCAGTGATCATTAACATCTCGCGCATTCCAGGTCCACCCTTAGGACCCTCGTAGCGAATCACGATGACATCGCCGGCTTGGATCGTGCCATTTTCAAGGGCCGCCATAGCTGCTTGTTCGCGTTCAAATACTCGCGCCGGTCCCTCAAACTTATCAACATCAACACCAGCGGTCTTGCAGACAGCACCTTCTGGTGAAAGTGATCCACCAAGGATTGTGATTCCGCCACCTGCTGAGAGTGGGTTCTGAATTGCATGCAAGACATCGCCATCTGGATCTAGTGGTGTGAGCTCTGCAAGATTTTCTGCCATCGTCTTACCGGTGACTGTGAGGCACTCGCCATGCAAGAAGCCAGCATCAAGCAGCGCTCGTAGTACTACTGGGATTCCGCCGACGCGATCAATATCCGTCATGACATATTTGCCAAATGGCTTGAGATCACCAAGAAGTGGTGTGCGCTCACTAATGCGTTGGAAATCTTCGAGGGTGAGCTCAACTTCTGCCTCGTTCGCAATCGCAAGCAGGTGGAGAACAGCATTCGTTGAACCACCAAGTGCCATGACAACGGTGATGGCATTTTCGAAGGCGTGCTTAGTCAAGATATCTCGTGTTGTAATTCCTCGGCGGATTAACTCAACAACGGCTGCGCCAGCTTTCACTGCATAATCATCACGACGACGATCAACTGCGGCGGGTGATGCTGAGCCGGGAAGTGAGAGGCCAATCGCTTCGCCCACTGCTGCCATGGTGTTCGCTGTGTACATACCACCACAAGCGCCTTCACCTGGACAGATAGCGCGTTCAATTTCATCGACGCGCTCTTGTGTAATCAAGCCACGTGCACATGCTCCTACAGCTTCAAAGGCATCAATAATTGTGACATCGCGACCATCTACCTGGCCTGCAAGAGTTGATCCTGCGTAGACAAATACACTCGCAACATCGATTCGAGCTGCTGCCATCATCATACCAGGAAGTGATTTATCGCAACCGGCAAATGTCACCATGCCATCGAGTCGCTCTGCCTGCATTACGGTCTCTACTGAATCAGCAATTACTTCGCGCGACACGAGTGAGAAGTGCATACCTTCGTGCCCCATTGAAATTCCATCAGAGACAGAGATCGTGCCAAATTGCATCGGAAATCCGCCGGCTTCAATAACACCCTTCTTCGAAGCTTTGGCAAGGCGATCGAGTGAGAGATTGCAAGGGGTAATCTCATTCCACGATGAGGCGATACCGATCTGTGGTTTCTTAAAATCAGCATCTTGCATACCAACTGCTCGTAACATTCCTCGAGCTGGGGCGCGCTCTAAACCATCTGTAACGAGAGCTGAACGTGGCTTCATTGTGTTCTTATCGCTACTCATTTACGTGTTACCCCTGTCCTAGATGCTTAAGTAATAATTCACGGACCTTTGCTGCATCAGCTTGACCACCAGTGGCCTTCATGACGGCGCCAATTAAGGCACCCGCAGCGGGAATATTTCCACCGCGGATTCGCTCTGCTGTCTCTGGCTGTGATGCGATTGCAGCTTCGATTGCAACCATCAGCGCTGAATCATCGGAGACAACTTTGAGGCCACGCTTCTCAATCACCATGCGAGGGTCGCCCTCACCATTGATGACACCTTCTACTACTTGGCGCGCTAACTTGTCAGTGAGTTCACCAGATGCAATAAGAGCAATGATCTGCGCTACCTCTGAAGGTTGAATCAGCGAGGTTGGCTCAACGGACTTCTCATTAGCTAGGCGAGAGATCTCACCAAGCCACCAACTACGAGCCTTTGTTGGCTCAGCACCTAGTGCTACGGTCTCTTCAACAGTTGTGAGCAGTTCGGCATTGACCATCGCCGCCATCTCTTTATCAGGGACGCCCCACGCCTCTTGAATCTTCTTACGATGAACTGAAGGCTTCTCTGGAAGTGCGAGGCGAAGTTCTTCAATCCAGGCAGGGTCTGCGACGATCGGCAAGAGATCAGGCTCTGGGAAGTAACGATAATCCTCGGCTTGTTCTTTCGAGCGACCAGAGCGAGTCTCGCCAGATTCTTCTTGGAAGTGGCGGGTCTCTTGAATGATACGTTCGCCAGCTTCTAGGCGATTAGCTTGGCGAATAATCTCACCACGTACTGCACGCTCGACTGAGCGAAGCGAGTTTACGTTCTTTGTCTCAGAGCGAGTACCAAGGGTCTGGCTATCGCGTGGCGCTATCGAGACATTTGCATCGCATCGAAGTGAGCCTTGCTCCATCTTTACATCTGAGACACCGAGTGAGCGCAAGATATCGCGCAGCTCAGCAACATAAGCGCGGGCTACTTCTGGCGCATACTTATCTGTTCCGGGAATGATACGAGTAACGATCTCAACGAGTGGAATACCGGCGCGGTTGTAGTCGAGTAGTGAGTGTTCAGCTCCATGAATACGGCCAGTTGCGCCGCCGACATGGAGTGACTTACCAGTGTCTTCCTCCATATGAACGCGCTCAATATCGACGCGGTATACCTTTAGGCCTTCATCTGTATCGATTGTGACATCGAGATAACCGTTGATGCAGATTGGCTCGTCGTACTGTGAGGTCTGGAAGTTCTTCGGCATATCTGGGTAGAAGTAGTTCTTTCGAGCAAAGCGACTAAATGGTGCGATCGAACAGTTCAGAGCTAACCCAATACGGATAGATGACTCAATCGCCTTTGCGTTAACCACAGGCAGCGAACCAGGAAGACCAAGACATACTGGGCAGGTCTGGGTATTTGGAAGAGCTCCAAAGTCAGTTGCACAACCACAGAACATCTTTGAGGCGGTATTGAGCTCGACGTGAACTTCGAGGCCAAGGGTTGGCTCGTACTTTTCGAGCGCTTGATCGTAATTAAGAGCCATTACTTCACCGCCAACTCTGGTGCAGATGCATAGAGCGGCTTACCCCATGAAGATTGAAGAGCGGCTTCGAGAGTTCCGCCAACTTGGTACATCAACTCATCTTTCATGGCAGGTGACATGATTTGGAATCCGACAGGTAATCCATCTTCTGGTGCGAGGCCACAAGGAAGGCTCATGCTTCCGATACCGGCAAGGTTTACCGGAATTGTGCAGACATCGTTGAGATACATCGCAACTGGATCATTGCTCTTCTCGCCGATCTTAAATGCAGTGGTTGGGCAGGTTGGTGAAACAAGGACATCTACCTTCACAAAGGCAGCGTCGTAATCTCGCTTGATGAGAGTGCGGATCTTCTGGGCAGAACCGTAATACGCATCGTAATAACCAGATGAGAGCGCGTAGGTTCCGAGAATGATGCGACGCTTTACTTCTTTACCGAAGCCAACTTCACGAGTCATATTCATGACCGCCTCAGCGCTACGTGAACCATCATCGCCAACGCGGATTCCGTATCGCATCGAGTCAAAGCGAGCTAAGTTCGATGATGCTTCTGATGGTGCAATGAGGTAATACGCAGCGAGAGCGTATTCAAAGCTTGGGGCTGATACTTCAACGATCTCGGCACCTGCAGATACGAGCGCCTCAAGCGCCTCATTAAATCGAATGGTAACGCCAGATTGGTAACCCTCGCCGCCAAGTTCTTTTACGACGCCGATCTTCATGCCCTTAATATCTAGCTTCTTCGCCGCTTCAACCATCTTGCCAACTGGTGCGTTGATAGAGGTTGAATCTTTTGGATCGTATCCAGCAATAACTTCATGCAACATCGCAGTGTCGAGCACAGTGCGAGCACAAGGTCCTGCTTGATCAAGGCTTGATGAGAATGCAACAAGTCCGTAGCGAGAGACCGCGCCATAAGTCGGCTTCACACCCACAGTGCCGGTGACCGCAGCTGGTTGGCGAATTGATCCACCAGTGTCGGTTCCGATTGCTAAAGGTGCTTCAAAGGAAGCGAGCGCAGCTGACGATCCGCCGCCAGATCCGCCTGGAATACGTGAGAGATCCCATGGATTGCGCGTAGGACCATAGGCAGAATTCTCAGTCGATGAACCCATCGCGAACTCATCCATATTGGTCTTGCCCAAAATAACAACGCCGGCCTTCTTGAGATTTGTCACAACAGTTGCGTCATATGGCGGACGCCAGCCTTCGAGCATCTTTGAGCCACACGTGGTTGGAACACCTTTTTGAGCTAGGACATCTTTGAGTGCGAGTGGCACACCAGCGAGTGGGTGAAGCTTCTCCCCTGCCTTGCGTGATGCATCAACGGCGTTCGCCTGAGCGAGCGCACCTTCGCGATCAATATGAAGAAAGGCATGAACATCACCATCAACGGCAGCGATGCGATCTAAATGAGCATTTGTAAGTTCTACTGCAGTGACAGAACCCGCTACGAGCTCGGCAGACATCTGAGCTGCGGTCTGCGAAATAATTGGAGTACTCACTCTTCACCTAAAATCTGTGGAACTTTAAAACGATTCTCTTCTCGAGCAGGCGCGCCAGAGAGTGACTCTTCGGGAGTGAGGCTTGGGACGACGACATCGGGACGCATGACATTATGCATCGCAATCGCATGTGAGGTTGGCGGGATATCTTCACCTGCAACGCCTTGAACACGTGATACGGACTCAAGGATCAGATCCATTTCAGAGGCGAGGTGGTCTAATTCAGCATCGGTCATTTCAATGCGGGCAAGTCGCGCCAAATGCGCTACTTCTTCACGGGAGATAGCGGCCATTAGCCAACTCTATCGGATCTGACCGTTCCCCCGAACAATCCAGGTTGTGGTCGTCATCTGGTCTAACCCCATTGGACCACGCGCATGGAGCTTCTGATTTGAGATGCCGATCTCGGCGCCGAAGCCCATCTGCTCTCCATCGGTAAATCGCGTGGAAGCATTGACCATAACAGCTGCACAATCTGAGAGTGCGATGAATTGATTAGCGTGCTCTTCATTCTCCGTCACGATCGCCTCGGTATGGTGTGTTCCGTACTTCTGAATATGGTCGATCGCGGCTACTACGTCAGTAACAATGCCGACATTCATCTCTAGAGCGTTGTATTCGGTAGCCCAATTCTCTTCGGTAGCAAGGCCCACTGAAATCCCATTCTCCTGTGCGATTCTCTGGGTCGCCGCATCACCATGCAGAATTACTCCGTGTGAATTCAATGCCGAGAGGGCTAACGGCATAAAATCATTAGCGATACTTTGATTTACCAAAAGAGTTTCAGCAGCATTACAGACACTTGGGCGATCTGTCTTTGAATTGATAAGAATCGCAATCGCTTTAGTGAAATCTGCAGCATCATCAATATAAACGTGGCAGACGCCAGCGCCAGTTTCGATAGTTGGGACCGTCGCTTCGTCGACCACCATGCGGATTAGCTCCGCGCTTCCACGTGGGATCACAAGGTCAACCTGCCCACGGGCGTGGAGCAAGGCTGTCACTGTCGAGCGATCATCAGATGGAATATATTGAATCGCATCGGACGAGATTAAAGTCTTAGAAAGAACTTCTCTCATGATCTCAACTAGGACCAAGTTGCTTGCTGCCGCCGATGAGGAGCCACGAAGAAGCGCACTGTTACCTGATTTCAACAAGATAGCGGCGGCATCTACAGTCACATTAGGTCGTGCTTCATAGACCATCCCGACGACTCCAAAGGGAAGAGTCTTTTGAGTGAGCTTGAGACCATTTGGAAGAGTGCGCTGATTGATGATTCGCCCAACTGGATCAGGTAGGTCTGCTACTTGCCTGAGGCCTTCTGCCATGCCTGTGATACGAGCCGAAGTAAGTAAGAGTCGGTCCTGCATTGATTGCGCCATGCCACTCGATTGAGCGCGATTCATATCGATCGCATTCGCGGCGAGAATACGATCTGATTGAGTGGTGAGTTCGGAGGCGATCGCAATAAGCGCACCTCGACGAACCTCGTTCGTTGACGCAACCAGGGTGCGTCCAGCTAGGCGCGCCTTTTGAGCTGCCTCGGAAATAATCTGCGCTGCATCCACCATCTAAGGTTACTGGCAATTACCATCTACTCATGCGCCTTTTAATAAAGATCCTTCGAAATACCCTTGTCGGCTTAATCCTCTTCGCACTCGCCCTTACTGGTTTCTTTAAAGTCGTGCACTACCCGAATCCAATCGCTGCGATCAAGCTCGGGTTAGCACCAGCCTCAAAAACTCCGACACTTCTGCCATGGCACGTGGTAGCCCCGTCGACAAACCCGATCACTCTCCCGACGTCGACCGAAGCGATGCCTGCTACGGTCGAATGGATGGGTAAGACAATCACGTGGCAGGAGTTCTTAGATATCTCAAATACAAATGCCTTCGTCGTTATTCGCAACGGCGTTCTGACCTATCAGTATTACAACGCCAAGAATAAGATCACAGCCACAACCCAACTTCCTTCTTACTCTATGGCGAAGACCATGACCTCCCTCATTGCAGGACAACTCATTGCAGCCGGAAAGTTGAAGGAGAGCGATAAGTTTGTTGACTACTTCCCTGAGTACAAGACTGGCACCACCTTTGATCAGGTAACAGTCCAATCGCTGCTAGATATGGAGAGTGGAGTAGGTGTTTCTGATAATTACCCAAACGGTCCTACTGGCTGGGGCGTAGGAATTGCACAGATGTATGCCACCACCGATATGAATTGGTTTATTAAACACAATCGCAAAATGGCATTTGCTCCAGATAGTCAGGCCAGCTACCGAAGCGTTGATACCCAACTTCTTGGAATGATTATTCATCGAATCACCGGTGAACGAGTCGCCGACTACTTCAGCAAGAATATTTGGCAACCAGTTGGTGCTGCAACTGCTGCCACCTGGAACGTGGACCATATTGGTGGTGTCGAAAAGACATTCTGCTGCTTTAATGCGAGCGCGATTGATTACGCCAAGGTTGCTTTGATGTTACTCAACAATGGCTCAACTGCCTCCAAGCACATCATCCCAACAGACTGGATCAAGAGGTTGAGTACTCCAGTTGTAAAGCTCGATCACGGCTGGGGCTATAGCGCCTTCATGTGGCACCCCTACCCAAATATCAACCTGATGCATGGGCTACACGGTCAATTTGTATTGATGAATCCGGCGACGAAGACGGTTGTGGTCAAGCTCAGTGATAACTCAACAAATGGCGACCCTGATGTTGAAGAAGTGCGAGTGATGTACCAGTTGTCCCAGAAGTAAATATCAAAGAAGAACTAGATCATCGCGATGAACGAGTTCGCGTTCATACTCTGAGCCGAACTCGGCCGCAAGGTCCTTTGTGGAGCGCCCAAGCATCCGTGGAATTTCACTTGAATCGAAGGCAACTAAACCGCGTGCGATGACAACTCCCTTGTCAGAGATAATTTCAACGGTATCTCCAGATAAAAAATCACCTTCAACTGCGGTGACGCCAGCTGCGAGCAGAGATACGCCGCGTTCTTTAATCGCAATTGTTGCACCATGATCAAGAATTAAACGACCGTGTGGAGTTGCGGCATGTGCGAGCCAGAGCAGGCGCGATGGCCGCTTATTGTGAATCGCATGGAAAATCGTTCCGTAATCTTCGCCGGCGAGCGCGCCACTTAATTGATCAAGGGTCGTGAGCAACATTGCGACACCAGCGCCTGTCGCGATCCGTGCAGCCTCAATCTTTGTCACCATCCCCCCGCTGCCAACACCTGAAGAGCCAACGCCACCGATCTCGATATCGTGCATCACAGTGACATCTTTTACTTCTGAGATGCGCTTGGCATGAGCATGTGAAGGTGGTGCGTCATAGAGGCCGTCTACATCGGTGACAAGTACCAATAAATCGGCGCTCACTAAGTGAGCAACAAGGGCAGCGATTCGATCATTATCTCCGAAACGAATCTCTTGCACTCCGACTGAGTCATTTTCATTGATGACTGGCGTTACCTCTAACTGCAAAAGTTTAAGGAGCGTGCGCTGAGCATTTTGGTAATGAGAACGTCTGACCACATCATCAATCGTCAAAAGCACCTGTGAAGAAAGCAGTGAATGACGTGAAAAAGATCGGTTGTAATCCGCTATTAAACGGCCCTGGCCAACTGAAGCTGCCGCCTGTTGAGTAGCGAGATCCTTTGGGCGAGATGAAAGTCCAAGCGGTTCAAGCCCTGCAGCGATAGCGCCAGAAGAGACGAGTACGACTTCTTTGCCAGCTTCGCGAAGTTTTGCGACTGTATCGACCAGTACATCTACTGCTTGAGAGTTAAGCCCAGTCCCGGCCGAGCCGGTGAGCGTGGATGAGCCCACCTTGATGACGATGCGCTTGGCGCTCTTCACATCAATACGGTTCACAACTCTTACCTACTCGCCCGCAATTTTTGGAGTCTTTGGATCAACAACGTTGTACTCCCATTGCATGGAGATTTCATCGTCATTGAGTTGATCAAGTGCATCTTCAACGTAGCGACCAGCCCATGGAGACTCTAAGCGACGGTCAGTCCCGCGTGCACCAGCAAGGAGTTCTGCGCCAGCTTCAATAGATGGCTCCCAATCAAAGATCACAGCATCATCGCCATAACCGATTCGGACTTCATCCTTTGCCTTTGCACCCTTCTTGAAGAGCTCCTTCTCAACACCAAGAGCAGCGAGGCGATCTGCGAGATAACCAACCGCTTCTGGATTATGGAAATCTGTCTGACGAACAAAGCGCAGTGGCTTTTCACCGAGAACACTGAAGGATCCATCTTCATTAGCAACAACTTTAAAGCCGGCATCATTTACTGCGACCGGGCGAAGGACGATACGTGTCTTCTCCTCCTTGACGCGGTTCTTGCGCTCTTCTTGAATAATGCGAGCCATGGCGTACATGAACTCCGTCAGTCCCAGATGTGCCGCGGCAGAGATTTGATAGACCTCATACCCTCGCGCTTCCAGAAGTGGCTGGACCATATCGGCCATCGCCTTTCCATCAGGTAGATCAACTTTATTGAGTGCGATGATGCGTGGACGTTCTGATAGACCGTTGCCATATTCAGCAAGCTCGGCCTCGATAATGTCGAAATCCTTAATAGGATCGCGATCTGTTTCGAGAGTTCCGCAGTCGAGCACTTGCACAAGTGCTGCGCAACGCTCAACGTGGCGCAAGAACTCCAGCCCAAGTCCCTTGCCTTGTGAAGCACCAGGAATCAGCCCAGGTACATCTGCAACGGTGAACCGAGTATCCCCAGCCTGAACAACGCCAAGGTTTGGAACCAGTGTTGTAAATGGATAATCAGCAATCTTCGGACGCGCTGCCGAAATTGATGCAATGAGTGAAGATTTTCCGGCGCTTGGGAACCCAATAAGGCCAATATCAGCTACTGATTTGAGTTCAAGAACTAGCGTGCGATCTTCACCTGGCTCACCTTTGAGTGCAAATCCTGGAGCACGACGCTTTGTTGAGGAGAGCGCTGCGTTACCGAGCCCACCCTTACCGCCTTGAGCTGCAATGAAACGAGTATCTTGCCCAACTAAATCTGCGAGGGTATTACCTGCAAGATCTTTCACGACAGTTCCGTTTGGAACTTTAAGGATCATGTCATTACCAGTAGCGCCATTGCAATAATCGCCATAGCCTGGGCGACCGCCAGTTGCTTTGCGGTGTGGTGAGTGGTGGAAATCGAGCAGAGTTGTGACGTCAGTATCGACTACGAGGATGATGTCGCCACCGCGACCGCCATTGCCACCATCTGGACCTCCGAGAGGTACAAACTTTTCACGGTGAATCGAGACGCAACCATCGCCGCCGGTGCCGGCAGAGGCATTGAGCGTCACACGATCTACAAATGAAGTCATCTCGCCTCTCCCTTTCTACCTAGTAACTATTACTTAAAATAAAAAAGGCGGGTCCGCAGAGCGCGGACCCGCCAAATAAAAATCCGCTATTTAGGCGACGGGGGTTTCAACGTTGGTGACGATGTTGACTACCTTGCGACCGCGACGACGACCGAACTCAACAACACCTGCAGCGAGTGCAAACAAGGTGTCATCCTTGCCGATACCAACCTGTGCTCCTGGGTGGAAGACAGTGCCGCGCTGACGGACGAGGATTTCGCCTGCCTTAACAACCTGACCACCAAAACGCTTAATTCCGAGGTACTGCGCATTTGAGTCGCGACCATTACGTGTGGAGGAGACTCCCTTTTTACTTGCCATTTCGCACCTACCTCCTGATTACTTGCTAATCGCGGTGATCTTCACGCGCGTAAGTTGGGAACGGAAACCTTGACGACGGCGGTAGCCGGTCTTGTTCTTGTAACGAAGGATGTCGATCTTTGGACCCTTGGTCTCTTCAAGAATTTCGCCTGCAACCTTGATTGCTGCGAGAGTCTTGGGATCGGTTGTGACATTAGCGCCTTCAACGAGAAGAAGTGCTGGGAAAGATACAGATGCGCCTACTTTTGCATCGATACGATCGACAGTAATGGTGTCGCCGACGGCAACCTTCTCTTGACGGCCGCCTGCTTTTACAATCGCGTACACAGTGACACCTTCCTACATTTCATTGGTAATAAGCCCCGAGCTAAACCCGGGCAGAGGATAAGGGTACGGATTCGCGACCCCTAAGGTCAAACTGGCCTATTCCGGGGTGATAATCCCCGTGCTGACAGCACGGCGACGGCGACGAGGGGCGGGCTTAACTGGCTCGCTCTCATCAGATTCAGCGGCCAGAGCGGTCACTGACTTTTGCGGTTCTGGAGCGCTGGTTGGCTCCTCATCGTCGTAACTCTGAGGGACATAACGCTGATCCATATCCTTATCAAGGGCGGTCTTCTTGACTGGCTCTGAATGAATATGAATTCCACGACCACCGCATGATTCACAGGTCGTTGAGAAGGCTTCGATGAGTCCTTGTCCGACGCGCTTACGTGTCATTTGGACTAATCCGAGCGAAGTTACTTCAGCAACTTGATGCTTGGTGCGATCGCGACCGAGGCACTCAACGAGACGACGTAGGACACTGTCACGGTTAGATTCGAGTGCCATATCAATAAAGTCAATCACGATGATTCCACCCATATCGCGAAGACGCAATTGGCGAGCAATCTCTTCGGCTGCTTCAAGGTTGTTCTTCGTAACAGTCTCTTCGAGGTTTCCACCCTTACCGATAAATTTACCGGTGTTCACATCAATCACGATCATCGCTTCAGTGCGGTCAATCACGAGTGATCCGCCTGAAGGCAGGTAGACCTTGCGATCAAATGCCTTGGCAAGTTGTTCTTCAATTCGGTTCTCAACGAACATATCTCGAGCGCCGGTCCACTTTTCAATCTTTGCAGTGAGCTCTGGTGCAATTCCGCCAAGATAGGTATTGATGTCATCCCAGGCTTCGTTACCCTGAACAACAAGGCGACGGAAATCTTCGTTGAAGATATCGCGGATTACGCGGACGGTCAGATCTGGTTCGCTATAGAGAAGCGAAGGAGCTGAGGTTGAAGGATTTTCGGCCTGCTCTTGAATATCTTCCCATTGAGTTTTAAGACGAAGTACATCGCGCTCGAGCTCTTCTTCAGATGCGCCTTCGGAAGCGGTACGAATAATTACGCCAGCTTCTTCTGGAATTAAATTCTTGAGGATTGACTTGAGGCGACTGCGCTCTTCATCAGGAAGGCGGCGGCTAATACCACTCATTCCGCCACCAGGAACATAGACGAGGTAACGACCTGGCAAGCTGATCTGGCTTGTGAGGCGTGCGCCCTTCTGTCCGATTGGATCCTTAGTAACCTGAACTAATACTGATTGGCCAGTCTTTAAGACATGCTCGATCTTGCGTGGCTGGCTCTCGCTAATACCAGCGGCATCCCAGTTCACTTCGCCAGCGTAAAGAACTGCGTTACGACCCTTGCCAATATCAACGAAGGCAGCTTCCATCGATGGAAGTACATTTTGAACGCGGCCTAGGTAGACGTTGCCGACGTAAGAAATATTTGAGTTACGGTTTACATAGTGCTCGACCATGACCTTATCTTCGAGAACTGCAATCTGAGTACGATCGCCAACTTGGCGAACTAACATCTCGCGATCAACCGCTTCACGACGAGCTAAGAACTCGGACTCAGTAATAATGGTTCCGCGACGACGAGTGAAATCACGTGGTTCGCGATCGTAACGATCACGACCACCACGATCATTGCGTCCGTTACGGCTGTTGCGGCCACCGCGTTCGCTCCGTTCACGACGTTCTGAACGATTTGGGCGATCTTCAGCAGTGCGAGGTTCGCGAACCTTAACTACTGTAACGACGCCATCTTCATCAACGGTCTCACCTGGTGTTACACCTTCGCCTCGTGCACGGCGGCGACGTCGACGGCGATGTGTTGATCCGCCCTCTTCGCCTTCATCTTCACTGGCAATATGTCCAGGGTCTTTTTCATCGCTATCAGAATCATCGATCTCGAGCTCGCCCTCAGCTTTTGAAGCGCCACCGTTGCGACCGCGACCACCACGGCGGCGGTTACGGTTATTGCGACGTGGTGAATCAGAGCTATCGCTCTCAGAATTTTCAGTAGATTGCGATGAGGTAGAACCCTCTTCTTGGCTATCGCTCTCTTTGGTAGCGGCGGCCTTTGAGCCAGATTTAACCGCTGGCTTAGCAGCTGCCTTCTTGGCGGTCTTCTTAGGGGCAACTTCTTCAGGAGCTGCCTGGAAGAGCGGAACTGGAATAGCAGCGGCCTTCTTCGCACGCTTAGGAGCTGCAGCAGCGTCTGCCTCGACGACTGGGGCATCTGGCTCTTTGACTACTGGAGTCTCTACTTTGCCAGCAGCGCTCTTTTCGGAGACCTTCTTTACGGTGCGCTTACGCGACTTCTTTGGCTCTGGAGCCATAACGGAAAATCCTCAATCCTTGTAATAAATCCTTATGAGGTCTCAACTCTTTCGAGCGATACCTTGAACTCAATTGGTGAGCTCTAGTTAACAAAAATCTTCGAGTTCGCGAACTTCTCGTTTCTTGCGGTAAACCGCAAGTGAGGCGCAAATGCTCTGCCGAAAGTATGACAGATGGTTAGCGCGATCTCAAATGCACGCTCTGGAGCAGGCCTAAGCCCACCAAATTCGCGAACATACTGGAGCCGCCGTATGACATAAATGGCAGTGGCACCCCGGTCATAGGCATAAGCCCCATCGTCATGCCAATATTTTCAAAGGTCTGGAAGGCAAACCAGGCAATCACTCCGATACATACCAGTCGTCCAAAGACATCGGTGGTTCGACCAGCGATAGCGAAAGCTCTGACAAAGAAAGCCCCGAAGAGGAGCAATATCAGCCCCGATCCCAAGAAGCCGAGTTCTTCACCCGCAACGGTAAAGATAAAATCCGTCTGCTGCTCTGGAACAAATCGGCCATTTGTCTGCGGTCCAGTAAATAGACCACGGCCGAGGATTCCACCAGAGCCAATAGTGATCCGAGACTGCCTGAGTTGATAACCACTCTGTTGCGGATCCGCTGCTGGATCTACAAATGATTGCAAACGTTTTACTTGGTACTGATGAATAACTCCGGCTTTCACAGCAACAAATCCTGTAAGCACTCCAACAAGGAGTAGTCCTACCACCCAGCGACTTGGTGCTCCTGAGACTGCGATAATCGCAATCACTGCGGCTGAAATAATGAGCGCTTCACCTAAATCTGGCTCCAACATGATCAGGGCCATTGGTACAAGTGCGATTACAAGTGACTTAAGGACATCAAGGTGTGTTGGGGCTGAATCCTTATCGCGCGCCTCAGCGAGCAACATTGCCATTCCAATGATGACAGAGATCTTTGCAAGTTCGGCAGGCTGCAAAGTGAATCCCCCAGGAAATGAGATCCACGATCTTGCACCATTAATCGTGCTTCCGACGCCTGGAATCAGCACTGCAACTAGTCCAAGAACACCTGCGCCCCAGACAAATGGCGTATATGCGCGAAGCAGGCGGTAATCAATGAGCGTCGTTCCATAGGCAAGCAATAGTCCAATAATGATATTTAGGGCATGTCGCTTCACGTAGTACTGCGGATCCAATCCTTGCGAGGCAAACCATTGCCTGGTCGCTGCCCAAACAAGCAAAGTTCCGATCAGAAGCAGGGCTCCAACGATGAAATTTAACTGCTTGTCATACCCAGAGATATTGTCACGAAATGTTCGCGCTCGGCGACTATTACCCAAGAGGCGGCTCATGATTTGCTCACTCCTGTCGGTAATTTTGCATATTTAGGGTCAACCTTAGGAAGTGCGACCGGTGGACCACTTGGTCCAAAGATCGCCTTCGTGGGATCAACCTTATTACCAACGACGCCAAAGAGCGCAGAATAAATATCTTTCACCCCAACGGCAGAGATCGATGCACCAAATCCACCTTGGCTCACCATCATTACAACCGCATAACGAGGTGAAGAACTTGGTGCATAGGATGCAAACCAGGATGTGTCATCTTTCGCACTACCGTTTGGATTACGTCCAAGTACCTGACCAGTTCCAGTCTTACCAGCTACATCAATAGGGAAATTCGCGAAGACTGGTGCAGCGGTTCCTCGTGTTGCCACTGCGCGAAGCGCGGTATGGAGGAATGAGATATCAGATGCGGTTGCTGGAATTTTTCCATTGATGACTGGTGTGAAGCTCTTGATTACCTTACCGGCTGGAGTAAGGACGGCTTGGGCGATCTCCGGCTTCCATAGTGTTCCGCCATTTGCGATCGCGGCATACATATCCGTGAGCTGAATCGGGGTAACTAGGGTGTCACCTTGGCCAATCGCAAAGTTCACCGCATCACCAGCACGTAACTTATTTCCATCGAGGCAGTTCTCGTGCGCAATTGCAATTAAATATGGAGTGAGGTCTGAAGGTTTAGCTCTCTTGGCATAGTCACAGAAGAAGGCCTTATTTGCATCATAGTAATTCTGCTTCCATTGACGATCAGGTAGTCGTCCAGTGAGTTCGCCCGGAAGGTCGATGCCAGTCTTCTTACCTACGCCAAATCCACGCGCTGCGTTGAAAAAGTAATCGTTCACAGGTGAGTGAGGATTGAGCCCACCATCTTTAAGCCATTGATCGAAGGCAATTTGGTACCAAATCGTGTCGCACGAGACTGCAATGGCCTCGGTCATATTGATTCGGCCTTGAGATTTTGTCTCAAAGTTCTTAAAGAGTTGGGTTCCCACCTTGAGCTCCGCTGGGCAGTCGTAGAGCGAATTCATGTTGTACCCAGCCGATGTGGCGGCGACAATAGATACTGATTTAAAGGTCGACGCTGGCGCGTACTCCCCTTGAATGGCGCGCGATAGCGCCGGAACACCTGTTGAAGCGCTAAATAAATCCTTAGCCTGTTGGGTTGTCAGACCGACCTGCCACATATTTGGGTCATAGGTTGGATATGAGGCCATCGCGAGAATTGCGCCGTTAGTGACATCCATGACGATCGCCGCACCAGAGTCAGCGTGATAGCCCATTGACCTCGAACGTTTCACAGAACTAGCCAATGCCGCCTCGGTAGCGGCCTGCAATCTAATATCTAAGTGGGTGACAAGGTTGTTGCCAGGTATCGGCTTGGTATTATGGGAGACGGAAGTAATCGCTTCTTTACGATCAACAATGAGAGTTTTAACACCAGGTGTGCCACGAAGATAGTTGTCGTACACGTACTCGAGTCCTGATTTTCCAACGATCTCATTGCGATAAAAACGATTGTTTGGATTGGCAAGATCGGCATCAGTGACGACACCTGTGTATCCCAAGACATGGGCGGCGTTCTCACCAGCAAGTGCCGGGTAGCTTCGGACTGGAACAGGTGCGGCATCAACTCCAGCAAAGAGTGTTGGGTTCTCTAGCACCTTGAGCGCTTCTTGTTCTGTTGCTGCCTTAGTAATAGGAATAGGTTGTTGTCTCGTCCCATTCCAACATCCGGTGCGTTGACCTATAGGCAATTCACCGCACAGTCTTGTCTTCGTATAAACATCCGCTGGCTTGAGGGCTAGTAAAGTTGCAAGGCGAGCGAAGACTGCAAGACCTTTATCTGGAAGTGCATCCGTAGCGCTTCGATTAACGGTGATCTGCATGCCAGGCCGATCCATAGCGATTGGCAATCCCGAACTATCTGTAATTGCGCCACGAATCGCGGGATTCACAATATCTCTACTCTGGATACTCAGTGCAGCGTTCTGATATTTCAGACCACTCGCAACTTGAAGAAAGAAGAGTCGACCAAAGAGGGCAAGCATTAGAGATAAGACCAATGTTTGAGTAACAATCAGACTCAAGCGTGAGCGTTGATTCATATTCTCTCTCGCGCACCAATCGTTACATCGCGCAATGTGACAAGAATCGGCATAATGAATGGCGTAATCAACATCGTCCAGAAAAAGTTGCCACCAATGACAAGGGCACAGCGTCCAAAACTTCCCGCTGACTCACCCAGTAAAGAGCCCAGTGTGAGGAAGAGAATGAGCGCAAGACTTGTACCGCTCGCTACGAACAGACCAAGTCCCACTGGACGACTAACAATCTCATCAATACTTTCGGCA
>CAIMOX010000026.1 GCA_903843225.1 uncultured Actinomycetes bacterium | reverse complement strand
GATTACCCACTTCACCTCGGTGTCACTGAAGCTGGTCCAATCTTCCAGGGCACGATCAAATCAGCGACCGCCTTCGGCATTCTTCTCGCTGAAGGAATCGGCGACACAATTCGCGTATCGCTCTCTGCCCCTCCAGTTGAAGAGGTAAAGGTCGGAATCTCGATTCTTGAGTCACTCAATCTTCGCCAACGAAAGCTGGAGATCGTCTCCTGCCCATCATGTGGCCGCGCCCAGGTCGATGTCTATACCTTGGCCGAAAAGGTACAAGCAGGACTTCAAGGAATGACAGTTCCACTTCGCGTCGCAGTCATGGGTTGTGTTGTCAATGGACCGGGTGAGGCTCGCGAAGCAGACCTCGGAGTTGCCTCAGGAAATGGCAAGGGTCAGATCTTTGTAAAGGGTGAAGTAATTAAGACCGTCCCAGAGGCGATGATCGTTGAGACCTTGATCGAAGAGGCGATGCGCTTGGCCGAGGAGATGGAAGCAGCTGGAGTCGCATCCGGCGCACCAGAAGTCTCTGTTAAATAGCTTTAGGTTAGGTAAGCCCCTTCATTCGGTAAGGTTCGACCATGCTACGTATGTCGACCTTACTTCTGCGCACTCTTCGTGATGATCCAGCCGATGCTGAAGTCGCCAGCCACCGCCTCCTCGTTCGCGCAGGATATGTCCGCCGAATCTCAGCCGGTATCTACTCATGGTTGCCACTTGGCTATCTGACCTTCCGCAATATTGAACGCGTTGTTCGCGAAGAGATGGATGCAGCCGGGTTCCAGGAAGTTCACTTCCCATCCATGCTTCCGAAAGAGCCGTATGAGCAGACCAATCGTTGGGAGGAGTACGGACCAGATCTCTTCCGCCTCCAGGATCGCAAAGGTAATGATTACCTCTTAGGCCCAACCCATGAAGAGATGTTCACTTTGATGGTGAAGGGTGAGTACTCCTCATATAAAGATCTGCCACTATCGATCTATCAGATTCAGACAAAGTTCCGCGATGAGCCACGTCCTCGCTCTGGCATCATCCGCGGCCGTGAATTTGTGATGAAGGATTCATACTCATTCGATATCGATGATGCTGGTCTCGAACTTTCATACCAGAAGCATCGCGATGCCTACGTAAAGACCTTTAAGCGCCTAGGGCTTGATTTCAATATTGTTGCAGCGGTCGCTGGCGCAATGGGTGGTTCAAAGTCTGAAGAATTCTTAGCTCCATGCCCAACTGGTGAAGACACTTATGTACTCTGCGAGAAGTGTGGTTATGCCGCAAATGTCGAAGCGATGGTCACCAAGGTCGCACCTTATGCAGGTAGCGCACCCGCTGCACTTGAAATCTTTGACTCACCTAACACCCCAACTATTGACTCACTAGTCGAGCTTCTCAATACAACATTTGGTGGCGGGTACACCGCAGCTGACACTCTCAAGAATGTTATGGTGATGGCTGATGAAAAGGCGCTCTCAATCTTGGTCCCAGGTGATCGCGAAGTAGATCTCAAGCGTCTTGGCGCGAACCTCGCTGGCGTCGCAGAGATTCGCCTCTTTGAGGAAGCTGATTTTGCGAAGTTCCCTGGATTAGTAAAGGGCTATATCGGGCCACAAGATGCAAAGAAGTTTGGAATCACAATTTTGGCTGATCCGCGCATAACTCCTGGCTCCCATTGGGTGACCGGTGCGAATGCGCGCGATAAGCATGCTCGCTTTGTTACCAATGGCCGCGACTTTGAGGTTGATACGTATATTGAAGCCGCGCAAGTTCGCGCTGGTGATCTCTGCCCGAAGTGTGATTCACCAGTCATCATCGATCGCGCCATCGAGATCGGCCATATCTTCCAGCTTGGCCGCAAGTATGCGCAGGCACTTGATCTCACAGTGCTTGACCAAAACGGCAAGTCTCAGGTTGTCACCATGGGTTCATACGGAATCGGCGTCTCACGAGCTGTTGCCGCAATCGCTGAGCAAACCCATGATGAGATCGGACTCTGCTGGCCACGTGAGATCGCTCCTGCAGATGTACATATCGTTGCTACCGGTAAAGATGAGCTCATCTTTGAAACCGCTGAGAAGCTAGCTCTTGATCTTGAAGTGAAGGGTCTGCGAGTGATCTTTGATGATCGTAAGGATCCAAGCGCTGGCGTGAAGTTTAAAGATGCTGAACTCATTGGGGTGCCATATATCGTGATCGTCGGTAAGGCACTCGCTGATGGAAAGCTAGAGCTTCGGGTTCGTAAGAGTGGCGAGAAGAGTGAGATCAGCGCTGTTTCGGCATCTGATGAAATTTATAGAGTAATCACTTCAGCATGACCTTATCGGTAAGTCAGTGGGTCTTCCTAAGCTTTGCCGCTGGCATGGCGGGATTTATCGATGCAATCGCTGGTGGCGGGGGATTAATTCAACTTCCTGCACTTCTTATTGGATTATCTAACAAGCCAATCCCCATGATCCTCGGTACGAATAAAGTGCCATCAATCTTCGGAACATCTTTCTCTGCTGCAGCATATTTCAAACGAGTAAAGCCAGATCTGCATCTCACGCTCGCAATGGCGATCCCAGCATTTTTTGGATCTGCTGCTGGGGCACGCCTAGCATCGGCCTTTCCTAAGAGCGTCTTTCGACCAATCATCATCGTGCTGCTTATTCTCGTTGCGCTCTACACCTGGAAGCGCCCGCACTTGGGAATGGAAGAGAACCTCACATTCACCCCGCGCATTCGCAAGTGGCTCGTCGGTGGATTTGGCGCGCTCATTGGTTTCTATGACGGGATCTTTGGACCTGGAACTGGTTCATTTTTACTCTTCATTCTCGTTGGGCTGATTGGCTATGCGTTTTTGAAAGCATCAGCCACTGCCAAACTCGTTAATATCGCTACTAACTTTGCAGCGATTCTTACCTTCTCCTTTACAGGTCATATCTGGTGGCGAGTTGGGTTGCTCCTCGCGATCGCCAATATCAGCGGTTCAGTCATTGGATCAAGAGTTGCGATACGTGGGGGATCCCCGCTGGTACGACGGGTATTCCTCATCATGACATTTTTACTCATTGCGAAAGTAAGTTATGATTGGGCAACGACGAAATAGTTATTCGTAACTAATCGGCAGGTAAGCTTTACGAGACAACTGAATAGAGGAATAGATGACGCTTATTGAAGAGGTCGCAGCTGCGATCACCCCGGCTATTGAAGCCGCTGGAGCATATTTAGAGGAAGTTACCCTCACCCCCGCTGGGAAGCGCAAAATCATGACAGTTATTGTCGATGGCGATACCAATCTCTCACTTGATCAAGTTACTTCGATCTCTAAAGAGGTATCGGCAATTGTCGAAGTTCTCCCCGTTCTCGGAGATACTCCATTTACTCTTGAAGTAACATCACCAGGAGTTGATCGCCCCCTGACCAATTCTCGTCACTGGCGCAAGAATCGCGGTCGACTTATTAACGCAACCTTGCATGATGGCCAGGTGGTTGCTGGTCGAATTGGTGATGCTACTGAGATTGATGTTGAGATCGATTCTGTGAAGATCGCCTTCGCGGCGATCAAGAAGGCGCTGATTGAGATTGAATTTAAATCTCTGAAGAACGAAGATCCAGCAGAAGATGAGGCAGGCGAATAATGGCCCTTGAGATGTCGGCGCTCATCCCGATTATCGCTGAAAAGAAGATGCCACTCGAGAAGCTTATTAGCCAAGTCGAGAATGCAGTCGCTGCGATCTATGCCGAACAACCAGAAGCTAAGCCAGGTGGGCGTGCAGTGCTTAATCGCCAAACTGGCGAGATTGTTATCTGGACATCAGTATTTGATGACGAAGGAATCTTTGTAGAGAGCGTGATTCACGAACTCGATGGCTTTGCCGCGATGGCAGATAAAGAGGCTCGTAAGACAATTAAGCAAGCAATGCGCGATGCGAATGATGCAACTATCGTTGGTGAGTTTTCAACAAGCGTTGGTGATGTCATCTCTGGAATTGTTCAGCAGGGCCGTGACAGAGATGTGATCTACGTAGATCTCGGAAAGATTGAGGGCAAGATTCCACCTAATGAGCAGGTACCTACCGAGAATTTCAAGCATGGCGATCGCATCAAGGCATTTGTTGTTGATGTACGTCAAGGTGAAAAGGGCCCAGATATTATTCTCTCTCGCACCCACCCTGCCCTTGTAAAAGCACTCTTCTCTCTTGAAGTGCCAGAAGTTAAAGATCGCACCGTCGAAATTGTCGGAATCTCACGTGAACCTGGTGCCCGAACAAAAATTTCGGTTCGCTCGCATCGATCTGGAGTAAGTCCAAAGGGTGCGCTTATTGGACCAAGTGGTGTTCGCTCTCGAGCAGTGATTGATGAGCTTCAAGGAGAGAAGATCGATATCGTCGATTACTCCGATGATCCGGCAGCCTATGTTGCAGCTGCACTCGCGCCAGCGAAGGTGAGCAGCGTTGAGATCGTTGATCTTGAAACCAAGTCTGCAAAGGTGATCGTTCCGGATTACCAGCTCTCACTTGCGATCGGTGCGAATGGTCAGAATGCCCGATTAGCCGCACGCTTAACTGGTTGGCGTATCGATATCCACCCAGATAATCCGGTCGCCCGCATCGAGAAGCCAAAGCCGCCCGTGGATGAGGCTCAATTACCAGCTATCGATGGGTAGCGGGTAAGATCGCCCTATCAGAACACTTGTGAGTCGTCTGGAGAGCTAATTGCCTACCCGCAGTTGCATCGCCTGTCGCACACGGGAGTCCTGGGAAGAACTACTTCATCTAGTAGTGATTGATGGTCAGGTAATCCCAGACCCCAAACATGTACTTCATGGACGCGGAGCTTGGCTACACTTCAAATGTTTTGAGTTAGCAAAGCAACGCAGAGCATTTGCCCGAGCCTTCCCGGCCCAGAGCAAGGCGAATGAATTACAGCTAGATGAGTTAGAGCGTTACAACGAACTATTCATTAAAGATCTCAAGGAGACCCGAATGGCAAGCAAAGAAGCATGAGCACCGCACGCTCATGAGTAAGGCAATTATTTAGGCTCCTGTTTGAACCCCAGGACCTATGAAAAATCTAGGTTCATATTGGGAAGGTAATTGTGGCAAAAGTCCGCGTTTACGAGTTAGCAAAAGAGCTCGGTTTAGAGAGCAAAGAACTTCTCGCGAAGTTACAAGAAGTAGGCGAGTTCGTTCGCTCTGCATCATCAACTGTTGAAGCACCCGTTGTGCGTAAACTCATGGAGAAGTTCCCGGATATGAAGCCGGTCGAAGCTGCTCCCGAGAAACCAAAGGCTGTAAAGAAGGTCGCTGCAAAGAAGACGGCTACCGCCTCTCCATCACAGGAAGAGATCGACGCTGCAATTGCGCAGCTCGATGAGGCCACTCGCCATCAACTTGGCATTCAAGCCGGACAGGCTGCGCCGACTCCGGCCAAACCAGCCGCTCCATTCCCATCTAATCCAGCAGCAGCGGCGGCAGCACCAGCTTCTGCAACACCGGATCTTTCTGAAACACCAAGCGCTCCAGCGACAAGTGATGGCGGATCAAACCTTCCACGTCCACCACGTGCCGGAAATAATCCATTCTCAACCGGTGCGATTTCTCGTCCGCCAATGCCACGTCCACCAGCACAACGTCCTTTACGACCAGGAGAGCGTCCAGCTCCAGGTGGTGTTCGTCCAGGAATGGCAGGGGCACGACCAGGTTCAGTACGTCCAGGTTTTGCAGCACGACCAGCAACACCAGGTGTAACAGGTGGTCCCGGTGGAGCACCACGCCCAGGTGGTTCGCCATATCGTCCGGCATCCGGAGCGCCAGCAAGCGGCGGTCCTGGTGGTTCAACTCCACCATCATCTTTTGGAAATAAGGGCGGCGGAGGTCGTCATCAACGCGGCGGTACAGCTGGAGCATTCGGTAAGAATGGCGGCAGAGGTAAGAGCGCGCGTAAATCAAAGAAGGCGTTGCGTGAAGAGTTCGACAATATGGCGGCGCCATCGTTGGGTGGTGCAGTACTTCCACGCGGTAATGGTCAGACAACAATTCGCCTTCGTCGCGGTTCATCACTCATGGACTTCGCCGAAAAGATCAATGCTGATCCAGCAGCGCTAGTTTCAGCGTTATTCCACCTCGGTGAGATGGTGACTGCAACTCAATCTGTTGATGAAGATACCTTCACAATTCTCGGTGAAGAGCTTGGCTTCAAGATCCAGGTTGTGAGCCCAGAAGATGAAGATCGCGAACTCCTCGAAGAGTTTGATATTAATCTTGATCAAGAGCTACAGGAGATTTCAGAAGAAGATCTCGTTGTCCGCTCCCCAATCATCACGGTCATGGGTCACGTCGATCACGGTAAAACTCGTCTGCTCGATGCAATTCGTTCAACTGAAGTTGTGAAACACGAAGCTGGTGGAATCACTCAGCACATCGGTGCCTACCAAATTCATCATATGCACGAAGGTATTGATCGCACGATCACCTTTATCGATACACCAGGTCACGAAGCATTTACCGCTATGCGTGCTCGTGGTGCAAAGGTCACAGATATCGCGATCCTCGTCGTTGCCGCTGATGATGGTGTGATGCCTCAGACCATTGAAGCCCTCAACCACGCACAGGCAGCAGATGTTCCTATCGTTGTTGCAGTGAACAAGGTTGATAAGGAAGGCGCGAACCCAGATAAGGTCCGCCAGCAGCTCACCGAATACAACCTCGTCGCCGAGGAGTACGGTGGAACAACAATCTTCGTTAACGTCTCTGCTAAATCTGGTGAGGGAATCTCTGAACTTATTGATTCAGTCCTTCTTACAGCTGATGCAGCGCTTGATCTACGCGCAGTCGCAGATGATGTAGCGCGAGGCGTTGCTATTGAAGCGAATCTTGATAAGGGCCGTGGGCCAGTTGCCACAGTGCTTGTTCAGCGCGGAACTCTCCATGTCGGAGATGCAATCGTCGCTGGCGGTTCGTATGGCCGCGTACGTGCGATGCTTGATGAGAATGGCGATAGCGTCGAAGAAGCCGGTCCATCGCGTCCAGTTCAGGTTCTCGGATTCACATCCGTCCCAGGCGCTGGCGATACCTTTATTGTCGCCGAAGATGATCGCACCGCGCGTCAGATCGCTGAGAAGCGTCAGCTTGCAACGCGTAACGCGCTCCTCGCTAAGACTCGCAAGAAGGTCTCACTTGAAGACTTCATGGAGCAGTCCAAGGTCAGCACACTTAATCTCATCATTAAGGGTGACGTATCTGGTTCGGTCGAAGCGCTCGAAGATGCCTTGCTGCAACTCGATGTCGGAGCAGAAGTTGATCTTCGCGTAATTCACCGCGGAGTTGGTGCAATTACTAAGAACGACGTCACGCTCGCATCAGCATCTACTGCTGTCATTATCGGCTTCAACGTGAAGCCAGAACCTCAGACTGCAATCTTTGCTGATCAAGAGGGCGTAGAAGTGAAGTTCTACACCGTCATCTATCAGGCAATCGAAGAGATCGAAGCATCACTCAAGGGTCTCCTCAAGCCTGAATACGAAGAGGTCATCACAGGTAACGCTGAAGTTCGAGATATCTTCAAATCCTCGAAGGTCGGAAATATCGCTGGTTCGATGGTCCTCGATGGAACCATCAAGCGTAATGCGAAGGCTCGCACCTTACGTGGCGGAGTCATCCACACCGAGAACCTCCAAATCGACTCATTGCGTCGATTCAAGGATGATGCCAACGAAGTTCGTGAAGGTTTCGAGTGCGGTATTGGACTTGGATCATTCAAGGAGCTCGAAGTTGGCGATGTCATTCAGACCTTTGAGATTCGCGAGAAGAAGCGCGCATAAAAATGGGATCCAATCGAGCGCTTAAAGTAGCTGATCGCATTAAAGAGGTGATCGCACAGACCCTTGAGACGCGGGTGAAAGATCCACGCCTTGGCTTTGTGACGATCACCGATATGCGCGTTACTGGCGATCTTCAACAGGCCTCAGTCTTCTACACCGTTCTTGGCGATGAGGATGCACAATCAGCAACCGCTGCAGCGCTCGCATCATCCAAAGGTTTAATCCGCGGTGAAGTCGGCAAGCTGCTTGGACTTCGGATCGTGCCCTCAATTGAATTCTTCGCTGATGGACTTCAAGAGCAGGCAAGTGCGATGAATGATTTGATGAGCGCTGTACGCAAATCTGATGAAGAGTTGGCAAAGTTACGCGAGAACGCCAAGCCAATCGGCGAAGCTAATCCTTATAAGAATTTAGAGTAACCCGGGGATTATGAACGGCTTTCTCCTTGTCGATAAGCCAAGTGGAATGACCTCACATGATGTGGTCGCTAAGGCCCGCAGGAAATGTGGCACAAAGCGTGTTGGTCACGCGGGCACCCTCGATCCCATGGCAACGGGAGTTTTAGTTCTTGGTATTGGCAATGCCACCAAACTCTTGCAATATGTTGTTGATGGTAAGAAGGAATATGAAGCAACTATAAAACTAGGGGTTGCAACCCATACCGATGACCGTGAAGGTGATGTAATTTCAAGCGCAGATACTTCGGCGCTGACGGAGGAATCGATTCGAAGTGAGATAGCTAAATTTGTTGGAACAATTATGCAACGACCAAGCTCGGTCTCAGCGATCAAGATTGATGGTAAGCGTGCACATGAGCGGGTCCGTGGGGGTGAAGTTGTAGAGATTCCGGCACGTGAGGTAACCATCTTTGGGATTGAGATTAAAGAGATTCGTGGTATCGAGCTTGATGTCGTTGTGAATTGTTCAGCTGGTACATATATTCGTGCGATCGCTCGCGACCTTGGCGATGCCCTTGGCGTTGGGGGACACCTCACTGCTCTGCGCAGGACTCTCGTCTCACCCTTTTCGATCAGTGAATGTGCTGATCTCGAATCAGCCGAAGTGATTGATACCGCTCTCGGGGTCACACGGATGATGCCCACTAGGGCGCTCACAGGCGAAGAACTCATTGAAATCGGTTTTGGAAGAACGATTGGAGCAAGTGATCAGGGCGGCACCGTTGCAGCGCTTAACCTCCAGGGATCATTTGCAGCGCTCATTGAGAACCGAGACTTTGCTGGGAAAGTTCTGGCTACTCCGACACTCGTGGCCGTGAAAGAATAACGCCATGACATCGGTGGCAATCGGGATCTTTGATGGCGTTCATGCCGGTCATCAGGAAATCATTGCTGAGGCTGCAAAGCACGGTGAAGTCACAGTCCTGACATTTGATCCACATCCAACCGCAATCTTTGCGCCAGAACGTCGACCATCAGCGTTAATGTCAGTGGCTGATCGCGTCACGTACTTGAAAGCATGCGGCGCACGAGAAGTAATCGTTCTGCCCTTCACCAAGGAGTTCGCAGCCCTCACCCCAGAAGAATTTATCGATCAGATTTTGATTAATCAGCTTCATGCCTCACACATCACCATCGGATCGAACTTCACATTCGGACATAAAGCTGCCGGCACTGTTGAAACTCTTAAAACTTGCGGCAAGAACTTTGGAGTGAGCGCCGTTGAGTTGGAAGAAAACCGCGGGTCAGCTATCTCATCCTCGAGAATTCGGGCGTTGATTGTTGATGGTGATATTGAACGAGCAAACGAACTCCTGACTCGTCGCTATTATCTTCGTGGCCCGGTAGTACACGGTGAGAAGCGAGGTCGGACAATCGGGTACCCCACGGCGAATATTAGCCTCTCTGATCTCGCAACTATCCCAGCAGATGGCGTTTACGCTGGCTGGCTCACCGTGGGTGCTGACCGCTGGCCAGCAGCGATCTCCATCGGAACAAACCCAACCTTCCCTGGAGTGAGAGGCCGACAAGTTGAGGCCTACGCTCTAGATCAAGTTGATTTAGATTTATATGACCAAGAGGCGAAACTCGAATTTGGTTGGCGCTTGCGCGATACTCTGAAATTTGATGGCTTAGATCCACTACTTGTCCAAATGAAGGCCGATTGCGATCGCACTCGAGAACTCACAACAGAAGGATAAAAACGAGATGACAACAACTGCCCAGAACGTTGAGATGTGGTTCGACCCAATCTGCCCATTTGCATGGATAACCTCACGCTGGTTACTTGAAGCATCACAGGTGCGAGAGATCGATGTGACCTGGAACATCATGAGCCTTGCCTATCTCAATAAGGATCGAGAGATGGATGCAGACCACACAGAATCCTTTTTGAGATCGTGGGGCGCAGTTCGTCTCGTCGCCGCAGTCAAAGAGAAGAATGGCAATGCGGGAGTGCTTGCCCTTTACACCGCGCTTGGAAATCGAATCCATCTGAATAAAGAGAAGGTCAGTGATGAGCTACTGATCGCAGCCCTCGCTGACGCTGGCCTACCAGCTGAGTTAATTTCAGATGCGGCAGATGAGTCATGGAGTGAGAAGGTCATCGCCAGCCACGATCGAGCGATCGCGATGGTCGGCAACGATGTCGGCACCCCAGTTCTTGCCATTGGTGATGCGGCCTTCTTCGGCCCGGTCATCTCACCTGCTCCTAAGGGTGAAGCCGCCGGAAAGCTCTGGGATGGCTTCGTACTATGCCTTCAGACGCCAGAATTCTTCGAACTCAAGCGTGCCCGCAAGCGCGGACCCAATTTCGCCTGAGCTCACCCCAAAGGTAGACTCAGGACCACATCAAGCGAGTAATTGTGCCTTCGTGAATCACACCGAGGCCCTCGTGACAGTTAAGGGAGTGCCCAATGGCCTTACAGCCAGCAGAGAAAAAAGAGATCATTGCTAAGTACGGCGCTTCCGCCACTGACACAGGAAGTCCAGAGACTCAGATCGCATTGCTATCAAAGCGAATTGAAGAAGTGACCGAACACCTCAAGACCAACAAGAACGACCACCACAACCGTCGTGGACTCTTGCTTATGGTCGGTAAGCGTCGCCGTATCTTGCAGTACCTCGCAAAGACAGATGTAACACGCTACAGAGCGATTATCGAAAAGCTCGGTATTCGCCGCTAATTTAGTAATCGCCTTCCGCGCACCGTAATTGGTCCTCGGTAGTGGCTTTCGCACTCACCGATCATCCTGCAATCTCTTGCAGCTACTGATCCGTGCGCAAGCTTCGATCGAAGATCCATTGACGATGCGTGTGAATGGTGAGAAATGGAGCGACCCATGGAGGGTCAAGATGTGAAGTTCGCCGTTGCAAAGATTGATAACGGCAAGTTTGGAAAGCGCGAGATTCGTTTCGAAACAGGGCGCCTCGCAAAGCAAGCTGCAGGAACTGCAGTTGTATACCTCGATGACGAGACAATGTTGCTTTCAGCGACAACTGCCTCTAAGAATCCTAAAGATCAATTCGACTTCTTCCCACTCACCGTGGATGTTGAAGAGCGTATGTACGCAGCAGGAAAGATCCCAGGGTCATTCTTCCGCCGCGAAGGTCGTCCATCTGAAGATGCGATCCTTACCTGTCGTCTAATCGACCGCCCATTACGTCCTTCTTTCGTGAAGGGTCTTCGTAATGAAGTTCAGATTGTTGTGACAGTTATGTCATTGCACCCTGACCACATGTACGACGTGATCGCGATTAACGCGGCATCAATGTCTACCCAGCTCGCAGGTCTGCCATTCTCAGGTCCAATCGGTGGAGTGCGTGTTGCGCTCATTGAAGGACAATGGGTTGCATTCCCTAACCACTCTGATCTTGAGAAGGCTACCTTCGATATGGTCGTTGCTGGACGCATCTCTGATGGTGACGTTGCAATCATGATGGTTGAAGCTGAAGCGACATCTGAGACTCTTAACCTCATCAAGGGTGGCCAAGGCGCACCTACCGAAGAGGTTGTTGGACAAGGTCTTGAAGCTGCAAAGCCATTTATCCGTATTCTCTGTGAAGCACAGATGGAACTCGCAAAGGTTGCTGCAAAGCCAACTGGTGAATTTCCGGTCTTCCTTGATTACCAAGACGATGTATTCGCCGCAGTAGAAGCTGCTGGTAAGGATTCAGTTGCGAAGGCACTTACTGTCGCTGGAAAGCAAGAGCGCGAAGTTGCTCTCGATGAGGCAAATGAGGCTGTTAAGGCATCAGTTGCTCCACAATTCGAAGGCCGCGAGAAGGAAATCTCTGCAGCAATCCGTTCACTTACTAAGAAGTTAGTTCGTGCGCGCGTTCTCCGCGAGAAGATCCGTATGGATGGTCGTGGCTTGCGCGATATCCGTGCAATCACCGCTGAAGTTGAGGTAATTCCTCGCGTTCACGGTTCAGCTATCTTTGAACGTGGCGAGACTCAGATCCTCGGAGTTACGACTCTTAACATGCTTAAGATGGAACAGCAGCTCGACACATTGAGCCCTGAGACAAGTAAGCGTTACATGCACAACTACAACTTCCCGCCATACTCAGTAGGCGAGACCGGTCGTGTTGGATCACCTAAGCGTCGCGAAATCGGCCACGGTGCTCTTGCAGAGCGTGCTCTTGTTCCAGTACTTCCAACTCGCGAAGAGTTCCCTTACGCAATCCGTCAGGTCTCTGAAGCGCTTGGATCAAATGGTTCAACCTCAATGGGTTCTGTCTGTGCATCAACAATGTCATTGCTCAACGCAGGCGTGCCTCTCAAGGCGCTCGTTGCTGGTATCGCAATGGGACTCATCTCTGATGATGTTGATGGCAAGACCGAATATGTTGCTTTGACAGATATTCTCGGTGCAGAAGATGCATTCGGAGATATGGACTTCAAGGTTGCCGGAACCAAAGAATTTGTTACAGCTCTTCAGCTCGATACAAAGCTCGATGGAATTCCAGCATCAGTCCTCGCAGCTGCACTCTTGCAGGCAAAGGAAGCTCGTCTTTCAATCCTCGAGATCATGACCGCTGCAATCGATGTCCCAGATGAGATGAGCCTCTTAGCTCCTCGTATCATCTCGATCAAGGTCCCAACAGATCTCATCGGTGCAATCATCGGACCTAAGGGCAAGATGATTAACCAGATCCAGGGCGACACCGGCGCAGATATCACTATCGAAGATGATGGGACGATCTACATCGGCGCACTTGAAGGCTCACAGGCTGAGGCCGCAAAGGCAATGATCGAAGCGATCGCAAACCCAGTAGTTCCAAAGGTCGGCGAGCGTTACAACGGAACAGTTGTAAAGCTTGCAACATTTGGTGCTTTCATCTCACTCGTTCCAGGTAAAGATGGCTTGCTCCACGTCTCGCAGATTCGCAAGATGCATGGTGGAAAGCGCATTGAAAACCTCGAAGAGGTAATGAAGGTTGGCGAGAAGATTGAAGTAGAAATCGCAGAGATCGATCCAAAGGGCAAGTTCTCTTTGGTTGCGGTTATGCCTGATGGAACACTTTCATCTGCTGCTTCAGAAAAATCTGAATAACAGATTTAACACATGACTAAAACAGTCTTACCCAGCGGTCTTCGGATCGTGACTGAAGAAGTCAGCACAGTTCGCTCTGCGACTGTCGGAATTTGGGTAAATGTAGGCTCTCGCGACGAGACACCATCTGTCGCGGGAGCTTCACATTTTCTAGAACACCTCCTCTTTAAAGGCACCCCAACCCGTACAGCGATGGAGATCTCATCTTCCATCGAAGCTGTTGGTGGCGAGATGAATGCCTTCACCGGCAAGGAGTACACATGCTTTTACGCACGCGTCATTGATACCGATTTCAATCTTGCAGTAGATGTCATTGCAGATCTCATCACATCATCCATTATTACCGCTGCAGATCTTGATTCAGAGCGAACGGTTGTGCTCGAAGAGATAGCAATGCGCGATGACGATCCTTCAGATTTGATCCATGATGTCTACCTTGAGGCTTACTACGGTGATACACCTTTGGGGCGCTCAGTCCTCGGAACTGTTGACTCCATTAACTCAGTGAGCCGAAACTCGGTCTTTAATTATTATAAGAAGCGCTACCGCCCTCAAGATATCGTCGTAGCGGTTGCTGGAAATGTAAAGCATAAGCAGGTTGTTCGGATTGTTGAAGCTGCTCTCTCACGTGATGGCTTCCTCGATGTTGAGAAGAGCGCACCAAATATTCGTCAAGAGGTAAAAGCTCGGACACCAGGCACCGGGCGGGTAAAGATTCACGACCGCAAGACCGAACAGACCCACCTCTTGCTCGGCGTTGAAGGTGTCGATCGCAACGATCCACGACGTTTTGCACTCAGCATCTTGGCATCAGCGCTCGGTGGCGGAATGTCATCGCGCCTCTTTCAAGAGATTCGCGAGAAGCGTGGTCTGGCATATTCAACCTACGCCTACATTCAGCAATTTGCTGGCTCTGGTTCGCTCGCCTTCTATGCAGGCTGCCAACCGAACAAGGCTGAAGAGGTCGCAAAGCTGATCTTGGAGATCACTCACGATGTAGCGGCTAACGGCCTGACTGATGAAGAGATTAAGCGTGCGAAGGGTGCAGTCTCTGGTTCACTTGTGCTCAGCCAGGAGGATACCTTCTCGCGCATGGGCCGGATCGGAAAGAGCGAGCTCGTCTACGGCGAGATTATGAGTTTTGATGAGATTTTGCGCAAGATCGCTATCGTGACACCAGAAGAAATTCGTGCAATTGCTAGCGACTTACTACCAAAACCTTCTACCCTTGCCATTGTCGGACCCTTTAAGAGCGCCGCGAAATTTGAAAAGGTGATTGCATGAGTATCAGAGTTGCAGTACTTGGAGCCAAAGGTCGCATGGGCGCAGAAGCATGCAAGGCGATCTCAGAGACAAAGGATCTCGAACTCGTCGCTCAGATCGATATCGGGGATTCTCTCGATCTCCTCGTTTCTAGCGCAGCCCAAGTCGTTGTGGATTTCACCCACCCAGATGCAGTGATGAAGAACCTTGAATTCGCAATCAATAACGGAATTAACGTTGTTGTTGGCACGACTGGTTTTGATGAAGCAAAACTTGCTCAGATTAAGAGCTGGCTCGCAAACCACTCAAAAGTTGGCGCCCTTATCGCCCCAAACTTTGGCTTAGGTGCAGTCCTCATGATGCAGTTTGCCGCCAAAGCCTCTAAGTACTTTGACTCAGTTGAAATTATTGAATTGCACCACCCAAATAAGGCAGATGCTCCTTCAGGAACAGCAACCCGCACCGCCGAGATGATTACCGATGCTCGTCGCTCCGTAAAGAAAGCGGCGATGCCTGATGCAACAAGCTCTGCCATTGATGGCGCTCGTGGCGCACTCGTGGGTGAAGTCCCGGTGCACTCAGTACGCCTGCGTGGACTCGTCGCTCATCAGGAAGTGATCCTCGGTGATCTTGGCGAGACACTCACCATTCGTCATGATTCCATCGATCGCACTGGCTTTATGCCTGGCGTGCTCCTTGGAATTCGTAGCGTCGTGTCTCACTCCGGCCTTACCTATGGCCTCGAGCACTTTATGGATTTGAACTAAAACCACCACAACAGAACTAAGGAGTTAACGATGGAAAAAGTAACGATGTATGGCGCAGCGTGGTGTGGCGATTGTCGTCGTAGCAAGCGCTTCATGGAAGAGAACAACGTCGCCTTTAACTATATCGATGTTGAGAACGATCCAACGGCCGCCGCAAAGGTCGTTGAAATCAACGGGGGAGCGCAGTCGATTCCAGTGATCGTCTTTGAAGATGGCACTCATCTCACTGAGCCTTCAGATAATGACCTCAAGGCGAAGCTAGAAGCTCTCTCAATCCTTTAATCTCGTCGGCGAGGCCGCCTGCCTGCTCTTGAAATTCCCTGGGTTTGGTTGATACTTACTCTATGAAGATGCGCTTTGATAAAGAGAACGAGAGCTACGTCCTGCCTGCAAGTGTTGTTGATTTTGTGGAAGATACCTTTGCCAGCATTCTCGCCTTCTGCCTACTGGGCATCAGCATCGGTGCGCTCTATTTCAGTTTGCGTCAGATGATGCAGACTCATCCATTCTTCCCGAATGGCATGATTGAAGGCATCAATAATCTGCTCTTTGTCGTCATTATTCTCGAGATTGTACGAACAATTATCTCTCGCTTCACTGACGGTATCTATCAACTTGAAAAATTCCTCGTCATCGGTGTTATTGCAGCGGTTCGACATATCCTCACAGTTGGCGCCTCACTCACCCTCGAATCAACCAAGAGCGATCACATCTTCTATCGTGATCTCTGGCAGCTCGGTCTAGACGCAGTGATTTCGCTTCTTCTGGTCATAGCGATCTATATCTCTAGAGTGGCTCATCGCCGCAAGGAATAGTGACTAAAAGTGGAAGTGATAGGCGAGCGCTGAGCCAGCTGCTGCGCCGATCACGATAACCGGGAACGGAAGTTTGAGGGCAAGCGCGATGATTGCGACGCCTAAGCCAAAGATCCGGTGATCAATCACAAGTTTTGATTTAACGGCAAATGAGTTCACTGCGACAAGAGCGGTGAGCAAGGCGATCGGGATGAAGAGATTGATTCGTCCAACTCGTGGATGGGTTAACCACTTTGCTGGGACGCTTGCTCCCGCATATTTCAGTGCGAAAGCGAAGAAGCTGGTTCCGATTACTGCAATCCACCCCGCACTCATGAGCGCCACCCAAAGGCCACTGCAAGCAGGGCAGTTGTGATGATAGGCACTCCTGCTGGCGTAAATGGGACAAGTGCGAGCGAGAGTATTGCTGCCGCCGCTGCAAGTAAGCGACTTTTTCTATCAACAAGCCGTGGCCAAACTAAACCTATAAAAGCTGCAGGTACTGCAGCATCTAGACCCCACGCTGCTGGATTACCAATCGCTTTTGCGCCGAGCGCTCCTAATAAGGTGAAGAAATTCCAGAAAATAAATATCCCGATACCAGTGAGCCAGAATCCCTTTCGTGCATCTACTTCATCTTTCTGTGCAGTAGCAATCGCAGTAGATTCATCGATCGTGAGATGGGCGGCAATCACTCGCTTGACCCCCTGCAGCCTGAGTATCGGTGCCATCCGAATTCCGTAGAGCGTATTGCGAGTACCAAGCAGAGTCGCCGTCGCAATTCCGGAGAGGGCAGATCCGCCAACTCCTAAAACCCCGATGACTGCGAATTGCGAAGCGCCAGAGAAGGTGAGAAGAGATAACAAACAACTTTGTAGAACAGTGAAATGGGCGCTCACGCTTGCTGCCCCGAAAGCAGTCCCATAGGCCCCGACGGCAAAAGAGAGACTGAGGGAATCGCGCTTCACTGACACGCCGATATTCTGCCCTAATCCCGAAAGTATCCCTAGGGCCTAGATACATTGCGCTCATGAGCGAAGCACAGATTCAAGACGCCCCAGAAGGACACCACCCGATCGTCTTCCGTGACGATATGACGGTCGAGCTCGTAAAGTCGAGTGCGAGTGATTCTGATGTCATTTGGGCGGCCCGTGTTTCAACAGCCGGTGAGCAATCACTCGATGCTGTCGGTGGAGATGCCTCTCGCGCAGAAGGCTTGATTAATTACTTAGCTCGTGAACGTCATGGCTCACCGTTTGAGCACACATCAATGACCTTCTTTGTCAGCGCTCCGATCTTCGTCTTCCGTGAATT
>CAIMOX010000025.1 GCA_903843225.1 uncultured Actinomycetes bacterium | reverse complement strand
GTCACCAATAACTACGGTGTGGCCAGCGTTATTACCGCCTTGGTAACGGACGACATAATCAACTTGATCACCAAGCAAATCGGTCGCTTTACCCTTGCCTTCATCGCCCCATTGGGCTCCGACGAGAACTAACGCTGGCATAAATTATCCTTTAGTTGCAGTGAGGGTGATATTAGTTAGAGAGCGATGTGCCGGTTGAGCGAAGATCTTCGCAGGCAACACCGATACGAGCAGCGAGACCAGCTTCGCCAGCCTTACCCCAAGCGCGTGGATCGTACGCCTTCTTATTTCCAACTTCGCCATCAACCTTGAGCACGCCGTCGTAGTTCTTCATCACGTGGTCAACAACTGGGCGAGTAAATGCGTACTGAGTATCGGTGTCGATATTCATCTTGATAACACCATAATCGAGTGATTCGCGGATCTCTGAGAGCAGTGAACCAGAGCCACCGTGGAAGACGAGATCCATCGGCTTAGAACCAGCAGGCAGTCCAAGCTTTGCAGCGAATGCATCCTGCAAGGTGCGCAAGATCTTTGGCTGCAAGACAACGTTTCCTGGCTTGTAAACGCCATGAACATTTCCAAATGTGGCAGCGACCATGTAACGAGCGTTTGCATCGTTACCGAGTGTTTCGAGTGTGAGGAGCGCATCTTCTGGTGTGGAGTAGAGCTTTGCATCGTGCTTTGCTTCGATGCCATCTTCTTCGCCACCAACGACGCCAATTTCGATTTCAAGAATTGTGCGGGCAGCTTTTGAAGCTTCGAGCAATTCCTTTGCAACCTTCATATTCTCAGGCATATCGACAGCAGATCCATCCCACATATGTGAGTTAAAGAGTGGCTTCTGGCCGGCCTTGATGCGATCGGTACCAATTGCGAGGAGTGGACGCATGAAACCGTCGAGCTTCTCTGCTGGGCAATGATCGGTATGAAGTGCGATATTTACTTTGTAATTCTTTGCAACGATATGTGCATACTCAGCGAGCGCAACAGCGCCATCAACCATGTTCTTCACGGTCGATCCTGATAGATATTCCGCCCCACCCCAAGAGATTTGAACGATGCCATCTGAACCAGCCTCAGCGAACCCGCGGATTGCACCGATCAGCGTCTGTGATGATGAGACGTTTACTGCTGGATATGCGAATGAACCCGCTTTCGCGCGATCCAACATTTCGACATAAATTTCGGGGGTAGCAATTGGCATTTCAGATCTCCTTGATCCCTCTCTCATTTCTGAGATTCTCTGATGGCGTAAAACCGCGTAAGTTTCTAGCGAGACGCATCATTGGGGCCGCTGGCTTACGGCTAATCCCACCATACTTCAGGGCGGATTGGAATTCTGGGGGCGCTCACACGCTCGCGCCCCACAGCATCCGGTCTGACTAGAAGCCAATCCTGGTCAAGAGGCGATCAAGCCCCAAGAGGCCAAAGTTGGAGTGAAGCAAGGTCTGACTTCCCTTGGCCAACAGCTTTACGCCGGTGCTCAAGAGGTGCAGGTGCGAGGCCGCTGTAACTAGACGCATCCACCACATTCTCTTATCTCCTTTCTACGTTGTCCGATCTCTAGAAGTGGACGGTACAAGTCAGGGTTCGTTATTTTTTTTCGCCAAACCCATAGTGTGGATAACTCCGGGCTGGTAATCTCGAAAGATGAGTAATGAAGAGATTTCAAACCTCGGCACTGAGAGCCGCACCTTTGCACCATCTGAACAGTTCACTCGTCAAGCAAATGCATCATCTGATCTCTATTCAGAGGCAGATGCTGACTACCTTGGATTCTGGGAGAAGCAGGCGCAAGTACTTCACTGGGAGAAGTCATGGGATCAGGTACTCGATTGGAAACTTCCCTTTGCCAAATGGTTTCTTGGTGGAAAGTTAAATGCTTCATACAACTGTCTTGATCGCCATGTCCTTGAAGGCCGTGGTGATCGTGTTGCGATTCATTTTGAGGGTGAGCCTGGCGATACCCGCACACTGACCTACCTCGATATGTTGAAAGAAGTCTCTAAAACTGCAAATGCGCTGATCGAACTTGGTGTGAAGAGTGGTGATCGAGTTGCGATCTATCTGCCGCATATTCCTGAAGCTGCAATCTCGATGCTGGCATGCGCACGTATTGGTGCGATTCACTCCGTCATCTTCGGTGGATTTAGCGCTGAATCACTCCTTCAAAGAATTCAAGATGCTGATGCAACCGTTGTAATCACCGCAGATGGCGGGTTTCGTAAGGGATCAGCCTTTGGACTTAAATCCTTTGTTGATGAAGCGTTACTTGGCGACACTCATGTCCGAAATGTTTTAGTCGTACAGCGCACAAAGCAAGAAGTTGCGTGGGACTCAAACCGTGATATCTGGTGGCACGAGATCGTTGAAAAACAATCAGATCAGCATGTGGCGCAGGCTTTTGATGCAGAGCAAGTTCTCTTTATCCTTTACACATCCGGCACGACCGCCAAGCCCAAGGGAATCTTCCATACAACTGGTGGCTATCTCACGCAGGCAGCCTTTACGCATAAGATGGTCTTTGATATCAAACCAGAGAGTGATGTTTACTGGTGTACCGCTGATGTGGGCTGGATTACCGGCCATACATATATGGTCTATGGACCAATGGCTAATGGCGCTACGCAGGTGATGTATGAGGGAACTCCTGATACGCCAAATAAGAATCGAATCTTTAAACTCATTGAGAAGTACAAAGTCACGATTCTTTACACAGCGCCGACCCTGATCCGTACCTGGATGAAATGGGGCGATGAGTTCCCGGATTCATGTGATCTCTCTTCCCTTCGTTTACTTGGATCAGTTGGTGAACCGATCAACCCTGAAGCATGGATGTGGTATCGAGAGACGATTGGCCATAACAACTGTCCGATCGTTGATACCTGGTGGCAGACCGAGACCGGTGCGATCATGATCTCGCCATTACCTGGTGTGACCGCTACAAAGCCTGGATCTGCGATGCGACCACTTCCTGGTATTGATGCAACAGTGATTGATGACGACGGCAATATCGTCGGCGATGGTCATAGCGGATACCTCACACTTAATCGCCCGTGGCCTTCGATGCTGCGCGGTGTCTGGGGTGAAGAAGAGCGTTATAAAGAGACGTACTGGTCTCGCTTTGAGGGTAAGTACTTCGCTGGAGATGGTGCGAAGTGGGATGAAGATGGTGCGCTCTGGCTGCTTGGTCGCGTCGATGATGTGATGAATGTTTCGGGCCACCGCATCTCAACCGCCGAAGTTGAATCAGCTCTCGTCTCTCATGCAGATGTTGCAGAAGCAGCTGTTGTTGGTGCAAATGATGCGATGACCGGCCAAGGCATCGTCGCCTTTGTCATCCTGCGCGGTGGTACTGAGCATCAAAGTACTGAGAGTGGTGAGGCGTTAATTAAGTCGCTCAAAGCCCACGTTGCTAAGGAGATCGGCGCAATCGCGCGGCCTCGTCAGATTATGGTTGTGAATGAGCTCCCGAAGACTCGAAGCGGAAAGATTATGCGCCGCTTGCTGCGCGATGTCGCTGAGAATCGAGTTGTGGGTGATTCAACAACCCTCGCCGATCCGAATGTAATGAAACTTATTTCAGAAGGTTTGAGCTCGGCAAAGAGTGAAGATTAAAACTGATCTTTGGGGCTGACTTCTCAATCTTGGTAAAGATCGCAGATTTCGGAATTTCGTTATGACCGATGCCCCAGGGCATCGCGATCAACAGTTTGCCGATAATCAAGATAAAGATCAGGGTGCGAAGTACTGAGAGTGCAGCCCCAAGAATTGAATCAAGCCATCTAAAGGGCCCAAAGAGAATTTTGCCATGAAAAAACTTTGCGAATCTTCGCAGGATTGCTTCACCGATTGATGCGCCAAGAAAAATTGCGAAGATAATGAGTGAGAACTTCGTGACATTGCTTGACCAATGACTCACGTAGTGAAGTGCGACAAAGAGACCAGCGAAGCCTCCCCCGACAAACCCGAGAACAGTGAACAAGGTCGAGAGCAGACCAGCTCGATACCCACGAATCAAGGAGGCCAGTAAGGCTACGAGGATGATCCAGTCAACCCAGTTCTTCATAGTGATATTTTAAAGTACTGCTTGACGAGTTTTTTAATCTGATCGTCACTAGTAAAGAGTCCGATCTGTTTGTAGACCACTTTTCCTTGAGCATCTATAAACCAAGTCACTGGTACACCAAGACCAAAGATTCCGCGCGTGACTGCTTTTACATCATAGAGCTGAGGCCAATTCATCTTATGTTTTGTTACAAATGCACGCCCAGCAGCCATATTTCGTTCTTCGACATCGATTCCAATAATCTGGACTTTCTTCTCTTCGGAAATATCCACTAAGTGCGGGATCTCCTGTTGGCACGGTTCACACCATGATCCCCAGACATTGACGAGGACGGGGCCGCGGATCGCTTCAAAGGTTGTTGAGCCAAGACCATTTAAACATGGCAAAACCGTACCCTTGCTCACTTTGGCAACTTTTATTTGTGCGCACGATGGTGTTGTCGAGGCTGCATTCGCTGGTGCAGGAAATCCGACCAGTAAAGCCACAATAACGAGGAGAGCACGTTTCATCTAAAATCCTCATCTGCTTTCACCAGTGCCATGGCCTTAACTTTATCGGTTTCACCGATTCCATATGATGGGCAGAGTGAAGCTAATGGACAAGCCCCGCATGCAGGTTTGCGGCTATGGCAGATGCGACGACCATGCCAAATAATTCGCTGGGAGAGGTTGGTCCATTCCTTCTCGGGGATTAATTCACCCACTGCTCGTTCGACCTGACCCGGATCTTCAAGATCGGTCCAGCCAAATCGACGGACTAATCGGCCAAAGTGGGTATCGACAGTGATTCCTGGGATTCCAAATGCATTACCTAAGACGACATTCGCCGTCTTGCGACCGACCCCTGGCAACGTCACAAGGTCAGCTTGTACTGGAGGCACTTCCCCGTCGTATTCGTGGATCAAGATCTCACTCAACTCTTTGAGATAGCGCGCCTTCACATGAAAGAAGCCGAGCGGTTCAATGATCTCTTCCACATCGACGACCGAGGCCTTCGCCATCTTTTTAGGTGTACCAAACTTCTTAAATAATCTAGGAGTAACGGCATTTACCCGTCGATCGGTGCATTGAGCGCTCAATACAGTTGCAACTAAGAGTTCAAAGGGTGTCGTAAAGTCGAGTTCACAGTGAATACTCGGATAACGCTTGATCAAAACCTTGTACATCGCCTGAGCTTGACGAGCGCTCTTCAAGGTTGCTGTCGGGCTCACAGGCTCAAGATTAGTCTGGAGGCTCTCGGTTTGGAGTCACCGCGTGAGTTGAGTAAAGTCGCCATGTGAGCAAAACTCCTGATGAGTCAGTTATTCGGTCAACACCACTCTTCAGCGCGCTCAATGATGAAGAAGCGACAGCGCTTCGTGCATCAATGACGCAGGTCAAAGTTTCTAAAGGTCACACACTCTTTAAAGAGGGCGATGAAGGCGATCGTCTCTACGTAGTCATCGAAGGAAAGCTCAAGCTCGGTACGGCATCGATCGATGGTCGCGAGAATCTGCTCTCAATCCTTGGGCCAGGTGAGATGTTCGGTGAGCTCTCACTCTTTGATCCAGAACCTCGTACTGCAACAGCAACTGCTGTTACTGATGCAAAGTTGCTCGCACTTGCTCATGACCGAGTTTTCGGTCTCGTGACTGCGCATCCTCAAACTTCACTCGAACTATTGCGACGCTTGGCTCAGCGCTTACGTAAATCAAATGAAATTTTGGCAGATCTTGTCTTTGCAGATGTCCCAGGTCGCGTTGCGAAGGCGCTCATTGACCTTGGTACACGCTTTGGTTCGCAGAAGGATGATGGTTTCTACGTAAACCACGATCTCACTCAGGAAGAGCTTGCTCAATTAGTAGGCGCATCTCGTGAGACTGTAAATAAGGCCCTCGCTGATTTTGCTTCACGCGGTTGGGTTCGTCTCGAACCCCGCGCCGTAGTCGTCTTGGACTACGAGCGCCTCTCTAAGCGTGGAAAGTAATTACTTAACTTCTACGACGAGCTCAATCTCAACTGGTGCATCCAGTGGAAGCTCTGCAACACCAATAGCTGTGCGTGCATGCTTGCCGTTGACATCGCCCCAGATATGAATCAAGGTCTCTGACGCACCATTCACAACTCCTGGATGTCCAAGGAAACCTTCTACGCCATTCACAAAGCCACGAACCTGAACGACGCGAACGATGGAATCAACTGGTGCGACAAGTTCGACAGCTGCAAGTGCGTTCAGAATACAAATTGTTGCAAGTTCCTTTGCGCGCTCTGGAGTAACAGATCCGCCTACCTTGCCAGTTTCAGCCATCTTGCCATCAACAAGTGGAAGTTGTCCGGCAGTAAATACAAGATTTCCAGTACGTACTGATGGGACATATGCAGCAACTGGTAGTGCAGCTACCGGAATAGTAAGACCAATCTCTGCAAGCTTTGCACGAACATCCATTTACTTAACCTCTCGCTTCATATAGGCAACCAATTGTTCGCCAGTACCTGGCGCCGGAATAACTTGTACGAGTTCCCAGCCTTCAGAACCCCACGTATCAAGGATCTGCTTCGTTGCATGGGAGAGAAGTGGAACAGTGACATATTCAAACTTTGTGTAATCAGACATTAGTTTCCTCCGGTAAGTGCTGCTTTGACGAGTGCTGAGACAGTGCCGCCATCGGCCTTGCCGGCGATCTTTGGTGCGATGATCTTCATGACGAGTCCCATACCTGCAGGACCAGTTGCGCCACTTTCAGCGATCGCATCATTGATCATCTGCTTGATCTCTGTCTCACTGAGTTGGGCAGGAAGGTAGCGAGCGATTACTTCACCCTCTTTTGTTTCGAGCTCTGCGCGATCAGCGCGACCAGCATCGGCAAATGCCTCTGATGCTTCGCGGCGCTTCTTCGCTTCACGTGAAAGAACAGTGATGATCTCAGCATCGCTGAGTTCGCGTGCTTCCTTGCCAGCAACTTCTTCCATGGTGATTGCAGTCAGAACCATGCGGATCGTGCCCGAAGTGAGCTCATCGCGGGAGCGAATCGCCTCTGTTAAATCGTTTTGGAGTAACTCTTTAATGCTCATAGAGAGTATCTTCTCACGCCTATGGCCTATCAAGTGCGCGAAGCGACCCTGCCGGTACTCCCTCCTGGGGCGGCACCTATTCGGATCCTGCACTTTTCCGACCTCCACCTCACGCCAGCACGCACACAAGAGATCGCCGATATTAAATCGATGGCTAACCTCAAGCCCGATCTTGTTATTAGCACTGGTGACTTTCTTGCTCATAAAGATGCTGTCCCAGTTGCACTTCATGCACTCGATGAACTTCTCGCGCTGCCAGGGTTATTCGTCTTTGGCTCTAATGATTACTTCGCACCAAGGTTTAAGAACCCGCTAAATTATTTACGTAAGGATCATGGACCACGCATTCTTGGACCAGATCTCCCAACTGAGGATTTAGCACGCGGGCTTGAGCGTCGCGGCTGGAAGAATCTCAACCATTCTCGAGCTTTAATCACTATCAATGGATCGAAGATCGAAGCGCGAGGAACTGATGATGCACATCTAGACCGCGATGATTACAACCTCGTTGCTGGCCCAGCTTCACCATGTGATCTTGCGATCGGTGTTACTCACGCTCCTTACAAGCGGGTTCTCGATGCGATGAATCGTGATGACCTTGATCTGATCTTTGCCGGGCATACACATGGTGGACAGGTTCGCTTACCGTGGCCGGGCGGATCAAAGGCCCTCACAACAAATTGTGATCTCCCCAACTGGCGAGCGCGTGGCGTGAGTGTTCAGGAAGGCGAGGCGTGGCTCAATGTTTCAGCCGGCATGGGCACATCACCTTTTGCACGCATCCGCGTCGCATCACCGCCTGAGGTAAGTCTTATTACCTTAGAGGCGAGTATTTAGTTACTGCGCGTAATCGCAGATTGCTGCTACATTATTTCTACTTGGCGAAAGTGTGTACTAAAGGGTCCTTCGGGGCCCTTTAGTTTTTTCACAATTATTAGTTCTTCACAATCAGAAATTACTCCAAAAATTTATTGATCACCTACACCAGGCTAAGCATCTATGCTTTTTGATTATCAGTGCTTTCTCGAAAGTAGTTTGTAAAAGCCGCTAAGCACCGGTAGCCAGCCTTCTCATATGCTTTCTGCGCTGCAATGTTTGTATCAATGACCCCGAGACCAACTTCAGATTCGTTCCGTACTGCACCCCAAAATATCTCTTCATCGCTACCAGGCCTTACAGATAGATCCGGTGCATGCCCATAAAATTGGTCATCTTTTACAACGAATGAATATGAGTCTCCATCGCGGTAAGCAGTCAAGAAATTTTGAGGGCTGATGTAATACTTTGGAACGTTTGTGAAACCAAAGATCTCAGTGGCCCATTGAAGAGCAACCGAGATCTCAGACGTTTCAAGCATTAATTACTTACTGAACTCTGCTGCCACTAGCTCTGCGATTTGAGCGGTATTGAGCGCAGCGCCTTTACGAAGATTATCGCCACATAAGAAGAGATCGAGTGACTTCTTATCATCGAGTGATTGGCGTACGCGACCGACCCAGGTTGGATCAGTTCCGACAACGTCATTAGGGGTTGGAAACTTCTTATTCTCAGGATCATCTTCAAGGATGATTCCAGGCGCTTTTGAAAGAATCTTCTGCGCAGCCTTACGAGTGACTTCACTCTTAAAGGTTGCATGCACTGCCAATGAGTGGGTTGTCATGACCGGGACGCGAACACAGGTGGCAGATACCTTTAACTTAGGCATTCCCAAGATCTTACGAGATTCATTACGAACCTTGAGCTCTTCCGATGTGTAACCATCTTCTTTGAGCGAGCCAGCCCATGGAATCACATTAAGGGCGAGCGGTGCAGGGAATGGTCCAGAATCCTTAACGATCGAACGAAGATCACTCGTTGATTCACCGGCAGTGGTTCCAGCAACAGCAGCGATCTGCTCGCGTAGTGAATCAATACCTGGTTGACCAGCACCAGATGCAGCTTGGTATGAAGCGACAACAAGTTCTTTGAGGCCAAATGCTTTGTTGAGCGCACCCATCGCGACGATCATTGAGAGCGTCGTGCAATTTGGATTGGAGATAATTCCCTTAGGGCGTTTCTTCGCATCCTTTGGATTAACTTCTGGGACAACAAGTGGAACTTTAGGATCCATGCGGAAGGTACCAGAGTTATCGACAACGACTGCGCCACGTGCAGCAGCGATCGGTGCCCACTCTTCTGAGACCTCATCCGGGACATCGAACATTGCGATATCGACGCCATCAAATGCTTCAGGTGAGAGCGCAACGACTGTGAGCTCTTCGCCACGACACATGAGCTTCTTGCCTGCTGATCGTGCCGATGCGATCAATCGGATCTCACCATAAACATTCTTACGCTCAGTAAGGATGCCGAGCATGACGGTACCAACGGCGCCGGTAGCGCCAACGACTGCGAGGGTTGGAAGCTTCTTCTTAGCCATTGTCTATCGCCCAGTTCCGCCGTGAACAACGGCTTCATCGTCAACATCGAGATCAAAGGCGGTATGTGCTGCTTTTACGCCTTTTTCAAGGTCGCCTTCGCGAACAATGACTGAGATGCGAATCTCTGACGTCGAGATCATCTCGATATTGAGTCCAGCATCAGCAAGGCATGCGAAGAATGTCGCTGTCACGCCTGGGTGTGAGCGCATACCAGCGCCAACTAATGAGAGTTTGCCGATCTGATCATCGTATTGAATCGAGTGGAACCCGATCTCGCCTTGAATATCTTTAAGGATGCGAGTTGCTTCAGCGCCATCGCTCTTTGGAAGTGTGAAAGAGATATCGGTAAGTCCTGTCGCTGCAGCAGAGACGTTCTGCACGATCATGTCGATATTGATATCGGCATCAGCGATTGTTTGGAAGATACGAGCCGCGACACCGGTGCGGTCTGGGACTCCAACGATCGTGATCTTTGCTTCGGTCTTATCGTGTGCGACTCCGGCGATGATTGCTTGTTCCATATTGTCTCCTGATGCTCCCCCTGGATGATCTTTGACCACCCATGTGCCTTCGTTATTTGAAAAAGATGAACGGACATGAATTGGTAAATCAAAGCGACGTGCATATTCAACACAGCGCAGGTGCAAAACTTTTGCGCCACTTGCTGCAAGCTCAAGCATCTCTTCGTAGGTGATTGAATCTAACTTGCGTGCACTCGGGACAATTCGTGGATCTGCGGTGTAGACACCATCAACATCGGTATAAATTTCGCAGACATCTGCTTCGAGCGCGGCAGCGAGCGCAACCGCCGTTGTATCTGATCCCCCGCGACCAAGCGTCGTGACATCGTTAGTATCTTGATTGATTCCTTGGAAGCCGGCGACAATCGCGATTGCACCATCATTAAGTGCTTCAACAATTCGACCCGGCTTCACATCGATAATGCGAGCCTTTCCGTGGGTTGAGGTTGTGAGCACGCCAGCTTGTGATCCAGTGAAAGAGCGAGCCTCGTGACCTAGATTGCCGATCGCCATCGCAAGAAGCGCCATAGAGATTCGCTCGCCAGCGGTCAACAACATATCGAGTTCGCGACCATTGGGCATCGGGGTTACTTGTTCAGCTAAATCGAGAAGTTCATCAGTTGTATCGCCCATCGCTGAGACCACGACTGCGACCTGGTGGCCCGCCTTCTTGGTAGCGACGATCCGGCTCGCAACGCGCTTGAGCCCTTCGGCATCAGCGACAGAGGAGCCGCCGAACTTCTGAACGATTAATCCCATAGGTATATGGAAGCAAAGATTTGAGCGTGAGGGGATATTTATTGGAAATATCTCACATGGTGAGAGGCTCTAGCATCCCACATTGCGAGACAAAAGGGTCAGGCGGGTTGGTGGGCAGGTGAAAGGAGAATATCGACCGCTACATCTGATGCGATCGAGCCTGATCCAAAAGTGCGGATGTAATTGCGGGGGGCAAATTCGCGGGTTGGCCAACCCATATCGATGAAGATTGCATCGGGATACAACTGCTCGAGGCGGATCAGAGATTGCAGCAGCTTCTTATCTCGGTAAGCATCTCGGAAGGCAACAATCATCTGTGAGTTCTCGTCATCTTTCAACATCACATCGCTGGACTCTAACTTTACCTTAACGCCACGATGGGTGAGAGAGCGACGCATTCCCCATGCCACGTAACCAGCGGCGATGGTTGGATTAGCACTCATCTCTACAAGGTGTACCAACGGTTCATGAATGCTTACATCTCCACTCACTTCCATCCCACCAGCGAGCGCTACTCGTGAAAGCTCACTAGAACGGTGCGTCACTGAAGGTGAATCAGGGCGCCAAAGGGAGAGTCGCTCACCGTTGGTGATGAGATCTTCTGGATTGAGAGAGCCATCCTCAACAGCGCTCTTGATCGCTTCAAAACTTGATGAGACAAATTCGGATTGATCATAAAGTCCTGAGAAGCAGAGAAGATCTGCGCCTGCCTTCATTGCTCGGGTAGCAGATTCTGCAATCTTCTTGGGGCCACCGAGCGCACCCATATCAAGTGCATCAGTCACAACTAGTCCAGTAAATCCAAGTTTCTTCTTCAAGTAATCACTGATCACAAGTCGGGAGCACGAGGCTGGATCCTCTGGATCGATTGCAGGGAAAATAATATGCCCAACCATAATTGCTTGCGCGCCGGCAGCGCTTGATTCAATGAATGGATAGAGGTGACTCTTCTCAAGATCTGCAAGTGATCCATTTAATGTTGGAAGATGATGGTGGCTATCTTCTTCTACGCCACCATGACCCGGAAAATGTTTGATGCAGGCGCTAACACCTGCATCGTGGAATCCTCGAACTGCTGCTGCGCTCTGGGTGGCAACACTACGAAAATCATTTCCAAACGATCTCACGCCGATGATCGGGTTCTTATCTGCCGTTGCAACATCTACAACCGGTGCAAAGCTGATATCTACTCCTACCTCATGAAGAACCTGTCCCAGTTCGAGGTAGGAGTTATAGGTCAAGGAAATATCGTCACAGCGCCCCAGTAAAGCTGGGCTTGGGAATGGACTTCCCTCTTTCACAAAGAGACGCGTAACGTCACCGCCCTCTTCATCGATGGAGATGATGACTTGCGGTGAGTAACTGCGGATCTCTTTGACCAGGGCAGCTGTCTCTTCAAGAGATGGGGTATTCGAGCTAAAGAGCGTTATTCCACCAAGACCAGCCTCTAGCCAAGGCTTAAGCCAATCAGGAACCTTGGTACCGCCAAAGCCAGGTGAGAAATGCGCGAGGATCGCCTGATCAAGATTTTTCATCCCTTAACCGCTCCGGCCGTTACGCCTTGTACGAGCTGCTTCTGAATAAAGAGGAAGAAGATGACAACGGGTACCGCGGTGATGCACGAGGCGGCCATTAAGGGACCCCAATCTGTACCTTGTCGAGTCGTGAAACTTCCAAGCCAGACCGGCATTGTGATCTTGCTCTGATCCGATAACAAAATGTAGGCCAGGAGATATTCATTCCACGCTTGGATGAAAGCAAAGATCGCAGTTGCAACTAGCCCTGGAGCCATAAGGGGGAAGAGGATGTGACGATAAGCCTGCGGCTTTGTGCAGCCATCTACCAGGGCTGCTTCTTCAAGGTCTAGTGGAATGTTGACCAGGAATCCGCGAAGTGTCCATACGACAAAGGGCAATACGAATGCGACGTAGGCTAGTACGACACCTGCAAGTGAATTCACGAGATGTAACTTCGTCAACAGGATATAGAGCGGGATCAAGAGCGCTGATAGCGGAACCATCTGAACCAAAAGAATGCTCATAATGAAGATGCTCTTGCCTTTAAACTTCATCCGAGCAACCGCGATCGCAGCGAAGAGCGCTATGAACATGCTGATAACTACTGTACCGATAACGACGTAAACGCTATTGAGAAGTGCCTGAGTGAACCCGTACTTACCTAGAGCTTGAGAGTAATTATCGAGAGTGAAGGTATGCGGGAAAAATGAGGGATGGGTTGAGAGAATGTCATCTTTTGGTTTAAAGGAGGTGACAACCATCCAATAGACCGGGAAGCCCATCAGGGCGATAGCGAAGATTCCAGAGATGTTTGAGTAGATCGAACTCTTCGACTTCATTGACCATCACCGATTTTCACCATCTGCTTGAGGTAATAGCCCGTAAAGCCGAGTAGGGCAATTATCATTAAGATGGAGATTGCCGCACCTTTGCCATACTCGCTCTGGCCAAATGATTGCTCGAAGGCGTAGATCGCCATGGTGAAGTACTGCGGGGCGGGGCGGGCATCCAGGAAGACCCAAATATGCGAGAAGATCTGGAAATCCCAGATAACCGATAGTGAGATCAAAATAATATAGATCGGAAAGAGCATTGGAAAGATAATATTTTTAAATACTTGAAAGCGAGTTGCCCCATCGAGCTCAGCAGCTTCAATTAACTCCTTGGGTACCTGAGTCAAGGCTGCATAAATACTAATGGTGACAAATGGCAAAGCACCCCACGCTACACAACCACCAATGATCGTGAATCCTGAGATGATATTTTGAAAGTAATTATGGTTGGCGATTGGGAATCCCAAGCTTCGCACCGTAGACGTAATAATGCTGAAATTAAATGAGAAGAGCCAGCGCCAAATCGAAATACCGACAAGTTGTGGCATCGCCCACACCATGACGAAGATTGCAGTCAGAAGAATTCGAATTACGTTGTGCATGCGCAACATCAGGTGTGCCATCGCGGCTCCAACAATGATTGTCACAAAGACTATGCAGAAGGTAAATGCATAGGTTCTTAGGAGGATCGTCCAGAAATTGGAGTCAGATAACGAGTCAGTGAAGTTCTTGAGGCCAACACCGACACCACGTCCGGCGATGATCTGGGTGAGGCCATACTTTTGAAATGAGAGATTGAGGAGCTTTACGATTGGGTATCCAAGAATCAGGATCAAAGCCAAGATGCTTGGAAAGATCAAGAGGTAAGGCCACGGCGAGATTTTTCGCCGCCTGACTGCCGCGATACTCATGATCTCCTTTTTCAACGTAAATTATTTTGTAGAAAGCGTGGGCGCCCTCAGTCGCCCACGCTCTACAAACGGATTCTAAAACCTAATTATTGGTTAAGAATCTTCGTGATCTCATCTGAAGCATCAGATGCTGCCTGCTTTACAGTCTTACTTCCTGTTGCGATAGCTGAGAGCATGTTCTGAAGCGTATTTGCATTCTCGACATTCACCCAGTTTGTAGCTGTAGGAACGAACCATGAATTCTTTGCTGCTTGCGCAACAGGTGCAGCTGCACCAGTGATCAAGCCGAGCATGCGAGTGTTATTAGGAATCGCACCGCTATTTGCAATGGTTGTCATCTGGTTGCTATTTGTAAAGAAGCGAATCCAGGTTGCACCTAGCTTTGCATTCTTTGCATATGTTGGAACTGCGAGGTTAGATCCACCCAAGAATGCAGGTGAAGCCTTACCTGGAGTAGAAGATGGCATTGGGAAGAAGGCCCAGTCGGTTCCGACCTTGGCGATACAGCATGATTCCCAACCATTTGAGTATGACATAGCTACTTTGCCGCCATTGAAGACATCCCATTGGCTAGCTTCTGTTCCAGCTTTATCAGCACGTGACAAGGTATCGCTCAATTCCTTGAAGCGATTGAGACCTGTGATTGCGGCATCAGATGTGAGTGAGCCAGCCCATTTTCCACCGGTCTGAGTAGCGATTGCGCCACCAGCATCGTAGACGAATGACATAGCTGCATACCAGTACTTACCTGGTAGGTAGAGAGCTGAGAAGTCCTTATCAGAACCGTACTTAGCCATAAGAAGCTTTCCGTCAGCAAGGAACTCAGCGTATGACTTAGGCGCTGACTTGATTCCTACTGCGGCAAACATTGAAGGTCGGTACATGATGGCGCGAGCACCAGCATAATAAGGAATACCGTAAAGCTTTCCGTTGTAACTTCCTGCATCTGTAAGCGCCTTCAACCATGTTGCGTTGTTCGCAAAAGTTGAACGTTGGCTTGTGAGATCGGTGAGTGCTCCACTTGCAGAGTACTTAAGAACTTCAGTGTTACCGAATTCGATAACATCTGGTGAGCTCTTTGCAACAAGTGTTGCGTCGAACTTCTTGAGATGATCGCCCCATGTCTGAGTTTGAACATCTACCTTGTAACCTGGATATGCAGCTTCGAATGCTTTATTTGCATCAGCTAGTGCTGTTCCAAAGCTTGCGGCATCTGGCATAAGCCAGACTGTGAGTGTCTTTGTTGTCGCTTGTGCGACTGTACTTCCGGCTGCAAGAACGGCGACCGCGAGGGCTGTCACACAGAGGGAAACTACGGATTTTCCACGCAAAGAGCGCATCTGAACCTCCAAAGTTCTTCAGGGCCGCCAGGGAGTCCAGCAACCTCTAAGGAGTGGTCTAGTCCAATTTTGACGAAAATGCTAGGGTTACGCCGAGTCTTTACAGAATTGTTACAAAAGTAGGCGCAATAAGGGTGGGATGCTTACCCCAGGTGGTCGATTGGAGGAGAAATGGCAAAGGAAGAGTTTCTGAAGCCCTATCGCCTTGCCGAAATTCTCCGACCTGAAATCGCTGAATCCGACCCTCACGAACCAATTCCTACCGAGCGCCAACTCGCTGAACGCTTTGGCGTCAGTCGAGTCTCGGTTAGGCAAGCCCTCGCCCTTCTCAACGAAGATGGCGCGATCTACACCGTGCATGGATCAGGTTCGTTTGTCGCGCCACCGCGGGTGACAAAACAGATGAAACTTCTCTCCTTCTCGCAAGAGATGGAAGTTCGCGGATTAAAGCCGAAGGCTAAAGTTTTAAATGTTCACCTCATTGAGAGCAGCACAAATCGAAGTGATGATTGGGCTGGAATTACAGAACCCACGTATCGCATCGAACGCTTGCGCTATGGAAATGATGACCCGATGTCGTGGGAAGTTTCTTATATTGCGAGTGAAATTGCTCCAGACCTTCTTAAGCAAGATCTCACGGGATCTCTTTACACTTTATTAAAAAATAATTACGGACAAGAAATTGTGAGTGCTGACGAACAGTTGACTCCAGTGCTGATTGATAGCGCGACCTCTACCAAGATGAAGCTCACTCCTGGAAAGCCAGGATTTGAAATTCATCGCCATGGTTTTAATGTTCGGGGCCAACAAGTTGAGCTCTCTCGAACAATTCGTAGAGGCGATCGTTGGGACTTTAAGTACACAGTTCGTGCCTAGAATTACTTAACTCCTACCCGACCATCCATGAAGGCAGCGATACTTTCGTTGAGGAAGATCGCATCTGCCGGGTTCGATGCTGCGCCAGCGGTATGACCCCATAGCGAATCGATCGGCAGCAAACTCCCCTGCTTTAAGAAAGCGGCTTCATACTCGGCATCGTTCATTGGAAAATAGAGGTCGGTAGTCGAAGGCATATATAAAACTGGGACTTGGATCGATTGCAGCGCTGCCTCAATATCGCCATTAAATGGCGAGGTTCCACCTACATCGTGTTCGCGCCAGGTACGCATTTGTAGAATCAAATCATTAGCATCCCCAGCAGTTGCAAGACCATCACGGTAAAGCGCGACTCCATCATCGAAAGTTAATTGAGGACTCTTAGGATCTCGCCACAGCTCTTGTCGCCACCATTCTTGTGACATCAACCATCCAGCCCACACCTGACCAAAAGTCTGTAGCCCTTTTACCGGAGGAGTTAGGTAATCCCCATCGTTGAAATTTTCATCTGAGGTCAAAGCCATAATCTGTCCATCTAGCCGAACAATTCCATGACCGTAGGTCTTCGCAGTTCCGGCGGTCGCAACAATTCGATCCATGAAATCAGGGAAACTTACTGCCCACTGAAATGCTTGTTGAGCTCCCATGGAGAATCCAATAACTGCCTGAAGATGCTCGATCTTTAAATCTTCTGTGAGTAATTGATGCACTGCTTTCACATTATCGCGAGTACTAATTGCTGGAAAGCGTGGTCCATGCAACGGCTCGGGAGTATTACTTGGAGAAGATGATCGACCATTACCAAATGCTTCAGTGCTAATGACGAAGTATTTATCTAGATCGAGTGCCTTCTCTGGACCGATCAACCATTCATATCCTTGATATCGGGCCATGTAGCTCGATGGCAAAAGAACGGCGTTATCTTTAGCGGCGTTCAGTGTTCCGTAAGTGCCGTAGGTGATGCGCGCCTCTGGAAGAACCACACCGCTCTCAGTCTTGAAATCTTTGATAACAAACTCATGCTCTACGCTCACTAGCTCTTCATTCGACATTGCACTCTCGTTTCTGTTACTCGACTGTTCGGCGACCTTCAAAGGCACGACCAAGCGTTACCTCATCGGCATATTCAAGATCTCCACCAACAGGTAGCCCTGATGCGAGGCGGCTGACCTTGATGCCCATTGGGCGGATCTGGCGGATTAAGTAGGAAGCGGTCGCTTCGCCCTCAAGGTTGGGGTCGGTTGCAATGATGATCTCCGCGATATCCGGGTTAGCCAGGCGAACCATTAACTCACGAATACGGAGTTGTTCTGGGCCGACGCCATCGATCGGGCTGATTGCGCCACCAAGCACGTGATACTTCCCGCGGAACTCTCGGGTCTTTTCAATCGACATGACATCTTTAGATTCTTCAACAACACAGATAAGTGTCGGATCGCGGCGATGATCGCGACAGATTCGGCAGAGCTCTTCTTCAGAGATATTGCCGCATTCGGTACAGAACTTCACACGCTCTTTTACGGTGCGCAGAACATCGACGAGGCGAGTGACATCGACGCGCTCAGATTGAATAATGTGGAAGGCGATACGTTGTGCAGATTTTGGTCCAATACCTGGAAGTCTGCCGAGTTCATCGATCAGATCTTGAATCGCGCCTTCATACATCGTTTGAGAATTTCTTGATTACTTGTGCGCCGAGCTCTTTAGCGAGGAGCTCTGCACCACTGAGTTGTGCTTCATCAGATGGATCTTCAACGGTACGTTCAGGAGTCGTCGTTGAGGAGTTAACCGATGGATCGACGATGCACTCAACCTTGAGATCAAGTCCCACTACTTCGGCAAAGGCCTTACGTAGGATCACATCAGATTCAGAACGAATAAATGAATCACGAGCACCAGAGTTAACGATTCCGATAGTGATCGCCTTGTCGTCAACAGATAAGACTTGAGCACTCGCAGAGAGCAGTGACCAGGTAAGACGACGCTGCTTCTTTACATTCTCAATGACTTCAGGCCAGAACTTTCGTAGCGCTGCGATATCGACAGGGCCAGATGGCTTTGGAGTTGGAGTCGCCGCTTTCACTGCAACGGGCTCTTTTACCGGTGGCTTATCTGGAACCGGTGCTACCTCAGTATTGGTCACAGGTTGAGAGACTTCTTTAGCCGCTTTTTCTTTCGCAACTACTGGCTCCGATTTTTCAGCAACGAGTGGCTTAGCGATTGGAGCAGTAATAGCAATACCGTTTTCTAAACGCTCAACGCGTGCAAGGAGTCCTTGATCATCGCTGCCCGGGAGCAAGATTCGAGCGCAAATGAGTTCGAGAATCAGTCGTGGGGCGGTCGCACCACGCATCTGGGTGAGGCCGTCCGCCGCAATATCAGCAGAGCGAATCAGCGTTGCAGCGCCTATAAGTGAAGCCTGGTTCTTCATGCGCTCGAGCTGATCTTCTGGATATTCGTGCAAGATCTGTGCAGCGGCATCCTTTGAGGCACCAACAATGATGAGATCGCGAAGACGCTCTAAGAAATCTTGAGTGAAGCGACGTGGATCATGGCCTGATTCAACGACGCGATTAACGGTATTAAAGAGAGTCGCGCCATCGCGGGCAGCGAGCGCATCGACCGCTTCATCTAGTAACGCACCATCGGTAAAGCCAAGAAGCGCTGTTGCGACTTCGTAGGTGACTCCATCTTTACCAGCACCAGCAAGGAGTTGGCCTAAGACTGAGAGCGCGTCACGGACTGATCCACCAGATGCACGAACTACTAATGGAATAACTCCCTTTGCAACCTTCACACCTTCGTCTTTGCAGACACCTTCAAGGTGCGTAGCAAGAACCGCTGGTGGAACTAATCGGAATGGGTAGTGATGGGTTCGTGAGCGGATCGTTGCAATTAACTTATCTGGCTCAGTTGTGGCGAAGATAAAGAGAACGTGCGGAGGCGGTTCTTCAACAACTTTAAGCAACGCATTTGCTGCGCCGGGTCCGAGTTGGTGTGCCTCATCAATAATATAAATCTTGTAACGTGATTGAACTGGTGCAAAGAAAGCTTTGTCGCGAAGATCGCGAGCGTCATCAACTAACCCGTGGGTTGCAGCATCGAGTTCCATAACATCGATTGAACCTGGACCATTGGCAACGAGGTCGCGACATGATTGGCATTCACCACAAGGATTTGGAGTTGGGCCCTTTTCACAGTTGAGTGAGCGAGCCATGATGCGTGCAGAAGATGTCTTGCCACAACCGCGTGGGCCACTAAAGAGATATGCGTGGTGGATCGAATCTGAAGTCAGTGCGTTAGAGAGTGGCTCTGTCACATGATCTTGGCCGATAACTTCGCCAAAGGTTGATGGCCGATACTTGCGATACAACGCTAGTGACATCGCCATCTCCTCTACGTATCGAGCCTAAATTAGTGGGATCCCCCGCGCACCCGCCAGAGCACACCTACCCTTGCTGCATTCCTGCCCTGGGGGAGTTCAGTGCGGTAGCGCCGCACGGAGGATCTGGGGGTAATCATAGTTTCTAGAGCCGATAGGCTACGACCCGTAGTCAGGGCGGAAATCTCGCCTCTCACTGCGCGCAGCACAGGAGGATTCGCATAGCGGCCGAGTGCGCACGCTTGGAAAGCGTGTAAAGGGCAACCTTTCGAGGGTTCAAATCCCTCATCCTCCGCCAGCTTTGCTGGCTCTGGATGATCCACTGATATCCATTCATCTGTGGCTCAGCTGGAACCAATCACTACCTTCGATTTTCACTTGCTGGGACATCCTCCGCCAGCTTTGCTGGCTCTGGATGATCCACTGATATCCATTCATCTGTGGCTCGGACATCCTCCGCTCCGACTACCAGTTCGTGTGGATAACTTTCTGCACCTTTTCCATTCTGACGAGATCCTCCTGCCATGAAAAACGTCTTTGCAACTGCGGTTTTAGCCATTCAAATAACTTCCTGTACCTACACCCCAACATGGGCCTCAACCTCTGAACCCAAGGCACCCTGCCGGATTCAAATCCATAATCCTCATATATCCACTTATTTTTCAAATAAAGTTGGTAAGGCATATGTGAAGATTGATGCCGAGTCAGTTTGTAACATTCCACAAAGCCAGGTGAAGCTGACAGTGGAGTTATACAAGATAGGGAAGTTCGGGGGGCAACTGGTTTCAAGCACAACAACGGATCCTAAAAACCCAAAATCTTCTGGATTACTCGTCAAAAATTACAACACTTTTACTCCCTGCATAGATACAAAATCTACGACCTATTACGGCCTCGCGTATGCTTCTGCTGTAGTTTCAGGGAAACAGGTTTATGCTGGAAAGACTTTCACTCAAGGGTTTTCTAAAATTGCTTGCGGAACTCCGTAGGCTTGATTTATCTTTATCCTTGTAACAAAGAGGCTAAGGATAAGAGAGTTGGTGGACCTGTGACTCGCGTTGATCGTGATGATGAACAGCTCATCCTGAAAGCTGTCGGAGATTTGATCCATCAACATCAAGAAACCTATCTTGCCAAGGCAAACCTATTACTGGATAAAAAAACGATTCATGAAAGTCAATTTCATTGCTTAGTTGAATATTCTGTCGCAAATGGCTTTGTTCGTTTGAAAATATCACACGACCAGGGAGCTTCCTTCCAGAATCTGGCTGAACAGTTTTTAGGCTCGGATCGTGCCCTATACGGCGAGGTTCTCGTTGAATTCTTTGCACAGTCACAGGCGCG
>CAIMOX010000024.1 GCA_903843225.1 uncultured Actinomycetes bacterium | reverse complement strand
CGGCTAAAAGGTAAGGGTGGAAAGGAGCGAGTAGTACCCGTTGGCCAATTTGCTCAAGGATCACTCGATCAATATCTCGTTCGGTTAAGACCTTCACTTGCAGGTGATCGAAGAGTTGATGCTCTCTTTCTCAACGCCCGTGGCAGCACATTAAGTCGTCAGAGCGCCTGGTCGATTATTGCAAAGGCTGCAGATCGCGCTGGGATTGCTGGCGATGTCACACCACATTCATTACGACACTCATTTGCAACACATTTACTCGATGGTGGCGCAGATATTAGAGTCGTGCAAGAGCTCTTGGGTCACGCCTCCGTAACAACCACTCAGATATATACACTGATCACAATTGATCGACTGAGAGAGAGTTATGCGCAAGCCCATCCACGGGCCCGTTAACTACAAGTAAGAGAGAGTTATCTGCCGCGAAGTCTGCGGGCAATAATTGATTGATCGCCTTTAGCTTCTAGGTCAGCGATGATGATAGCGAGTGATTCGCGCACGATACGGCCACGATCTACCGCAAGTCCAAGATCGCCACGAAGGGCTAACCGAGCCTGCTCGAGATCGTACAACTCATCTGGTGAGAGGTACACAGTGATCTTCTCGTCGTGGCGCTCACGGCCGCTAGGGGAGCGATCGAAGGTATTTGTGCGACGCCTTGGAGTTTGGCGAACTGACTTCTTCGCAGCGGTTGCCATAGTTGCCGTAGGAACATCTTCAACGGCAGTTGGGGCAGCGTTAGGAACAGCGCTTAACGTTGTTGATTGACGAAAGAGTTCATCGGCTCCGGGTAGTTGTACGCGTCTGCTCATTTGCTGCCTCCTCGGGCGATCAATTCTCGTGCAAGTCGGCGATAAGACATCGCTCCGACCGAACTACTGGCAAAGGTGGTGATCGGTTCGCCTTGTGAGGTCGACTCCGAGAATCGAATGGTGCGAGCGATGATGGTGTCGAAGACTTCATCAGGGAATTGATTGGCAATGAGTTCAAGAACCTCACGAGAGTGAGAGGTCTTACGATCAAATCGGGTAGCGAGAATCCCATCGATATGAAGGGATGGGTTGGTGTTCTCTTTGATGGTTTGAATCGTGCTCTTCACGAGCGCGAGACCATGAATCGCAAAGTACTCACATTCCATCGGAATGATGACGCCAGCTGAGGCGGTGAGGGCATTGACAGTGAGTGTGCCAAGTGATGGAGAACAGTCGATCAAAATGACGTCGTACTCGTTGATGACTGGAGCCAGAAGTTTGCGAAGCTTGTGCTCTTTCGCGATTTCACTGACAAACTTCGCTTCAGCAGCTGCCATATCTTCATGCCCGCGAATAAAGTCCATACCCGGGACATTTGTCTTGAGGATCGCTTCGTGAATATCTGCTTGAGGATCGTTGAGTAAATACCAAATTGAGTTGTACTGCTCATTCTCAAAGGGCTTGATTCCTAGGCCGATTGTCATGGAAGCTTGTGAGTCAAAGTCCACAAGAAGTACCCGGCGACCAAGTTCAGCGAGCGCAGCTCCGAGGTTGATGGTGGTGGTTGTCTTTCCAACGCCACCCTTTTGGTTAACGATCGAGATTACTTTGGCAGGGCCTTCAGCAGGTGCAGAGACGACATCTGGAAAGTCAAGTGGAGGACGACCAAGGGTTACTGATGTCTGAGCGAGCTCTTCGTCGCGATTTGTCGATTTAGCGTCGAAGCGAGAAACCTGCGAATTAACTTTGGCCATGGCGGGACTCTAGGGCGCGTGTATTCGAAAAGGCAAGCTCGAGTGGGTACGGTTCACCCATGAACCCGGGAACCGAAGAGTCGGAAATTCTGATCCAAGAACCCGTACAACCAGCGGAAAATACTGGTTTTTCGGTACATCTCGTCAATTTTGATGGTCCATTCGACCTCCTTTTGCAGTTAATTTCACGTCACAAAATGGATGTCACCGAGATCGCGCTCGGGGCGGTGACCGATGAATTCATCACCTATATACGTGCCCTAGAAGGCGCAGAGGATGGCTGGGATCTCGATCAGACCACTGAGTTCCTCGTCGTCGCGGCAACGCTCTTAGACCTCAAAGCTGCCCGATTATTGCCATCTGGCGAGGTCGAGGATGAGGGAGATCTCGCCCTCCT
>CAIMOX010000023.1 GCA_903843225.1 uncultured Actinomycetes bacterium | reverse complement strand
GTCAGGCCAAGGCGGCGGCGGGATTGAATATCAGCGGTAAAACGAAAGACTGGCGCTGGTAATAGGTGGACCTCGTCATAAATGATGAGACCCCAATCGATCGCATCAAAGAGATCCAAGTGCGTATAAACACCCTTCTTACGAGTAGTAAGAACTTGGTAAGTGGCAATAGTGACTGGGCGGATCTCCTTCTTTGCGCCGGAATATTCACCAATCTCATCTTCATGTAGTGAGGTGCGCTTAAGGAGCTCATCACGCCACTGGCGAGCAGCGACAGTGTTCGTTACCAGAATAAGAGTGGTCGCCTTCGCATGTGCCATCGCAGCTGCGCCGACAATGGTCTTACCTGCACCACATGGGAGAACAACTACACCAGAACCACCATGCCAGAAACCTTCAGCTGCGAGCTCTTGATATTTACGGATCGACCAACCATCTTGATTGAGAGAGATTTCATGGGCTTGACCATCAACGTAGCCTGCGAAGTCTTCAGCCGGCCAACCAAGTTTGAGGAGCGCTTGTTTTAAGAAACCGCGCTGTCCTGGATGAACAATGACGGTCTCATCATCAATTTGTAGACCAAGCATCGGAGCGATCTTCTTACCGCGGGTGACTTCCTTAAGAACTGCTGGGTCTTGTGAGACGAGCGTTAATCCGTGGACGGGGTGAGCTTCTAATCGAAGACGACCATAACGTGACATCGTCTCGGCGATATCAACGAGAAGTGCGTGCGGAACTGCAAATCGTGAATACTTTAAGAGGGTATCGATGACATGTTCTGCATCATGGCCAGAGGCTCGAGCGTTCCAGAGTCCAAGAGGCGTGAGGCGGTAGGTATGAATATGTTCTGGTGACTTTTCGAGTTCGGCGAAGGCTGCAATCAACCTGCGGCATTCATCGGCCAAGATGTGATCAACGTCGAGAAGAATCGTCTTATCACTCTGAACAATCAGTGGACCATCGGTCACATTAATTCCTTAATAAAAGCGGTAAGTAGTGCGATTCGAGGCTGGATAGTTGAGGTCAAAATGTATTCGTGTGGAGCATGTGCACCATCTCCAACTGCGCCAAGGCCATCGAGGACTTGTGCACCTGCAGCCGCTGCGAAGTTGCCATCACTTGCGCCGCCCACGCTTGCGCTTCCGACTTCGGGTAGACCCAGGCTCTTGGCAACGCTTTCAAAGGTGGCATAGAGCGAAGCTGTTGAAGTTAACTCCAGTGGTGGTCGATTTATTCCACCCGTGACTGTGATCTGAGCTTCTGGATTGATTGGCTTCCATGAACGTAACGCACTCTCTACTCGCTCCATTTCAGCCATCGTAAATGAGCGACTATCAATATCGAGAGTTGCAAGGGCAGGAACAGTATTTGTTGTAGTGCCAGATCGCATCGTTGTCGGAACGACAGTCGTGCCATGTTCAGAATTCTCTAAACCGGTGAGTGCGGCAACGATTGCTGCGATCTCCGTCGAAGCATTAATTCCCTTTTCAGGCTCAAGCCCAGCATGCGCTGCGCGACCGGTAACTGTGATCTGATACATCGACGTACCCTTGCGACCAACTTTTACCTTCCCATTGAGCGATGCCTCAGTAACGAGCACTGCATCTGCGCTAGAACTGACGCGCTTGATTAAATCGCGCGAAGTTTGGCTTCCAAGCTCTTCATCCGTTGTTGCAATCAGCGCGATTTTAGAAGCGGCGCTCGGAATCGCTGCAATTGCGTAGAGCGCTTGTAAGAATCCAGTCTTCATATCAAAGATACCAGGACCAGAAATCTGCTCGCCATCTTGCGAAACCTGCCAGAGCGGTAAGAATGAATCGATCGGCCAGACGGTATCAAGATGAGTCAGGATCACAATCGAAGGTTGCTCCGCGCCCCACCAAAAAATTGGGCGACCGTTCTCATCAAAGATCTTTGCCGGAACCCCGGTACGTGCAACTGCGATCTCGCCTGCGAGAGTGATAACGCTGCGACAGGCCACAAGATCTTCGCTCGGCGATTGGAGCTCAACCAGCGCTTGGAGGTCTTCGAGGAAGCTCATGTAGATATTCTGCCGTAATCGTCTCTAAGGTGGTTATTCGAGTGGTTATTCAAGGCTGGAATCGGCGAGTGCGACCCCAGTAATACGCGGGATTCGGAATTGGGTGAGTTCGCCAGTGGCATGATCGCGAGCAATCAAGGTGCCCAGTGAGATCGAGACGGGATCGATCAATCGGTTAGAGACGCCGCCATTTGAATCGGCGTAACCGATCGTCAGGCTCGCCTGCTCTTCAATATATTGATGGAGAAGATCGAGGGTCTCATTGGCAGTTGTGCGCGGAACTTCACGTGGCTTATGAGCACTTGCCTTCTCGCCGGCACGCAACACGCGGACTGCTGAGGTAATGAGTGTTGGAGTTGGTGCGCTGCTCTCAGCGATGACTCGTGGCGGACGAGGACGGTTCTTTGCTCGGCGTACTGCGGGTGCTGAAATTAAGATACCAGTTCCGTTTTCAACCGCTGGCAGATATCCAGCCTCACGTAAGCCTGCAATCAATTCGTTGATCTCAAAATCGGCGACCAAAACTTGTGGCGCAATTTTACGAAGCCGCAGATCCTCTAACTTCTTATCGTGAGTGATCTGAGTAATCAGACCTTCATCTTCACAACGAATATATGAAGAGGCGCGACCAACACGAAGTCGACCATGTCGCTTTGCCACATCGTTGATGAGATATTCGAGTGGTTGCGGAACCGGAGTCTTCGATACTCGCTTTAAGAAATCTTTAATACCCTCACCGGTCTTACCATGATCGAGTGCGCGACGGATCGATCCTTGAGTAAAGCGATAGACGGTTGCGCCACCACGGCTCTCAATATCAGCGAGAGTTCCCATCTCATTACCAATTTCAATCGTGAGAGGTCCTGGTGCGATTGCACTGTTATCTGCTTGAATTAAAATATGGTCAACTGGTTTTGGAAGCGCCGCTTCCACACCAAGATCTTCACCAGCAAGTAGCGCCTTGCCAAAGGTTGATATCGCACCTTGGCCGGTGATTCCTAGCCATTCACCTTCACGCAAGATCCAGGTGATGTACTCATCATTACTTCGAGTTGGTAGATCAAATTTCATACGACGTTGAAGTGATGCAATATCAGGATCGCTCTCAGGATGTGAAGCGAGAAGTGCGAGAAGCGCACGCTTTAACCCTGCGATTCCGGCGCGATCAAGCTCTGGTCCGAGGGCGGCAACGCTCTTTGAATCACCTTTACCTACTAGACCCGCGACGCGTGAAGTTTCGAGCCAGACCGATACAAGGGAGTGCCAACGATCTTCTGCGCTCTTTGTCAGCCAGATATCAAATGCGCCAGTTGGCAAGATCGCATCATCTGTATCGATCACGATCAGTCCAGCTAAGAAAAGGGTTTCGGCGACAAATGCTGCGCAGCTTTCGTCAACTCCGAGATGCTCGGCCGTGCGCTTCAGATCGCGCACTCCTAATCCACCAGAGCGAAGTGCAGTAGGTGGTTCATCTGACCAATGGTGAGCGAGCTCTTCAGACCAGCGGATGAAGGTTGAGATATTTGCAATTGCGGCTAGATCAATCGCCTTCTGCTTGCGGGTGGTCCCAGCAACTGCTGGTGCTACTGCGACGAGCTCCTTAAATACTTTCCCACCTCGAAGGTGCATACCTACTTCGCGAGGTAAGAGCAGCGTCTGTGAATCAAAGGCGATCAAGAAGTGATTATCGAGTAACCATTTAATTGTTGGGTTTGCCTTTTTTACATCAGCGACCTGGCCGCGTGGTGGTCCCCAGACCATTCGCTCTAAGAGTTCGAGAGCACCTTTAGGAGACTCTTGTAGGAGTTCGAGATTGATCTTCTTCGTTGAGAATGGTCCGAGCCCCGCCGGGTTTTCGCCAATTAAGGTACGAACATTTGCAGGCATACGGAACTTCTCACCATCGGCATAGAGCAGTGAATGCTCGACGAGCAGTTCAAGTGTCGCCTTTGCGATTTTATCTGTTACCCGAAGTAGATCGATCTGGGTAAATGGTTCTTGTAGTGATGCTGCGGCCACCAAGATATCGAATTGAAATTTATTTAAACGCTCACGTGCACGCATGATGCTAGGCATCGATGATGCGCGGGCCGCTAGCGCGGAGAGGTCACTTGGTACTGGTGAGAGCAGATCAGGTCTAGCGGCAAAGAGGCTCGCTAATTGCGCATCAGAGCGCGCGCGTAAGGCATCAGCAAAGGAGCTAGACATAAGTGTCTAAGCCTAGCGATTGATCCTTAGAGCTTTTTACGTCTGATTCTGGGATTGAGCGCAGTTGTGAGCGAGGCGAGGCGAGAGATAATCGGCGTCACTACCTTTTTGATCAACCTCGCCCGGCGAAAGTCATGAATCGGCCAGTGGTCACGTAACGCCCGGACTTGAAGCAGGGTGTCGGGGTTGATGACCCGGGGTTTACCCACCGCTTCAAGCAGGGGAATATCGTGGTGACTGTCTGAGTATGCGTAGGAATTCTTGAGATCGATGTTGTGTTCACGAGCTAATTTGTCGACGGCGATTGCCTTCTCTTGCCCGTGTAAGAGCTTTCCGTCCAGGCGTCCGGTATACATTCCATCATCGACTTCTGCCACGGTTCCGAGAGCTCCTGTGAAACCTAACTTCTTTGCAATGAGATCTGCCATCGCGCTGGGTGATGCAGTGATGAGCCAGACTTCTTCACCAGCGTTGAGGTGATCATGGGCGATCTCAATGGTTCCTTGCCACAAGGCAGGTGAGACATATCGATCATAGACATCAGCGGCGAGGGTTTCGAACTCGCTTACCTTGTGGCCTTTAATGAAGTCACAGGCAGCTTGCTGGACGCGATCGATCTCTTCCTTATTCTCCTTGCCAGTTAATTGATATCGTAGATTGGCGAAGAGGAAGGCGAGGATGTCGCGCCGGTTGAAGAAGCCCCTTTGGTACATCCCACGGCTGAGAAAGAAGAGGGATGAGCCCTGCATCAGCGTGTTATCGACATCAAAGAAGGCGACTCTCTTCGCTGTGAGTGCCATGTCACTACCTTAGCGAACGCTCGTCCTGAACCCCTATCCCGACCCCTTTATGCTTATACCTATGGGGATAACCGTTCACTTCCTACGCCATGGCGAGGTCTTCAATCCAGAGAAGATTCTCTACGGGCGCCAGCCTGGGTGGTACCTCTCTGATCGTGGCCAAGAGATGGCTAGAACTGTCGCCGAATGGTCGAAAGATCTAGATATTGGAGCACTCCTTGTCTCGCCACTTCAACGTGCGCAAGAGACGGCAGCTCCGATCGCTGCAAGACATGGGCTCTCGATTACTACCGATGAGCGATTGATTGAAGCCGGAAATATCTTTGAAGGCCAGAAGTTCGAACTCGGCAGTGGTGTGCTTAAGCATCCCAAGTCGTGGCGCTATCTCACCAAGCCGTGGGTACCTTCGTGGGGAGAACCCTACGAAGAGCAGGTTGAAAGAATGCTCGGTGCACTCTTTGCAGCTCGTGATGCTGCTGGTGGTAAAGATGCGATCTGTGTATCCCACCAGCTTCCGATTTGGATCCTCCGCTCCGCGGTTGAAGGTCGACGCATGATGCACGATCCGCGTAGACGCGAATGCACTTTGGCATCGATCACAAGTTTTCATCTCGATAACGATGGCATGGTTGAAGGAACTTCTTATGCCGAACCAGCGAAACATCTACTACCTATTAAATGAAGAAGTTTATTGCGCTCGCTCTCGTCATCAGCTCTACCTTGCTGCTTACGAGTTGTTCGAGTGGTGGATTATCGAAAGCGAATGAGAATGCCTTTGTCTCTGGGACGGGTGTTGCAGTTTATATTCAACCTGCAGATCGAAAGCTTGCACCAGATTTGATGGGCCCAACCCTCTCTGGTCAGGCGCTTAAGATCACGAAGAATCAAGAGATCGTGGTCAATGTCTGGGCATCGTGGTGTTCACCATGTCGCGCAGAGGCGCCACTTCTTGCAGATTTTGCAAATCGACTTGCGGGTAAAGTTCAATTTGTAGGAATCATCACCCGCGACAACATCTCGTCAGCTGCTTCATTTGTTAACCGTTTCAAGATTTCGTACCCCAACTTCATAGATGATGCGCTATTAGCTGGATTTAGAGGCTCATTGCTTCCCAACGCGATACCGACGACGCTCATTATTGATACGCATAATCGCGTAGCGGTCCGTATCAGCGGTGAAGTAACTTATGCGCTGCTGGATTCAATGATTAATAAAGTTGCGGCGGAACCATCTCATGCATAACTTCGCACAGACTCTTTCGATGAACTTCTTCACTCATCAAATCTTTAGTGGAAACCTCATCCTGGCGCTCATCGTTGCTTTCATCGCTGGCTTGATTTCTTTCTTCTCACCATGTGTTCTGCCGCTTGTCCCTGGCTATCTTTCTTATGCAGCTGGAATGACTGATGTGAAGAGCAAGGGGCGGGTAGCCCTTGGCTCACTCCTCTTTATTGGTGGCTTCTCCATTCTCTTTATCTCATATGGTGCGCTCTTTGGCTCACTCGGATCGAAGATCAGCAACAATTCACATTGGCTCACTGTCGTCTTAGGTGCGCTCACGATTGTGATGGGTGTCGTCTTTCTCTTCAACCAGAAGTTCTATCGCTCCTTTAAACCGCAATGGAAGTCGAGTGCCGGTCTCATTGGGGCACCACTCCTTGGATTCCTCTTCGGGCTTGGTTGGACACCATGTATTGGGCCAACCCTTGGCGCGGTGCAAGCGCTCTCGTTCCAGTCATCAAGCGCGACTCGTGGTGCAATCCTGAGCCTTGGATATTGCTTTGGACTTGGGTTGCCACTCTTCTTGGTAGGCATCTTCTTCGATCAATCAGCAAAACTTCGCAGATCAATCTCTCGCCACGGAAATCTCATGACGAAGATCGGTGGTGGTTTCTTGATCATTATCGGAATTCTTCAAGTCACAGGGCTCTGGTTAACAGTGATGAATTCATTTCGAGATTTGATCTCGGGATTCTTGCCGGTGGTCTAGGTGGAGATTCTTCGCTGGATCTGGCGCCAGCTCACAAGCATGCGGACCGCACTGATTCTCTTAATGATGCTTGGACTCGCTTCAATCCCGGGGTCGATCTTCCCGCAGCGTAATCAGAACCCCATGAAGGTGACAGATTTCGTTACCCACAATCCAACCCTTGCCCATTGGCTCGACAAGATTCAGATCTTTGATGTTTATTCATCACCATGGTTTAGCGCAATCTACATTTTGCTCTTCATCTCACTTATAGGCTGTGTACTACCCCGTTCCATCGAGCACGTTAAGGCAATCGGCAAGAAACCTCCGCTCACTCCAAAGTTTTTAGATCGGATGGAAGGTTTTGCTCAACTAGATCGACCAACCTCTGGCGCACTCGATACCGCGCAGCTCTGGTTTAAAAAGAATCGATTCCGCGTTCGTCGTGAAGCGGGCTCAATCTCAGCCGAGAAGGGTTACTCGCGTGAGACTGGCAATCTGCTCTTCCACTTATCGCTAGTACTACTTCTCTTGGCGGTTGCGGCTGGTGGACTATTCGGCAGCAAAGGTGAAGCGATCCTCAATGTTGGTGACCGTTTTATTAATACACCGACTTCCTATGACAACATCTCGTTCGCCAAGTTTCAAGGTGAAGGGGATATGGCGCCGTTCTCGCTTCGAGTCTTAGATTTCAAGGCTAGTTACGATCCCACAACTAATGCGCCAACCGATTATGTATTAAAGGTTGCAGCTGCGAATCCCATCGGCTCAAAAGAAGTTCTGAAGACAATTAAGGTCAATAGTCCACTCACATATGGAAGCACCAAGGTCTACCTTCAGGCCAATGGTTATTCACCAGTCGTAGCTGTGCGGGATAAGAGTGGAAAGTTGGTCTTCGAAGGAGCTGTAACTTTCTTGCCGCAAGATGCAAACCTCACATCTATCGGCGCCATTAAGTTGCCCGATATGGTTCCGCAGATCGGAATGGTTGCATCCTTCTTGCCAACTGCAGATCGATCACCAAAGCGCGGTGCTTTCTCAGCATTTCCTGAGGTGCTTGATCCACGGCTCTTGGTCTCAGTCTGGATGGGTAACTTAGGTCTCGATAGTGGCGTGCCTCAATCGGTCTACCGAGTTGATACCAGCAAGATGCAGCGCATTGGGCTAAAAGCACTTGGCTTAGGTCAGATATACAACTTTGGTGAGGGAACTCTCACCTTTGAAGGCTATAAGTCTTGGGTCAATCTGCAGATCGTTGATGATCCTGGGAAGATATACGCATTGGTTGGCGCGATCTTGGCAATCCTTGGGTTACTGATATCACTCTTCACACGCCAGCGCAGAATTTGGATCAAGGTCGATGATCGTGTTGAAATTGCAGGGTTAGCAAAGAATGGCGTACCAGGTCTAGATGAAGAGCTATCTTCGCTGCGACAGGCACTTGAAAAGGATGAAAGGTAGAGGACATGACATCACGAAACCTTGCGTATCTATCAAACTATTCGATCTACTCAGCGATGGCTCTCTACACCATCGCATTCTTTGCTCATGCAATTGAAGTCTCATTTTCAGTGAAGACAACCGAGGTAGATGATAAAACCAGCTTCGATTTTAGCCGGACTGAAAAATCTGGCCGTATCGGAACTGCGATGATGATTCTCGGTTTCATCTTCCTCTTCGCTGGAGTAATCCTTCGTGGTGCATCTGCACATCGCGTTCCGTGGGGAAATATGTATGAGTTCTCTATCACAGGAGCGTTAGCGTTTAGCGGCGCCTACCTCTTCGCTCTAGCTAAATATAAGTTACGTTGGCTTGGTCTCCCGGTATCTATCGCTGTGCTACTCACACTAGGAACTGCCATCACCGTTCTCTACCGCCCAAGCGCTCCGCTAGTTCCGGCTCTCAAATCAACTTGGCTTGCAATCCATGTCTCTGCTGCAATTATCTCTGGCGGCGTCTTCTTGCTCGCAAATACAATCGCCGCAACCTATTTAATTCTCGATCGCATGGAAGAGCGTGGTGGCCGTTCTGAATGGGCGAAGAAACTCCCAACACTTGAAGTGCTTGATCAACTTTCGTACCGACTTGTTGCCTTCGTATTCCCACTTTGGACCTTTGCTGTTATCGCTGGTGCCATCTGGGCTGAATCTGCCTGGGGCCGTTATTGGGGATGGGATCCAAAGGAGACTTGGGCATTCATTACCTGGGTCGCATATGCGGCATACCTGCACGCCCGCGTGACCGTTGGTTGGCGTGGACGCAAAGCTGCATGGTTATGTCTCTTCGCTGGCTCGACCTTCCTCTTCAACTATATCTACGTCAATATTTATGGCACGGGACTTCACACCTACTCTGGTCTCTAAAAAACCGTAGGCTTAAGTTATGACACTTCTTCACGGTCTGGATCTCCTTTCGACATTTGTCTTTGCGCTTGTCGGAGCTCGAGTCGCAGCAGATAAATCTCTGGATTACGGCGGGATCGCATTTATCGCAGGTGGCGCAGTTGTTATTCTGACTCGCATCATCTCAATCAGGTTCGACTTACACCTGCCGAAATTCAACGCTAAAAACTAAAGATTACGTAAGAAATCCGGATTATCATCCGGCGGAATATTCTTTGTCGGGCGAGGACGATGCGGTCCGCCATTGCCACCATTGTTCTTGCGACCCCAAATGATCCAGATCAACGAGGCGATGAGGCCAAAGAAGATAACTACTAAAAGCCAGCCCCACTTAGGCATCTTTGTGAAGTTCTCTTGTGGAGTGCGAGCAACATCGAAGAGGGCGTAAATCTGAACACCAATTCCTAGAAATACCAGGAGCGCATCGAGTTTGATCATGGCTTTAGTTTATCGCTTTGCCAGAAGTGCGAGAGCTAGAGTTGTAGAGAGCAGTAAGTGAAGTTTGCCAATCTTGCCGAGCAGCGGAATCAGCTCCGCACCCTTTGCACCATCCCAGACTGAGCGTGAAATGACCACTGAGGTTGGAACCAGCAACAGAGTCGCGAAGGCATAAGGAGTTATTACTACAGCGACAAGCGCGGTCAGGTGAGCAAAGAGCAGGAGCGCGATGAAGGCTTGTCGTGCCTTCTGATCTCCAAGGCGAACTGCCAGGGTGCGCTTATTCACTAGGGCATCTTTTGGAAGATCGCGAAGGTTATTGATTGCAAGGATTGCGCAGGCGAGAGCTCCGACTGGCATTGCTACGAGAAGTGATTGCCAAGTAATTCGATGTGATTGAACGCTATAGCTACCGATGGTTGCAACGAGACCAAAGAAGAAGAAGACAGAGACTTCACCAAACCCTTGATAGCCATAAGGATTTTTTCCGCCGGTGTAATACCAAGCAGCTGGAATACAGACTGCACCTAAGAGGATGAACCATAGAGAAGAACGAACACTTAATAACAATCCGACTGCAGCAGCAAAACCAAATGCGATAAAGGCTGCTCGCTTAACGGCTGCTGCGGTAGCAAGTCCTGATCCGACTAGGCGTACTGGACCAACGCGAACAGCATCCGTGCCACGGACACCATCTGAATAATCGTTGGAGTAGTTAACGCCAACTTGTAGTGCGAGGCTGACTAAAAGAGCGAGTAGCGCGTTAAGGAGATTGATCTCGATGTGATCAGTATGGCGTAGCGCGGTTCCAACCAAGACGGGAGCGATAGCCGCCGGGAGGGTGCGAGGTCTAGCTCCAGCGATCCACTTATTTGCAGGCATTAGGCCAGTCTGCCAAAGATTTGTACCAACTTCGCGCGATCTGGTTTAGCAATCGATGTGAGAGGCAACTCTATATTTGATAAGAATCGCTTCGGCGAAGCGTGGTTGCCGAATTGTGAGCGTAATTGCTCACGAACCATAACCTCATCGATCAAGCCATCACTTGCGATCGCAAGCGCCTGCCCCCATTCGGCATCAGGTAATCCGACTGCAATATATCTCTGGGCAGATCCGTTTGCTTCTGAGATTCCATCGAGAAAATCACTTACTGCACCGAGTGAGAGCTTCTCACCACCTGTAACAATCTGATCATCAATGCGGCCTGTAACGACAAGGTGACCATCAATCATCGCCCCTGCATCTTGGGTAATGAAATATTTATCGCCAAATGGCTCATTGCCAAGATATCCAATCGCCTTCATGGGACCGTTAAGTTCAATGCGACCTTCAACGATACGGATATCTACTCCAACAAGTGGGGTCCCGTTATAGACACATCCACCAGACATCTCTGACATGCCGTAGGTAGTGACGAGATTGATTCCGGCGCTACTGGCAGAGGTCCGAAGCGCGGCTGACGTAGCTGCGCCACCGACTAGAACTGCCTTTGCACTCTTTAAATGTGCGAGTAACGCAGCATCGCCATTAAGTGCGCGATGAAGTTGAGTTGGTACGATCGCTGTGAAATCTGCGGTGGAATCAACACTTACGATCTCGCTACCAAGCTCGATCGATCTGACAAGAACGTTGATACCAGCGATATGTGTGGTGGGTAGTAATAAAGACCAACGATCTCCTGCTTCGGCCTGCAGATAAGAATGTGACGCACGCGCAGATGCGATTAATGCAGTGGCTGGTAGCGCTACATATTTTGGATTCCCGGTAGAGCCACTGGTCGCCACAACAACAGCGCACTCTGCGGGAACATGTGTCAGATCAGAGGCGTTCCATGTGAGGGCGGGGCCATCACCGCGTAGGGCCGCTTCAAGAGCCTGGCGCTGCTGTGCAATAGACCACTCCTGTGGCACATGCAGCAGATCTCGCTGTGAAGATTTATCCATGATGGTCGTAGGCTATCGCCATGAGCAAGCCAATCAAACGTGAACCAGGCTCCCGCACGATCCCCACATGGACCGTTGGCGAAGGTGGCGAGGGTTTTAGCGATATCAGCTATGAAGTCGCTGAAGGCATGGCGAAGATTACGATCCAACGCCCCGAGGTACGCAATGCATTCCGCCCGCAGACGCTCTTTGAATTAGAGAAGGCATTCTCACTCGCGAGAGATAACGAGACTGTGGGCGTCATTATCTTTACTGGTGCCGGAAGTGAAGCTTTCTGTTCTGGTGGCGATATCAACGTTCGCGGAGATGATGGCTACCTCGGTGATGATGGCTTAGCAAAAAAGGGAATCGGCCGACTCAACGTTCTTGATTTACAGATTCAGATTCGTCGTCTACCAAAGCCAGTTGTAGCAATGGTTGCAGGTTGGGCTATTGGTGGTGGCCATGTGCTGCACGTCGTCTGCGACCTGACGATCGCGGCAGATAATGCAAAGTTTGGACAGACCGGGCCAATGGTTGGTTCTTTTGATGGTGGATACGGTGCAGGATTGCTTGCAGCACATGTCGGCCAGAAGAAGGCCCGCGAAATTTGGTTCTTATGTCGCCAATATGATGCACAAGAAGCGCTCGATATGGGGTTGGTAAATACCGTCGTGCCGGTTGCAGAGCTTGAAGCCGAGACAGTTTCTTGGTGCCGCGAAATGTTACGTCACTCACCAATGGCGCTACGTCTACTCAAAGCTGGACTCAACGCTGCTGATGATGGTCTTGCTGGCGTGCAACAACTTGCTGGTGATGCGACTCTTCTCTTCTACATGTCAGAAGAAGGACAAGAAGGACGTAACGCATATCAAGAGAAGCGCGACCCTGATTTCGGTAAGTTCCCAAAGCGCCCTTAAGTATCGTTTAAGAAGATGAAACTGCCTACGGAGATCTTTAGGGATTTCACCGTGCTCCGAATTCCACTGAGGCAGCGATTTCGAGGGATTGATTATCGCGAAGTCGCACTCTTCCAAGGCGATGCCGGGTGGAGTGAGTTCTCACCGTTCCTTGAATATGGCGCAGAGGAATCTCGCACCTGGCTAAAAGCCTCGTTAGATGCTGCTTATAAGCCTTGGCCAACGCAGTTTCGAAGTGAAATTCCCATCAATGCAACGCTGCCGATAGTCCCAGTCGATCAAGTTTCTCGCGTCTTATCGAGATTTACTGGCTGCACAACCGTCAAGATCAAAGTTGATGACTTTGAAATCGGCGCTGGGTTAGTAGAAGAGACGCTCAAGATCATCCCAAACGCGAAGGTTCGATTGGATGTCAACGGTGGTTGGAATCTCGCGCAGGCCCGCACCTATATTGGCCAATACCTAGAACGCTTTGGTGAGGTTTTTGAATATATCGAGCAGCCATCTCACTCACTTAATGATCTACGAGAGCTCAAGCGCGATGGTTCAGTAAAGATCGCTGTCGATGAAGCAATCCGTAAAAATTTATCTGCGCCAATGGAAAGCCTGCGCAACGCTGCTGATATCGCAATCCTTAAATGGCAACCAATTGGTGGATTTGAAGCGGCTCATATATTGGCAGATCGAATCGGTCTACCAGTCGTGATATCGAGCGCACTCGAGAGTGGAATTGGAATCTCTCATAACCTCGTACTCGCTGCCTCTTTTGAAAAGCTGGACTATGCCTGCGGACTTGGCACCATCTCACTCTTTGAATCAGATATCTGCGAACCACCAGTAGTGGCTAAAAATGGATTGCTCGAGGTAAAGCGGGTTGTGCCTGATCCCGAACTTCTTAAAAAGTATCAAGCCGCTCCAGAGCGCGTAGAGTGGTGGAGTAATAGAGTCACCGAAATATTTGAGAGTGAAGGATTTCGAGAGGAGCTGGCATGAGTGCAACTGATCTAGCCAGGTCGACGATCCGACAACTTCTTGAACTTGGTATTAGTGACTTCGTCATCTCACCGGGCTCTCGAAATGCACCGCTGACGATTGCGCTAGTTGAAGCCTCCAATCGCGGGCTCGCAGATTTACACACTCGCCTAGATGAGCGAGGCGCCGCCTTTTACGCGCTCGGGGTTGCAAAGGCCACCAACGAATATGTCGTCGTTATCTGTACCAGCGGAACGGCTGTGGCTAACTTTCACCCAGCGGCGCTCGAGGCTTATCACAGCGATATTAAGGTCTTATTCCTCACCGCAGACCGTCCTGCAGAGTTGCGGGCTACTGGCTCGAATCAAACGACTTTGCAAAATGGCATCCTGGCGCCGCTCGAAAACTTTGACGCGAATCACGCACTCGATCTCTCACATATCTTGACCGGTGGTCCAGTACACATCAACCTTCAATTTACAGAGCCGCTCTTACCAAGCGATACTACCGATTGGCTCGTTGGCATCAAGCAGATCGAGAGCGATGAAGAACCATTATCAAAAACCACAATCGAAGTAACTCCCCAAGGAGTTTTGATTGTTGGTCACGATCGCGCTGGTTTCTCAGTTGAAGAGATTACTGAGTTTGCCGAAATTTTAGATTGGCCACTGATTGCTGAGGATCCACTCTCTTTTCCAGATGCGATCGCACATGCCTCGATTTTCTTAGCTGATGGCGATATTCGATCAGTACTTGGATCTGGCGATGTGATCGTTATTGGCCGAACAACGCTCTCACGAAGTATCAACAGTTTTATCTCTGAGGCAGATCGTTTAATCGTGATCGATCCTCGGACTGAATTTGTTGATACAAATCGCACAGCCGACTTAGTACTGACCAACATCCCACATGTAACAAAAGCTTCGACCGATCAATCTTTTATCGAAAGCTGGCGTGCGGCATCGAAGTCAGCTGCTTGCGTCATAGCGGCTACACAATCGTGGAGTGAGCGGATCGCTCTCAGGGCGATTACATCTGAGCTACCTGATGGCGCCGCCCTCTTTGTGGGATCTTCACGCCCGATTCGAGATATTGAAGGCTGCGCGACACCGCGCACCGGCCTAGCTGTATTTGCTAACCGCGGCCTCGCGGGGATCGATGGGAATATCGCGACCAGCTTTGGTATCGCCTCACGATTTGAGCGAAGCTACGCAATTTTGGGAGATCTCACCTTCTTGCACGATATTTCTGCACTCGCCAATCCGATCACTGAGAATCTGACACTCTTTATTATTGATAACAATGGTGGCGGGATTTTCTCTACCTTGCCGCAAGCAGGAGTCGATGGCTTTGAAGCGATCTTTGGTACGCCACATAACCTTGATATCGAGAGCATCATTGCGGGCTTCAAGCTTCCGGTCGTTCGGGTAAAAACACCATCAGATATTCAGCAGGTTATCGCTCACCAGAGCGAAGGAGTTAACTTTGTGATCGTCGAAGTCCCCGATCGAGAACAGAACGCAGCCCAGTTAAAGAAGCTCTATCAGAGTGTGGCGAGTGCAGTGCGCATCGGAATTAATTTAGCCTGACTTTCAGCTAATTCGTCAGCGGGTACTGATCCAGCAACAACTCCACACCCGGCGAAGATTCGACCCTGAGTCCGTTCGTTATTGAACTGGCCACACCGCAGAGCGATACCAATCTCGCCATCGCCGCGAGCATCAATCCAACCAACTGGACCGGCATATCTCCCACGAGAGATCCCTTCAAGCTGACCGATCGCAACCTTTGCAGCCGGTGTAGGAGTACCACAGACTGCGGCCGATGGATGAAGTGCTTCAATAAGAGAGAAGATATCTGTCTGCGATGCGCTCTCATTAAGAACACACGTCACATCCGTCGCGAGGTGCATGACATTCGCCAGGTGCAAGACGAAAGGTGATTCGGGCACATTTGTCGAAGAGCAATATGGTGCAAGCGCTTGAGCAACAGATCGAACTGCAAATTCGTGCTCTTCAAGGTCCTTTGATGACTTCGCGAGCGATCCGGCGAGAGCAAGATCTTTTGCTTCATCACCAGTCCTGCGGATAGTGCCAGCTAATACCCGTGATGTAACAAGAGATTTACTTAAGCGAACCAAGAGCTCTGGCGTAGCGCCAATCAGATTTTGCACGAGGAAGATCCAGGTCGAAGGATATTCACGCTCTAGCGACTGCAGGAGCGCTTGGAGATCAATCGGAGCATCACTTGTCACGATGCTATCTCGAGCCAAAACAATCTTCTCTAACTCATCATTCTTGATCTTTTCAACTGCGCGCTCAACCTGCCTCATCCACTCATCTTCAGAGAGTCCACCTTGGGAGAAGGAGATGGATAGGTGTGATTGAGATGGGGTAGCAACCGAGAGCTTTGGCTGTGGTTGATCACCAATCCATGTAATCCAAGCCTTATCACCCTTACGCCCCACGATGATCCGCGGGATTACAAGTTCAGAAGGTTCGTTCTCATTAAAGGCAAATGAGGTAAAGAGAATTGGTCCAGTACCTGAACCATGAACATTATTTTCGATGGCGAGCTTAGAACGTTCTTCGCGCCACCAACGCGATGCTTCGTGAAAGCGGTTCGTTCCGACGACTTCCTTACGAGCATGTACCCCAAAACCAATGAGGCCATCACCGCCTCGAATCCAGGATGTCGTTAATTGCGAGGCAGGTTGGTCGATCGTAATCGAGGAGAGAGATGGGTGGAGACCCAAAATCTCGGTGGTGATACGAAACGATTCTGATGCCATAGGGGAAGTTAAACGCTTTTAAGGCTTGGTGACAAAACGCCATAATGTCGGAAGCGCTGTGCTCGCGATTGCGATCTTGATAACTTCACCAAGAATGAAAGGAGTAAGACCTTTTGAGATAGTCCAACTCCAACTTTGGCCCACAACGTGGTGTAGCCAGAGAAGTCCAAAGGTAAATGTGAGGAGCTCACCCAAAATCATTGCAGGAATTACGGTTGCAATCTTCTGATCCCAACGACGCCCAGCGAGAGCTCCAGTGAGTGCAGATGCGAGCAACATGCCAATGAGATACCCACCCGTTGCACCTGTGATGACGTGGAGACCATGTGAACCTTGCGCAAAGAATGGCAAACCTAATGCTCCGATTGCGAGGTACGCACCGAAAGTTGTGAGGCCGAGCGTTGCGCCATAAGCGCTGCCCAAAAGGAGTGTGGCGAGAGTCTGGCCGGTTACAGGAACGGGAGAACCTGGAATTGGTACTGAGATCTGCGCCATAGCGCCTAAGAAGAGAACCCCACCAATAATGAGTGCGAGGCGTGAGGTCAGTGTATTGCGCGAAACAAGTGCGAGGCGAAGGGTCGCTGTTGGGTGGGTCACTGACATAAGGGCTCCTGACTTTAAGTTGTGGGAAAAGCCTACTGGCACGAGAATATACGCGTGAGTAACGCAGCCAATCTTCATAAAGAACCAGAAGCAGTCGCCTCTATGTTCGATGGCGTCGCAAAGCGCTACGACTTACTCAATGACCTCTTTAGCCTTGGACGTACAAAGGCTTGGCGCAGAGCGTTGACGATAATTATTGATCCAAAGCCTGGCATGAAAATCCTTGATATCGCTGCCGGGACTGGGTCATCATCTCGTCCGCTGGTCGATCGCGGTGCTGATGTTATCGCGCTTGATTTCTCTACTGGAATGATCGCATCAGGTAAAAAGCGAAATCCAGATCTCACATTTGTTCAGGGTGATGCGCTACACCTGCCCTTCCCGGATCAAGAGTTTGATGTCACGACCATCTCTTTTGGGCTCCGCAATACTCAAGATCCAAAGGCAGCACTTGCAGAGGCGCATCGAGTCACAAAAACTGGTGGCAAGATTGTTATCCAAGAATTTAGCCATCCCACTAATCCGATATTCCGTTTGATCTACATGAGATACTTAATGAAGGCACTTCCTACAATCGCGAAGAAGCTTGCCTCAAATCCAGAGGCATATATTTATCTTGCCGAATCAATTCAAGCATGGCCAAATCAAAAGGATTTAGCCTCCTTGATGGAGGAGGCTGGCTGGAGCAAAGCAGCCTGGCAAGATCTCACCCTCGGGATTGTTGCAGTCCATATCGGACAGCGTTAATGTCACTCGGAATCCCAGATCTCGATCCAGCGCTTGAATCTAAACTTGCGGCAGATATGGCGCGAGTTGAATCTTTACTTCGAACACATATCGAAGGTGATTACCCACTCGTCATCGAAACCTCTCGCCACTTAGTCCAAGCCGGTGGAAAACGATTGCGACCATTGCTCACACTCTTAGGTGCGCAATTTGGTGATCCAGCGGCTGACGGAATTATTGAAGCAGCTGTCGTCTGCGAACTCACTCACTTAGCGACGCTCTATCACGATGATGTCATGGATGAAGCCCCGCTTCGCCGTGGAGTTGAGAGCGCGAATAACCGCTGGGGCAATACGGTTGCGATTTTAACTGGAGATTATCTCTTTGCTAAAGCCTCACAACTTCTCGCTGATTTAGGCCCAAAAGCGGTAAGACTTCAAGCCACAACCTTTGAGCGTCTAGTAATCGGTCAGATCACTGAGACACAAGGTTCAACCGAAGGTCTTTCCATGCTTGATCATTATTTGCGCGTCGTCGCTGACAAGACTGGCTCATTAATCGCAACCAGTATTCGATTCGGTGCAATTTTTGGTGGCGTGGATAGAGAGACGATAGAGCGATTAGCTGCTTATGGCGAGATTATCGGTACCGTATTCCAACTCGCTGATGATGTAATCGATATTGCGAGCGAAACCGATGAGTCGGGAAAGACTCCGGGCACTGATTTGCGAGAGGGTGTTCCGACACTTGTCACCCTTCAGATCATTGGATCTGAAGATCCTCAAGATGGGCAGTTACGTGCAATTCTCTCTGCGCCAATTACAGATGAAGCGGTAGTTGCTTCAACTCTCGCGGCACTTCGAGTACATCCAGCTCTTGATAACGCTCGCAAGATTCTCTTTGAGTACGCTGATCGTGCACGCGCAGAGATTGCGCCGCTGCCAGCCGGAAGTGCGAAAGATGCCTTAACGAACCTCTGCGACGCGATTGTTACTCGAACCGCCTGATCGCACTAAATCAACACCGAGTGTGATCAGCGCTGCCCAGATGATAAAGAAGCCGATCCAACTAGCGAGTGACATCTTCTCATGTCGCACGATTACGCCGATTAAAAATTGAAGCGTTGGCGTGATGTATTGAAGCAGGCCAATAATGGTGAACGGCAGACGGTTACCTGAACCATTGAAGAGCAAGAGTGGGATTGCTGTGACAACTCCAGCGCCAATGAGTAAGGCGGTTAATCCAGCGCCGTGTCCAAAATGAGAATCTCCTTGCCTTGCTAGAACTATGAGATAGCCGCCGTAAAATGGGAGAGTGATAAGAGTTTCGATCGATAGCCCCTGAAGTGCTGGAATCGCGAGTTGTTTCTTGATTACGCCATAACTACCCCATGAGAGTGCAAGGGCGATCGCAATCCACGGTGGGCGGCCATAATCAATTGTCAGGACGGCAACACCGATAGCGGCGATACCAAACGATACCCATTGAAGTCTGCGCATCTTTTCTTTGAGTAGGAATACGCCGAAGGCGATGATGATTAACGGATTAATGTAATACCCGAGTGCGCATTCGACGACATGGCCGTTATTAACTCCCCAGATGTAGACGAGCCAATTGATCGAGACCAGAATTGATGTCAATGCGAGTTTGAGAAAGATCCTCAGGTTAAGCATCAAACGAAATGTGGTCCGAAGTTGATGAGTAATCGAGAGTGCGATCGCGCAGACAAGAAGAGTCCAAACCGATCGGTTTGCTACGATTTCAATCGAACCGGATGGCTCAAGGAGCGGCCAGTAAAGTGGGAAAAGTCCCCAGATCGCATAAGCACTTACTCCAAAGAGCAGCCCAACTTTATAACTCTTCACCTATTCTGGTTAGCGGTAATTCGTGAACTGAACTGCAAACTCCCACGGGTGATCTTTCACCATGGCGATTGCGATCTGAAGATCATCTCGGCTCTTGCTCGTTACACGAAGCTCGTCACCTTGAATCTGAGTCTTGAGACCCTTAGGACCTTCATCCCGAAGCAACTTGGCGATCTTCTTCGCATTCTCAGTCGAGATACCTTCTTTGAGAGCGCACGAGATCTTGTAGATCTTGCCGCTGAGCTCGGGCTTGCCCGGATCGAGATGCTTGAGCGATACACCGCGCTTAACGAACTTGTCCTTCAAGACTTCTAGAACGGCCTTCGCCTTCTCTTCAGTGTCAGCTTCAATATTGATCTTGTCGGTCAGCTTCTCAAGCTTGGCACCAGTGTTTTTGAAATCGAAGCGAGTATCGATCTCACGCTCTGCTTGATTAAATGCGTTATCAACTTCCATCTCATCGATCTTTGAGACGATATCAAAACTGGAATCGGTTGCCATTACTGAGCCTCCTGCTTACGAATTGACCTACGCGATAGGACTATATGTCCTACGAATCCTATGACGAGGGCGAATATGATGCCGACGTTTGCGCCAGCCCACGAGCCCATTTTTCCGCCAATCGCAGACATGAAGTAGCCCTGCCAGGAGAGCCAGGAAGCGAAGGTATTGGTGACAAAGCCCCAGCCAATAATGGTTCCGACAACTACGAGAGCGATAGATCTGAGGTTGTAGGCCCCATAACGGCCGCTCTTATCGAAGAGCTCTGCCTCGGCATAGTCGCGCTTACGCATGAGCACGTCAGCGACAAAGATCGCTGACCAGACTGCGATCGGCACGCCGAGTGTGATGATAAAACCCTCAAAAGGAAGGAAGAAGTTCTTCGAGATCCAGACTATGTAGATAGTGCCGATCGCCATGATCGTTCCATCAATCGCTGCTGCAACGTGCCGTTTGATTGGAAAACCTAGTGATACCAATGTGAGACCAGAAGAGTAGAGATCGAGAATCGCTCCACCGACGAGTCCTAAGAGGGCAACGAGTGCAAAGGGGATGAGATACCACGTCGGTAGAAGTGTGGTGAGTGCGCCGATTGGATCGTTCGCAATTGCGTCACCGAGGCTCTTAGAACTTCCGGCAAGAAGTGCGCCATAGATAACGAGAACGATCGGAACAATTGATGCACCAAAGACGGTCCACGAAATGACCTGCTTACTTGATGTGGTTCGCGGAAGATAACGAGAGTAATCAGCAGCTGAGTTAACCCAGCCAAGTCCGATTCCAGTGATACCAAAAATAATTGCACCGATTAAGCCTTGGGTAGTTCCATGATGAATTGCATGAACGCTATGCCATGAGATCTTTGACGCGGTGAGTGCGATATAACCAACGGTGAGAACGATAGTTGCGATCGTTAACCAGCGTTGAATCTTCATGATTGTGTGGAACCCAAGTACACCACCAAAGATGGTGAGCCCAGCAGCAACGACGAATCCAATCACGCCTGCGAGATTGTGATTGATGTGGCCAAGCCGCCCCAAGACTGTCTGCGTCGCAAGCGTTGCGAGTGCGATCAGAATCGTCTCCCATCCAACGAAGATGAGATAACTCAAAGCGCCAGGCAGACGGTTCCCCTTGATACCAAAGGCAGCTCGCGAGAGGGTCATAGTGGGAGCGTTTGAGCGCTTTCCGGCGAGTGATGAGATGGCGACGACGAGAAATGAGCCGACGGTACTAATAATCGCAGCAAGAGTTGCCTGCCAGAAGGAGATACCAAACCCTAAGAAGAATGAGCCGTAGGAGAGAGCGAGGAGGCTGACATTGCCGGCAGCCCATGGCCAGAAGAGCGACCGGGCGGTACCTGTACGTTCTGATTCGTCGATGAAGTTAGTGCCGTTTACTTCAATCTTTGGCAGATCGCGTGAAATCGTCATGGCGTGGAGTCTAACGGAGTTGGCCGATGGGAGTTGATCCCAGTAGATTGCAGAAATGGAGACCAGCAAATACACCCTCGCCCAAGTCGCAAAGACAATCGATTCAGCTCTGCTCAAACCTGAGATGACGATCGAGGAAGTTATCGCTGGTTGCGCGATGGCAAAAAAGTATCACGTAGCATCAATCTGCTGCCGCCCTGCGGATGTTGCACTTGTTGCCGAGCAACTTAGAGGAAGTGATGTCCTTGTAGGTACCGTTGTTGGGTTCCCGCACGGTTCATCATCAGCAAAGGTGAAAGCCTTTGAGACTGCACTCGCCGTTGAAGAAGGCGCCGTCGAGATCGACATGGTTATCAATATTGGTTACATGAAATCTGGAATGTATGACGCGGTCCGCGATGAGATCGCTGCCGTCGTCAAAGCGGCGGCGGGATATCCCGTCAAAGTTATTTTAGAGAATGCCTATTTAACTAAAGAAGAGATTGTGAAGGCCTGCCATCTGAGCGAAGAGGCTGGCGCCGCGTATGTGAAAACATCAACTGGTTTCGCCCCAACAGGCGCGACGCTCGAAGATGTTAAGTTGATGCGAGCATCAGTCTCGCCAGCGATGAAGGTCAAGAGCGCTGGCGGAGTGAAGAACCTCGATATGTTGCTTGAATTTATGGATGCTGGCGTAGACCGCTCAGGCGCCAGCGCAACCGCTGCGATGCTTGATGAGTACGTAGCTCGCTTTGGCGAGTAGTTCTACTCGTTAGAGATTTTTGCGTAACCCGGCTTCACGATCTGATCGATGATCGCTAGGCGTTCTTCAAAGGGGATAAATGCGCTCTTAAGGGCGTTGATCGTTACACGCTGAAGTTGCTCAAAATCCCAATCGAAGGCATCCACGACTTGATTCATCTCGTGGCTCATTGATGTGCGGCTCATGAGGCGATTATCGGTATTGAGCGTGACTCTGAAGCGTAATTTTGCAAGCAATCCGATCGGGTGCGAATGAATATCTTTCGCAGCGCCAGTTTGCAGATTTGAAGTCGGGCAGAGTTCGAGTGGGATGCGGCGATCGCGTACATACTCGGCAAGTAAGCCAAGCTTCGGCTCTGCGTCGCTCATATCGATATCGTCAACGATTCGTACGCCATGGCCCAGACGTTCTGCACCACACATCTGAATCGCCTGCCAAATTGATGGAAGTCCGAATGCTTCGCCAGCATGGATTGTGAAATGAGCGTTCTCTTGTCGTAGGTAGTTAAAGGCCTCTAGATAATCAGAGGGTGGGAAACCATCTTCCGGCCCGGCGATATCAAAGCCAACCACACCATTATTGCGATACTTCACAACCTTGCGGGCAACTTCATTTGCAAAATCATTTTGACGAAGTGCACAGAGGAGTTGTTCGACGCGGATGGTGAAGCCTTCCGCAGCAGCCTGCGCCATTCCGAGTTTAAATCCTTCAGTCGTTGCTTCGATCACTTCATCGAGAGTGAGACCACCACGTGTAAAGAGTTCAGGAGCACCGCGAACCTCGGCATAGACAACGCCATCACGAGCAAGATCGATCGCACATTCTCGGGCAACACGGATGATCGCTTCACGAGTCTGCATGACGGCAATGGTGTGATCGAATGTGAGGAGATATTTTTCAAGCGAGCCAGAGTTGCATGACTCTTCGAACCAATCAGCAAGCTCATCAGCGTTTGTTGATGGAAGCTCATAACCAATCTCTGCAGCGAGATCGATAATTGTCTGCGGGCGCAAACCACCATCGAGATGATCGTGCAAGAGCGCTTTAGGAAGTCGCTTTACTTGATCTGGAGTTGGCTTTGTATGGAGAGACATCTCAACCTTCGATTCGTTCGATAATTAATGGTAGACGACTAACTTTCTCACCAGAATCTGAAATCCTGGTGGATCCTTCAAGAATTTCTAGTGCGCGCTCAAATCGGTCTGGTTCATCGGTGTGGAGTGTGTAGATCGGAGCTCCCGCTTGAATGCGATCGCCAGGTTTCACATGCATCTCGATACCGGCCCCGGCTTGGACCTTCTCGCCTTGGCGCGAACGACCGGCACCGAGGCGCCAGGCAGCGACTCCGACCTTCATGGCATCCATCGCTACTAATTCTCCGGACGAGTCAGCGGCAACTACATACTGCTCTTTTGCGAGTGGGAGTTTTGCATCTGGATCGCCACCTTGGGCCGCGATCATGCGACGCCAGTGATCCATCGCAGCGCCGTTCTTTAGAGCATCTGCTGGATCCATGAGCGGGGTAATTTTGGCGGCATCGAGCATTTCGTGCGCAAGGATCAACGTCAATTCCACGACATCTGCTGGACCGCCACCAGCTAAGACTTCAACCGATTCGCGCACCTCAAGGGCATTTCCGGCCGTAAGTCCAAGTGGAACATCCATCGCAGTAATGAGCGCTGTGGTCTTTACGCCAGCGCGGGTACCAAGCTCGACCATAACCTTGGCAAGTTCGCGCGCCTTGAGTGGATCACTCATGAAGGCACCACTACCAGTTTTTACATCAAGTACAAGTGCAGAGGTTCCTTCAGCAATCTTCTTGCTCATGATGCTAGATGCAATGAGTGGTATCGCTTCAACAGTTGAGGTGACATCGCGCAGTGCATAAAGCTTCTTATCGGCTGGTGCGAGACCGGCGCCAGCGGCACAGATGACTGCACCAACATCTTGCAAGACTTTTAACATCTCATCATTGCTCAAGCTTGCGCGCCACCCAGGAATTGATTCGAGCTTATCGAGGGTTCCGCCAGTGTGACCAAGTCCGCGTCCTGAGAGTTGGGGGACTGCGCCACCGCAGGCGGCGACGAGTGGAGCTAATGGAAGTGTGATCTTGTCGCCAACGCCACCGGTTGAATGCTTATCCACTGTCGGGCGTGAGATCGCCGACCAGTTCATCCGCTCACCAGAGTTGATCATCGCATCAGTCCAACGAGAGATCTCTCGTGAGTTCATACCGTTGAGCAAGATCGCCATCAAAAGCGCTGACATCTGCTCATCTGCAACGATGCCTCGGGTATAGGCATCAATAACCCAATCGATCTGCGGATCGTTGAGTTCGTATCGATCGCGCTTGGCGCTAATGATTTCTACAGCGGTAAAGAGTTCGCTCATGAAGTGAGGTTATCGGGTCCAAAGGCCCACGGCAGAAGGGTCGACATTGGAGTTGGTCCATCAGCAGTCATGAAGAGGAGCTCATTTCCACCATGCTCAAAGAGCAGCTGACGACAGCGACCACAAGGGGATAGGAAGTTACCCTCACTATCAACGCAGACGGCCGCGATTAACCGTCCTCCGCCAGTGGATACCAGCTGTGAAATAAGACCGCATTCAGCGCAGAGACCAAGTCCATATGAAGCATTTTCAACGTTACAGCCGGTCACGATGCGGCCATCTGAGACTAACGCTGCGACACCAACTGGGAATTTTGAGTATGGCGCATACGCCTTGGTCATGATCTTCTTTGCTTCATCGTGGAGAAGCTGCCAATCAATCGTTGTCATTAGTGCGATCCTCCGCGGCTGTAGTGGATGCCATCTGCCTTCGGTGCACGAACCCGACCAACAAGTCCAGAGACTGCAATGATCGTTGCAATATACGGAACCATCAACATAAATTCTGATGGAATCGAAACTCCTATGATCGACAAGGTGCCTTGCAGGTTATCTGCGAAACCAAAGAGGAGAGCGGCGCTCACTGCGCCCATCGGTGTCCACTTACCAAAGATGAGCGCGGCGAGTGCGATGAAGCCAGCACCCGATGTCATCTCCTTGCTAAAGCTTCCAGTAGATCCGATGGTGAAGTAAGCACCACCAAGACCTGAGACCAGGCCTGCGATGAGAACGTTACGGAAGCGAAGCTTGTTGACATCGATGCCGACGCTATCTGCGGCGGTTGGGTGTTCACCGACTGCTCGGGTCCGCAGACCCCACTTAGTCTTAAAGAGCGAGTAGGTAATGATCACAACGATGAGATACATCAGATAGACGATCAATGTTTGGTTGAAGAAGATCGGACCAATGATCGGAAGCTTTCCGATGAGTGGAATTTCGATACGGGAGAACGATGGGCCTGAGTTCCAGGTAGTTTGGTAAGGGATAAGCAGCTTCTTATAAAGGAAGTCTGTTAGCCCAATAACAAGCACGTTGAGGACAAAGCCGAGAATCACCTGATCTACTGAGAATTTGATTGCGAAGGTCGCAAGTAAGAGTGAAATCAGCGCACCAGCGAGGGGGGCGACAAGAAGGCCGAGCGCGCTCTTATGGGTAAGGCTCGCAACAACACCTGATGCAAAGGCACCCGCGAGGAGCTGACCTTCGATCGCGATATTAATGACGCCAGAGCGTTCACTGAGTAGGCCTGACATCGATCCAAAGACGAGTGGTACTGCAAGTAAGAGACTTCCCTGAAGCATTCCGGTTAGAGGAATGAACTTTCCGGCAGCTGCCCAACATAAGAAGCCCATCATGAGTGCGAGACCGGTTACTGCGGTCGCTAGACCAGCTCGCTTTTTTAGAGCAATCAATGTAATCGCTACCACTGCCGCTATCAGCGCAATAATTGAGAAGAGGTAACTACCTGTTGCCGAACCGATGATCCAAGTATGAATAAGTACCCACTCTTTTGCGAGAGTGAAACCGAAAGTTGTCTTGGCATTTGCAGGGTTGCCAAAGCCGAAGGCTTTGAGTTCAAAGAGCGCGATAATAAAGAGAACAATGTGAAGCCAAGTCTGGCGACGTTGGGTGGCGGTAAAGGATTTCATCGCGATTAAGTTCTTCATTATCCGTTCCATCCCTTCGAAGCGAGCGCCTCTTGGGTTTTGAGATTTTTAATTCTGAAGATGTAACGGACAAGCGTTGGGGCGGCGATAAAGAGAACGATCAACGCCTGAATCACCAAGACAATATCGAGTGGTGTGGTTGTGTTCGATTGCATGGTTCGACCGCCGGTGCGAAGTGCACCAAAGAGCAGAGCTGCAAAGACCGTGCCGAGCGGCTTCGCGCGACCGAGCAGTGCAACCGTGATTGCATCGAAACCAAAGTTGCCTGCAATATCCGCGGTAAGTGCATATTCACTTCCGAGTACGTGGACTGCTCCACCCAGACCAGCAAGCGCACCGCAGAGCGCCATCGTTGCGATCGTGACATAACCAACCGAGATACCAGCTGTTTTCGCAGCTGCAGCGTTTGCGCCTACTGCGCGGAATCTAAATCCAATCGTTGTGCGATTGAGTAGCCACCAGACAAAGTAGGCAGCGGCAAGGGCGATCAAGATACCTGCGTGGAGCCTAAAGTTATTGCCGGCAAGATGAGGTAATTGAGCGCTTGGGTTTACTTCTGGTGCGATCGGATCGATACGACCGTGACGTAAGAAGGTAGTTGTTTTGAGAATCCAGAGGATGAAGAAACCAGCGATGTAGTTCATCATGATCGTCACGATCACTTCGTGGGCACCAGTTCGGGCCTTCAAAATTCCAACGATTCCACCCCATATTGCAGCCGAAAGAACTCCTGCGATGAGCGCTAAAGCGACGTGGAGTACTGGCGTAAAGGTGAAGTGAAAACCTACATAGGAGGCGGCGACCGCGCCGAAGATGAACTGACCTTGGGCTCCGATATTAAAGAGACCTGATTGGAAGGCGAGGGCTACAGCCAGACCCGTAAGGATCAATGGAGTAGCTGTAACGACCGTCTCCGATAGAGGATAGAGACCTTGGAGGAATCCGTGACCGTGCGCGAGATTTGGATCGTAGACCGATCCCTGGAAGAGCGCTAAGTAAGCGTTACCCACGGTAGAGAGTGCAGTGGTGATGAATTTTCCGGGCGAGCTGGCGAGTTTGAGGACTTTAGAGTCAGAGAAGGCGATAACAAATCCAGAGATTACGAAGGCCATGACGAATGAGAGTGCGGGTAGGAGTGCGGTCCCGAGTACACGATCTAAGAATTTTTTCATTCGACAACTCCTGCCATTAGTAACCCAAGTTTCTCTCGAGTTACACCAGAATCCACAATCGCCAGGATCTTGCCGGCATACATCACGGCGATTCGGTCGGCGAGAGCAAGAACTTCATCGAGCTCAGTGCTGAAGAGAAGGACGGCGCGACCAGCGTCACGCTCGGCAAGGATTCGTTCGTGGACAAATTCAATTGATCCCACATCAAGACCTCGAGTGGGTTGAGATGCGACAAGAAGTTTTACTGGGCGTGAGAGTTCGCGCGCGAGGACTACCTTCTGCTTATTTCCACCCGAGAGAGATGAGGCAGGATCTTTAATCGATTGAGCTCTGATATCGAATTCTTTTGCTTTTACCTCAGCTTCGGCGAAAACCTCGCGGGGTGAGAGCGTGATGCCCTTTGCATAAGGCTTTTCACGGTGGGTATCAAGAATGAGGTTGTCTGCGATCGAGAACGATGAGATGAGGCCATCAAGTTCGCGTGATTCTGGGATAAATGCAATTCCCTCATGGAGTGATTGATGCACTGACATACCGACAAGCTCGCGACCCTCAAGCGTCATTGAACCGACAACGTGCGGCTCCAAATTGATGATCGATTGGGCAAGTTCAGATTGGCCGTTTCCTTGGACTCCAGCAATGGCAAGAACTTCGCCACCACGCACGTCAAAGGAGACATCTTTTACGAGTGCCCGGCCGGTGGCATCGGAGATAGTCAGATCTTTTACGTGAAGAATTACTTCACCAATCGTGTGAGGAGTTTTATCGGGCGCAAGGTTGACTGGGCGACCGACCATGAGCGATGCAAGTTCTTCTTGGGATGCGCTTGGCTCGGCACTACCGACTACCTTGCCGCGACGAATTACGCTAATTCGGTTTGCAATTGCCTTCACTTCACGTAATTTATGAGAGATAAAGATAATTGATGTGCCTTGAGTACGAAGGCGCCTGATCACTTCGAGGAGTTCATCAGTCTCTTGGGGTGTCAACACTGCAGTCGGTTCGTCAAGAATCAGAACCTTTGCATCGTACATAAGTGCCTTAAGAATTTCTACGCGCTGCTGAACTCCAACAGGAAGTGATTCGACTAAGGCATCAGGATCGATCACAAAACCAAAATCTTTTGCAAGTGCTAGTAATTTTGCACGGGCAGAAGTGAGATCTAGCTTTCCAAGTTTTGAAGTTGCCTCATGGCCCAAAACAATATTTTCAAGAACTGTAAATACTGGAATCAGCATGAAGTGCTGATGAACCATTCCTATGCCAGCAGCTAAGGCATCACTTGGCTCATTAATTGAGACGAGTTGACCGTTAACGCGAATCTCACCAGCATCTGGTTGAAGCAAACCATAGACAATATTCATAAGCGTCGATTTACCGGCGCCGTTTTCGCCGAGGATGGCGAGGATTTCACCATCGCCCACTGAGAGATCGATAGAGTCGTTGGCGAGGAGTGATCCGAAGCTCTTGGTAATGCCTTTGAGTTCGAGAGACACGTATCAACCCTTCAATTCAGTAAAAAATCTGGTGCTCAATCATAAACCTTTGCTGGAATAAAAAAATACGGGGGTCTCGTGAGAGACCCCCGTATTTCGTGCTTAGTTAATTACTTAACCGATATTGCTCCTGAAGCGATCTTCTGACCGATGACCTTGACGTCGAGTTGTAGACGTGAAGAGACCTTTGTTGAGAAGTCGTGGAGTGGTGCCATTGAAACGCCCTTATTTGCCAATGTTCCGACGTATGCAGCGTTTGTGAACTTACCCATTGCGGTATCGGTGATTGCTGACTTAACAGCAGCGCCGAGACCCTTTGCGACAGTTGTAAGGAGGACTGATGCATACTGTGGAGCTGAGTAGTAACCATCGGTATCAACCCAGATAGTGACTGACTTGCCGCTCTTCATTGACTCTGCTGCAGTCTGTCCACCGAGGCCACCAGCTACAGGCATGATCACATCTGCGCCTTGTTGTTCAAAGCCCTGTGAAAGCTGAAGAGCCTTGTTTGTGTTGCTGAAGTCGCCGACGAATGTTCCAGCTGAAGGCTTTGCAGGATCCCAACCGAGAACCTTGACTGACTTACCCTTAACCTTGTTGTAGTAAGCAACGCCCTTTGCGAAGCCATCCATGAAGATGGTCACTGTTGGGTATGGAGCTCCACCGTATGTTGCAACTGTTCCGGTCTTTGAGTAACCAGCAGCGAGGTAGCCAGCCTGGAAGGCAGCTTCGTTGGTAGCAAAGGTAAGACCCTTAACGTTTGCAACTGGGTTACAGACTGAGAAGTCAGCGTTGCAATCAAGTGCTGAGTCATCGACTACAGCGAACTTGATTGATGGATTGGCCTTTCCGGCCTTTACGATTTCAGAGCTGATTGAGAAACCAACACCGATGATGATTGCGCACTTTTGATCAACGAACTTCTTGATATTTGGCGCAAAGTCAGCGGAAGATGTTGATGGAAGGTATGAAACGGTCGCTACATTTGAAGCAGCCTGTGCGCCAGCCCATGAACCAGCGTTGAATGAGTGGTCATCTACTCCACCTGTATCGAGAACGACACATGCTTTGATCTTTGCAGCATTTGATGCTGGAGCAACAGCTACGCCGGCAACAAGAGTTGCAGCAGCAAGCAGTGTTACTAACTTGATTGTTTTCTTCAAGGTATTTCCTCCTGAGGGATCCCCCATCGATTGGGAGAAGGTTGTGTGGGAATAATAACTATTTATCGGTACCAATCTCGAATTAAGGCCGAGAATTCAGAGCGTGGGATTATCAAGAGTTTGT
>CAIMOX010000022.1 GCA_903843225.1 uncultured Actinomycetes bacterium | reverse complement strand
GGACGATCATTGCGATCATCACGAGCTGGTCGATCGGAACGAGCCGGGCGACTTGAGCCACCATTAGAGTCCCATGACCGTGTTGCCGGACGCTCATCGCGCGCCGGACGATCTGTTGCACGTGCTGGACGATCGTTGCGCTGTGGGCGCTCGTAATCACGAACTGGACGTTCGTTGTTACGGAATTCAACGACCTGCTCTGGCTTATCTTTCTTCACAAAGCCACCACGTCCGCCGCTACCGCTATTACCGCGATATGGAGCGCGCTCACGCTTTGGATAATCTGGACGATCTTGGTTACGAGCTGGACGATCGCTATCACGGCCACCGCGGTTACGGCTTCCTGGCTTACGTGAGCTCTCGTGCTTCTCTGGCTCAGCATCGATAGGAATACCTGATGGCTCTTGTGCACCTGTAACGCGGATGAGCTCTTGATCAGAAGGCTTCACAAATACTTCAGCGAGCTTTACAGCTGCGCGCGAAGCGAGTCCGTGAATACCCTTCTTCTGCTTCGATGTTGAGAGTGTGACAACAGTTCCTGAGCTTCCAGCACGCGCGGTACGACCGGCACGGTGGAGATAATCCTTGTGATCTGCTGGAGCATCAACGTGAACAACAAGTGATACGCCATCAACGTGGATACCGCGTGCAGCAACATCTGTTGCGACAAGGGCATTGGTCTTGCCATCTTTAAATGCTGCAAGTACGCGTGTGCGCTGGCCTTGAGATTTTCCGCCGTGCAAGACGCCGACCGGAACACCGGATCGAAGCATCTTCTCTGCGAGCTTATCTGCGCCATGCTTGGTGCGGACGAAGAAGATCGTCTTACCCTCGCGCGCTGCGATCTGAGTTGAGATTAAATCCTTATGACCTTGATCCATGATCAAGATGTGGTGAAGCATTCGACCAGCAGTTGTCTTCTCATTCTCTAATGAGTGAGTGACTGGGTTCTTTAAGAACATCTTTACCAGAGTATCAACATCGCGATCGAGCGTTGCTGAGAAGAGCAGACGTTGTCCATCCTTCTTTGTGAGAGCAAGGATCTCTTTCACTGATGGCAAGAAGCCCATATCAGCCATCTGATCTGCTTCATCAAGAATGGTGAGTTCTACATCGCTGAGATTGATGTGGCCCTTATCAAGAAGGTCCATCAAGCGACCTGGTGTTGCAACAATGATTGGTACTCCGCGCTTAAGCGCTTGGATCTGACGCATATATGGCATACCGCCGGCGACGACCTGTGAGTTGAGGTTAACGGTGCGAGAGAGTGGTGCAATAACTTCGCTGATCTGGACTGCGAGTTCGCGCGTTGGCGCAAGAACTAATCCAAGTGGGTGGTGTGGGCGTGCGGTGCGACCGGCTAAGCGGGTCATCATCGCTAGACCGAAGGCAAGGGTCTTACCTGACCCAGTCTGACCGCGACCAAGAATGTCGCGTCCGGCAATCGCTTCAGGAAGGGTCGCTTCTTGAATCGGAAATGCGGTGGTTTTACCTTCATCTGCGAGCGCCTGCGCTAGAGCAGGGTGAACGCCAAGTTTTTCAAATGACATAGCTATACCTATATACCAATCGGGACATCAAGCGCGTCTCGTTGGTGCTATTGAATAAGACTCGCATTCGGGGTTGTTGCAACCGCAACAATGAGATGAGTTTACCGCAGATTAACGAGGGTTCGTTACCGCTAGTCCAAGCGCAAGAACGATGATGCCAATCGCAGAAATAGCAGTCAAAGTACGCCTCACAAGCGGGCGAGCAAGAAATGTTGATGATTTATGTACCGCCATGATCAACGATGAGTACCAGAGCGTCGATGTCATCGCTTGTACGCATGCGAGCATAAATATTCCGAGCCCGAGGTTAAATCCCTTGGGCACAAATTGTGGGATAAAAGCGACCGCGAATACTGCAGCCTTCACATTCGTCAGGTTTGTCAGTAACCCCAAGCGATATGCCGATATAAAAGATGTCTTTGCACCACTATCGATATCGAATTTTCCGAACTCTTTACGGAGCTGCCAGAGCGTTTGGAGTGAGAGCCCGATCAAGAAAACAACACCACACCACTTCAGGATATTGAAGGCGGTATGTGACTGCGCAAAGACCGCTGAGAGTCCGACCGCTGACATCGCACCCCAGATGAGTAATCCGGTGCTATTTCCGGCGACGCTATAGAAAGCTGCGCTTCGACCACCAACCAGTGATTGGCGCAAGACCATTGCCACGCCTTGCCCCGGCACCATCGCAAGCACCAACGCGGTGAGTGCGAAGGCGGGGATGACCGAGAGCATTACTTCACAACTTTACGGCGAAGCTGTGCGTATTGATCTGCGAGTGAATCTTCAACCTTTACCGGTGCGCCATGTGCGCGTGACAAGAGAAGATCTGCGAACTCTGGGTTGCGTGCCAGGACTGGGCCGTGAAGATAAGTACCAAAGATATTTCCGAGTACTGCGCCATCAACACCGCTATCGCCATTTCCGTTACCGACGATTACGCTTCCAAAATTATCAAGACCTGCACCAAGAATTGTTTTACCGCCATGGTTTTCAAAGCCAGTGAGATCGATTCCAAGTAAATCAGAGTGAATCTTGATATCACCGACATAACGCTTATCACCGGGGACGGTCGTCATATTGAGTAGCCCAAGTCCGCGTTGCTCAGAACCATTTGCAAAGTAGCTCTTACCTAAAATTTGAAAGCCTGCACAGATTGCGAGTACTACTGCACCCTTTTCGACCGCGCCGTGTAGCGCGCCACTGCTAAGGGCAGCACACGACAAGATCTGAGCAGCATCTTCGGCGCCACCGAGTAAGTAGATATCGCCATCATGTGGGATTACATCTCGATACGAGATATCGACGACTTGAGTCCCAATTCCAGCAAGCCCAGCGCGATATGCCAAGACTTCAGCGTTACCTTGATCGCCATATGTACCAAGCAATTCATTATGAATTCGTACGATTTTCAGGCTCATAATCAGCACCCTGCCAGTTCAAAGAAGGCGGTATATGCCGCTAATACTTGAACCGAGCCGATGCCGAACTCAGCAATCGCCGCATCAAAGGTATCTACCAGTGTGTTTTGAATTCCGCCTACCTGGATTCGATAAGCCAGATCAATCCCACGTTCGCCAGTAACAACAACTCTCTTGCCGCGCAAGGGTTCAAAGGAGACATCCCAGATCCAGGAAGTATCAATGCCATCGACTTCACGAGCGTTAAGAATCAGAATCACGTTATCGCCAGTCACTCCAGCGAGCGCTTCATCCCATGATGCTGGGTTCTTCGTCAGCCGTAGCCGCGCCTTTACGCCAGCGAAGACTTTTTCAGTTGCTCGCTCCATGGCGCGGTAATCACTTCGCAGTGCGATATTACTTAAAGCATTATGCACTCCCGCGATATCTGCGACATGAGATGCCATCACAAAGTTACGGTATCCAGCTGATCCTTGCTCATAGAGATGATCGGCATAGGCGTTGCTCAGCCCACATTCGCAGGCGTACTTTCCGTTGATCCAATCCAGATATCGACCGCACGCTGGGCAGACCGCTCCATCAGGATGGCGACCACCTGCAGCGCCACCGAATGAGATGCGGATTGCAGATGCTGCGCCGGTGATCGCATAGTTCACAAAGGGATCATCGATATCTGCAACAAAGAGCGTTGATGGATCGGATGTTTTACACATCTCATGCCAGCGCGCTGCGACTCGCTTTACTTCATGCATCCGGTGGAGTTGATCACGAGAGAGATTGAGTAATAAAACAATTGCGGGATTGGTTGCTGCGACAACCTCAGGAAGGTGAAGCTCGTCTACTTCAAGCACTGCAAAGACTGAGTCCTGCATCAGCGCGCCAGCTACACCACGCGTTAAATTCGATCCAGATCCTGATGTGACGACAGTGCCGACCGTACGGATCTGTGAGACTAGCTCTTTCGTTGTGGAGGTCTTGCCGTTGGTTCCCGATACCAAGATGACGACTCGTGAAGCAGAAAGTAGCGATATCGCATCAGGACAGAGTGCGAGAAGAATTCGACCGGGAAGAGTCTCACCAGAGCCACGGCCCAAGGATTTAGAGAGAAAGCCAGCGCTCTTTGCGACTGCAATTGCAGCCTGTAAGCGCAGATTCATATCCGAAGTCTACTTGGAGCGATGTGTGAGGCTGGCCTTCAATCGATTGAATTCTTCTAAGAAGGTCTCGTACATGATCTCATTTGGGCGGGGGGATACGGTCTTATCCTCGAATGTGCCGTCAATATAGAAAACTCTTAGAACGGCAGCAGGAACACCACTTGGGTTGCCGCCCATTGAAATCGAAATTATCTCTATATCTACGGCGCCATCGAAATTCCGATGGCTCGCACTCACTTTGGAAAGGTGCGTTCAGTTGTGGATATAACTGTCAAACCCCAGACCTTTTCAAAGAAATCATTTACGCCTTGAGGATCGCCTGCAAAAAAGGCTTCCATAATCTCAGGGTTCGCTTCAATGCGAGCATCAAACTCTTCAACAGATTTTGCTGTTGGCACTTGCTCACTCACGACGGCTACCCCTTTCGCTCTGATCTCTTGAACCATAATCTACACCTCTCATAAGCATGAATGAAGGTGCTGATTGAATCAAATCAGTGCGACAGAACTATCGTCTCATCCACATCAACAATAAGTGATCAACTTACTTAGTAAGTTCAACTATCTGTGCACTGAGCCACTTACGTAATTCGTAGGCATCCGCAACGATCGATCCATGTCCAAAGAAGCCGTGGATCATGCCTGGATACTCTTTAAGTGAGACCTGCACTCCATCAACTAAAAGACGCTCGGCATATGCAACACCTTCATCACGTAAGCAATCATGTTCGGCAAGCGCGACCACAGCCGGGGCAACACCTACAAAAGATTCTGCGCGCATCGGAACCGCATACTTATTACTGAAATGTTCTACTGGTACATATGCATCCCAGCACGCCTTCATGCCAGCAAGCTCTAGCCCATATCCAACTGCATGAGTCTGATACGAATTGTTCTCGTAATCAGTATCAACGCATGGATAGATCAACATCTGAAAAGCGAGCGCAATTCCAGAGTCAGCAGCCTTCAGCGCAACTGCGGCAGCAAGATTGCCACCCGCACTATCCCCGCCAACACCAACCTTCGCATCATCAATACCAAGTACATCTGCATGTGCCAGCACCCATTCCAGGGTGGCATAACAATCATCAAAGGGGATCGGGAAGAGATGTTCTGGCGCCTTCTGGTAATTCACTGCAATGACTCGAAACCCAGTCTCTGAGGCAATCTGTGTGAGCATTGGTTGGTACTTCGTGTGTTGATTAAATACCCAGCCACCACCATGAAAGTAGATCAAGGCACCTGAGCCCTCTACAAACCGTTCTGGTGTAATCACCATCAGCGGCAGATCAGCTGTTGGGCCCGCAATATATGAGTGCGTCACCACTACATCAGATGCGCTCTCGCCATTAATTAACGTCGACTTCAGGTCTGCCGCACGCAGCTCTTGTACCGATGCATCAGGACCTGGGCCACCTTCAGCCTTGCGAAAGTCCAGTACTGCTTGAGCGTGTGGGTGCAGAGTCATACCGACAACTATGCCAGTTGGGGCGCTCTTTTAGAAGGAAACTCTGGAGCCTCGGGCCGGGATTGAACCGGCGACCTGCCCATTACGAGTGGGCTGCTCTACCACTGAGCCACCGAGGCATGTGAAAAAATTAAGAAATTACTGCGCCATTACTAAATGCGACAGAGACAATTCCTGATTCACCATCTGCAGTAGCTGGATCAACCCAGACGATCTCGAGGTCGCGTACCGCTGCATGAATATCTTCTTTGAACCATGACACATCGAGTTCGCCCTTTGCGGCGATTTCGATCTTTGTGATCTCAGCATGTGCCTTGCCATCTACTGACGGGTGATCTGATGAGAGCCACTGGATAAAGAATGGGAGTTCTGGTTGCTCAGCGATTTCAGTAACACCGATTTGCTTCCAGGTGAGCTCTGTTCCATCAGGACGCTTGCGATGTCCTTCGATTGCAGGGCGACCAAACTTTGCTTCGATTGGTGAAATATCTCGTGTTGCGAATACCCACGTGAGCCATCCGCCGCCTTCATTCGCCTTCTTTGTTACTGCCTTACCCCATGCAGTTGCTTCTGCCGCTGGGTGATCGAGTGGGCAGACAACTTCGACATATTGGCCATTTAGAAGTGATGCAGTGAAGTTACGGGTACCAAATCGTGGGTGGATGCCGCCATCAACAAAGGCGGTCCCAAGCTGGGCACCGATTCGCTGTACGACATCAGAGATCTGGTCGTGGCTGGCAACGTATGAGACGTGGTCTAGGCGCATGGGGAAATAATGCACCATCCCAAGGTGTGCTCTTTACCAAAAGCGGGGCT
>CAIMOX010000021.1 GCA_903843225.1 uncultured Actinomycetes bacterium | reverse complement strand
GAAGAGTCGCCCTATAAGCCGGATCCTGTCCTGACTAGTTTTTACTTTTCAATCGCCAACCTCTCCCGCTCAGCAAAAATAATCACCTTCGCCATTGACTCTTCATCAACATCTTTAGCGGACTCAGCGATATTCGCGAGGGTGCTGTCACGGGCATACGCGTCGAATTCAGCTTGTTTGCGGATCAACATCTCTTGCATCTTGCCGTCAACGCCCTCGGGGATTATGAGGCGGTGGACTTGGACGGTGCGCACTTGGCCCATGCGGTGGGCGCGGGCGATGGCTTGGACTTCCAGGGAGGGTTTGATTTGGGGTTCACAGAGAATGACGACAGAGGCGCCTTGGATGTTGAGGCCAGTGCCGGCCGCTTGGATTTGCCCAATTAATGCTTTGGGCTCCGCTAAAGCAGTAAATTGGTCAACAATTTCCTGACGGCGTTTTGGGCTCACACTTCCATTAATCGGACCCATCGCTCTATCACCGAGTGCACCTTCAACCAGTTTCATTACATCTCTGAAATAGCTAAAGATGATTACTTTTTGTCCATTCTCAAACGCTTCTTCAGTTAACTCAATTAATCGCTCAAGTTTATTAGGCATGACTCCATCACGAACGGGCTTCAGTCCAGCCTTTCGCCTTCCCATGAAGTTGCCGCCTGCCACGCTCTTTAAATACGCTTCATACTCTGCACCATTCCAAGTGCAATACTCGTTTATCTCAGTCATCTTTGGAAGCTCCTTCAAAACTTCCGAAGAATTTCGTCTTAAATACATCGGTGCTACATGCTTCCTAAACGCATCGACGCCTGCTGCCAAGGCAGCATGATTCAGGTTCTTTGCGAATTCTTTATCCAAGAGTGAAGCGAGATTTACAAATTCATTTACTCGATTTTCAAGTGGGGTGCCTGTCATGAATAGGACTCGAGGAGCTCTAGCCAGCCACCTTGAAATAGTCTTTGTTCGGCGTGTTTCTAGATTCTTCACATAATGGTGGCCTCGGTGCCGATGTCAGAAGAGTTTAAGGCTTCGCTTTAAAGCTATCGATCCGATAACTCACCGCAACCCACTTTGACCCCACCGCAGCCTTTGGCGCCTTGGATGAATCCAGAAGTGAGATCGTTGTCTTAAGAGTCTTATTGCTCTTCTTAATGAGTGCACAGACTGCAGTTGCTTGGCTCTTTGCAAGGGCAGTTGCCTTTGCGAGTGTGGTGCCCTTTTTATAGATATATCCGACGCAGGTGACGGTTGCACCGTTCTTCAGTGATCGAACGTATTTCTGCAGATATGCAGTGTCATAGGCGCTCAAAGTGAGCTTTGGAGTGACCGAGTAGAGCGTCACTGCCGGCTTGATCGAGGCTGCCGCTGCCGCTTGCGCAGCTGCTGCATCCTTTGCTGCCTGCAACTCTGCTGCAGCTTTAGCCGAAGCATCTGCCGCATCCTGTGCCGCTTTGACTGCAGCGGCATCAGCGGCTGCCTTTGCATCAGCCAGAGCCTTCGCATCGGCGGCCATCTTCTCTTGGGCTGCCTTAAGAGCAGCAGCCTCTTGGTCAGCAAGGATTTTCGCTGCAGCATCGGCGGCCGCTTGGGCTGCAGCCGCTGCGATAGCTGCAGAGTTCTCTACTGGCGCCGGAGCAACATAACCGCCACCTCCACCTCCACCAGAAGATGATGGCGGTGGAGTGACGACAACTGGGTTCACGACAATAAGAACTGGATCGCTAGTGATCTGCGATGTCACAGAACCATCTGCGGTTGCAGTTCCAACAAGTGTGGATATGCCGCCAAAGACGCTATAGACCTTCGCTCCAGATTTGATTGAAGGATTGGTGAGGGTGACGCTGATCGGATTCCCTGCAGAGGTTTGTGGGACAGATCCGTCTGGAGATACCCAGGAGACAACTACCGATAGGACAGATGCTGATGCTCCTGAAATCAGAGCAAGCTGCGATGAGGCGTCTGTCAGTAGGTTGATAGATAAAGCTGTTGTACTAGGCAATGCATTCGCTGGAATCGAGACCGAGGCTCCGTTGGATCCAACACTCGCTGTGATGGTCTGAGTGAGCACAGGGCTGGCATAGAAAGTTCCGCCCATAGGAATGAGATTTCCGCTTGGGATTCCGGCAAGAGAGGTACTCTGCAGAACTGACGTTACGGTCTCGGTATCACTGGCTTGGACATAGTTTGTTGTTGCAGCACTGGTCATAATAACCTGACAGATACCAGCGGCACTAAAGGAGATCACACCAGTTGATGCATCAACTGAACAGATAGAGATCGAGGTGCCAGTGGCAAAGCTCAGTGTTCCATTGCTCGAGCTTGTGCTCACTGTTGCGGTATCGGTAACCCCTGGAGCGAGGATCACAATTCCCGAATTCGGATAGGTAAGCACGAGAGTCGGCGTGGTTTTCGTAATGGTGAGGAAATCCTGGACGTAGGTAATCGTATATTTTGGATTATTTGCACTCGTCAGCGTTCCTTGAGTGATGGCATATTGACCGACATCTGTGCCAGCCGCTCGGGTGAGAGCACCTGAAAGTGAATCCCCTAATATGAGTGAGCCAGAAGTGATGGCGTATGTGAAGGCGGGATCTGCCGAGCCAAATACCTTTGTTTTGGCATCGGCCATCACTGTGATTGCACGTGGATTAACTGTGAAGTTCTGGGATACCGCGCTTGCAGCAGCAGTATTGGCATCTCCTGGCTGATTTGCATTGATCACACACGAGCCAACTCCAAGGAGGGTAATTACTGCTCCATTATTCCCAGATGTAGTGCAGATAGATGGTGAACCAGATGTAAAGAGAACAGTTAGAGAAGCAGACGATAATGCACTCACCGTAAAGGTCTCACTCGAATAACTCTTTGCAGATAGTGTTGAAAAGGTGATGCTCTGGCTAGCAAGGCCGATTGAGAAGGAGACCGCATCAGTGCGTGCAAGATAGTTAGGATCGCTAGAGCGAGTCACTGCAATCACGCAGGTACCAGCTGTGGTGTAGGTGAGGATGGAACCAGAGACCGAGCAACCTGGTGTGATGTTTGAAGCATCTGGTGCATAAGCGTAAGAGCCTGTGCCCGATCCCCCGCTGCCTGTAAGCGCCACCGTTTTGTTGCTCGGGTTATAGGAAGTGCCCAAGGAAGAGAGGCTTACTGCCGCTTGGGTAGCTTGGGTAATTGTGAAGTTCACTGGCGCCAGCGTTATTGTGTAGTTTGGGTTGCTCAGTGTTCCGATAGTGATCGGATAAGCGCCTGCATTTGTTCCTGTGTATGTAAGTGAACCACTCAAAACATCTGAGCCAATCAGCGCACCCGAAGTGACTGTATAGGTGATTACGGGATCGTTTGCCCCGTAGACCTTTGATTGACCGGCCGTTGGGGTTACGGTGATCGCCGCTCTCATTGAATTAGGCGTAGTGGTTGTTGATGAGCTCGCGTTTGAGTAATCAATCGAATTAGTCGGTGTAAAAGTCGCGGATAAGGCGTAAGGGGCAGATGCTGTGCCAGGAAACCAACCGCATTGTGCCAAATACGGAGGAGATGAGGTGGTGGAAACATTTTCGCAGCCCGCAATTACGCTACCGCCGCCATTGAATGAAACAGACCCTGGAATCGAAGCAGTTGCTGTAATCGTATCCACGGTTCCATAGGTTGGAGTTGCGCTGGCTAGAGAAAGGGAAATGCTCGTTGATGCCTTATTGATCGTGACCGACCCGGCCGTGTATGAAATCGTGTAATTTGTTGCGGTGCCTCCGCTGCAGCTTGTCGCAGGAAAGGATCCAACCTCAGACGTTCTCGTATAGAAAGTCGAACATGTCTGGCCTGTAACCACAGTTGATGCATCCCCGTTTAGAAGCCCAGAGTACGAAGCTGTGATCGTTGGAATCACATCCCCATAAGTGACAGTTGGCGAAGAAGCTGTGATGGAAAGAGCTGCTTCCGTAACTGTCAGAGAAGTCGCGCTCGATGTAGATGAACTGTAGCTACCGTCGCCGCTATAGACAGCGGTGATATTTGAATATGACCCCACGCTTGGCAACCAACTGCTACAAGTGGCAACTCCTGAAGTAATCACCGCGGCCGAACATCCCGTGACGGGAGTGCCGTTATTAGAGAATAAAACTGTCCCTGTTGCGCTACTTGGCGAAACTGTGGCCGTTTCATAAAACGTGGTTCCATATTTGACTGCCGAGTCAGAACTCACCAAAGTTATTGTTGTACTTGCTTTTACAAATGTAAACACCAAAGTGGATGTAACTGAGTTGTAATTTGTGGTAGCCGCTTTCGTTGCTGTAATCGTGCAAGTCCCCGATGTTGAGGCAGTAAGGGTCGCTGAGGCTGTTGAGTTACTCAATGTGCAGCTCGTAGCAGTTCCACTGGTTACAGAATATGTGACGGCTCCATTATCTGTTCCACCAGTAGTCGAAAAGGACGGAACTGCTGTGTATGCAGTCCCATTCCACGTAGACGTTGATGTAACTTGTGATGCTACTAGATTTGCTTGATTGGCCTTGGAAACGGTGATGGAAACCGGAGTTGCGGTTGTTGCAGAGCTATATCCCGAATCGGCAGCGATGGTGGCTGAAATCGAGCAAGTGCCACTGGCTGCCGTAATTGACACAAGACCCGTGCTCGAGTTCACGGTGCAGGCATTTGAAGAACCAGCGCTATAGGTTACGGCGCCGCTGCCCGAGGTTCCTTGAACGCTTAGCTGTTGAGTTGACCCATATGCTAGATTGTAATTAGTTGTGACAAAACTAATTGTTTGATTAGTGAGATAAATTTGAGAAGCGCTTATAGTTCCAGACGAATAGCCACTAAATCTTTGCACGGTTAGGGTCTGGGTTCCCGTCCCGTCCTGAGTCGGAACTGAATTAGTTGTTAACAGAAACTTAGTATTTCCATCACTCGTGAGCGGCCAAGAGGGAACAGTGACGCTTGTTGCAGATGAGGAGAAATTTGCAACAGTATCTAAACGAAGGCTGGATATATCTGCATTTGCGGTGACCATTTGAGGTGCAGATCTTTGGCCTATTTCATAAACATTTGTGCCACCGAGCTTGGCCTGAGGGTTGCCGCAAGAAGGTGATCCGTTGATAAAGACTTGATCCTGGCTATCTCTCACAATGGTGATTTGATACCAAGTGTTTAAGGAAAATGTTGGACAAACAAACGAATGTTGTGCGACATAATTGTTATCAATCGTAACTGTATTGCCTCCACTAATATACACATTTAATCCGGCTGAATAATTACCTTTCGCGGCGTAATCGTTTGAAAGAAAGAACACGTCGGCTTGGCCAGAACCCCCATAACTGTTGATACGAAACCAGGACTGCATCGTCCATGTCGATCCCGTCGAGAAACCCGGGTTCAAGGAGAATCCAGCCTGCTTATAGTTCAATCCATAACTCTCTAACGTTGTAGTGGCATGAACCGGTGCTACTGGAATGATTTGTATCACGCTAAAAATAAGTGACAGCAATGATCCTGCAAGAGAAATTTTGGCAATCTTCGAAATCTTTGAGGTGGTACGCCTTGATACAAGTAGGAAATAGAACATGAGCAAAGAATATTTTCGTCTTCACTTGGCATAAGTAATCCGTCACACTCAGGCGTGATTCGGTGACAAAGTGGGGTGCCCCCTGAAAAATAGAGTAACAACTGTGACACATCTCCCACAACTATTCTTCCCCTCATGAGAGAGTTAGATATGCGCTCCACTCGGGTCTTATATGTTGAAAACGACCCTGCGCTGCGGCAATTTCTTGGAGATTCACTCTCCCTTCGAAATGAGATCGAACTTATTGGCACATTCTCTAACGCCGATGAAGCGCTGGATCGTGCTCTTGTTCGCAAGGCGGATGTCGCACTCATCGATTTTGGTCTTGATGCTGGCGGACTCAATGGAATTGAGTTGGGTATCGCTCTGAGATCTATCAATGAATACATCGGCATCGTCGTCTATTCGCAGTTCAATGTGCGCAAGATGGTAAACCGCGTACCGCCTGCGATGCGCTCTGGCTGGTCATTCTTTGAGAAGAGTGGCGAGATGAGCGCAAAAGATTATGTCGATGTTCTCAAAGAAACGGCGAGCGGAAAGGGCAACTGGGAGGAGTTCATTTCTCAAGCAAGTACCGGCGCAGAGAACGAAACCAACCTCTACTTCGCACTCACTCCCCGTCAGCGTTCGATCATTGCCTTAGCCGCTCAGGGAATCACCATCCAAGAGATCGCAGAGAAATTGGATATTAGCTACGCCTATGTGCGCAAGGAGCTCTCGCGCGCATATTCAGTCCTCTTGCCTGATGCTGCCGGTGGAGATGATCTGAAAACCCAAGCGATCCTCAAATACCTTGAGATTGTGAAGAGCTGATGCCTTTAAGTAGGCGTGAACGTTTCTGTCGATGGCTTGGGCCATATGACTACAACTATCCCCTGATCTTCTCTGCCATTGTCTTTTTTTACTGCGCTCAGACTCGGGTTTACTCATATTCGTACGCCTACGGCGTAGGTCGCACACAATTTCTCTTGAAATCCATTCTCTTGAATATTCTCCTTGGATTTATCTGCGCTGGGTCATTCCGCCTGGCAGAGCTATCGAGAAGATCATCTACCGTTGCGCTCAGACGATATATTCTCGAAATCTTTTTTGTTATGTCTTTCTTCTCCTTTGCGATCTACCTTTTTAATATGTATATCAGGGAGAGAATCGGCTTCATTAAGACTTGGGGCCCAAATGACACTCCCCCCACTTTCACTTCAAGATTTCTCTTCGCGATCATGCTCATCGCTTTCACCCACAATGGCATGCGGTCTTTAAAAGAGCTCCTTGCGAGAGCTTCTGCCTTAAATAATGATCTTCAAGGAAAGTATCGAACTCTTATCGATTCTGATGAGGAGATCCGAGATCAAGCTGCACGTTATATCCATGATCGAGTGCAAGCTGAGATCACATTAGTAAATGTAAAGCTTCAAAAGGTCGGCGCTCTTCATGGCGGCGAGGTTCAAGAATCACTGAGTCCAGCAATCTCACGGTTAGAGAAGATCCGCGCTATCGATCTCAAACTTGTTTCACAGTTCCTCACGCCAAACCTAGAGGCAGAAGGACTGAAAGGCGCAATCGAAACTCTCTGCGAGCAATATCAATCAGGCGTCGAGTATCAGATCCTCATTGATGTCGATGTGAAAGAGTGCGATGAAGAACTCACTCTTGGTATCTATCGCATCGTCGAACAAGGCATCATCAATGCCATTACCCACGGGCCCGCCTCAAAGGTAAAAATTTGTATTCAAAAGTCAGACTCGGATACATATCTTCTGGAGATTTCCGATAATGGACCAGGCGCATACAATCCAAAGCCTGGCACAGGTTCTGTCATCATCGATGCTTGGTGTTCGATCTTAGATGGCTTGAAAGAGATTGAGAGCGAAGTAGATAAAGGCTTTACCTTGCGCGTGATGATCCCAGCGAAGAGGTAGCACCTCCTAAGAGCTTAAGTTAAGCGCTCTCCCCTAATACTGATACGCGATTTTTTGATACTGAGATAAACCCGCCACTCATCTGGAAATCATGAGTCGAGCCATCACTTGCCTTGATTGAGACTGTGCCATCGACCAAGACGCCAAGGAGTGGGGCGTGGTCAGGCAAGATTCCAATGTCACCTTCGAGGGTGCGTGCTGAAACCATCGTTGCCTCGCCCGACCAGACGCGCTTTTCGGGCGAAACAACTTCAACGGTGAGATTGGCAGAGGCCACGAGTTCGATGATCTCGGTGCTGACCCTTGGATCCAAAGGTCATGTCAAAAGCGAACCGAGTGACGATTTCCAGAGTTGAGGGCTTTATTACGCCATCGGGAGTAAAGGGTTTCTTTCCGGTGACCTTGTACGAATTGCCCTTGACCTGCATGGGTCGGAATACATGTTCGGACACAACCTAATTTTCCCCGCAGTTACTCACAGTGTAAATAGCGAGCGCCACTTTTATGCAGTGAAACCTGCCCGCAGATTTGCCCGCTTGCCCGCAGATTTGCCCTTAAATAAACCTTAAATCACTCTAACTCTTGCAAAGACTTCGACATAAAAGTTATGCGTACCTCGCATAGTTTCATGCGAGGCTTGCATATTAATAAGAAGAGTCGCCCTATAAGCCGGAT
>CAIMOX010000020.1 GCA_903843225.1 uncultured Actinomycetes bacterium | reverse complement strand
AGGTTGATGGTGCGATTATCAAGGTCATGCTGCATATCGTCAATCGTTTGATCAGCTGCAATCACCTTTTCGGCGAGCTGGAGGTCTGCTCCTAAGAGCGCCTTTGTGGCGTCAGCAAGGGCTTCGCGCACGAGCCCAGACATCTTGAGGAGGGTCTCGTTGATCGCATCAAGCTCATCATGGAATATGTCACGCATGTGGAAAGGGTAGTGGGCGTAGGGGCTGACTCCCGATTCATCTATGAACATGCCTTGAATAAAAGGTAAAGATTTGGGTTTTCACCCCCTAAAACGACCTTTAGGTATGGGTCGCTGGGCTCTGACTCCTACGATTGCCTCATGGCGTGGCTAAGTCGAGTTCGGCGTGAGGAACCCCAGAAGAGCGGGGTTACCGGCGGGGAACTACTGCCGTCAGCGATTATTGATCTACTCGGAAGCGTCGATGCGGAATCGCTCATTCTCGCACCCGGAGAATCCATTATTTATTCATCTCCTGGTATCGCAAGTTACAACTTAACGCGCGATCATTTCTTATTAAATAAATCTTTACTCACACTCGCTCGTGCAGTTAGGCGTTCTGGATTGCAGCAAGAGGCGACACTTGAGCTGCCACGTGGTCCTATCGGTGACGGTACCCATGATCTCTTAGTTCGAGTGGCACCCATCGGTGACGAAGGCTTGATCGCAATTTTAATCTTTGATGATTCCGAAATGCGCCGCCTCGATGCGATCCGTCGTGACTTCGTTGCAAACATCTCTCATGAGTTAAAGACCCCGATTGGAGCGCTATCAATCTTGTCAGAAGCCGTTCTCGGCGCCGCAGATGACCCAGATGCGATCACTCGATTCGCAAACCGGATGCAGACCGAAGCTCATCGACTTACTGATTTAGTACAAGAGATTATTGATCTCTCACGACTACAAGATGGCGATCCATTGAAGAGTGGTGAGATTGTGGATCTTGTTGCTGCAACAAAAGAAGCTGCTGAGCAGACCTCGCTATCGTCAGAGACTCGAAAGATCGATGTTGTCTTGAGTCTTCCAGATCGCGTCGAGATCACCGGCAGCCGCGAACAAGTAATCATGGCGATCCATAACCTGATCGAGAATGCGATCAACTACAGCCCTGTAGGTACCCGAGTAGCAGTCGCTCTGAGAGTTTCTGATGCAATCGCCGAACTCTCAGTCTCTGACCAAGGGATCGGAATCCCAGAGAGCTCACTTGAGCGAATCTTTGAACGTTTCTATCGCGTCGATGCAGCGCGTTCTCGCGCAACTGGTGGCACCGGACTTGGCCTATCAATTGTGAAGCATGTTGCTACCAACCATGGCGGAGATGTCTCGGTCTGGTCAGTCGAAGGCGCTGGCAGCACATTTACTATTCGATTCCCGCTTACCCAACAAGATAACCAACCGACGCTCAAAGCCGTGGAGGCGCAATAATGACGAAGATCCTTGTCGTGGAAGATGAAGCTTCATTTTCTGATGCACTCTCTTACCTATT
>CAIMOX010000019.1 GCA_903843225.1 uncultured Actinomycetes bacterium | reverse complement strand
TGATGGATATTGATGATTCGACCATTGAGCGCAGAGCAGAAGCGCTCCGAGAGAATCTGCATATAACGAGCGAGTACAACAAATTCAACACCTTCATTTTTTACAATTTCTAAAACTTTTTCCTCAGCAGCTTCTTTACCAAGTGATTCAATCGGAAGATAGATAAAGTTCAGACCATGCGATTGCACGAGTGACCGAAGCGACTCGCGGTTAGAGACCACACCTACGATCTCAATTGGCATCTCCCCGAGTTCATGTAGATAGAGAAGATCGCGAAGGCAGTGACTCTCAGTAGTAGCCATGATCAGTGTGCGTTTTTGATCCGCGGTTGCACGAAAGGTAAGCGCCGGGCCGAGGTGAATCAATCCCGCCGTAATAGCGCTCCGGGCCGCATCCATAGATTGCGCGGTCTCGATCCGAGTGCGCATCACAAAAGTGTTAGTGGTCGGATCAGTGAACTGTTGATTCTCAATGATATTGCCCTGGCAGGCTAACACCGCGCTCGTCATCGCATGCACGATTCCAGGTTGGTCTTGGCACTGCAGGGTGATGATCAAATCCATAGTACGAGCCTAAAGCGCAACAGCAGTTACTGGCAATTAACTAGGACTAGTGATCGACGCTAAATCGCTTCATCCACTGCGGTGCCCACCAGTTGCGCTCACCGAAGAGTCGCATCAAGGCGGGGACCAGGAGTCCGCGGACGATAGTTGCATCGAGCAAGACTGCGAAGGCAACACCAAAACCGAGGGTCTTGATATTGGTGACACCGCTCGTCACGAAGGCTGCGAAGGCGATTGCAAGCAAGAGTGCAGCTGCCGTAATAATGCGCGCTGATCGCTGCAGTCCAGTCGCGACCGCATCTTCATTGTGCATCCCGGCATCATGTTCTTCCTTAATTCGAGAGAGTAGGAAGACTTCATAGTCCATCGACAATCCAAAGGTCACGACCGAAATCAAGATCACCATAGAGGTATCAATCGTGTGAGTGTTAGTGAAAGATCCAACAAGCCAGGTCAGGTGGCCGTCGATAAAGATCCAACTCAGCGCACCCATCATTGCGGCGAGTGAGAGGACATTGAGAACAATTGCCTTGAGCGGAAGAATGATCGATCCCGTGAAGAGGAAGAGAAGTATGAGAACGCCAAGCGCAATCCAACCAAAGGCCCAAGGGAGGGTCTTGGCGATTCCAGCTTGAGTATCTGAATAATCTGCAGCGATGCCACCAACAAGGGTCCCTGTTGGGGCTTTGAGCGCACGGATTGCTTTGATCATTGCCTGTGCTTGGTTGGTGCGCGGACTCATTGAATGTACAGCTGTGAAACGCACGGTGGCGCCGGCAACTTGCTCCGGCGTAACTCTCACAATGCCAGTGATGGTCGCAACTTTGGCTTCGTAGGCAGCGAGCTCACTCTCCATAGATGTGCCATTCGGAATCACAAACTCCACCGGGTTACCTTCTTGCCCTGGGAAATCTGCGCTTGCCATTGCATTAGCAATTGCGATTGGTGAAGATGCAGGCATCACCCGCTGATCAGCTTGCGAGAAGACGATATTGCGAATCGGTGATGCGATCACCGTCAAGAGAGTGAGCGTCAGCACTACGACAGCGACCGGGCGACGCATTACAAAGCGCGCCGTTTGTGCCCAGCGACCATCGGATTTTGGGGTAATTGCACTCTTGCGTACGACAAAGGAGTCAATACGAGTAGCCATGAGCGCCAGAATTGCTGGAAATGGCACGAGTGCGGCGAGGACCGCCATTGCGACTACAGCCATACCTGCGTATCCAAACGACTTAAGGAACATGAGCGGGAAGAAGGTGAGAGCGGCAAGAGTAATAAAGACTGTAAGGCCCGAGAAGAAGACCGTCTTACCGGCGCTCTTGACTGTGTTCATGACGGCGCTCTCGACATCTTTTCCGTGATGTAGCTCTTCGCGGAAGCGATTGACCATCAATAGTGCGTAGTCGATACCTAGCCCAAGGCCCATGCCCGTTATCAAATTAAGAGCGAAGATACTCACGCCGGTGGCAAGTGATACTAAGTAGATGATGGCAAGTGAACCGATGATGGCGCTCACACCGACAATCAGCGGAGTAGCACTTGCAATAAGGCCACCGAAAACAAAGAGCAAGAGCAAGAAGATTAATGGGACTGAGATACCTTCAGCGAGGGCAAGATCTTTCGAGATTTTATCTGAGAGTGCGGAGCTAAAAGCCGCAACGCCATTGACGTAGATATGTAGCCCCTGGAAGGTACCGTCATACTTTGATTCAATCAGCTTGCCGAGCGGCTTAGCATTTGTTGGATCATTCTCAGTTGAATAGACGAAGAGATAGGCCGCCTTCTGATCTTTACTCGCAAGTGTTGGTACGCCACCTGCGCTCCAATATGAGAGCGTCTTTAAGACACCTTTCTCGCCGCTGACGGACTTCTCCAGTGCCATAGCTGATGCGACAACCGCAGGATCAGTAATCGATGTTGAAGATTTCACCTCAATGATCACTGCTGGATCTTTCGTGTGGAAGGTATTGATTAAGTAGCTCGTCGCCTTTGCTGAGTCGCTGTTCGGATTTGAATATCCACCCCCTGAGAGGCGAGGCACCGCAAGACCTGCGAGAACTCCGAGCCCAATAAGCGCAACGATAAAGAGGGCGAGGACTGATTTACGGCGGTGGACCACAGCGTGGCCAAGCTTCTCGAACATGGTTCCTCAATCAGGGTTTGGGTGAATCTCCGCCGAATGGCTAGTACCCTAAGAATATCTGGTGCCAATAAAGGTTCAGATCTAGCGCAGATGGGAGGGTCGTCACACTATGGAGAAGAACATTCCCTACAAGACCAGCGATGATGAGATTAAAGATCCATCAGAGATCGCAGCTGAAGATGCGCGCGATGCCGAGATCCGTGGAGATAAACCCCCACATCACGGTTAATCAACTAGTGGCTAATCCACTATAGGCTTGGTAGCTGACGTTGGTGGATTTGATGGCGTGGCAGTTGGTGCGTTCGACCGTGAATCGGTCTTATAAAAGCCAGAACCTTTGAAGACAACTCCTACATTGTTATAGACCTTACGGACCTCACCCTTGCACTGCGGGCAGATGGAGATGGCCTCGTCAGAGAAGGATTGGAATACCTCGAACTCGTGGCCGCATGCGGTGCAGGCATATTCGTAGGTAGGCATGGCTTAAGTCTAAAGTGAGGATCGGATTACTTCTAATCGGAGAGCTCGCGTAAGCGACCCAGGGGAGTAAAGTTGTGAATATGAAGAAGGTATCGATCACTGGCCTCATCGGAGTTATCCTGCTTATCGCCCCAACCATCGCCCCATCGCAAGCCATGGCCAATACCCTCACCTCCTCCTCGCCAGCCTCTGGCGCAGTTCTTGCGAGCGCTCCCAATGCCGTTTCAGTGACCGGAACATCTGCACTCACCGATCAAGGAACAACGCTCTCTGTTACAGATCCATCCGGGCTTCGAGTTGATGATGGCTCAATCACTGTTAGTGATTCAACTGCGGTGATTGGCCTCAAGCCACTGATCGCGGCTGGTGTCTACACTGTGACCTACACATTAATTTCGACAAGCGATGCACCGCTGACTGGTTCGTACACATTCCTCTTTAACGCACCAGCTGCGCTCGCTTCACCGAGTGCTACTCCCGTCGCCACAACCACTGCGCCAGTAACAAATAAATCCACCCACACCGCCGATATCTTCGTGATTATCTTGATGGTCTTTGCCATCTTTGTTGGACTCTTCCTTATTTGGTACGCACGGATGCTTCTGCGCGAGCGTCAAGCAGATAAACGTAAGGCTCGCTCACGCAAGAAGACACCAGCAACCAAGAAGGCAGAGAAGGAATAGTTAGTGCGATTTCTCGCTGAGCTCCATACCTTTGCCAACAATCCGGTTGTTTCAGCTCTCCTCTCGATCACGAAAGCGCTCTATCTCATCGCAGCGATTACCGCCTTTGGGTTGATCTTTGCGATCGCCTTCTTTATCCGTGAAGAGCGTGGCCGACTAACTCGCGAAGGTCTTCGAGTGAAGAAGCTGGCCCACTTAGCAACCTTCGTTACGCTCGTAACGATTGTTGGTGGGGCGTTTACCGAGTTGGCAAATCTGCTCGGTGGCTCCTTACTTGATGCCTTTGATGCGACACCGCTTCGATCCTTTCTCACACAGACCTCTGTTGGCCGCGATTACTTGATCCAGTTAGTGGCTGGCCTTGGGGTTCTGATCTTCTTGCAGCGCGCCAAGAAAGTTGGCGGCATCTATTGGGCACTCGTCTTCTCGATCATCTCCTTGATTACACCGGTCTTTAATAGCCATGCCAGCAGCGCCACCAATCATGGCGCAGCGATTGGCTCACTCCTCTTTCACGTTCTCTTTATTGCGATCTGGGTCGGCGGCGTTATTGGTCTGATTGTGATCGCACCTGACGAGCGCACAGCTTCACTCTCACGCTTTAGCGCTATCGCACTCTGGTGCGCAGTAATTGTCACAATCAGCGGTGTCGCCAATGCCTGGACTCGCTTAGATTTCCTCGCTGGCTGGGCCTCGCTCTATGGCCTGATCATCGCGCTCAAGATCGGCCTCACCGCAATCTTGATTGGCTTTGGCGTTCTTCATCGCAAGACTCTCGTTGCTCGCGGGAGTGCGCTTAAGAGTTACTCATTACTCATTAATGAATCGCTTATCATGGTGATTACTGTTGCTTTGGGAGCATGGTTGTCGACCTCACAACCGCCAGTTAATCCTCGCTACGCAGCTTCGGCAGTTGATCCAGTCGCCTCACTCACCGGCCTCACGATGCCATCTGCACCAACTGCGCTTCGAATTCTCTCGGCCTATGTTCCAGATGGGGTCTTCTTGGGGTTCTTGCTCCTTGCAACTGCGCTCTATATTCGTGGCGTAGTG
>CAIMOX010000018.1 GCA_903843225.1 uncultured Actinomycetes bacterium | reverse complement strand
TGGTCGGCCACACTCACTGATCAGATCACTGCAACTGTTGGTTTCTACCCTGGATCATCATGGGAGCGCCATGCACCAGTGTGGAGTCACTACTCAGGGAAAGAGTGCCTGATTCATTGCGCAGAAGGTGATGGCACATCGGCTGCTCCTGGAATTCAAGAGGCCCTGCGTGAGATAAATACTGCTGGCGGCAAAGCGGTTGCCTTCGACTACGCCGGAACTTCACATGCATTCTTTAATAACGATCGCCCCGAAGTTTTTAGCGTCGATGCAGCAAAACTTGCATGGGCACGGACGATTAATTTTTTTGCCCAACAATTATCTGAATAGCTTATGCAAGAAGTTTGCAACTGGTTCTTCTATTGCAAAGATGTTGCAATTCGCACATTGATCTAAATATCTCTACTCTTTTGCTATGACCTTTTTCTCAAATATCACTGAAGCCGTCGGAAATACTCCACTTGTAAAGATCAATCGAATAATGGATGGCGCAAAGGCCAATGTCTTTGCAAAGCTTGAATTCTATAATCCAACAAGCACAGTTAAAGATCGCATTGGTATAGCGATGGTTGATGCGGCTGAGAAAAGTGGGCAGCTAAAACCTGGCGGAACGATTATTGAAGCCACCTCAGGTAATACTGGAATCGCACTCGCAATGGTCGGTGCTGCTCGCGGCTACAAGGTGATTTTGACGATGCCAGAATCGATGTCGAAAGAGCGTCGCGCCTTACTTCGCGCATTTGGGGCCGAGTTAGTTCTTACTCCTGCCGCTGAAGGCATGAACGGTTCCGTCACGAAGGCAGAAGAATTAGGTAAAGAACCAGGGACAGTTCTGGTTCGCCAATTTGCTAACGTTGCTAATCCAGCGATCCACAGAGAGACGACCGCGGAAGAGATCTGGCGAGATACTGATGGACAGGTTGATATTTTTATCGCAGGAGTCGGAACCGGTGGAACCGTCACAGGTGTTGGTTCTCGTCTCAAAGAGTTGAATCCCAAAATTCAAATTATTGCAGTCGAACCAGCTGCCTCACCACTATTAAATGGTGGCAAAGCGGGTCCGCATCCGATTCAAGGAATTGGTGCGAACTTCATTCCTGAGATCCTAGATCGCAATGTTTACGATGAAGTCCTCGATGCGTCCAATGACGATACGTTGGCTTTCGCTCGGCGTGCGGCGCGCGAAGAGGGAATCCTCGCAGGCATCTCATCTGGTGCAGCGCTCTGGGCAGCTCATACCGTTGCAAGCCGAGCAGAGAATGAAGGCAAGAACATTGTCGTACTGCTCGCCTCATTTGGTGAGCGCTATCTATCCACAGTTCTCTACGCTGACCTCATGGATTAATTGATACCCATAGTGTCACTCTTTCATTTTCGCGAGGATCTCGGCAATGCAATCACCCGTGACCCAGCAGCTCGCTCTAAGTTAGAAGTTTTTCTCGTCTATCCAGGTGTACATGCCGTATGGGGATATCGATGGGCAAACTTTTTGTGGCGTCATAATCTCAAACTTGCCGCTCGGGTTCATATGTCTTGGGTGCGTCGCATGACAGGCATCGAAATTCATCCAGCGGCGATCATCGGTCGACGATTCTTTATCGATCACGGAATGGGAGTAGTGATCGGTGAGACTTCGGTCATCGGCGATGATGTCTTGATGTATCACGATGTAACACTTGGAGCCCGTGGATTCAGTAAAGGAAAGCGTCACCCAACTATTGGAAATCAGGTGATTCTTGGTGCTGGGGCGAGAATTATTGGTGATATAACAGTTCATGATGGCGCAACCGTCCCGACGAATGCCACGATTGTGAAGGACTTGAGTGCAAAGTTCACATCAAAGGACTACTCTATTTAAATGCGTTCACTCTTCTTCTTGATACTGGCCGGCGGCGCCTTAGTGCTGATGCTAGTGCTGGCTAAAGGTGCAAGCTCTTACCGCCCTAAGAAGTAATTACTTCCAAGCTCCAGCGATAACGAGATTTACCAGCGATAGGCCGAGCATCAGCATCCATGTCTGATTGGTGATCGACGGCTTCTTTGCGTAACGGTATGCAATGGCAAGAATTACCGTAAGAATCAAAAACTTTATTCCGAACTTGGCGTGACCTAGTAGTGCGATGGCCTTATCGTGGTTGTGGCGGATCGCATTTAACACAATCATTGCGATTCCTAAGACCATCGCTGTAAGCCCGAGGTGAGTGAAGCCATTAGGAATCTTCTTAACTGCCTTGCGACCTTGTGCGATAAGCAATCCGATGAGGGCTAGAACGGTGAGAACGTGTAGGCCGAGAAGGATTTGATAAGTAATTTTCATGGTTCTAACGATACAGCTCTCGAGGCCCCTTAACCGTTCTTTCGACTCTTCTTGATCTGCCCGAAGAGGGTGTAAATCGAAGAAGTGGCGAGAGCAGCGACGATGAGCGCAAAGATGAGCAAGGTTCGCCGTGAGGCATGGTGAGCGTAATACAGTATATAAATCTGGGGGAGCGCAAAGTTAATTGCAGCGATCCAACCCCATTTACTGATCTCGTTGAAGCGCCTCTTTACTATGGCCATCACCAATCGCGAGGTAGCAATCCCATAGAACCATGAAGTCGGTAGATCAATGATGAAAAAGATGTACCAATGCGCACCATATTTTGTCAGCGTCTTCCCGACGATATACGTCGCAACAAAGGTATAAAGAACAACGCTTGAGGCGAAGATCCGTTCAAAAATTTTCTGGCGGGCCGAGATGGGCTCACCGTTTCGATCCATCAGCCACTCATTTCATGATCATAAGTTCTGATTTGATCATGAGTGCATGCACGGGTCAAGGCATCCTTGCCGCACGCATCGCACAAAAGCGCGAGCCCGTGACAGGAAGGGATACTGCAATTATAAAATTGACGAGTTGGAGCCTTGCAATTATCACATTCGCCGATGAGTGATGGGTTTTCTGCAAAGTCGATAGTCAATCGATCATCAAAGGTGTAGAGCGAGCCCTCCCAAAGACCATCGTTCCCATATTTATTACCGTATCGGACAATCCCACCATCAATCTGATAGACCTCATTGAAACCACGGTTCTTCATTACAACTGAGAGGACTTCGCAGCGGATACCGCCGGTGCAATACGTGACGATTGGTTTATCTTTCAAGTGGTCGTACTTTCCACTTTCGATCTCTTGGACGAAGTCACGGGTTGTAGCTACATCAGGGACGATGGCATTCTTAAATTTACCCACCTTCGCCTCAAATGAATTTCGGCCATCGAAGAAGACGACCTCTTCACCGCGCTCTTCCACTAACTTATTGACCTCAAAAGGTTTGAGATGGATGCCACCACCGATTACGCCATTTTCATCAACCGCGATCTCATCGGGGTTGCCGAAGGCGACGAGCTCGGGACGCACCTTTACACTCAAGCGAGGAAATTCATTGCCAGTGCCTTCTGACCATTTGAAATCGATCTTTCGAAAGCCTGGATGGCGCTTTGTCTCTTTGACATATCGTTTCAACGCCGTCATATCTCCGCCGAGGGTGCCGTTGATGCCGTGCTCGGAGATTAAGACTCTTCCCTTAATTCCAAGGCTTTCTGCGAGGGTCCGCTGCCAGAGTTGAAGAGCTTGGGGGTCGCGGATTGGGGTGAAGGCGTAATAGAGAATGACCTTCTGTAAATCCATATCTCAATTCTGCCGAAGCGTTCACACCGAAGCAAGCCACCAGCTTCGCATGTGAAAAACGGGTGAATTCTTGGATTTCCTCAACACGCCGCCTTGTAGCGACGCGTGACTAGGGTGATTTCACCGAGGAGCCCTTCATAATTAGGTCATGACATACTTACTTCAAAAATCGCTATCAGAGTTCCTCGGAACTGCCTTCCTTTTGGTCGCAGTAGTCGGCTCATCCTTCATGGGTTCATTCTTGACCCAGGATGCCCTACTTGGCCTCTTCATCAACGCCTTTGGAACGATGCTCGCGCTTGGTTGCGTGATCTTTGTCTTTGGCTCGATCAGCGCTGGTTACTTCAACCCAGTAATCACTTTCGCGGAGTTCATCTCTAAGCGCCTTGATATCTCAGAACTCTTTGCATTTATCGCAGCTCAGCTCGCAGGAGCTTTTGCTGGCGTAGTCCTTGCAAACTACATGTTCAAACAACATCTCGTCTCACATTCAACTATCGCTCACAAGGGCATGAACCTCTATGTTGCTGAAATCTTGGCAACAGCTGGACTCGTCTTGATCCTTCAGCTCTTGATCCACCAGTACAACGATCACCTTGCACCAATCGCACTCCCAGCATGGATCGGTGGAGCAACGCTCTTCACAGCCTCAACCGCATTCGCTAACCCAGCTGCAGTGTTTGGTCGCATGTGGACCAATAGTGGTGCAGGAATCGACTTCAAATCAGGACTCGCATTTATCGGCGCCGAAGTTCTTGGCGCTGTCATCGCGATCATTATCGTTGCACTCCTTACTGCTGGTGACGATGATCTTGATGGTCTTGCCTACCTCACCGAAGAAGAATATGTTGAAGTAACGGATCCAACGATCTAGTCTTACTTTATGCGCGCCCTCCCCGTAGCGGCTAGCTACCGGGAGGGCCAGTCGGCCTGGGCAGTACTCGCGGTTGAGCAATACGATTCACTTCCGCCACACTGGACCAAAGTCGTTGAGAGGTACCCCGATGTCAGGTTATGAAGAGCGTTTAGGAAAGATTCGAAACCTTTTGGGCGAGAGATCACTTGATGCAATCGTCTTGCGTCGAAACCCCAACCTGGCTTGGTTTATAGGTGGCAGAGTTCATGTGCCCACAACTATTGATGCCGCTTGTTTAGATGTAGTAATTACTCCAACCACCGTCTATGCAGTCACAAACGTCATTGAAGCCCCACGTTTGATTGCAGAAGAGCTATCTGGTGGGATTGACGTTAGAACTGTTGCCTGGTGGGAAGGACGAGATCCAGAGCTTCCAACTGGAGAAAAAATTGGAAGCGATCAAGCGGGTGCTGGCAGAGTTGATCTTGGAACCGAGATTGAGATTCTTCGTCAATCATTAGTCAAAGAAGATTGTGAAAGATTGCGTTTAGTCTGTAGTGATTCAGCCGTAGCTCTTGGCAAAGCGATGCGTGCAATTGTCAGCGGCGATCGTGAAATTGATGTTGCAGGGAAAATTACAGATGCTCTCTGGCAAGCAGATCTAGAGACTGCATTTCTGGGAGTTGCCGGCGCAAAACGCGCCCCATTGATGCGTCACCCATTGCCGACCACTGATCTCGTCGGAAACCGCGTTGTTGCATCTATCTGTGCAAAGCGAAAAGGGTTGATTGCATCAGTAACTCGGATAGTTCACTTCGGACCGATTGGCGCTGGCCTTGTCGAATATCAATCCCTCTTGAAGGTTGAAGCTGCCATGCTTGACGCAACTCTTGTTGGCGCATCATTTGCCGATCCAGTGAAGGCAGCATCGCTTGCCTACGGTGAGAATGGCTTTGACAAAGATGAGTGGCATAAACACCACCAAGGCGGACCGACTGGCTACCTGCCCCGCGATTGGCCATCAAATCTCGGGGTAACAAGACCGATTGCCCTGAACCAACCCATCGCATGGAACCCAACAGGCAAGGGCTGGAAGGTCGAAGATACGTTGATAACAACTGCCTCTGGCATCGAACTCCTCACCAACGACTCATCTTGGCCATCAATCTCGGTCAGCGGGCGCTCGCGTCCGGGGATCCTGACCATCTAGACCCTTCAAGCCCTTTATAACGGCCTGATAAAGATCTGGCGCGCCTCTTGACCACGGCGCAGCGAGATGCCACTCTCATCCCCAAGAGGTCAGACCACTGGGAGTTGTATGTCAAAAGTTGTAATGGTTGCGCTTGCGCGCCCGACCTTTGATTTAGGTTGCGCTCAGGCTAATTTCGATGCAGCGAGGGCTCTCCTGGCAGATCTTGGTGCAGAAGTGGTCGGACCAGCAGAGCTTGTGATGACTCCCGAAGATGTCGCTGCTGCAGTCATTCCCGCAGGTGATCTCTACATACTCTTCATGGCTTCATTCTCGGATGCATCTCCAGCTGTTGAGCTGCTCGGCAAAGTCCCTGGCCCAGTTCTTCTCTGGTCAATGCGCGAACCTGGTGAAGTTGGCGATCGCTTGAAACTTAACTCAATGTGCGGAGCAAATCTTGCGGCTCATGCGTTGATGAGTGCCGGACAAACTTTTAGACATCTTCATGGAAATGCAGATGAAGCACAAGTGCGTACAAAGCTTGCTGCTGCGCTCGCAGGAAACCTTCCTGCTGCATCTGCGCCAGCATCTATTACTGGTCCGCTTGCAGATCTTGGAGAGACAAAAGCTGCGCTTGCAAGGCTTTCAGGAAAGCGCATTGGAACAATCGGTGAAGCACCCAATGGATTTACTCCATGCACCTTTGATGGACCTAAGTTAAAAGAGCTCTTTGGATTAAATATTTTGCCGCTCACAATGGTTGATGCCTTTGCCAAAATTGCAGAAGTTCCCACAGCTCGTGCAGAAGCAGCACACAACTCAGCAGTAAGTGCGCAACCATCACTCTCATCTGTGAATACCCT